>JBGAVC010000025.1:0-47466 GCA_044228265.1 Pyrinomonadaceae bacterium
CGACTGCATCGCCATCAAATCCGGCCGCAACGACGACGGGCGGCGTGTCGCCGTCCCGACCGAGAACGTCATCGTTCGCCGCTGCGAGATGAAGGACGGCCACGGCGGCATTACGGTCGGTAGCGAGATCTCGGGCGGCGTCCGATACGTGTTTGGCGAAGACTGCAATATGGACAGCCCAAACCTCGACCACGCATTGCGCGTCAACTGAGAACACAAGCAGCAAGGCGAAAATGGTCCCGGCGACAAGCTTCATTATCTATTTCAATTCACTAATCAACTTGCCGTTGAATTTGACGTTCTCGAGCTTTACGCCTTTCAGATTCTTGACCACATTTCCGTCAGCGACATTGTCAAAAGTGCTGTTGCGAATCGAAACGTTCTCGACCGGACCGGCATCGAGGCCCTGGATGTCCACGCCGAGCTTGCTCTTTGAACTCGTAAGGTGGTCGACGTAAAACCCGCGCATGACTGGCGTATATTTGCCTTTGGCACCTTCCTCGTAATTAAAATCGACTGTGATCAAGGCGTGCTTGACCTGGCCGACTTTTATGTTCCGGAAGTAAAAGTTCGCGAGCAGACCGCCGCGCGACGCGTTGTTCTTTACCCGAAGCGCGTGATCGAGATTCGGGCTGTCCATGTTGCAGTCTTCGCCAAACACATAGCGAACGCCGCCCGAGATCTCGCTGCCGACCGTAATGCCGCCGTGGCCGTCCTTCATCTCGCAGCGGCGAACGATGACGTTCTCGGTCGGGACGGCGACACGCCGCCCGTCGTCGTTGCGGCCGGATTTGATGGCGATGCAGTCGTCGCCGGTGTCGAAATAACAGTCCTCGATCAACACGTCTTTGCACGATTCCGGGTCGCATCCGTCGTTGTTCGGCCCGTGCGACGAGATCCGCAGCTTTCGGACCGTGACATTTTCGCAGAGCAGCGGGTGGACCTCCCACATCGGGGAGTTTACGATCGTGACGCCTTCGATAAGAACGTTCTTGCAGCGGTGCGGCTGAATGAAATTGGGCCGCAGACGGTCCGCCGGGCCGAAAACGCGGTCTTTGACCGGAGTCCCGTCTTCCATCATCTTGTAGAGCCTTGCCCGCGCCGCACGTTGGTTGGGCTCTCCCGCCTTGCCGCCAAAATTGGCGCTGCCGTGCCAGTTCCACCAATGTTCGTTGTTACTCTGGCCGTCGAGCGTGCCTTCGCCGGTTATGGCGATATTGGTCTGCCCAAAGGCATATATGAACGGCGAAACGTTCATGCACTCCATCCCTTCGAAGCGGGTCGCGACGATCGGATATTTTGAGGCGTCGGTCGAGAATTTGAGCGTGGCACCTCTTACCAGATACAAGTTGACGTTCGACTTCAAGTGGACCGCACCGGTCAGGAACTCGCCGGCGGGAACGACGACGCGTCCTCCGCCGGCCTTGCTGCAGGCGTCGATCGCACGAGCGATCGCTAAGGAACTATCGTTCGACGCTTCGGCTTTGGCTCCGAATTTCGTAATGTCGAAATTCTTCTTTGGAAACAACGGCGGCTTGATCCGGGCGAGGATCTGTTTGTAGGTCGTCTCCCATGCATCGCCGGACTGTCCGAACGTTAATTTCGGTAGGATCGCCAGGCCCGCGGCGCCGACAGCCAAGTTTCTCAGGAAATCGCGTCTATTTTGCATTATTCAGTTTTGCTTTCCACTTGGGATATTCGTTCTCGATCAGTTTTCGCGGCCAGGTGCCGTACCATGCGTAACCATTTCGGCGTTCCGCTTCGATCTGGCTGACGTCGTATTTGATGACGGAATCGCGTCCGATGAATATTGGTTTCATCGTCTCGAACTCATAAAAGCGCGCCCACAGCGGCGGCGCGGCTTTGTCAGCGACCACCGCATTCTCACCGTTTGTCCGGACCCAGCGAATACCGTTCAGTTGATTCTTTTTGAACCAGTCGACCGCGGCCTCGATCGCCGCAACGATCTCGGGTGTCGGCTTCTCGTGCATTAGGTATCGAACGATCGCGACGCTCTCGTTGGCCGTCAGACACGGCGGCTCGAATTTTCGCGCCCACGCGGGTTTAAGCGTGTTCTCGTCATACTGCTGTACCCAAACCGTCTTCTTGCCATTCTGTTCCACCTGGAGTTTCAATATCAGCGGGAGCGCTTTGGAGATAGCCGTCGCGGACTTTGCCCGGCGGTCTTCGTCGACAAATCTATAGTCTTCGGAGCCGTTGGCGATATCCCTGAGCACCTCGAGCACCCCGATCATCGCGTCGTCGTTAAACGTAATGTGCGTGTAATAACCTTTCTTTAAGGGATAAAACTGTGGAAAGCCACCATTTTCGTATTGCGACGAGAGCAGGTAATCGACGCCCCGGTTAAAGGCTTCCTTGTACTTTGGAAAGTTGTTCGGGGGCGTCGGTTTCAACAGGCTCGCCGTGATCACTTTTGCCAGGTAGGCGACTTGAGTGTACGACGTGCGGTTGTCGATCGTCGTTTCGCTGATGTCAGAACGTTTGGCCAAGAGGACTTCTTTTTCCTTGCTGGTAAGCATGGCGGCCATATCGATGTTCTTTTCCCAGCCGCCGTTTACCTTTTGATAGACCAGCAGCTGATCAGCAATGCGAGCGGCCTCATCCGTTTGATACCAGAGGGCCGGCTGTCTCAGAGCATCATTCCAGGTAACTTGCGACCAGTCGGGAGCGGTTCTTTCAAGCCATTTGTCGTCGGCCTTCGCGGGATCCCAACCGTCTCGGCCCTTTAGAAATGTCTGCGTCGAAAAGGCTGCCGCTTCCGCGTCGGTGAGTTGATGCGACCAGGCGACACGCTTTGCAGGATCACCGCCCTTTCCGGTGGACTTATATTCGGCGAGATATGCCGTCTTTTCGCGTTCGGGCAGCCAGTGATGCCAGCCCTCGGGCTTAATGTGCTCGCCCATTTCCGTCTTCAGGAATACAGACCTGCCGTAATCGCGCCACGGGCGGCCAAGATAGACACCGTTCTTTATGTTTTCGCCGGTCAGCCGGCACTTGTTAAATACGAGGCCCGCGGGTTCGTTCGCGGCGAATCGCATCGGAGCGGTGAGATAGCCGTCTCCTTTACTGTGGATCTCGCAGTTTTCAAACACCGCCGCCGACTGGCCGAATATGAAGTCGACGTGTCCTTCTATATAGCAATCAGCGAAGTATTGCCGTCCATTCTTAACGTAGAGGGTGTCCTGCCACGCCAGAAAACGACAATTCCTGAATACAGCTCGGTCGGCCTCTACCAACACGGCGACCGCCTGAGAACCGGTCCCGAACGAGTTCTCGAACGTAATATTCTCGGCATAGAAATCATGCCCTCCGATGTAGGTGGCGAACGCGGCCGATGTTGAACCGGCATCTTTGTTTGAAATGCTAAATGTCAGAACAGGCCTACCAGCCTTGTCCCCGACGAGCGAGATATACGGTTTGTTTGACGGTACACGGATCTGCTCCTTATAAGTACCAGCCTTGATGACGATTCGGAACCGATGTGAATTGTTCTCCGGAACACGGTCAACCGCTTCCTGGACGCTTCTGACATCGCCAGTGCCATCCGCCGCGACCGTGATGTCGATGAGTCCTTTTGCTGTGTAAGCTCTCGAGCTTACTGCAGCGAAAAAGACAGCCGTGAGTATAACAAATGTGTTCTTCATCGAAACTGACTCTCCGGCAGCGAGCGATAGTTCGGAGTCAGTATTGCTTATAAATTGGCGGAATTATGACTGGTTTTACCAATTATTACAAGGAAGGCTAACCCAATACGTTCGCCGATCTTGCCCCAGAACTCGGATTCATCAATGATTTAGGGTCTAATGAGTACTTGCGGGGCCCTGATGCTCGACGATCGTAAGGCGTTTACGCGACTGCGACCAATGAGAACGTTTTAGAAAACGGTATTACCAATTCAGTTTATGAGCCCTCGCCGATCCCGCAAAACGGCGTGAGATCACTGAAATACTCACGATCTCAGAGTCGATGCAGTGATCCCGGCAAAAAGGTCGTTATTTCTTCGACATTTTCCGCATATTTCGGTGACATTTCCCCTAGACAAAGACCTGAAACCATGTTATGTTACCAATCCGACATCCTTAGATTGAATGGTATTACCAATTTAACTATTCGAACACGCACTAATCGAGCTATTCACTAATAAAATAGTGGCGGCTGCGAGTTAGAACCCGAGAGCTTCGAGAATAATTGGTTTTACCAACTATGTTTTCTCAAGCTCCACAGTTGGATATCAGGGTCAGATTTGTCAAAGATTTTCCGAAGAAGAAGGAACTAAAACGATGAATATCAATAGAGCAAAGACAACGCGGATCCTGGGTTTGCTGGCTGCTTTGATCGCGATGCTGTCGTTAAGCGTCGTCATCCACGCCCAGGAAACTCGAGGAACAGTTAGAGGGATCGTGACTGATCCTAATGGCCACACAGTGCCTAACGCGTCAGTGCAGGTAATAGACCCTGCCCGGGGCGCCAAGGTCACGCTTTCGACCAACAATGACGGACTGTTTCAGGCAACCTATTTGACACCTGGTGAATATCAGGTCATCGTCCAGGCGCCTGGGTTCAAAAAGATGATCCGGGACAAGGTCGTTCTACACATCGCAGAATCGCTTCAGATCGACATCACGCTTGAGGTCGGCGGCGCAAGCGAGTCAGTCAACGTCACGGTCGAGCTGCCGCCATTGAATACTGAAAATGCGTCCCTTGGCCAGGTCGTCGACGCCCAGCGGATCGCTGAACTGCCATTGGTCCACGGCGACCCGTACACGCTGATCGGAATGTCGGCGGGAACAAGTTACACCGGCGACCCGCGGCTCGACCGACCGTTCGAACCTACGCACATTGTTGGCTTTGCCATCAATGGCGTTCGCGGAAACCGCATGGACCTCACGATCGACGGTGTTGCCAGCACAGCGACCGCGAACCAAAACGAGGTCATCGCGAGTTACGTTCCCCCGAGCGACATCGTACAGGAATTTAAGGTCCAGACGGCAACATTTGACGCCCAGTTTGGAAATACTGAAGGGTCGGTAACAAGTATAAGTATCAAATCCGGAACCAACTCGTTCCACGGTTCGGCGTATCTTTTTCAAGAACCGGGCAGTTGGGCTGCCAATGATACGTTCGGAAAGGCCCGAGGCCAGGCGCGGCCAGATACATATTCAAACAGGATCGGAGGGTACATAAGCGGTCCCGTCAGAATTCCCTGGCTCTATAACGGAAAGGACAAATCGTTCTTCTTATTTGGATTTGAAGCCATTCGCGACTCGCGTCCACGCTTTGACGTTTCAAACGTCTGGGTGCCGACCGCCGCACTCGCTTCGGGCGATTTTTCGGCTTATCTCTGTCCGTCCAGCTTTACACCGACACAATGTTCCAATGCCGGGCTGACAAACATTTACGATCCGCTGACGCGAACCAACGGCGGTTCGGGAACGACGTACACCGGCACTCAGTTCGCCGATCCCACTCGTGCGACCGCAGCGAATCCTCTTGGCCTCAACATTATTCCGCTCAACAGGCTCAATGACGTTGCCAAAGCGATCCTTCCGTATTTCGGAAACCCGAAAAATCCGGGGCTTGTCGGTAACATCAACGACTCGACGCTTGCGGAAAAAACGAAGCCATATAACAACTGGTCGTTCCGTGCCGATCAACAGCTCTCCCAGAACAATCATTTGTTTGTCCGCGGCAGTTGGTACGACAGGAGCAGCCTGTACAATCGCTACACAGACAGTGCATACACCGGCGTCAATTTCATTTTCGCCTCCCGCGGCGGCGTGATCGACGACGTGCATACTTTTAACTCGACCACGTTCCTGAACGTCAAATACGGCTACAACCGATTTATCAGGGCGTCGGGAGCTCAAGACGACGCTGTCGGATTTGACCTGACAAAATTGTGGGGCTCGACGGCCGGCGCAACCTTCAACAACATCGCCGGTACGAACAGGCGTTTCCCTCGATTTAACTTCCCAACGAACGGAACCTTGGGCAACGGCCTGACGAACGAGTACAGGCCGGTGGACTCTCACAACGCGGTCGCCGTTCTAAGTAAGAACATCGGTTCACACTCAATGAAATTCGGAGGTGAACTCAGGATCTATCGCGAGGACGACAGTTTCCAGAGCAACGATCAGACTGGCCAGTTCACATTTAACAATACCTACACGCGAGCAAGCACGAACACCGGGACCGGGCCGCAGGAAGTCAACGGGTTGCAGGCTTTCGCGTCCTTCCTGCTCGGTTTGCCTACAACGGCGGACATTACGCGAAGGGCGGACTATTCCGAATATTCGAAGACTTGGGGATTTTTCGTTCAGGACGACTTCAAGCTCGCCCGAAACCTGTCGATCAACGTCGGATTGCGATACGAGAGAGAAGAAGGCATGGTCGAGCGTCAGAACAAGAGCGTTTCCGGATTTGATTTCGGATTTGTTCAGCCTTCGCAGACCCAGATCAGGGCGAACTTCACGTCCGGAGATACTGACATCAACGGTGTTGCGATCAATCCGGCCACTTTTAATGTACTGGGCGGTTTGATGTTCGCCGGTAAAGATACGGGAGCTAAGCTTTACAGTACGCCACAAAGCACGTTCCTGCCGCGCTTCGGAGTCGCCTACCGTCTTAACGACAAGACCGTGTTACGCGGCGGTGTCGGCTTATTCGCCGGCTTCCTGGGCGAGCGGCGCGGCGACGTCATCCAGTCCGGATTCACGCGAACTACTGCTCTCGCGACGACGACTCTTGCAAACGGAGCGGTCATCCCTCAGTCTATCTCGCTCTTCCCGACCGCGATCAGTGTGCTCGAGCCGGTCGGAAATGCAGCAGGCAAAACCACCGGACTCGGGGGATCGGTCTCGTTTTTCAACCAAAACCCGAAATCGGGCAAACAGCTGAGATGGCAGTTCGGCATTCAGCGTCAATTGCCGTTCGGCTTGGTTCTTGAAGCAGTCTATGTCGGCAACAAGGGTTACGACCTGGAGATCATCAAGGATCTGAACGCTTTGCCGAGCCAGTACCTGGTGGACGAGCAGATACCTCCTGCGAGTTGTCCCGCTGGTACAACCGACCCGTTGTGCGTACGAAATGCTGCCTTAGGCCTTGGCTTGCCTAATCCGTTTCGAAATGTTCCGGGTTTTGAGGGTACTTCCTTCTTTACTGGCACGACGATCTCGCGTTCACAGCTACTCAGACCATTTCCGCAGTTCACGAGTGTCCTTACGTCCAATAACGACGGCAGGTCCTGGTATCATTCGGGCCAGTTCGGATTGCAGAAGCGGTTCTCGGGCGGTAATACCGTTCAATTTTCGTACACGTGGTCCAAGTGGCTGCAGGCGACCGAATATCTGAATGCAGGCGACGCTCTGCCGACCAGGATGATCGCCGATCAGGATGTTCCTCATCGGTTCTCCCTTAGTGCGATCTATGCCCTTCCATTCGGCAAGGGTAAGTTGATGGACGGAAAAAATCCGATCGTCAATCGCATCATCGGCGGGTGGCAGCTTCAGGGAGTGTATCAATTCCAGGTCGGGTTCCCGATCGCGTTCGGCTCCTACAGTCTGACAGGAGGGACTACGTCCGGAGACATCTACTACTTAGGCGGAAAGGTGGGCCTGCCGTACGCCCAGCAGTCAACCAACCAGTGGTTTAACACGGCCGTGTTTTCGCAGACCGCACCGCTGACCGGCCATCTCCGGACCGCGCCGTTCAGGTTCACCGATGCCAGGAGGGACAACATCAATAACGTTGACCTTTCGCTGCTGAAGAACACCCAAATAACCGAGTCGATGAAGGTGCAGATCAGATTGGAAGCCATCAATGCTTTCAATCATCCGTACTATCCTGCTCCGTCAACGACGCTCGGCGGCGCATTTGGCACAATCGGACTTGCCACGGCCAACCAGGCAAACTACCCACGGCGAATGCAGATCGGATTCAAGTTCTTGTTCTAACGAGAAACTGATCCCCTTCGAGACCTACGGGGCATGTTCTGGAAACAGAGCATGCCCTTATGTTTTGTCAACGAGTCCTCACTGATCCGTCTTTATATGCCCATCGTCAGCGGCCGAGATCCACGAGACGTAGTTCGGAACCTGTTGTCAGCGGCGTGTTCGAGTCCCCGAAATTCTCATTTCGCGCCCTGACTACGGTTAAGCGGTTACTTCGCATTACTTATATCGGCCCTGGCACGGTCCACCAACCGATCGGGGTCGTAAATGCGGACCGATAAATAGTACTTGACTAACACTTATCGAAATGTTAGTTTTTCACCCATCAGTCCTTTATTCAGACTTAGGAAGCTGTAATTCCTGTTTACTTTTGGTTGTTTTTGAAAGCTTCAGTTAAGCGGTTTACTGAGATAGCGTATCCTTATACGGATTCGAGATCTAAGTCGACAGTAAGCAACCGAGCCTTTTCACGGCACAGGTCGGACACCTTCTTGATGTTTGGGGACGATCCAAGTTTTCAATACGGTCACTAAATAAGGCTCTACGCGATTGGAGGAAATCTATGCGACTGGTTAAGATCTCGCTCTTTGTTCTCATTTGGGCAGCTGGAATAATTGGTCAGACCAATAAAGGTGGCATTACCGGAACCGTTTTCGATCAGAAAGGGGCCGCGGTGCCGGGCGCGACGGTGACTATCACGAATGTCGCGACAAATACTTCGATCACGGTGACGACATCGAGTGAGGGATCGTTCTCCGTAAGTGCGCTTGACCCGGTGATCTATGACTTAAAGGTCGAAGCGACCAACTTTAAGAAGGCGCTCGTCCAGAGGGTCAAGGTCGACACTGCTACGGTGTCGACGATAAATGTGACGCTCGAGGTCGGCAGCGTGGCTCAGGAAGTAACTATCCAGGCAGACTCGCAGATGGTGAACACCGATTCCGGCACGGTGAGTCAAACGATCACTGAACGTCAGCTTCGAGACCTGCCGTTGAACAATCGCAGCGTCCTCGACCTTGCCGTAACAATGCCGAATGTGTCGGGCGATTCGGGCAGCGAGGATATCGACTCTGGTGTCATCACGCCATCGCCTGGTTATAACCTAAGCGTCAACGGCGGTCGCCCCGGCAGCACGTCGATGCTAGCCGACGGTGTGAATAATACGGGCGTAGGTATCGCACGATCGGCTGTTAGTTTTTCGCCTGAGACCGTTCAGGAATTTTCGATCCAAAGTTCGGCGTACTCGGCCGAGTTCGGTACGACTGGCGGCGGTGTGATCAACATCACGACGAAATCCGGCGCGAACAAGTTCTTTGGAACCGCCCTCTGGTATCATCGAAATCCGGTCACGAATGCCCGAGCTTGGAATCAGGGTACGGCGCCGCGCCCGGCTAATAACCTCCGCAGCAATCAGACGTCGTTCACCGTGGGCGGCCCGGTTTACCTTCCGAAATTTGGCGAAGATGGCAAATGGTATTACAGCGGCAAGAACCGGACGTTCTTTTTCTTTGCCATAGAGCCTAGATGGCGTAACGATTTCCAACAGGGCAGCGCACTTGTGCCAACCGATGCCGAACGTACAGGCAATTTCCGCGACGAGGTCTTCACTACGAGCGGATGGCTGCCGTCGGCCGTTGCCGCACAGTTTGGTTTATCCGCTGTCGCTGGATCGGATAACAATATTTACCAACAATTCACACTCGGGGCTGGTAATGCGCTTGTTCCTATCATTGTTCCGAATGTATCCGGCAACCAGTATTGTCCGTTCGGCTGGGTCCAGTTCATCAACGGTGTTCAGCAGGTCTCGTTCAATGCCCAAAACCAGCCGTACTGCACCACAACGCAAGCTGCCGCCCAAATAGCTAACAAGGCTGCCAATCCGGCGTTGGATGTTATCCCGAGTGCGTTTCTCGATCCTGCCGGAGTAAAGCTGATGTCGTACATGAACCCCGCGGGCAGTTATTTTCTTGATAACGGTCTGGTTCGTAACCTTTTTACCCTCCGCCAGGCGTCGCAAAACGAACGGCGTTACACGGTTCGGATCGATCACAATATCACCGACAAGACCAAGGCGACATTTCGATGGACGAAAACACCGGCGGTTGGGATACGGAGAGCCACAAACAGCGACATTAACGGTAATCAGGGTGTTTACAGTGACGCCTCACAGTATCTTGCCACTATAAACCGGATCTTCTCGTCCTCGATCACCAATGAGTTGCGATTCAACTACACAAAAGGAAACTTCAGCGAAGATTTCTCGCCCGAGTTTTCGATAATGACCGGTCACAATCTTTCGACTGACCTGGGGATCAAAAGTTTGACCGTCGGCGGTATGCCGCTGATCACCGGTCTAGGCAATGACGGTCAATACGCTGCCCCCGATGTAGGTTCGAGCCTAAGTACGAACAACTTCAATACCGAGAAGCGGTTCGATATCAGCGATACGCTCTACTGGACGACCGGAAACATGATCTGGAAGATCGGCGGAGACGTCAATCGAGCCCGTCTGCAGGTCACGCCGTTCTTCGCCGCCGCCGGCGGCCGATGGAATTTTCGCCGGATCCAGACGAACAATAGTCCGGCTGGTAACGCTACTACAAACAACTCGAACGGTGTTCAGAACGGCGGCAACGCGGTGGCAAGTTGGTTGATCGGCGTTCCAAATTTAGTGGCATTTCGCCCGGCACTGTTCAACTACAATTACCAATGGGACAGCGGAGCGCTGTTCGTCCAGAATGACTGGAAGATCAGGCCGAACCTGACACTTAATCTTGGTCTGCGTTATTCCTTGCAGGAGCCGCGAACCGAGGCAAATAATTTGCAGGGTGTATTCCGTCCTGATCTCGCACAGACGATCACTTATACCGACAACGGCACCGCAGTCAGTACGACGCAGAGGGGTGCTATCGCAATAGCAGCCGGTGTCGTCTCGGGAGCCGCGATCCCAAGCTATATCCCGACGACTACGCAGTTGATCCCATTCGCATTTTCGGGACGCGGGGGCAGGTCAAGGCACATTGTTCCGATCGATTACAATGGTTGGGAGCCGCGACTTGGCTTTGCGTGGAGCCCGAAGGCACGGGTCTTCGGCATGGACCTCGAGAAAAGGTCGTTCGTGATTCGCGCCGGATTTGGTGTCTCGCATGTTCCGATCAATGGAAACAACCGAGCGGCCTTTCCGGATTTTGGCGGTTTCACCGAACCGGGCACGGCGAAGCCGACCGTTGTATATGACCCGGTAACGGGCGCGGGCACCGTGTCTGTCGGATCTGCAAATCCTGGTCAGCCGTTCAGGTTCACGGGAAACAACCCGAACCAGGGGACCTCGACGCCTTTAGATACGCTGCTTGGTACCGACCAGAATGGGCTCGTATTCCTGAAAGCAAACGTGATCCCGGGCATATCGGTCGATCTCAGTGACCCGAATTACGGTAAGGTCCCTTATTCGCAGAGCTGGAATGTCGCCATTCAGTTTTCTCCGTTCAGAAACTCGACTTTAGAAATAGCCTACGTCGGTAATCGCGGCGTTCACTTGTATACTCCACAGATCAATGTGAATTTGCGTGACCCGAATGCCATCTCGACCCTTACGGCGAATAATATCAATCCGACAAGTACTATTTCGGACCCATTAGGGCGTACACCCCTTCTCGGTGGAACTGCGATCAACACAGTGCCTATCGCCAGCTTGTTCTCAACCTATATGGGCTATGAACCGCTGAACAAGTACTTCAACGCCAACTCGAGCAGCATTCGTCACGCCGGCTATATCGATTTTAGACGCCGTATCGGCCGCGGGCTTAGTGCAACTGCGAATTATACCTTTGCTAAATCGCTTGACGATTCTTCGGACGCGAGTCCCGACGTTCGAGTACTCACCAGCGGTTCGGTAAAAGGACAGGTCGCTCTGGGAGGCAAACTCTCAAATGACCGGGCGCTTTCGGCATTCGACACGAGGCACGCTTTTTCCTCCACATTCACGTATGATCTACCGTTCGGAAAAGGCCGGCCGTTTTTCAAGGGTGCTCCATGGTACGTAAATGGCCCGATCGGCGGCTGGAGCCTGTCCGGAGTAGTCAGAATAACAAGCGGCAATCCGTATCAGCCGTTCCTGACCGATCCTAATCTTCTTGGCGGGGCGTCATTCAACCGAGTCGTGCGTCCGGACATCGTTCCCGGCGTGCCGCTGAAGAATCCGCTGTGGGACCCGAAATGTAAGGTCGGGACCGGAGTCGGGACAAACAGCTTCTCAGTCTGCGAACCATATGTGAACCCTGCCGCGTTCATGCGTCCGGCTAAGGGCCAACTCGGCAATGCGCCGCGAACCTTGAGCGTTACGGAACCGATGAGGAAGTACTTCGATCTTTCGATACAGAAAGACTTCCCGATGCCATGGATCGGCGGCGAAGGCAAGCGAAAGATCAACTTTCGCGTCGACGCCTTGAATGTGTTCAATATTCCTAACTTCTATTTGAACAGCCGCGGCAACACGCCCTTTGGTTGGGGAGGTTTTCCGACTGAATTCAATGGCAATGAATGTATTACCGACCTAACCATACCAACGCCGGTAACCTCCGGGGCCAACGCAAATTGCGCCGCGGCAAACGTCAGATCATCGCCAATATCCGCGGCCGAATATGACGCTTGGGCCGCCTTTCAGACCTCTATCGGCAGGGCTACGCCAGCGTCGAATACGCCAGCTGGAGCGGCAATTCTCGGTCAGATCCGGTCAAATGTCGACGCAACGAGACTTCCTCCTCGAGCCGGTCAGACCAGCGGTGCGTTGCCGGGCAATTTCTATAGCGTTCCGGTGCCTCAGGGATTTGCGACAACGAACCCGTTGTCGTACGACCTAACGACGCTAAATGGGTTCAAAGCTTGGCGTCTCCGCAACGCCTACGAAGCGAACTTCGGTACGCTAACCAGTGGCCAGGTGGGCAACTCGTTCGGAAGCCCGAATCCGGGGACCAGTTCGCGGTATCTTCAGTTCGGAATTAGGTTGATCTTCTAAATGAAGACGCCATTTACCGATCGTTCTTAGGAACTTGGCTCCGCCGCGGTTTGGCGGAGCCAAAATGTTTCCCAGAACTTGTTCTCTGCTCGCTCTATGATAAATAAAGGTGCTATATGAAGATCGTCTTTTCCGCATTGTTTCTCCTCATTGGTTCAACGCATTTCATGAGCGCACAAACGAAGGAGCTTCCCCGCGAATGGATCGATCCCGACACGGGACATCGGATCATACGGATCTCCGATGAGCCAGGCAGTTCGTCGTTCTATTTTCACCAGAACGCTTATACGGCAAGCGGCGACAAATTTGTCTTTTCAACGCGTTCCGGACTTTCGACCTACAACTTTAAGACGAAACAGATAGAACAGATCGTCGAGGGCCGCACAAGCAACGTGATCGTCGGTCGAAAAACTAGGAAGGTGTTCTATCTCAAGGGCGATGCGGTCTATGAAACCGACATCGACACCAAGGCCACGCGGGAGATAGTGAAGAACGCTAAGCTACGCAGCGGATCGGGCTTTGCTGTTAACGCCGACGAAACGCTGCTCGGCGGCAGCATGGTCGTCGGCGAGATGCCGGCAGAGTTCCGCCCTGGTGCTGCTCCGACGCCGACTCCAACACCGCGACCCGGCCAGGTCACCGCCGGACGCGACAATTATCCGGGCAAGGGCGACATGATGGAGCGACGGCTCGCAGCAAAGATACCGATGACTCTGTACACCATCAATATCAAGACGGGCGAGATCAAGACGTTCCATCCCGCGACGGACTGGTTAAATCATGTCCAGATGTCGCCGACCGATCCAGGTCTGATGATGTTCTGCCACGAAGGCCCGTGGCATAAGGTCGACCGCATTTGGACGATCCGAACCGACGGGACTGGCCTGACAAAGGTCCACACGCGGACGATGGATATGGAGATCTTCGGCCACGAGTTTTTCGGCGCCGACGGCAAATACATTTACTACGATCTGCAAACGCCAAAAAGTCAGGTATTCTGGCTCGCGAAATACGAGATCAGGACCGGCAAAATGACCAAATACAGCCTTACCAAGCGTGAATGGTCGGTGCATTACAACGTGTCACCGGACGGCACGTTCTATTCGGGTGACGGCGGTGGGCCGAACAGCGTGGCAAAGGGCGACAATGGACAATGGATGTATCTCTTCCGGCCAAAGGCCGACAAATTTGAATCGGAAAAGCTCGTCAATCTGGCGAAACATGACTATTCGCTCGAACCCAACGGGACCATCACGCCGGACGGCAAATGGATCGTTTTTCGATCGAATATGCTCGGGCCGATACAGATCTACGCCGTCGAGATCGCGAGGAGCGGAACCACGAAATGACACGAAAGGCTACCAAATCGGAATTAGTCATGCCCTATCGACGAATTCAGAGGCCAGAGAATACCATTCGTGTATTTCGTGCAATTTCGTGGTTGCTTCTTGTCGCCGGGTTTGCCTGCACGGCTTTTGGGCAGGTCAAGGATGACCCACGGCCAGTTGTCGACGACTCGAAAACCACGCCTTCGCAGGTGCGCGATCCCAAATTACCCACTTTGTGGATCGTTGGCGATTCCACGTTGAACAGTAACGCACCTCTGCGCGGTTGGGGCCAGGAACTTGCCCAGTTCTTTGACCTGACAAAGATAAACGTCGTCAACCGTGCGATCGGCGGCCGCTCGAGCCGTACGTTTCAATACGAAGGACGTTGGGACAAGATCATGTCGGAGATCAAGAAAGGCGACTTTGTCTTGCTTCAGTTCGGTCACAACGACGTTGGCAGATACGACGACCCTGCTGCCAAGGACCGCCCGTCACTCCACAGCGAAGGCGAGGAAACGGCCGAAGCAACACGGCTCGACGGCAAGAAGGAAACCGTACGGAGCTTCGGCTGGTACATGCGCAAATATGGCAACGATACTCGCGATAAAGGCGCGGTGATGATCTTTTGTTCGATGGTGCCGCACAAGGACTGGGCCAACGGCAAGATAATACGAAAGGAGCGCGAGCAGTGGGTGAAATGGACCGAAAACGCCGCCAAAGCTACGGGTGCTGCTTACATCGATCTTAACGAGATCGTCGCCCTCGAGTTCGAACGCCTTGGGCCGGACAAGGTCGCACCGCTGTTCGGAGACGCCCGGACGCATTCGACGCCGGCCGGTGCCCTTCTTAACGCGAGAATGGTTGTCGCCGGTATTCGTGCTTTGAAAAAGCCGGACCTAAAGAAATATCTTGCAGGGCCTGGAAAAGCTATCGATCCGGCTTCGAAGACGCTGGTTTCTTCGATGAAGTAACAAGACGACGAGCCGGAGGAGAGGCCAGGAATAACGCCATTAAGTTTTCGCTAGAGGCCGCTTCGCAGCATCATCCCGGCGATATTCCCCGCATATTTCTCGGCGGCAAACTGGCTCTGGTTCGAGAAAATAACGATCAGACGGTCTTCGTCCAGGACCCAAAGGAAAACCGAAGAGAACACGTCGTTACTGCCCGCTGCTCCCATGGTTCGAACGCCGCGCTTATTCTTCTTGACGTTCATGGCGTCGAAAAATGCCTCGCGTTCCCGCGGGCCCAGTACGCGGTCATTTTTGAGGGCGGCGCTCCATTTAAGCAGGTCATCGACGGTTGAGATCATCCCTCCGTTCCCGCGCAGGTTCCATGACGGCCCATCCGCTAGCCATTTGTGATCAAGCGGAGTACCCCAACTTACTCCCTTCGAATATCCGACGGCCAACTCTTGCTTTTTCCATTTTGGGATCATGTACCCCGTTTTTTCCATTCCGGCGGGTTTTAATATCTTGTCATGAACATATTTCTCATAAGATTGCCCGGAAGCTACTTCTATGATCGCGGCTAGAATGCTGTATCCGGTGTTTGAGTACTTATTGCTTGTGCCGGGATCGAATAGCAGCTTCGATTGAAAGGCGCGGTGGACGATCTCATCGCGAGTTACGGGAGTGTAGTCATAATCCCCGGTATAGTCCTTTATCCAGATGCCGTTTTCACCTAAGAGGTCAGCCATCCCGGACGAGTGCGTAACCAATTGGAGAATGGTGATGTTGGACTTGTCTGCCGGAGCGTTCCTAAAGTATTTCGAGACCGGATCACTCAGCCGCAGTTTGCCCTCCTGTTCCAGACGAAATATAGCGGCGGACGTGAATACCTTGGTGATACTGCCAATGTCAAAGCCGATCTCCGGCGTCATTGGGACCGCGGCGGATCTATCCATCGGGCCTATGCCACGTCTTAGCACGGGTTTGCCATCTTTTGCGAGCAGGACGGCGCCCGAAAAGCCCTGGTCTTCAAGGGTTTTCAAAGTTGCGTTGATCTCGGTCAGTTTGTCCGTCGGCGGCGACGGAGGGCCTTGAGCATGAAGAGCGACGATGAGAAGAAGGATCGAAGTACAGACGGCGAAAAGCAGCTTCATGCAATGTCTATACGCTCGATCCAACTGCCAGGTTCTTATCCAGGCGTCCTTCGATCTCGATCTTTCGCGTACCTAGCCGTGGATGCTTAGCGACCAAACGAATTGTTCCGGGTTTGTCGGTGGACCTTATCCAAATTGCCCCGACACCGCCAACCAACGCGAATGGATTATCGCCGATGATCTCGCCATTTTCGATGGTGAACTGGATCGCACCGGTTGCGAACGGGCGGTCGTTGCCGAATTCGTCCGTGACTCGGAACACGACACGAGTCATGTCGATCCCATTGGCATTAAGCTCGGTGTCGTCCGCTCTGACAACGAACTGACGGTCGACGCCCTGGCCCGACATCTTTCGCTCGATCACCATTTTCCCGCCGATCCAGCCTTCGATACGTAGGTCCGACCACGGGACGCCGCCCCATATCGCAGAACGCAGATTTGGGTTGAAAGGCGCGTACTTTAGGTTTGGATAGGTCTTACGATCTGGCTCGGCCTCGGCAACTAGCTTGTCACCGACAAAGTACCGGAGCTTTTCGCAATTTGAGGAGACGAGGCCGAAGGTGAATGCTTCGTTCTCATCGCCGCAAGCCCAATGGAACGCCGGCTCGAGTACGATCTCTTCTGACGGATCGCATTGCGACCGGTAAAATCCGGCCGCCGGTTTTGGAATGCGGAATATGTCAGAGACGCCGTGATAACAGATCCGGTCGCCCGACCCGAAATAGGCATGCGTATTGTAGTCAAACGCACACCACCCGATCCCACCGTCATATTTCGCGTCACCGGCCAGCGCGTCGTGAACGCGCGCGTGGCGATGTGTATGCTCGCGAAGCCGGGCCTCGTTGTCGAACCGTTTGGTCGGGAACATGTGGCCGGAAAACTCGGTATTGAGGTACAGCGGGTGATTCGGCTGCCGCAGCGGAAAGCCGAAATCGTTCATCGTGAACACATCTTCGAGAAACTCCGAATTGTACCGGTAACGAACGCCGCCCGTCGGCCGCGAATCGTCGAGTTCATGGGCGAGTTTGTTCGTACGCGTGTAGAAATCATGATCGTCGCCCGATTCGTTCACGCGGACGCCCCACAAGATGATCGACGGATGGTTCCAGTCGCGCCTGATCATCTCGCCGACGTGCTGTACCGAGAGGTCCTTCCACGCTTGATCGCCGATGTGCTGCCAGCCGGGGATCTCCTCAAAGACCAGCAACCCGTATTCGTCACAAGCGTCGAGAAAATGAGGTGACTGTGGATAATGCGACGTTCGGACGATGTTGCAATGGAGTTCTTTGCGTAGTATCCACGCATCTCGCTTCTGCACTCTGGCGGGCATCGCCTGGCCGACAAAAGGAAACGTTTGGTGGCGATCTAAGCCACGTAATTTGAGGTGTTTGCCGTTGAGATAAAAGCCCTCGGGCGTGAACTTGGCTTCGCGAAAGCCGATGCGGGTGTCGTAGTGGTCGAGGGTATTTCCGCCATCGGTGATCGTCACGCGGACATCGTAGAGTCTTGGTTTATCGATGTCCCAAAGCTCCACCGCGCCCAGATCTCTTAGCGTGATCTCCGCAACGCCACCGCTCGATCTGACCTGTCCCGTCGCGAGAACGCGACCGTTATCCAATAGTTCGGCCTTGAGATCGACCGATCTTGAATCGCCTAGATACACCTTCACATTCAAAACGCGTTCAGCCGTCAGGACATTCATCGGTTTCGCGAAAACGTTCTCGATATGATTCGGGTTGACGACTCGAATGTCTACATCCCGGTAAATCCCGCCAAATGTCAGATAGTCGATCAAGCCGCCAAAAGGCGGAATGTCCTTCCGCTCGGTCGAGTCGACCTCGACAGCCAGGACATTGTCACCGGTCCAGTTGATGTGCTGCGTCAGTTCGTAAGAAAACGGTGTATAGCCGCCGCGATACTCACCAAGCGGTTTGCCGTTGATAAAGACCTTGGCTGCGGTCATCACACCGCCGAAATCGACAAAAATGCGTTTTCCTTTCTGGTCGGCCGGCAATTTGAGATGTCTCCGGTAGGCAGAGACGAACATATACTCTTTTTCGTCAAAGCCGTTCATCGGCAGCATTTTGTTGGTGTGTGGAATGTTTACCCGGGTCCAAGACCTGTCGTTAAAGCCTGGCTGCATCGCCGCAGGTGACGACTTTTCGCTGAAGAGCCAGCCGTGGTTGAGCGGAAATATCCGGCGGTCGGACGCCATGTCAGGCGTGGGCGTCAGCAACGTCGAGAAAGACTCGGCTGCTGCCGGATCCGAAAGAACGGTAAGGACGGCCGCGCCTGCCGTTGCAGTTTTCAGGAACTCGCGTCGGTTTACTTTCTTGTTTGCCATCTGGATCGGATGTACTTACGGTTGACCGCTGAAATGATCATTTCGTTCGAGCGAACTTACGTAGCCTTAACCAGTCTGCGCAGCGGTCGGTCCACGTCGCGAGCACCGCATTTGTCGGGGCCAGGCCAAAGCCGTGGGGCCCTTGTTCGTAGATATGCATTTCGAACGGGACCTTTGCCTTTCTCAACGCGACGGCGAACATGAGGCTGTTCTCAACCGGCACGGCCGTGTCCGTCATCGCGTGGACGAGAAATGTCGGCGGCGTGTCTTTGGTAACCTGGAGCTCGTTTGAATAGAGTTTCACTAGCTCGGGTGACGGACCTTTGTCGAGCAAATTGAGTTTTGAGCCCTGATGGGTAAGTTCGCCCATTGTTATAACGGGGTAGACGAGCACCATAAGATCGGGCCGCGAGCTGACACTTTCGATCTCGTCTTTGGCATCGCGTTTACCGGCATCAAAATGCGTCCCGAGCGTCGACGCCAGATGGCCGCCGGCCGAAAATCCGAGAATTCCGATGCGCTTCGGGTCGACGCCCCATTCCTTTGCCCGCGCTCGAACGGTCCGGACCGCGCGAGCAGCATCGAGCAACGGGTTCGGATGGTGATATCGCATTCCGAGCCGATATTTCAGCACGAACGCCGTGATACCCAATGAATTCAACCACTTGGCTACATCGCTTCCCTCTTTGACGTCGGACAAATGCGAGTAGCCTCCGCCGGGGAACACCACGATCGCCGCGCCGGTTGCAGTCTCTTTCGATGCTGGAAAAGGCGTTATCGTCGGGATGTCCTGCGGCTCTTTGCCCACCGCGTTCGGTACGGCGCCATCAGGCCAAAGCGGTATCGCGGTTTGTGCCTCGCCGTAGGTCGTAAACACGATGAAGCAGATAACATAAACTAGAGATCGCCAGGAATGCACGAGTTTGTGTCGAGATCCGGCGGTCCAGAAGAGGTTGGTCAGATGCTCACTCCCGCTCATATATGTCGCTTAAGTCGCTAGTCTTGCCGCCTGACGCTGCCGAAGTAACTGGTCCGCGATGACGCCAATCAGAATGACCGCTCCCATGACCGCAAAGTTGAGCGAGCTCGGTATCCCGAGCAGATTGACGAGGTTTTGGAGGACCTGCAGCAGCGCGGTGCCGATCAGGATGCCGACTATCGAACCTTCGCCGCCGCGGAGGCTGCACCCGCCGAGAACCGCGGCCGCGATGCCGTAAAGCTCGTAGAAATTGCCGTGCGAGGACGGCGAGATCGAGTTCGTGTAAAAAGCAAGCAGCACACCCGCGACACCGGCAAGCACACCGCAGGCAACATATGCGCTGGCGATAATGACATTAGAGTTAATGCCTGAATACCGGGCCGCTACCTCGTTCCGGCCGACCGCGAACAGATATCTCCCATATACCGAACGGTGAAGAACCACCCACATCACGATGCCGATCAGTATGAGAATGATAAACGGCGTCGGGATGCCGAAAAGACTGCCTGTGGCAAAGCTCTGCAGCGTCTCGAATCCGGCCGCCGCACCGAACCCTTTGGTTTCATCGCTTGCAATAAAGCGCGCCAATCCACGATAGAACAGCAGTCCGCAGAGCGTGACGATAAACGGCTGTATCTTGACCTTTGTGATCAAAATTCCGTTGATGAGTCCTAAAAACGTGGTTATGCCGACGACGGCCAGCACGGCAAGAGCGGCGGGCAAATGCCACTGGACCAGAAAGATAGAAAGCAGGACGCCGAGCAGGGCAAAGACCGACCCAACCGAGAGGTCTATGCCGCCCGTGATGATCACCAATCCCAGCCCGATACTGAAAATGCCGTATATCCCGATCAGCCGTGCGAGGTTCTGAAGATTTGCAGCATCGAGGAAAACGGGATTGAGCACCGCGAGAACGATGCACAACACAACGAGCAAGATAAATGTCCCGAGTTCCTTTTTCATAAAAAACGGCTCATCCTCCGACCGCCAGCTTCATGACTTTCTCTTCCGTAGCGTCGGCACGGTCGATGACCCCGGTGATCCTGCCCTCGTGCATCACGGCTATCCGGTCACTCTCACCGAGTATTTCTTCCATATCGCTCGATATCATCATTATCGCGACGCCCTCGGCGGCAAGCTCCCGCATTAGCTCGTAGATCTCCGCCTTGGCCCCGACATCGATGCCGCGTGTCGGCTCATCGAATATCAGGAGGCGAGGATTCAACGACAGCCACTTTGCCAGAACCACCTTTTGTTGGTTGCCGCCGCTCAGGTTCGCGGCTTTGGTCTCGGGCGACGGAGCCTTTACGTTGAGCTTGCGGCACATTTCGGCCGCCTTCTCGGTTTCGCGGCTTTTGCTGACGAGCCCGCTTGACGAATATCTTCCCAGAGAAGGAAGCGTGATATTTTCTCGGATCGGAAGATCGACGATCAGGCCCGCGATGCGCCGGTCCTCAGGCACTAAATAAATGCCGTTGTCGATGGCGCTTCGCGCCGTTGCGATTTCGACCCGTTTGCCGTCAAGCGAGATGCTGCCGGAAACGGGCGCATCAACTCCGAAGATCGCCTGAGCTGCCTCTGACCGACCCGCACCGACGAGACCCGCAAATCCAAGCACCTCTCCGGCACGGACGTCAAATGAGAGAGGTTTGTCCGGATAGCGGCGGGTGCAAAGGTCCTGTATCTCAGCAACAGAAACTGTTCCTCCGCCCGCGTCCGAACGATGAAATTTGTCGATGTCACGGCCGACCATCAGGCTAACTATCGAGTCGTGATCGATCTCGTCGCGTTCGAGGACTCCGGCATTCATGCCGTCGCGCAGGACCACGACACGATCGGCGATCTTTTCGATTTCGCCAAGACGGTGCGAGATATAAATGACACTGACGCCTTGAGATCGCAGATCTGCGATGACCTCCAGAAGCCGCTCGGTCTCGGTCAGCGTGAGGCTCGACGTCGGTTCATCCAAGATCAGAATACGCGCGTTGAGCGACAGTGCTTTCGCGATCTCGACCATTTGCTGCTGTGCGATCGAAAGCTGATTGAGAGGTGTTCGTGGAGGAACATCGAGCCCGAGTCGTTTAAGATAGACTTCGGTATCGGCGTTTATCTTGGCGCGGTCGATCAGAAAACCGAGTCGTCTGGGCTCACGACCCAGAAACACGTTTTCGGCGACGGAAAGATTGTCGAGAACGTTCAACTCCTGGTGAACGAAGCCGATCCCAAAGGCAGTTGCATCCGAGACGGAACGGATCCGGACCTCATTCCCCTCGACAAGGATCGCTCCGTCGTCCGGGCTGTAAACTCCGCCGAGGACCTTCATGAGCGTCGATTTGCCGGCACCGTTCTCTCCCGCGAGCGCGACGACCTCGCCCCGATCGACACTGAGATCGACAGCATCCAGGGCGATAACGCCCGGAAACCGCTTGCTGATCTTTCGCATTTCGAGGATCGCGCTCATGTGATTCGCAACTTGGGAAATTTCATCGAAATATGAATGAATTTCCTAAAACGATGCCGTTTCGTATGATTTGCCAATATCATTAGCTTCGACCGCGAAGTCCATTTATCTTCTTGATGAACTCATCGACCGTGTCTTTTTTGATCACGAGCGTCGGAACGTTGATCTGCTTGTTTGCCGGAATAACGGACTTATCGCCTTTCAGGATCTGGGCCATTAGCTTGACCGACTGGTAACCGAACTCGTAGGGCTGCTGGACCACGGTCGCGAATATTGAGCCTTCTTTGACGCCGGCCAGCGTTTCGTCCTCTTCGTCAAAGCAGACGATCTTTACCTTGTCGACCTTTCCAGCATCTTTGACAGCGTTGAGGATCGCAGGACCGTTGTAGCTCCAGAGACCAACGAGAGCCGCCACATCTGGGTACTTGACGAGCGTGTCCGCCGCGTTCGTTTTTGCCCGGGCACGGTCGGTGTCGTCCGTGCGAATGTCGATCACCTCGACCTTTGACCCCTGCAGCGCTTCCTTGAGTCCCTGGAACCGCTCGGCTGCGTTGCGGGCGTCGCTCTTGCCGACAAAGACCATGATCTTGCCGCCGTTGGGCAACGCTTCTTTTACAAGCTCACCGGCCTGGCGGCCCGCAGCGACGTTGTCGGTTCCGATGTAGAGTGCCCGGTCACTCTTCGGCGCGTCCGAGTCCTGAGTGATCACGAGCGCCTTTTTGGCCGTGTCGTTGATGAGCTGCGTTTGATTGTCCGGGTCGACAGGGCTAATGGCAATGCCTTTGACGCCGACCGAGACCAAGTCATCGATGATCCGTTTTTGCTCATCAGCGGCGCCGCTGCCTGGGAGTTTGAAATCGACCGTCACATCGTCGAGCTCAGCGTCGGCCTTCTCGACACCTTTGCGGGCGATCGTCCAATAGTCGGACGCGTTGTTTGTTACAAAGGCGAGTTTGATGCCGCCCGATGGCGCCGAATTTCCATTAGCGGCCGGTGCCGCGGGCTTGCATGAACCGAACAAAAATGTGCAGCAAAGCAGGGTAAGAATGCAAAGGGATTTTTGAATCATGTTTCTCTCCAACACAAAAGAAATAGGTAATCGAAAGGCTATAGGCCCTTTCCCGGATCCGGCTTGAGAGTCACGCTATGGTTAACCGGTTATCCAATAAAATAGAAACAAGCTCTCACCGATACCGGGCGTCGGACGAATCGTGACCTTTCTTCGCAAAATGACAGGAAAAATATACCTGCATTCCGGAGGCAGGGCAAATAAGCCGGAGACGGACCTGGCGGATCAAGTAAACGTCACGCGGATATGCCTGAACGCAGCACTGCCCATGGACGAACCGTGAAATACGTAGTGCTTCTGTCCAGTCTCACGGCCAAAGCTCTCGACCAGTTCCTGGATCTCATCTCGACAGCCGCTCGTTGTAACGATCAGGACGGTGCCGCCGCTACCGCCGCCGGTGATCCGAGCACCAAGAATTCCGCGTCCTCGTCGCCGCCGGGCCATTTCAACGAGTCGATCGGTCCGTTCCTCTGTCAGCCCGCAGGCCTTGTAGCTCGCATGCGATTCGAACAGGAGATCGCCGATCTCTCTGAGCGTGTCGGCGTTCAGTTTGCCCTCCAACAATTCTGAAAACCGTTTGACCCGTGCGCTTTCGTAGACGGCATGTTTGGTAGGAGCCTTTACGGCGTAGGTTCTAGTGGGATCGATCGATGTAACGGGATCGGTCGTACCGCCGTAGCGGCCGAGAAAATCCGAGCCGAGTACGATCTCGGGAACAAAACCCGAGAACTCCCTCTCGTATTCGTCGGGCGATATGTTGGCAAGATAGCCTTGCCAACGCTCATCTTTGACGGAGACACGTCCGTTACCGAGGCGTTCCACTTCGAGCCCGGCAGCATCCGCAATAATACGATAGCCCATAAAAGCACCGCGCCGGACAGACGAGTAATCCGAGCCGGCAACCGAATGCCGGACACCCGAATCGACGCCCCACAACTCGATCTCGTCGGGAACCGCGACCGGCTCACCGATGTCCGCCGGCTGGCAGAGCAAAGAGACGAGCGAATTCTCAACGCCGCAGGTGACGGCCACCTGGTCCATTACCCCGCAGGCGGCACCAACGATTCGGTTCTCGACCTTCTGACAGAGTAGGGCCAATTGCCGATGCTCGATGTCGATGTCGTGGGCGGCGCAGACTGCCTGCATGACCGCCACTTCGATAGCGGCCGAGGAACTGACGCCCTTGCTAACGGGGATATCGGACGAGATCAAAATACGCGCGCCCTTTGTAAAGTCGATCCTTAGCTCACGTTTCAGCACATAATAGACGCCCGCGGCGTAGCCGGCCCAGCGGTTCGCCTGGCCTTTTACAAATCTTTGTTTTGCTGTTTCGTAGTAGTCGAGCTCCGGAAGCGAGTCGATGTCGTCAAGCGACATTTTGAATTTTGAGAACCGGTCCGAGTGCGAATGCAGACTATGTATCAGGATGTCTCGATCGTCTGAAAGCTGCAGTGCAGCCAGCGTCGCCTCGGCGATCGGCATCGGCATAACGAGCGACCCGGAATAGTCGGCGATGCCGCCCATGACGTCCAACCGTCCTGGTGCCCGCGTGATGAACAAGTCGCATCGCCGGTCAAAAAGCCTAGCCGATCCGACATGTCTGCGATCGATCGAACGAATAAATCCGTCGACGTCTTTGAGGCCGTGTGAATTGCCGTCGATTATTTCGTACACGATCTTCGTCAGTCGATGAGGCCGCGTTTTCTTAACGAGCCCAGCAATGCCGGCTCGATCTGAGATCTAATGGCCGAATTTGCATATCCGGCCCACGCAACATCCGTCTCGAGCGACAACGGCGCATCGAGACGGCCGCCCCGAACATCGGTGACCTCGACACCCATTTCGCGTGCGATCAATTCGGTGCAGAGGTCGTATGGATGGCAGCATATGTTCATCTCCATCCCACGTTGTCTCATTTCCGATTTCATAAATGGACGCAGGTCGGCGACAAAACGGTCATGCCCGACCATGAGTTCATAGAGTTGGCCGCCGGAAGAGACGTACTGGTCTTCAAAACACTGCGCTTTGCCCGTTTTCGGCGATCCAAGAACAGTTCGAACGATTTCGTCGTCGATGTTGGCGAGGACATCGCGAACGCCGGGGAAAAAACGCGAGATCATCGCGAATCCCTGTTCGATCGAGTGAGCCGTCGACGGTTTGAGGTGAAGTTCAGTCGTCTCGCCTGTCAGACGGTTAAAGCGTTCAGCTTGCGCGCCGCGACCACGAAATGCCCAAATCGTGTCAGACAGATGCTGTTTGACCAACGGTATTTCGGTCTGGATCGCAAATTCAATATCGGCGAGATTCGTTGTCTCGCCTTTGTTAGGAGCAACACCTGTCAGTATCCAACCGCTGCGTTTGTGGTACATCAGCCCGCGGGTGCCGTCGATCGGATCTACGATGATGCGCCACACAGCGTCGGCCTCGCTCGCGGAACCAGGCAGAACGACTCTGCCGTGTTCGATGCCCTCGGCAATAAGGACGACCGGTACTTGTGATGCTATTTCTTTTTCGAAGAACTCTAGCAATACGGCTTCACTGACTCGATCGACGGCGAAGATCGTATCGCCTTCGCCGTCAGCGACGACCTCTGACAATCGGTCGGTCGTATAGCTTTCACAAGTCTCGACCACTCGTGTCCGGATCGCTTCATGGAGCCGCTTGATCGGGGCGAACAGTGTTGTGAGGTCGTTCACGCGGCCTCCTGTTTGTAGTGAACGTCGGGCATCGACCGCAGTTCGGCGGCTTTCTCTTCCGGTGAGGTGTCACTTAGAAAGTTGCCGCCGCCGATCTCAGGCCCCGCTAAGTATTTCAGAAGATTGGGTTTGCGCAGCGGTGGATGAAACTCGATGTGGAAATGGAACGCACCGTAGTCGCCGCCGTCTGTCGGTGCCTGATGCAGGACCATCACGTACGGAAACGCCATTTTCCAGAGATTGTCGAGTTTGATCAGCACTGTTCTCAGGACCTCCGCGAGGCCAATGACCTCCGCGTCTGAGAGCTCGGAGATACTTGGGTGGGTTGCTTTTGGAGCGACATAGACCTCGTAAGCGTATCTCGCGAAATATGGGAGGAACGCGATCGCCGACCCATTCTCAGCGATGATCCGCCGGCGGTCATCCTGCTCAGCACGGATTATGTCCTGAAATAGGACACGGTCCGTTTCCGCCATGAATTTGCGGCACGCCTCGGCCTCGCTGGCGATGGTCTTGAATACAAAGTTGTTGGCGTATATCTGGCAATGCGGATGCGGGTTGGAGACGCCGACCGCTTCACCTTTGTTCTCGAAGATCAGAACATGCTCGATCTCGGGCCGCAAACCTAGATCGAGATATTGCTGCTGCCAAACGCGCATGAGTCCGGCGATCTCCTCAACGGAAAGCTCGGTCAGCGTCAAATTGTGTTTAGGGCTGTAGCAAACGACGCGTGAAATGCCCACGAGCGGGTCGTGCCTTGTAAACAGGTGACGGCGGCTCAGCATTTTCGGGCGCATCAAGGTGGACGCTAGGGTGGTCGTTGTCGAAAACGAAGATATCTTTATAAACGGGATTTGCCTTGCCGCTGACACGTGCGTTGCCGGGACACAATAACAATCGGACACATACTCGGGCAACTTTTTCCGCGACGGCCAGCGTCTCGCCGCTCCAC
Source organism: Pyrinomonadaceae bacterium (assembly GCA_044228265.1). Classification (GTDB taxonomy): domain Bacteria; phylum Acidobacteriota; class Blastocatellia; order Pyrinomonadales; family Pyrinomonadaceae; genus OLB17. The sequence goes on from JBGAVC010000025.1 coordinate 26,915, forward strand.
GGCCGGTCCTGACGGTGGGCCGCGATCACGACCCATTCCTCACGCAAAGGATGCCAGCGTTCTTCCCAAGTCATACGAAATTACAGTCAAACTTTAGCCTAATGAGAAGATTCGGGCAACGCCGGTTAATCGGTTAAATGAATCTTTGCAACCCGAGGCTTATGTGGTATGTTTTACGCAATTGGATCGACCACTTTACTCCTCTGTCTCAAGCTGAGCGTTCTGCTCTGGTGGCGAACCGGAGCCACGAGCATGCTTGGCAGACCTCTCGCAAATGTATGAGATTGAACAGCATATTTCTCGGAACGTTCGCAGGGTCCTTGCTGATCTTGTCCATTCTCGGATCTGAGATGTCCGTTTCTGCAAAGCCGCGGGTCACTCGTAAGCCGTTCGGAAAGACCTCGGACGGAAAGTCGGTCGATATCTACACATTGACGAACAGCCGTCGTGCCGAGGTCAAAATAATGACATACGGCGGAACCGTGGTCTCGCTGCGCGTGCCGGACCGTAACGGAAAACGGGGCGACGTTGTTTTAGGGTTCGACTCCGTCGCCGATTACGAACGAAGCACGGCATACATCGGAGCTCTGATCGGACGCTACGGCAACCGGATCGCAAAAGGACGATTCACGCTTAACGGTCGCGAATACTCTCTTGCGACGAATAACGGGGCAAACCATTTGCATGGCGGGCTGAAAGGCTTTGACAAGGTCATTTGGACCGCCAGACCGTCGACCGATCCACACGGAGCTAACCTAGAATTAACTTACCTAAGCCGCGACGGCGAAGAAGGGTATCCAGGCAATCTGAGAATCAAGGTCATATACTCGCTTACCGAAAGCAGCGAGCTAAAGATCGTCTATTCCGCAACGACAGACAAGGATACGATCGTCAACTTGACGCACCATTCGTATTTCAACCTAGCCGGCGCCGGCAAGGGCGATGTATTGGGCCATGTTTTGACGATAAACGCGAACAGATTTACCCCGACGGACGATGGCTCGATCCCGACAGGTGAGCTCAAGCCGGTCAAAGGCACGCCGTTCGATTTTACTCGACCGACGGCGATCGGGACCCGTATCGAGCTGGACAACGAGCAGTTGAGGTTTGGCAAAGGATACGATCACAACTTCGTACTCAACAAGACAGGAAAGAATCTGTCCCTGGCTGCGACTGTCTTCGAACCCAAGAGCGGCAGGGTGATGGAGGTCTACACGACCGAGCCTGGGCTGCAGTTCTACTCGGGAAATTTCCTCGACGCGTCCGTTCCCGGCAAGAATGGTCAGACTTACCCGGTACATTCGGGATTTTGTCTCGAGTCGCAGCACTACCCGGACAGCCCCAATGAGCCAAACTTCCCTTCGACGACTCTGAAGAAGGGTCAGCGATACTCGACCACAACGATCTACAGATTTTCTACGAGATAGACGACCCCGGCTATCACGCGCCGATCGGCTTCGCACACAAGATGAAAAACATTAGCTTGCTTGCATCGTTCGTCGTTTTGACAGCCGCCGTGGCTTTGGGGCAAAACGGACAGGCCCAGTTAGTACTGCCGTCCAAAAATCTGACGCCTTCGGGCGGCCTCAAACTGGACGAGATATTCTACGAGACTGCCAAAGGAAGGGTTACATTGCCGGCGTCACTGACCGCCAAACCAGATAAAAGCGGGCGGATCACCGCCGAGGCGAAGATGCCGGACGGCCGAACGATAAAACTTTACGTGACGCCGACTCGCGATAACTTTGAAGTGAGCCTGTCGGCGACGCCGAATGACGGCATCACGAAATGGGGCCTCGCGATCGATGCGTTGCCGGACGAGTACTTCACGGGTTTGATGGAGCGCACGGTTGACGGGCCGCAGCAGGCGTCGTGGGCTCCGGGCATCACGCAGGCGATGGACCTTCGCGGGCAGCGGGTCGAGATGATCGTCAAACCCACGACATCGGTCTACGCCCCGTTCTATCTCTCATCTCGCGGATACGGCGTGTTTACAAAAGGTGATTGGCCCGGCGTCTATGACATGGCCGCGTCCGACCCGAAACGCGTGAAGATCGAGTTCGAGGGCCCTGATTTCCAGCTAAAGATCTACACGGCCAATACTCCGGCCGAGATCGTGACGCAGCATTCGATGGACGTCGGAGCACCTATCCTGCCGCCCAAATGGATGTTCACGCCTTGGCGTTGGCGGGACGAGCACACACAGCGGACCGCGTATTACGACGGAACACCCGTCGCGGGGCCATTCAATTCGGAGATCATGGAGGACGTGCTTGTGATGCGTGCATTTGGCATCGAGAACGGCGTCTACTGGATCGACCGTCCGTGGGGCCCTGGGAAAATGGGTTATGACGACTTTGACATCGACGAAAAGCGTCTGCCGAATTTTGACGTGATGGTCAAATATCTCGAAGCTCACGATCAGAAGACGGTCTTGTGGATCGCTCCGTTCTTTCAGGGCAAGATGGCCGTCGAGGGAACAGAAAAGAAATACACTCTCGCCGGACAGATTCGTCCTTCGAACGGAAATAATTTCCCGATGGTGGACCTGAGCAACCCGGCCGCGCGAGCGTATTGGCAGGACGGCATCGCAAAGCTGCTCAAACGCGGCGTCGCCGGCTTCAAACTCGATCGAGGCGAAGAGAACATATCGGACGACGGGCCCTATCAGATCTTCGACGGACGCTCAATACGCGAGAACCGCAATGCCTACATGAAAATGTACGTCAAAGCCGTCTACGATGTCGCGAAAAAATATCGCGGAAACGACTTTTTCGCGATGCCTCGCGGAGCCTATACGGGTACGGCTCAATATTCCGTAAATTGGGGCGGCGACATTGGCGGGACGCAGGAAGGGTTGCGGGCGTCGATCATCGCCGTCCAGCGCTCGGCCGTCATGGGCTACTCGAACTGGGGTTCGGACACGTGCGGCTATAACACGCAGTTGATGGAGCAGGACACCTGCAGCCGTTGGCTCGAATTCAGCGCGTTCACGCCGATCATGGAGGTCGGGCCGACCAAGAATGTCGCGTTCTGGAACGCTCCGCGTGAGCCGAAGTACGACACGACGTTGATCGCGACTTGGCGGATGTATTCCCGACTGCACCGGCGAATGATCGACTATGCGTACGCACAGGCGCAGGAAGCGAACAAGACTGGGATGCCGATGGTCAGGCCTTTATTCATGGTCGACCCCAAGTCAAAGGCTGCCTGGGACAATTGGTGGACCTATCAATACGGCAGCGACGTACTCGTGTCGCCGATCTGGGAAAAAACCAGAAAGAGCCAGACGGTCTATTTGCCGTCGGGCAAGAAATGGAAGGATGCGTGGACAGGCAAGGTCTACGACGGCGGCCAGACGATTACCGTAGCGGCCGAGTTGCATCAGATCCCGATCTTTGTCCGCGCCGGCTCAAAGCTCGACCTTGGCGACCTGAACAAGGAATGGAAGGAATCGTGGGACATTGCCCAAAAGCATCCTGACCTGAAAGCTCTGGAAAAAGAGGTCAGAGAGTGGTTTGACGCCTATCAAAAGAGACAGAAATAAGCGCCGGCTGTGAAATTGACCTTGCTGATATTTTTGACTGTGATCCTCGTGGCGTTCACGAGTTTTCACTCTGCGCCATCGGCGGCGGCAGGGCCGACGGCGAACCAAGTCATTGAAGAGAAAAGGTTTTACAACGTCAGAGATTTCGGTGCGAAGGGCGACGGTAAAACGATCGATTCTGATGCGGTCAACGGGGCCATCGATTCAGCAGCATCGAAAGGCGGCGGAACCGTTTATTTCCCGGCCGGCACCTATCTCTGTTTCTCGATGCGGCTCCAAAGCAACATCACCATTTATCTAGACAACGGCGCGACGATCCTCGCGGCTGATCCCGCGGACGGCAAGGGCAAATACGACCTGCCTGAGCCCAACGAATTTGACGCGTATCAGGATTTTGGGCATTCGCATTGGAAAAACAGCCTATTCTGGGGCATCGGCGTTGAAAATGTCGCGTTTCTCGGACAGGGACGTATCGACGGCAAAGGTCTATCCCGCCGCAGCCCGGGACCGCGTAAACCACGAACGGCCGGCGAAACACCGACGAGCATGGGTAAAAATGTTTCGCCTCTGGGCGAGACTTCGCCCGTCTCCGAGATGGATGGACTCGGAACAAAAGCGATCGCCCTGAAGCTCTCGCGAAATGTCACGCTTCGGGATATCACGATCTTTCAGGGTGGCCACTTTGCCCTGCTCGCGACCGGCGTCGACAACCTGACGATCGACAACCTAAAGGTGGACACGAACCGCGACGGGTTTGACATCGACTCGTGCCGGAATGTGCGGATCTCGAATTCACAGGTCAATTCGCCGAATGACGACGCGATCGTCCTGAAAAGCTCGTACGCGCTCGGGTTCAACCGCGCGACCGAAAACGTCACGATAACGAACTCGCAGGTATCGGCATTTGACATGGGGACGATGCTCGATGGCACGTTCAAGACAACGCAGGAAGTCGCACCGGACAAAGACCGGCCGACCGGACGGCTAAAACTGGGAACCGAGTCGAACGGCGGCTTTAAGAACATCACGATCTCGAACATAACGTTCGTTCATTGCCGCGGCCTCGCCATCGAGACCGTCGACGGCGGTAATATCGAAGACGTTTCCATCTCAAATCTGACGATGCGGGACATCACGACCGCTCCGATCTTTATCCGTCTCGGCGCCCGTCAGCGGGCTCCTGAAGGCACTCCGATCGCCTCGATCCGGCGCGTGAGCATAAGCAACGTTGTCGCTTCAGGTGTGGAATCGAAATACGCCGCTATTATCGCCGGCCTCGCTGGTAACGACATCGAAGACGTGAGGCTGAGCAATATTCGCATTCATTACAACGGAGGGGGCACAAAGGCCGATGCCATGAGAGAGATTCCCGAAAACGAAAAGAGCTACCCTGAGCCGAGTATGTTCGGGATAACGCCGGCCTATGGATTCTTTGTACGCCATGTGAACGGGACAGTGTTCGATAACGTCGATATTTCGTTCGAAAACAGGGAGGAACGGCCGGCTTTTGTCTTTGATGACGCCAAAAACATTGAGCTTTTTCGGACAAACGCGAAGATTTTGACAGGAAACAAGATGTTTTCGCTTAAGAACGTTACGAATTTCTGGTCAATTCAGAGCAAAACAGGCAGCGACCTGAAGATCGAACGTGTCGAACAACGTCAGTATTAGATTGTGGCAACTTTACGATGGGGACTGATCGGTGCGGGTGACATCGCTCGAAAACGGATCGCGCCTGCGCTGCGTGATCTGCCAAATTGCGATCTCGTCGCCGTATGCCGGGCAAGATCAGAGTTGGCGGAGGACTTTGCAAAAGAGTTTGGGGCCCGCAAGTGGTATGCCGACTGGCGTGAGATGATCGCGGACCCTGAGATCGACGCTGTTTACATCGCAACGCCGGTCAACCTCCATTGCGAGCAGACCATCGCCGCCGCCAAAGCTGGTAAACATGTGTTATGTGAAAAGCCAATGGCGATGACGGTCCCTGAGTGTGACGAAATGATCGAGGCTTGTCGAGACGGCGGAGTCAGGCTTGGCGTTGCGTACTATCGCCGGTTCTACCCGGTGGTCGAACGTGCGAAACAGATCGTTGACGGCGGTGAGATCGGTAACGCTGCAATCGCTCAGATAAATGCTTTCGAGTTCTTCGCTCCGGACGGGAACGATCCGCGAAGTTGGCTCCTCGAACCGAAAACCAGCGGAGGCGGGCCGATGATGGATTTTGGCTGTCACCGGCTCGAGGTTATGACAAACCTGTTCGGGCTCGTGGAGCAAGTAGCTGGTGTGATATCAAATGCAGTATTCAATCGACAAGTCGAGGACACTGCCGTCGCGTCGTTTCGGTTCGAGCTGGGTACGATCGGCTCGGTTACAGTGACGCACGCGTCGATCGAACCGCGGGACACGCTGGATGTATATGGGACAAAAGGGTCTATCCACATTCCGGTGCTAAACCTTGGGAACATGACGGTAATTACGGGCGATGGTGAAAGGCATGAAAACCATCCTCCGCACGAAAACGTTCATCAGCCGCTGATCGATGATTTTGCTGAGGCTGTCATGAGTGGACACGGTCCGCGAGTCGATGGCGTGGCAGGCCGTGAGGTATCGCGGCTGATCGACGAAGTTTATCGAACGGCGAGCCGATGATCTCGCTATCCCGGAGTTTTCCGAATGACCTCAATCAGAAAACTAATAGCGCTTGCTGTGTTGTTGACCTGCGGCTTTGTCCAAGGCGGTCAGAGTCAGAAAAACCGCACGGAGAAACCGAACATCATTTTGATCCTCGCCGACGACTTCGGATTCGGCGACCTGGGGAGCTACGGGCAGAAACTGGCCAAAACCCCGAACCTTGACCGGCTTGCAAGGGAGGGAATGCGATTCACGAACGCGTATGCTTCGGCACCGGTCTGCGCACCGTCGAGGGCCAGCCTGATGACGGGCCTTCATCAGGGCCATGCGTACATTCGCGGCAATAACGATAAAGACGGTAATCGCGTTTCGTTTCGGCCCGAGGATGTGACCGTCGCCGAGGTTTTGAAGCGTGCCGGTTACCGTACGGGGATCATCGGCAAATGGGGACTCGGCGAGCCGGAAACTGCGGGGATTCCAAATAAAAAAGGATTTGACTACTTTTTCGGCTACCTGAATCAAAATCTCGCTCACAACTATTTTCCCGATTACCTTTGGCAGAACAACGACAAAGTCCAGTTAGGAGGCAAAAGCTATTCGGCTGACCTGTTCGGGCAACAGGCTCTAGATTTCATCCGGCGCGAGCGAAAAGGCCCGTTCTTTCTTTATCTGGCGGTGACGCTACCTCACGCGAACAACGAACTGAACCGCCGTACCGGCAACGGTATGGAGATACCGTCGGACACCCCGTACTCGAACGAAAAGTGGACCCAACAGAATAAGAATTTTGCCGCGATGGTCACCAAACTTGATTGTCAGGTCGGCGAGATAATGGGCCTGCTAAAAAAACTCGGCATCGACAACGATACGATAGTTATATTTTCAGGCGATAACGGTCCGCAAGGCCCGGACGAAGGAAGCTATGACGCCGCCTTCTTCAACAGTACCGGCGGACTGCGTGGACTGAAAAGGTCGGTTTACGAAGGCGGCATCCGCGAACCGACAATAGTCCGCTGGCCGGGGCGAGTTCGGGCAGGAGCGGTCAACAACGTGGTTTGGTCGCAGTATGACCTTTTCCCGACCTTCGCGGATGTCGCGAAGACAAAACTGCCCGCGGGACTCGATGGGACTTCGGTGCTGCCCTATTGGCTCGGCAAGCGCTCGGCTCATGGCGCCTACCTTTACTGGGAATTTCACGAGGGCGGCTTTGTCCAGGCGGTCAGGATGGGCAGATGGAAAGCAGTGAGAAAGGGCCTCAACGGAAAGATCGAACTGTACGATCTGAGGACCGATATTACCGAGTCGCACGATAAATAAGATAGATGAAACGAATTGCAATGATTTCGGCTCTTGTGTTGTTGACTGCGGGCCTTGTATTTGGCGAAAAAGCTCCGAGGACAGATGCTGTAACGCTCGCCGATGATGGCAAGATCTTTACGCTCGCCAATGGGATCATCACCGTCGAGATCGAAAAGGACACAGCGTCGTTAAAGTCGATCAAATACAGAGGATTGAGCTTACTCGGTGGAATGGGCATTGACGGTTATTGGACACTACCTGCGACAGGTCTCGACTTTGGGCGCAAACGAACGGCATCGATCGTTCTGGACCCCAAGACCAATAGAGGCGAGCGGGCGATCGTTTCGTGCAAATTCGTTTTTGACGGTGACCCAAAGACCGTTCCGTCAGATGTCGAGATGCGGTACTCGCTGGGGAAAGGAGAATCCGGCCTTTATCTCGAAGAACTTTGGGACCATCGTCCGGATTATCCGCGACTGTCGTTTCCGGTCGGCCGTTTTGTCACTAAGTTGAATGACGACATCTTCGACTGGATGACGGTTGATAGCCGCCGCAGCATGCAGATGATCACGGCCTATGACTGGAATCACGGCACGGTGATGAACATGAAAGAGGCAAGGCTGATGAACAGCGGCGTAATGAAAGGCCAGGTCGAGCACAAATACGACTACGCGGCCGTCCAGTTCGATACGCCCGCCTACGGCTGGTCATCGACGAAACGAAAGATCGGCATCTGGCTGATCAACCCGAGCAACGAGTACATGAGCGGCGGCCCGACAAAGCTCGAACTCATGGCTCACCGAGACGCAACATTTACAGACAGCCTTACCGCACCGGCGCCAGCTACGATCTTGAACGTATGGAAAGGCCCTCATTACGGCGGGACCTTCGCCGATGTCGAAAAGGGCGAGGAATGGAAAAAAACGATCGGCCCGTTCATGCTCTACTGCAACGCCGGGCCGACGCCTGACGCCATGTACCGCGAAGCCATGGGAAAAGCCGCAACCGAATCCAAAAAATGGGCTTACGAATGGGCCGCTGACGCTGAATATCCGGGCAAGAAAGACCGTGGGGCCGTTACTGGCAGGATCGTACTGAGGGACCCCCTCTCGAAAATGTCAAACCTGCTCGTCGGGCTCGCTCACCCTGACTACAAGCTCGTAAACGGCGAAAACCTCGATTGGCAGCGAGACGGCAAATACTATCAGTTCTGGGTTCGAGGAGATGCGACAGGAAAGTTCTCGATCCCAAACATCCGTCCGGGCGTTTACACGCTGCATGCGTTTGCCGACGGTGTGCTCGGCGAGTATTCCGAGGCTAACATCACGGTCACCGCCGGCCATGCGATCGATCTCGGATCGCTCGAATGGCAGCCCGTGCGATATGGCCGACAGATCTGGGAGATCGGCGTTCCCGACCGGACCGCAGGCGAATACCTGCACGGCGACCATTACTGGCAATGGGGCCTGTACAACCAGTACCCGAAGGATTTTCCTAATGATGTCAATTTTGTCATCGGCAAGAGCGACTTTTCCAAAGACTGGAACATCATGCAGGTCCCGCGCGCCCATGACGATACAGGCAGAGGCCGCGGCGATGAAACCACCTGGACCGTGACGTTTGAAATGCCAAAAGCTCCGGCCGGAAAAGCCACCTTGCGGGTGGCGCTTGCCGGGATCGAGACGCGGAACCTTTATTTTGCGTTGAACGGCCAACGGATCGGCGAGATCACGGGCCTTGCCAATACAAGCGTCATTCATCGCGACTCCATTCGCGGCTATTGGCAGGAGGTCCCGCTCACATTCGACGCGTCGGTTATGAAGGCCGGAACCAATGTTCTGAAACTCACCGTGCCGGCCGGGAATGTGATGAACGGCGTCGAATACGATTATTTACGGCTGGAACTCAACGAAAATGCGAAATGATCGGAAAGGAAATCAGGCTCTTTCGACGGTCATTTGTATCGTCGTAAGCTTGGTGTTCACGTCCGGTTCTGTGTTTTCACAGGACGCAAAGGTCGTCCAGTCGCCAGTGTCCGACTCGCCGATCGACCTGTCCAAATACAAACTTCGCAGCGTTTACTCAAACGATTTTAGCAGAGCACAGGAGATCGCATTTGAGCGGGATCTCATCGTGCAAGATTCGGTCGGCGTGATGAAACGAACAAGGAGACCGAGCTCAAAAGCGGAATGGATCGTCGAAGGCTTTGGCGGGGTCGACATTAGGGACGGCAAGCTGCGTGCGTCACCGCTCAGATTTGACGCAAAAGGAGTTCAGATACCGTCAAAAGACCATTCGCACCTGGTCATTTGGAACAAGAATATTTTCCCGGCTGACTTTTTGGCCGAGTTCGACATGAGCCCGAACGGTTCGACGAACGGCCTGACGATCGTCTTTTTCTGCGCGACCGGGAAAAACGGCGAGGATCTTTTTGATCTCTCACTGCCGCCGCGTCAGGCCGATTACAAAACCTACCACAGCGGCGAGATCGCAAACTATTCGGACTCATATTGGAGCCGAAACACCGAAGTCGAAAGCGTCTCGAACCGCATGCGCAAAAATCCCGGCTTTAAGCTCGTAGCAGAAGGCTCGAGCCTGACGACCGGTCCGACAGACGTCACGCATCATGTGCGAATACTAAAATTCGGCGGGCACATCGAAATCGAGATCAATGGCAAGGTAATCTTCAAATGGGATGACACCGAAAAGCCGCTCGGAGCCGGCCGGATAGGTTTTCGTTCTATGGAGGGTGTTTCGCTGATCACATACGACAACTTTAAGGTGTGGAAATTGGTCAAAAAATAGCTGTCAGCTAACGAGTCATAAAAATGCATTGTTTTCAGGTGTGCCGCTATCTTCTGCTCATATTTGTTCTCGCGACGGCGTCATCGGTCGTGTTTGGCCAGCGCAATGTACTGCCGTTTGACCAGGACTGGCGGTTTTTCAAAGGCGATGCGGCTGGAGCCGAAAGTCCCGGTTTTGACGACTCAGCCTGGCGAAAGCTCGACGTGCCGCACGATTGGAGCATCGAGGGGCCATTCGATGCGAACAATAAGACCGGCGGAGCTGGCGGATTTCTGCCATCGGGCGTGGCGTGGTATCGGAAACATTTCACTGTCCCTGCCGCTGACAAGGGCAAACGCGTTTTGATCGAATTTGATGGCGTAATGGGCATCAGCGACGTGTGGGTCAACGGCAAGCATTACGGGCAGCGAGTTTCGGGGTATATCAGTTTTGAGTATGACATGACGAACGACCTCGTCTTTGGCAAGGACAACGTCATCGTCGTTAAGACCGATACGTCGCAGCAGCCGGCGTCGCGCTGGTATACGGGAGCGGGAATTTATCGGCATGTCCGGCTTGTTACGACTGACGGCGAGCACATTGAAACGCTCTTCGTTACGACAGCGAAAATCAGCCAGAAAGAGGCTGTCGTTGACGCGTCGGCTATCGTTGTCAACCAGTCTCGCCGCATCGATTCGCTTGCGATGGAGTGGGCGATATTTGACCCGGAAGGAAGGCGAGTTGCAAAGGCCGTTTCGGGAGGGTTGCCTTACGTGAAGATCGCAGTGCCGTTCCCACAGATATGGGATCTCAATACGCCACGGTTATATAAAATCGTGGTTTCTGTTAAAGCTAACGGCATAGCGGTTGACAGCGTAACCGTTTCGTTCGGCATCCGCTCGTTCGAATTCGTTCCCGCAACAGGCTTTTGGCTCAACGGCAGGAACATCAAGATAAAGGGTGCGTGCCTTCATCACGACGGAAGTGCGTTTGGCGCTGCCGTTCCAACAGCGGTTTGGGAGCGTCGGCTTAAGGAGTTGAAAAAGCTGGGCGTTAATGCCATCCGCACGGCGCATAACCCGCCGGCTCCTGAATTTCTCGATCTGACCGACCGCATGGGCTTTCTCGTGATGGACGAGATGTTCGACCAGTGGACACTTGCCAAGAATCCATTCGATTACCACCTGTATTTTGACGAATGGTCGAAACGCGACGTTCGCGACACGGTCCGACGGGACCGCAATCACCCGAGCGTCATCATTTACAGCGCAGGCAACGAGATACGCGACAATCATGCCGACCAGGAAAAGGCGAAGGCGACGCTCAAGGGCCTAGTCGATACCTTTCACGCAAACGACCCGACACGGCCCGTCACGCAGGCGCTTTTTCGTCCGAATATCGAAGGCGCGAACGACTACAACAACGGCCTGGCGGAGATTCTCGACGTCGTCGGGCAAAACTATCGCGAAAAGGAGATACTCGCCGCATACAAGCAAAAAACGACCCGCAAGATAATCGGTACCGAGAATACCAACGATCTCGCACAATGGCTCGCATTGCGCGATCATCCTGAATATTCGGGGCAGTTCATTTGGGTCGGGGTCGACTATCTCGGAGAGTCGGCTGCGTGGCCGTATTACGCTTACGGCAAGGGCCTGCTTGACCGCCTTGCGATGCCGAGGCCGGTCGGCTATCAACGTCAAAGCTGGTGGAGCGACAAGCCGATGGTCTATCTGGCCCGCCGTGTCGCTCCTACGCAGGCATCGCCTACCGATCCCGGCTACCAGGCTATTGAGCGACGGCTCGCTCAAACGCTCTTCCCCGATTGGACGCCGGCAAATCTCGGAGCGCACGAGGAAAACGTCGAGATCTACAGCAATTGCGATGAGGTCGAACTGTTCCTGAATGGCCGTTCGCTCGGTTCAAAGGCAAAACCCCCAGACGACAGCCCGCGCAATTGGAAAGTGGGATTCGAATCCGGCACCATCCGAGCGATCGGAAAGAATGGCGGCAAGCAGGTCGCCGAATTTGAGCTCAAGACGGCGGGCAAGCCGGCGAAGATCGTCCTTTCGACGGATAAGACGCGGATCGCGAACGACTGGGATGACGTCGTATTCCTCACGGCATCAGTCGTCGATGCCAACGGCGTCGTGGTGCCGACAGCTAACGATATGATCGAGTTCGCGGCTTCCGGATCGGGCACGATCGTCGCCGTTGACAGCGCGGACAACGCCGACCACGATCCGTTCCAAATGACAAAACGCCGCGCATTTCAGGGCACGTGCGAAGCGTTAATCAAAGCATCCAGAAATACTGGTTCGATCGTGGTCTCTGCCCGGTCAGGCCAGCTTGTAAGCAATAAAATAACGTTGACCGTCGCTCGGTAGCGATGATTTACCCCGAGGAAATATGAAACGCTTTCACGTCATTTTCACGATCTTCATCCTTGCCATCACAGCTGTTACGGCCTTCGCCCAGATCGGCCGGCGGTTCCCGTCGGAAAAAAAGATCGTAAAAGACCCTGTCACCGGTACGATGCTCACGTTTCTAACCAGCACGCCGGCAGGCGACTCGAAGATCTATCAGACCCACAACCAATGGACCTCGGACGGCCAATGGGTCATCTTCCGTTCAAATCGCGTTCGCGGTGAGGCGATGGCTGTCAATGAAAAGACGGGCGACATCGTGCAGGTGACCGAAGGCGGATATACGGGAATGCTCAATGTCGCCCGAAACACGATGAGGCTGTTCTTCCTTCGCGACCCCAACCCGAAGCCGCCGCGGCCGCAGGGTCCGCCAACCGGGCCGCCCACGCCTCGGCCAATGCAGATCGTCGAGGTCGACCTTGCGAAATTGTTTGCCGATAGTGCCGCCGGCAAAATGGGCCCGGCCGACAAATATCAGCGTATCTGCGGCACGACACCGGCCAATATTGAAGCCGGCGGCGACATGGCACTCGATGGCGACGAGAACTGGGCCTATTTCCGAGTCGGACAAACTGAGGCAGCAAAACATCTCGCACCGGGAACAAAGATCGAATCGAATTTCGGGCCCCGCAACATGGGCGCGGGGCCGTCAGGCATCGCGGCAATGAACGTCAATACAGGCGAGATCAAATATGTCGTCTCGGTGCCGTTCCAGATCGGCCACATTCAGACCAATCCGTGGGTGCCCGGCGAGATCGTCTTTTGTTGGGAGACGGGCGGCAAGGCGCCGCAGCGAACATGGACCGTGATGTCGGACGGCAGCGGATTGCGTCCTCTCTATCCGGAGTCACCGTACGAGTGGATCACCCACGAAGCCGTCATCTCAAAGGACGAGATCGCGTTCGCAATAATGGGCCACCGCAAAATACCCGGGATCACAAAGGACGTCGCCGCCGGAACGTCCGTCAGCGGGGCCAATCCCGGCCAGGAGCCCGAATGGGGCCCTTCAGGAACACGCGAAAAGCCAACGGGCCTCGCGATCGTCAATCTACGAACTCGCGAAATGGTCATCGCCGGCCAGACGCCGAGCGGCAGCGGGCTTTGGCACGTCAGCGGATCGCCGGACGGAAGGTGGGCGGTCGGCGACGATTTTTCACGAAGCATCTATCTCATCGACCGGCACACGCATGAGATGATCATGCTCTCAACCGGCCATAAAACGACGGCCCAGGACCATCCACATCCGACGATGAGCCCCGACGGGACAAAGATCGAGATACAGTCCGCGATGCTCTCCGCTGACGGGCGATCGATGAATATCTGCATTATTCCCGTGCCTGAAGAGTGGCTGAAGCGTAAGTATTAGACCGAACCTGGAGCGATCATCTGGCGATGGGCGAGAATTGGGAGCGGACCTTGAGTGTTTCGCCTGTATCTTCCATTTCAAACAATTTCGCCCTCTCCGATCCGCCTTTGTTCGGTGAGTGAAGGACCATCATTAGCTGCCCATCAAACCGCTTGAAGATCATCGCGTGCCCGCCATCGTCGGAGTAGACCGGCTCGGCTTGCTGCCGCCACGGTCCCGAGATCTTGCCCGAATCAGAAACGGCGACTCCTGTCGTGTACCCCGTCTTGCTAAAACTCGACCAGATGATAAAAAGCTTTCCGCCTTTTGACCTATAGAGATACGGCCCGTCGGTTACCCAACAGCCCCATTCGGGCGATTTCCGCGCCCAGGGAGCATCGCTGCCGCGAAAGAGTCGTTTCGGCTCACCGTCGATGTCGGACAGATCGTCTTTGAGCTTTACAAATTCAATGGTCCCGTCAGTTATCTGCACCCACTCGTGGGCAAAGACCATGTACGGCACGCCGTCTTCGACCCATAGAGTACCGTCGAGCGTCATCATATCGATCGGCAGAGTTGCGTGATTTTGAAACGGCTTGTAGGGCCCGAATGGCGAGTCAGAGACCAGCACTTGTGAACCACGCCTTACTCGCGGCAGCCAATCGCGCCATTGTTCGCTTAGTTTCGAATCCGTGTCGAAAGTGAGAAACAAATAATATTTGCCTTTGTAGGCATGAAGCTCCGGTGCCCACACGGATTTGATCGCAATATCACCCCACAGGTCATTCGGCACCTGAAAGATCACCGTTGGCCCTTCCCAAGTAACGAGGTCCTTGCTGGTGTAAGCCTGAACACCGGCGTTTCGAAATCCGGGTTTGTCCGGCGCCCGCGTCGCCGCTACGGTGTAATAGGTTTTCGTTTTTTCATCGGCAAGGATGCAGACATCGCGAAGTCGAACATCGGCGAGCGAACGCTTGCCAAACTGCGCGGGTGTCGGACGCGGAGAAACCTGAGCAAAAAGCTCGGGACAGAGGGCAACGACGGTAATGATGATCGCGAGAACTTTCATGATCTGCACATTTTTACGGTTCTAACTGGATGCTCGACGGGCGCGGCTGTGGACTGCACATTGCAATAAGCTCCGCCCTTGTCTTATTAAATGATAAATTATTATTGTTCATCCCAAAGTCACCGATATGAAGACATTGCTCTGCGGATTTCTCCTCGTTTTTGCCTCGTTAACTGCGGCGGCAGAAGTCCGTCTTCCGGACGTGATCGCAAGCTCCATGGTCCTCCAGCAAAAGCAAAAGACGCCGATCTGGGGAACGGCCGATCCTGGAGAATCCGTGACTGTCAGCTTTGCCGGCAGAAAAAAGACGGTCGTCGCCGACCAGAACGGAAAATGGCGGGTTGATCTCGAGCCAATGGCTGCAAATTCTGCTCCGCAGTCGATGAAGATCGCCGGGAAAAACACGATCGAATTGACCGACATACTTATCGGCGAAGTTTGGCTCGTCGCCGGACAGTCGAACATGCAGCGTCTGTTGCGCGAGACCGCGAACGGTGACGCCGTCCAGGCTGCAGCGAATCATCCGAACATCCGACTATTCAATGTGAGCCGGGAGGTCGCCTTTCGGAGAAAGCAGGGAAAACTTGGGGAATGGGCAACGTGCACTCCAAAGACGGTCGCTGAATTCTCCGCTGCCGGCTACTATTTCGGGGTCGAACTCGAACGTGAGCTAAAGGTTCCGATCGGGCTCATCAATTCATCGTATGGCGGTTCGCAGGCCGAGGCGTGGACGCCGGTCGAGTATCTTGTCGCAAACCCTGACCTAAAAGCGACGGTTGATCGCACTAAGATCTGGGAAGCCGAACGGGCACAGGTTCGGATCGACTACGATGCTGCGATCAAGAAGTGGCGTGAAGACTCGGACAAGGCTCGTGCCGCGGGGGCTCGCCCCTCGCCTTCTCCGGGTGTTCCTGACGCGCTGCGTGATTACCGGATCGCATCGTCTATATACGACGGAATGATCGCACCGTTGATGCCATTCGCGATCAAAGGCGCGATCTGGTACC
This sequence comes from Pyrinomonadaceae bacterium, assembly GCA_044228265.1. Classification (GTDB taxonomy): domain Bacteria; phylum Acidobacteriota; class Blastocatellia; order Pyrinomonadales; family Pyrinomonadaceae; genus OLB17. Next base: position 43,023 of record JBGAVC010000025.1, read on the forward strand.
AGGGCGAATCGAACGAAGCAAGGGCCGAGCAATACAACATCCTGCTGCCAACGATGATTCGCGCGTGGCGTGAGCGCTGGGGCCAGGGCAGTTTTCCGTTCGGGATCATCCAATTGCCAAATTATCGGGGCGTAAAAGCCGAACCCGAAGACGCCCCGTGGAGCTTTATCCGCGAGGCCGAGCGTAGAACGGCGATGAATGATAAAAATGCCGGTCTGATCGTAACCATCGATATCGGCGAGGCGAACGACATCCATCCAAAGAATAAGCTCGATGTCGGCAGGCGAATGGCTGTCTGGGCGTTAAAGAACAGTTACGGACGGAAATTGACCGACTCGCCCGTCCTTGTGAAGTCCGCGGTCGAGGGAAGTAAGATCGTTTTGACCTTCAAGGAGGTCGGCAGCGGTTTGAAGATCAGGGACGGCGACAAACTCGACGAATTTGCGATCGCCGGCCCCGGCAGAAAATGGGTCTGGGCCGAGGCTCGAATCTCCGGCAAGAACAAGGTCGAGGTTTGGTCGCCAAAGATCGCGGATCCCAAGGCAGTCCGGTACGCATTTAACAGCAACCCTAAACACCCGAATCTGACGAACAACTCGGGCCTGCCGGCGTCGCCGTTTCGGACCGATGATTGGCCCGATCCGACAGCTGGAAAACGCTGATGTTCGATCTGAAAGAGCATTCCCACCGGAGATTTAACCCGTTGACCGGCGAATGGCTCATTGTCTCACCGCACCGTTCGAAACGTCCATGGCAAGGCCAAACGGAACCCGCTGCTAAGGACAGGATCCCAACTTACGATCCGCAGTGTTATCTCTGTCCCGGCAACAAACGCGCCGGCGAGGCGAAAAACCCCGAATACACTGGGGTTTTTGTGTTCGACAACGATTTTGCGGCGCTGCAACCGGACGTTCCCGCAGGCTCGGCAAACACAGACGAACTTTTGATCGCCAAAAGCGAGCGCGGCATCTGTCAGGTCGTCTGTTTCTCGCCGGACCATAGCTTGACCCTTTCGCGAATGGACTCCGGTGACATCAAGAGCGTCGCTGATGTGTGGGCCGAGCAATATCGTGTTCTCGGGAATGAGCCGTTCATCAACCACGTTCAGATCTTCGAGAATCGAGGCGAAATGATGGGGGCGAGCAATCCGCATCCGCACTGCCAGATCTGGGCTAGCGAGAGCATCCCGAACGAGCCCACAAAGGAGATCGGACAGCAGTCGGAATATCAAACTCGGACGGGCCGCTGTCTGCTGTGCGATTACTTAACGCTGGAGTTCGCGATCGGCGAGAGGATCGTATGCGAAAACGGCAATTTCGCCGCGCTCGCACCATTCTGGGCGGTCTACCCTTTCGAGGTGATGATCGTTGGTCGGGAACATCGCTCGTCGATCGACCAGTTCGGCGCAACAGAACGGGCGGATTTTGCAGATATACTGAAAAGGCTGACGACGCGGTTCGACAATCTGTTCTCGACACCGTTCCCGTATTCGATGGGATTTCACCAAAAGCCGACCGACGGCGCCGACCACGATGCTATCCACTTTCACGCCCATTTTTATCCGCCGCTGCTCCGGTCCGCGACTGTGAGAAAATTCATGGTCGGATTCGAATTACTCGGGAGCCCGCAACGCGACATTACACCTGAATCGGCGGCTGAAAGACTGCGCGATCAGAGCGAAACGCATTATTTGGACGCGTGACCATCTGAGGCCCTGGATGCGGCTGAGAATTAGTTTGTATTTTGAACCGAATGTTGGTATTCTGCTTTTATTACGTCGGTTAAGCGGTTTTCCGATAGGTCGCCTAAAAGGTGAGGGAGGAGCTTTTTGACCGTTCGTCCTTCCCTGCAGAAGACGGCCGAATTGCCGTTTTTCAAAATAATTTATCCAACAAACCTAATAAGATCATGAGTAATCAAGCGACATCAGAATCGAGATATAAATTCGTTAAGTATTTGTGGCAGGACGAAGAGGCAAATAAGCTGGCGGGAGTCGACCGCCTTGTTTACCGCTCGAACAAACTTGGAGAGGACCTGTCTCTAACGAATACGGGCGGGGGCAACACGTCATCGAAACTTCCGGAAACAGATCCGCTCACCGGAGAAACGGTCGAGGTGCTTTGGCTAAAAGGGTCGGGTGGCGACCTGAGAACCGCTAAACGAGACGGCTTTGCCTCGCTCTACCTCGAGAAGGTCCGCTCGATGAAGCCGATCTATCAAAATGAACCGAACAACGGCGCGAAAACGCCCATAGAGGATGCGATGTACCCAATGTACTCGCACTGCACGTTCAACCTTAATCCGCGAGCCTGTTCGATCGATACGCCGCTTCATACTCTGGTACCGTTCAAGCATGTCGATCATCTTCATCCGAACGCCGTCATCGCGATAGCCGCATCTGTGAATCAGGAGAGGTTGACGAAAGAGATCTATGGCGACGACGTAATCTACATTCCCTGGCAGCGGCCCGGATTCGACATCGGTCTCAAGATCGAGCAGTTGATCAAGGACAATCCGCAGGCAAAGGGCATTCTGCTCGGCCATCATGGGATGTCCTCGTGGGATAATAACGACAAGACCTGTTACGAGACGGCGCTCGAGATCATCGATCGCGCCGCGCAGTACATCGAGTCCAAAGACAAGGGCGAGGCTACGTTTGGCGGGCCAAAATACAAGTCTTTGGACGATCAGATGCGTCAGAAGCTGCAGGCTGAGATCATTCCGTTCATTCGTGGGCAAGTGTCGGTCTACCGGCGATTTGTAGGAACCGTGCAGGACGATCCGAAGATGCTGCGTTTCGTCAACAGTGTGGAAGGGCCCCGTTTAGCGGAGCTTGGTACCTCGTGTCCAGACCATTTTCTCCGCACTAAGATCAAGCCTCTGTTCGTTGATTGGAACCCCGAAACCGGGGACATCGAGAGTCTAAAGGCGGCTATTTCTGAGGGGCTAGTTCAGTACCGCAAGGACTACGCGGCGTATTACGAGCGGTGCAAACATCCCGATTCACCGGCGATGCGTGACCCAAATCCGACGGTCGTTTTGATACCGGGTCTTGGCATGGTTGCGTGGGGCAAGAACAAAAGCGAATCGCGTGTAACCGCAGAGTTCTACAACTGTGCGATCGAAGTGATGCGTGGCGCCGAGGCGATGGACCGATACGAGGCGATGGACCAGCAAGAGGCGTTCGACATCGAGTACTGGCTCCTCGAAGAAGCCAAACTGCAGCGAATGCCGCCCGAAAAAGAGCTTGACCGACAGATCCACGTCATCATCGGCGCGGGAGCAGGCATTGGAAAAGAGACTGCTTTCCGTATCGTCAAAGAAGGGGCCCATGTTGTTTGCGTTGATAAAGACGAAGCTGCAGCAAAAGCCACGGCCGACGAGATCATCGCGAAATATGGTCCCGGTATCGGAGTCTCGGGATCGGGGATCTCGAACTGCGGCGTCGCTATCGGTCTCGGCTGTGATATGACGGACCGCGCATCGGTCGCCGAGCTGTTCGACAAGGTAATGCTTGCCTATGGAGGCATCGACGCCGTGATCGTGACTGCCGGCGTGTTTGTGCCGCCCGATAAATCGGGAAATATCGACGACAAGATGTGGGACTTCACCTTCGGCATCAACGTTAAGGGTGCGTACATAGTTGCCGACGAGGCCAGCAAGGTGTTCAAGAAACAGGGACTTACGGGCAACATAGTATTGACGACCAGTGCCAATGCCGTGGTCGCCAAAAAAGGAAGCCTCGCATACGACACGAGCAAGGCCGCGGCCAATCATCTCGTGCGCGAGCTTGCAATAGAGTACTCGCCGCTCTTGCGTGTTAACGCTGTGGCTCCTGCTACTGTCGTTAAGGGAAGCACGATGTTCCCGCGAGATCGTGTGATCGCGTCACTCACTAAGTACGCCATCCCATTCGAGGAAAGCGAAGAAACCGATGCGCTGACTCAGAAATTGTCGAACTTTTACGCCAAGCGTTCGCTGACGCAAACGCCGATCGAACCGGCTGATCAGGCAGAAGCTATCTACCTGTTTCTGACGAAGCGTTTGGGTAAAACCACCGGTCACATCATTCCCGTCGACGGAGGTTTGCAGGACGGATTTATGAGATAATTGCTCCTTTCATAGAGGTCAATATGACGGTAAATTTCGAAATCGAACAGGATCTAATTGCCGAGCAAAACCGCGCCTCTAATGCTTGGCTGGCAGAGGACTACGAGTATCTCGGCAAGAAACTGAACCGTCGCAATATTGACATCGACTCACTGGTCGAGAAGGCTCGCGATCTTCGAATTGCGGTGCCTTCATGGGGAGTCGGGACCGGAGGTACAAGATTTGCCAGGTTTCCGGGGCCCGGAGAACCCCGCGGGATCTATGAGAAGCTTGAGGATTGTTCGACGATAAACAAGCTCGTTCGTTCAACACCGTCGGTCTCGTTGCATATTCC
>JBGAVC010000026.1:0-47534 GCA_044228265.1 Pyrinomonadaceae bacterium
TTGCCGATGCTCATGGCATTAGCCGAAATACCGACAACATCGCCGGTCGAACCGACAACGCCGCGGATCTCGGACCCGTTGTCCGAAACACTGGTGCCGCCAAAGACGGCCAAATTAGAAGCTGATTTGAAATTCAACGCGTAGTTGAGCATTTCAGTGGTCGCACCGCCCGCGGACTCCTGGTTAGATGCACTAACCGAGGACACCGAGGACGGAGCGAACGACCAGCCTAATGCGATCATTACGGCGACAGCTAGAGCTACGACGCCAAGGATCGCACGATTGTTCGTTTTGCTTTCCATTACTAATTCTCCTCCCTACCAATTTCCATTGTGAATTGAAGACTCTCGATCAAGAGAGCCGTGATTATCCGCGTGATAACTGGCTCCCGATCGTGAGAGACATTACTATCCGCCGATCTAAATCCGGTGAACTCGCTGTCCACCGAAACTGCTCAAAAAAGCACCTGGACACCAGGCCCCGGCGCTTCGTTGTCTTTTTCTATATATGAACCATAAATAGAACAGGTTTTTGGGGGCGTTCGGGGCTTGCACTGCCCGAACCTTTTGTACTGTTTATGTTTCCCCACCTACAGAGACGGTAGGCCGTCCCGGACATCACCGCACAGAAACCTCGCCGATCTGATGGACTTCAACACGCATCTTGAACATGTTTTGTCCGCGAAAAATACTTCAATGCCGGTAATGTTGCTACCATAATTGCAATTAAACCTATCTGAGTAAATAATCTGAATACATCATTTTCATAAGGTCTAGACACCATTTTTTCTGGAATATCCCGCCATTAGTTATATACATAGTTTCTGGGCACTAAAAGTATGAGAATTATCGCCGAATTTGTTGATGGGGCTGCTGATCCTGCCTACGCGGTTGACGGGTTCGGGTCGATAGTCGCATGGAACCACGCGGCGGTCGAAGTGTTTGGATTCTCAGCTGATGAAGTCATCGGAAAAAGCTGTTTTGACGTCGTTTGCGGCAAAGACAGCGAAGATACGATGTGCTCGCGCGAGTGCCTTGTCAGGCAGTTGGCGGTAAAGGAAAAGGTGGTCCCCGGTTTCGACCTGAAGGTTCCGACCCTCAAAGGCGAACAGTGGTTCACAGTGACCGTTATCGTAATGTACGTCTCGAACAATGGCCGGCTTCCGTACACGATACACATCCTTAGAAATATCGACCTTTACAAGAGGATCGATTCGCTTCTTCGGGACTATGTTCTGAGCGAAAGCAGGAGGTCGCGAGAAACTCCCATTTCGATCGCTGCCAGGAACGGAGCTCTTCCCCAGGCATCGAATCTCACTAAACGTGAGCTAGAAATACTGAAGCTTGTCGCCAAAAGCGAAACGTCGCAGACGATCGGTGAGAAACTCAACATCAGCCCCATCACCGTCGACAACCATATGCAGAACGTCCTTAAGAAACTGAACGCCCATTCCCGTCTCGAAGCCGTATTGCGTGCAGGCCACGCCGGGCTGCTTTAGGGCATCGATTCTTGCCAACTCTTTTTTTCAGACAGTTCCCGATCCACAGCAGGCCGTATAAGAGCGTGTGGCTGAGGTGCGTCACGGCTAAGACGTTAAACTGACGATCAGAATGCGGCTCGCGAGAAAAGCGGGTTTCTCTTTCGAGAAGGTTTTCGACTCATCAGAGCATCGCCGATCAGGGCTCAGCAACGAAATTCACCTGCAGCATGTCATCCACCAGGCTTACGAGCCGGGTTGGCGACGCAAACCTATATTGTTTTGAGCTGACGGAGACCACGTAGCTTCCACCGGCGTCCAGGCCGTCGATCCGGTAATATCCGAACGGTCCGGTGATCGTGGTCATGGGTTCGGACATGAAATGTCCGTCAACCGTGACAAGAGCGTTTCGCACCCCCCGGCCGTCAGCCGAGGTAATTCGTCCTCCGAGCGACACACTCGAGGCCGTGGGCGAACCCGTCGGGGTGTTGGTGAACGCGATCTCATTGAAGAGGTTGTTCGGCAGAAGCGGCTGATTCAGCGTCATTGTGCCGCGTCGGCCGGGTAGGTCTACAAGCAAGGTCCCCGGCGGGGTCGACCCGGTAAGCGTTGGTGACGTAATGGCACTAAGAAGCGTTCCCGGAGCAGCAGCCTCGGTGATAACAACGCTGGTACCGTAGTTGAAAAGTCCGACGCCCGGGAAATTAAGATCCGCCGGGAACGGGCCGTTGACAAACGTGCATGCTCCCGCCGGGACCGTGATCGGCCCTATCGCATAAGGCCATGTAGTCGTCGGATCGAGGGGCGAGACCGAGAATGTGAACGGAGTGCCGACAGTTATACCGGCTCCGGCGATCTTGCAGATCTTTAGGATCGCCGGACGGTACACAAAGTTCGTGAACGTCATTTCGGCGGTCGTGTTCCTTGCCGTTATCACTGCATGTCCGACGGTGCCTCCGTACGGACTGATAATTTCGGGGTTGTTCAGTCCCGCTAGAGGCGGATAAAAAGCAGTCGCATCTGCGGGGGATAGGAACGGAGTCGTGGCCGTGATCGACGAGAGTCTCAAACCGGAGCTCGTTGCTGTAAGACCCAGCGGGAGTGTTGTCGTGTTGGCCAACGAGATCCCGGTTTCAAATGCGAGCACCGGAGTTCCGACGACAAAGGTCGCGGGGGCAAAGGCACAGAACCCGCCCTGGGCTGCAGGCCCGGCAAGGACGTCAAAAATAACGCTTGCGCGATTGCCGGGTGCCGGCCCGAGATATCCGTTGACTTCGAAAGTGAACGCTGTGCCGACTGGTATATTGACGGGATCGGCCGTGATCTTACAGATCTTTATCCGGCCGGGCAGCGAACGATTGTAGAACCGGATGGCCGTCTGGTTCTGTGGGCCGCCCACCACGTTCAGATCGACATTTACATATCCGCCATTCTGGTTGTTCAAGAGAAAGTTTCCATTCACATCATACCCGACGTCCGCTTGCCAGACGTTCAACGCGTTCGAGGGGAACGTCGTTATCTCCTCGAGCCTGTAATTCGGTTGGGCCAACTCGGTGACGTTCGCGGTGAACGTTCCATTATTCAGATCGAGGATCGTCAGCGTGATCGGGCCCGAACAGTAGCCGACGGGAACCGTGAAGAAATGTCCGGGCGCTCCCTGCGCAGTAAAAGTGAAAAAACCGCTGACGTCGTTGTCCCGGGCGTATTTGCAGATCTCGATAATACCGGTGCGCGTCGATTGGTTGGTAAATGTCACGACAGTTTCGTTCGTGATCTCTCCTTCCGGAACAGATACGACAGCCTGCCGCAAGCTTAAGCTCGGGCTTACCAGGCGATCCGCAGGCGCGGTCGTTATGTTGACCACGGCCGTATTGATCGCGGCCACCTCGGTCACCGTGACGTTTCCGGATGCCACTTTTATCGGGGCGGAACAGCCTCCCGCAGGAACAGTGATGGTCCCGGTAATGCCGGAGATCGTAAAACTAAAGAGAGTGCCCGGAGCGATCAAGCCCGGTCCATCGTTGTTTTGAAAGACACTTTTGCAGATCTCGATGTAGCCGGTTCCGGCTGCTAAGACATCAGAGTCAGTAGTGACGTCGCCGTTTACACCCATGACCTTGCCCGAAACCGTCGAGCCGCGACCCACGGTCACGTTTTCCCGGGAGATGATGTTGCCGTTGACAGCTGCGTCGGCTCCGATCGTAGCCGATCGGCTCGCAAATATATAAACGTTCGTCGCTTGGGACCCGCCTTTGAGAACTATGCTTGATGAGTCGGCGGCAGAAAAGGTACCCTCAACGCGAAACACAAAACGGGCATTCGCGTCGCCCCCTGCGTCGACGGTCATTCGCCCCGCCAAAGCAGCCGAATCGACGCAGTAAACGCCGGGACCGAACGTTTCTCCGCTAAGATCGCCGTCTATCTGCTCGCAAGGTAGCTGATCGACCGCGCTAAATGCGTCGAGCAGATCACGACGTGCTCGCGACATGTCCGTCGTCGGCGGCGCCGGGTCACTATCGGCCGATTCGCGTATCGCTTCTGAACGCGTCGCAATCGATGGCGTCAGAGAGTTGAGGGTGCGGCGGGCGAGAGTATCCTCTTGAACTCCCTCGATCCTGCCGGTAGAGCCCACCAACCCTCGGAACTCGCTCGTGCCGTGCTCGGTCACGCTTTTGCCGCCAAAGACGGCGAGCGACGAGGCCGAACGGAAATTCAACGCATAAGCCAGCATTTCTGCCGTAGCGCTGACGTGTGCCGATTTGCTCTGGGCGTGAACGCTAAGAGTCTTTCCGGGAAAGTATGCCCAGGTAAGAATTGCGAATATGCCAATGAAAAACGTCGCGAAACCCGCAACCCTCTGCCTGTAACTCGATCCGACGCCTGGGCTAATCGCCCTCCTTCCATTGCCATTCATATCGACCACCCCTATTTAGAACACGGCCAATTGGCCCAACTACAGTTATTAATACGATCCCGTATGCGGCGTTTCGCCTCCGGGGACAGGGCGCCTACGGCAGCTGCCCGGAACACAAGCCGCGGCTTTCGCCGGCTTCTCTGTTTGCGCCAGTATAGTGTGAATTGGACCTCTTTTCCATCAAGTTCCGCCTGGGATGTATGATTCCGTACAATCGAGTTTCGTATATCGACCTGGCGGGTTGCGTCGTATCAAGATCGGCCTTATTGTTATTGAAGTTTCCGACATCCAATCTTTAATAAAACAAGGCCAACGGAGAGTTATCCATGAGACCAATCGTTATTGCCGCGATGTTGTTTGTTCTATGCACGCTTGCGGCGGCGCAAAACCCAAGGAACAAGGCTGCCGCACCGCAGCCTCAGTCGATCGACAAGGAGTACACCGACTCGATCATAAAGAACACCACCGAGAAATTCTTTCTGACCGAGTTGATCGACCACCTTCCTTCATCGGACAAGGTGCCGACGCCGGCAAAGGTCCTTGGTTATCCCATTGGCGAACCGAACAAGCTCACATATACAAAGGACCAGTACCGCTACTATCGCGAGCTTGAAAAAGCGACTCCGCGAGTAAAGACCTTTCTGGCGCCCGAGAAAAGCGAACAGGGCCGCGACCAGATGCTGGTGGTCGTTTCGGATGAGGCTAATATCGCCAAGCTGGCGCGGTATAAAGAGATAACTAGCAAGCTAGCGGACCCGCGCGCCATAACCGACGATGTCGCAAAGCAGCTCGAAGAGGAAGGAAAGGTCATTTACTGGCTTTCTGGCTCGATCCACTCGAGCGAGACCGGCAGCCCCGAGATGCTGATGGAACTTGCGTATCGGCTGGCGGTCGAGGATTCGCCACTGATCCAGTCGATCCGCAAGAACGTGATCATCATGATCACACCGACTCTCGAGGTTGACGGCCGTGACGCGATGGTCGACCTCTATAACTACCGCAAGGCAAATGTCGGCAAGCGCACGCCTGGGCTCATTTACTGGGGCAAGTACGTCGCGCACGACAACAATCGCGACTCGATGGGAATGGCCCTCGCTCTTTCGCGTAACCAGATGGCGACCTTTCTCGAGTACCACCCGACAGTCCTGCACGACCTGCACGAATCGGTGCCTTTTCTATACACATCGACGGGAACGGGTCCGTACAATGCGTGGCTCGATCCGATCGTTATCGACGAATGGCAGGAGCTCGCATCTCAAGAGATAGAAGGGATGACCAAGCGCGGCGTCCCCGGTGTTTGGACCCACGGTTTCTATGACGGCTGGGCTGCTAACTATATGTTCTACGTTGCGAACGGCCACAACTCGATCGGTCGCTTCTACGAGACATTTGGCAATGGCGGTGCCGATACCATGGACCGCACAGTCGGGGCTGAATCCGCCCGTGATTGGTTCCGCCCAAATCCGCCTCTCGCACGCGTCAAATGGTCGATGCGAAACAATGTGAACATGCAGCAGAGCGCGCTGCTCATCGCTCTCGGATATGTTGCGGAGAAAAAGGACAAGTTTCTAGCTAATTTTTACTTAAAGAGCAAGCGATCGGTCGCGAAGGCCAGGACCGAAGGACCGGCGGCTTGGGTGCTCCCGACTGACGATCCGCGTCCCGCTTCAGCAGCTGATCTCGTCAATTTGCTAAAGATGCAGGGTTGTGAGGTCCGGAAACTCACGAAAGACGTTGAAGTCAAGGAAGGCAAATTTGCCGCCGGAAGCTATGTCGTGAGAATGGACCAGCCCTATTCACGAATGGCTGATATGCTGCTCGACACGCAGTACTACAATGTCAACGATCCGCGGCCCTACGACGATACCGGTTGGACGCTCGGGCCACTTAGAAACGTCAAGACGGTCCGGGTCAAGGACGCTAAAATACTCGACGCCGAAATGTCGATGATCGACGGTCCCGCCAAAGCCCAGGGAAAGAGTGAAGGGCAGGGTTCCGCCGGGATGATCGTCAATCACACCGGTGAAAGCCAGATAACTCAGCTGCGGTACCGTCTAAGGGACGTCAAAATACTTGCCGCCGAAGACAGTTTCAAGGTCGGCGATAAGAGCTTCAATGCAGGTTCTTTCATCATAAGAGCAGACGGCAATCCCGCCGATGTATGGGACCGCGTGAAGAAAGAGATATTCGATCTCGGCCTGTCGGTGGCCGCTGTCGACAAACTCCCGGATGTCGCGTCTCATCCGGTCGGCACGCCGCGTATCGCTCTGGTCCATACTTGGACGAATACGCAAAATGAGGGCTGGTACCGTATCGAGCTTGACCGTCTCGGCATCCCGTATGATTACATTTCGGACCAGACCCTCGGACGCACACCAAACTACCGAGATAAATGGGACGTGATCATCTTTGGCCCGGTCGGCGGCAGTGCGCAGGCGATCGTTCGCGGGCAGCCGAAGCGAAGCGAGAGCGAAGGCCCGATACCATGGAAACGATCGGATCTCACGCCCAACATGGGCCTCTCGCCCGACCAGACCGACGATATTCGTGGAGGCATGGGGCTTGAAGGCATAACCAAACTGCAGAAGTTCATCGAGGGCGGCGGACTGTTCATAACTGTCGGCGGCAACGCGTCGATCCCCATCGATTTCGGCATTACAGAAGGCGTGTCGATCCAGGATGCAACGTCTGCGTTTCAGGCACGCGGGTCGGTTTATAATGCGGTGTTTGCCGATCGAAAGAGTCCGATCGCCTATGGCTATGACGAACGACTCGCCGTTTATTTTAATCAGGCTCCGCTTATCAACGTTGCTGCAGGCGGCGGCGGAGGCGGCTTTGGAGGTGGCGGCGGCGGCGGTTTCGGCGGAGGACAACCGGCGGGAGCGAATCGTGCGTCAGGCCGAGGTTCGATCGACGACCCTGATGTAATACAGGGCCGACCGCCACTCGCGCCGGCGACCGGACCGCCAACTATCGATCCCGCGATCCTTGCCGCTCAGGTTCCGCCGGAAATGCGGCCTCGTGTGGTTCTTAGATTCGCTCCCGAGAAAGAACTGCTTGTGAGCGGTATGCTTGCCGGCGGTGCCGAACTTGCAGGCAAGCCGGCGGTCGTCGATGTTCCCGTCGGCAAGGGGCACGTCGTGATGTTCGCTAACAACCCGATGTGGCGGCACGAGACAAACGGGAGCTTTGAACTGCTGTTCAACGCGATACTCAATTACGACAATCTCGGTGTTGGCCGCAGTCCCGCCAGGCGAAATGCCGCGACGCTCGCGGATGATGAAGAGGACGATCTGAACCATTGAGCCGCTCTAGAGTCGATGGAAAGCAGGGGCTGTCTGGTTCAGCCCCAATTTGATGACGTTTTTCCATTTTCCGAAACTTTTCCAAATCTTTTCAGAAAATCCGAAAGACTTAATGGCCTTCTCGGATTAGGCTACTAGATAGCCAATAGCAGCCAGCGATATTCAGCGGGCTGAAGGGAAGCGTATTTTTCGGAGGTTTACCGATGAGATCTCTCAAAAAACGGGGAATTGAATGCGTCTTTTTGTGCGTCATGGCTGTAAGTGTCCTGGGGGCGGAAGTCTACGCTCAGGCCAACGGAGTAAACACTGCCCAAACGCTCCAAACTCTCGCTTCGACCAAATTCAGAAAATATTCGCTTTCAGATGTTTCTCGTGAGACGCGCGACGCGTTCTTACAAGTTGAGGTTGAGGTGGCGAAACAGCGGGTAGCCTTGCTCGAGAAACAGATCGTCGACCTTTTGTTCAGAGTCGAAGCCCGCGCTCGCGGGATCTCCGAAGATGAGCTGAAACGCGTGGAAATAGTCGATCGGGTCCCAACCCCGCGCGACAAGGAGATCAAGGCCTATTACGACGCTCATCGCTCCGAGTTGGACAACAAACCACTCGACGAGGTTAAGCCCAGAATTGCGAGGTATTTGCGCTGGACCGCCGAAGCCGAACAGAGCGAGAAATATACCGGCGTTCTGAAAGCGAAATACGCCGTAAACACCTCGGGCGATGTTAATTCTCCAGGCCTCGGCCCGGACGACGTGCTGGCGTCGGTTGGCGACGAAAAGATCACAGTGCGGGAATTCAACCTTTCGAGCATGGGCGCTATCTGGGCAACGCGTGCCGATGCATTTGAGAGGGTCATTTACGAACTGGAAAAAGCCATGGTCGCCGACCTGCTGTCGATCGAGGGAAAACAGCGTCCAGTGGTCGAGCCAAACAACTCTGAGCCTGTTTCGACCGAGGCAGAAGACACCCTCAAAGATAAACTGTTTGCGAAATACAACGCTAATGTTTATTTAAAACGCCCGGAATACATTCAAAATATCAACTTCGCCGGAGCTCCCGTGCGAGGTGACCCGACAGCTCCCGTTACGGTCGTGATGTTCTCGGATTTTCAATGCCCGCACTGCCGAGATGCTCACCCCTTGGTTTCGGGCGTCATTGCCGGATTTGGAAGACAGGTGCGGTTTATCGTCAAAAACTATCCCTTGATCTCGGTCCATCCCAATGCGTTTCGGGCCGCCCAGGCGGCCGCGGCCGCACAGGAGCAGGGGAAGTTCTTTGAATACATCGACATACTTTACAAAAATCAGGACGCACTCAGCGATGATCAGTTAAAAAAATACGCCTCTGATCTCCGGCTCGATCGTAAGCGTTTTGACCAAAGCCTTTCGAATGACAAACTTGCGGCCCGGATCAAAAGCGACATCGCCGAGGGCGATAAGCTCGGTCTGATCGGCACGCCGTCGATTTTCGTAAACGGATCGGAAGTCTACATGCCGACAGTCCGGAACTTGCGTGAGGCTATCCGCGCCGCCCTGAAAAAATAGAACGCTGTAAGGACGCACTAGCCGAGATGACAAGGCTTTTCCGCTTTCCGATACTACTGCTGCTGTTCGTACCGGTTTACGGTCAGCAGGCTTCGCAGAGTCCGAGCGGTGGGAACGAGCCCACGGTCATTCCCGCAGAAAAGCGGCGTCCGATCCCGATCCCAAAGCTCTCCCCGCCCGCGGCCATCGACGGCAAGCTTGATGAAGAGGTTTGGAAAAGCGCCGCGGTTTTCAAGGATTTTTATCAGACCTCGCCCGGCTACAACATCGCTCCGTCCAAGCCTACAGAGGCCTACGTATTTTATGATGAGCAGGCTCTTTTCATCGGGTTCAAGTGCTGGGACGATCCTGAAAAGATACGGTCCACCGTAGCGGCCCGCGACGCTATATCCGATCAGGACAACGTAACCGTGTGGCTCGACACTTTTGCCGATCACAGGCGGGCGTACGTCCTCGCGTTCAATCCGCTCGGGATACAGCAGGACGGCATCTTTGTCGAAGGCCAGGGCACGGACCTGTCCGTCGATATTTTGATGGAATCCAAGGGAGCCGTGTTCGACTGGGGCTGGTCTGTCGAGGTTCGCATACCGTTCAAGTCGCTTCGATACCGGGCCGGACCGGGCCGGACGTGGGGAATAAACGTTGCTCGCAGCATACATCGACTCAATCAGGAAAATGATCAATGGATGCCGGACGACCGTAATGTTTCCGGCACCTTGATCAAACACGGACGGTTAACCGGGCTCGATGGTATCAGGGCGGGCCGAACGCTTTCTGTGGTCGCAAGCACCACCGTATCCGAAACCGGGAAACGGGTCGCAACGATCCCGCCGTCGCTGCTGACACCGACATCGGTGGACCCGGGCGCGTTCGTTAACCGACCCGTTCGGGGTCAGCTTGGGGCGACCATCAAATACACAATAACGCCTGATCTAACGTTCGATATGGCCATCAATCCTGATTTCGCCGACGTCGAAGCCGATGCTCCGGTTACAACCACAAACGAGCGTTTCCCGATCTTTTATGCTGAGAAACGGCCATTTTTCCTCGAGGGCATAGATATTCTGACCACGCCGAGCCAGCTTTTCCACTCGCGAACCATTATAGCTCCGGAACTCGCCGCGAAATTGACAGGTAAGGTCGGGAAAACATCGCTTGGGCTCCTGTTCGCGGTAGATAAGGGTGCCGGCACCTTTAACGACGAAGAACTTAGCGATCCGTCCCGACTGGCATCTATACAGGAGTTTGTGAAAAAGAAAGCATATGTCGGCGTTCTCCGACTTAAACGGGATGTGGGAGCCGAAGACTCGATCGGGGTCTTCGGCTCGATCCGGAGCTTTCCGGAGCATCATAATGCGGTTTTCGGGTTCGACGGTAAATTCAAACTTTCACCAAAGCTCATCGCAAATTTCAGTGCGGTCGGAACTATATCGCGGTCGTGTTTTTTCGAACCTTACTTCGATCCTCTGGCTCATCCGGCGCAGGCGGCGAGGAACCGGGAGATCTGCGGGACGGGGACATTTGACCCGAACGATCCGGTAGGTAGTCTAAATAACAATCTCTCGACGTACAGCTCTTACCGAACGGGGAAAGGCCTCGGATACATTGCGAGCCTGGATTACTCGGCCAGGAACTCCGGATGGACGATCAATGCCAGCGGGGTCAGCACGGACTATTTGACGGATGTTGGATACACCCGGCAATCAAATAGGAACTCGTTTTATGTGTCGCATCGCAGGAATACGGAGCCAAAGCCAAAGGCTCGGTTGATCCGCTTGAATTGGAGCCAGTCAGCTGACATCGCTTATGACTGGGCGGGCCGCGTGCAGAATATCGACGCGTACTCCGAAATCGACTTCACATTCCAGCGGAACACGGTGTTCGCCCTGGAGCCCGGCCTTTTATTCGAAGCGATCCACGAGGACGAATTCGGTATCGCGCGGCTTCCGGGACGACAGGGTGCGTTTTTAGGAAGGCCGCGGCTAACTGCATGGCAGCCGAAAATGGCGGCAAGTCTCAACTCTGCTCCGTTCAAGCGGCTCAATTTCGAGATCCTCGCAGGTTTTCTCGTGAACGCATTCGATTACGACCTTGACCATTATCCACATGATCCTAAACCGGGATTCTGGACCGGATTCGAGGTTCAGATCGGGTACCGGCCTATCGATGCGTTAAATATTGACCTGCGTTATACCCGGGAAAAGATAAGACTGAATGATACGGGTCGGCTGGCCTACGATTCGAATATAGCGTCGGTCAGATCCACCTACCAGTTCACGCGGTTCACATTCGCCAGGTTTCGTGTCGACTACGACTCGATCGCCCGGTCCGTAGCGGGGCAGGCATTATTTGGATGGAACCCCAGCCCGGGCACGGCGATCTACGCGGGCTACAACGACAACCTTATGTATAACGGCTTCAGCCCGTTCACCGGACAATATGAGCCGCGGTTCGTAAGAAATGACCGGACGTTTTTCGTGAAGGTATCGTATTTGTTTCAAAAGCGTTTCTGATACCTAATTGTCTTTATCCTTTTTTGAGCCTTCGTCCTCTTTCGACTTTCCCGGCTTACCGCTTTTCGCCGTGTCGTCGTCGAGCGAGATACCAAATATCTTTGGATTGTTAATAAACTCCGCGAGCTTGTCCGCGTTGATGGTGGCCCGCACAACGACGGCTTCGGCTTTGTCGATCGCCACCATCGTCAGTTTTACGTCGCGGCCGGCCTCGCGCATATACATATATATTTGCTGCGCGTCCCGTGATCGCACTCGGAGTATCGGGTCCCAGTCGGAGCTGAAGGAGTTCTTGAGGGCTTCCTGCATTTCCTTGTCGAGGTTCTCACGCGAGAACTTGAGGTCCTGGAAGAATGTCGCGTTAAAACTCTTGACGCCGGCGGGCCGCACCACCTTCACAGCGAAGCGCGCCAGCCACATAAATGGAATATGCACCTTTTTGGCTTGATATTTTGTCTTTAGGTGCTTGACGATCGCATCGTACTCGGACGTCTTGGCGCTTGCTGCCGGTATCGAAAATGTCAAAGCAAGGAAGGAGAGGGCCAGAACGATCGATAGTTTCTTTCTATTAATCATTGTGCGTGTTCTCCTTTGTTATTGGTCTTTTTCTTTCTTGTCCCGTTCAATATCGATACGCGGAATGTTCAGCTTGCCGCTCAGTTCTGTCAACAGATCGATGTCGATCGGGCCGATCACATTGACGACGGCGATACTCTTGATATCGGAGACAATGACGGCCACACCGCTCATTTTGCTGCCCTCGAACATGGTGAAGACATCGACCTTTTGATTGTTGCGTTTGCTGCGTACATTGGCGACCTTTTCCCAACCCGGAGCCTGAAGCTGCGCGCGTATCTCGTCCACGTCGGCAAGGTTGTATTCACCTTCTTTTTCAAAGTTGTAAGCCCGGACATAGATCGCTTGTAGGCCATTGATGGCCTGGGCAACCTTTTTAGCGTCCTGATCTTGCATTTTGGCCAGGACCCGCTTGGCCATGTCGAGCAGTTTTCCCTCGACGTTAACCTCGACGACATCGCGAGCTTTCGTTTCGAGTCCGTTAAGCTTCTCAAAATTGAGCCGAGCACTCTGTCCATTAACGGCAATTGGCGCCGATGCAAGGACAATAAGCAGTGCAAATTTCATAATTCTCATGATAGTTTTCTCCATTACTCAATACTCCTAAGAAAAGCGGTCACTTCTGATCGCGATCCCGGGGCCTTTCCGATCTCAGCCTCTGTTGCGCGTCGCCGGCGATCGCGTCGTGCACGATCTTTAGCTTCGAACTCGTGATGGTGAGCGCAAGCATTAGCTGGCCGTATGCATATTCTTCGTCTTTGGTAAGGATCGCAGGCCGGCTTATGGGCCTCTGACCCGTCGCCGAGGCTCTCTGGGCACCTTTTCGGACACCGGTCCGGGGCATGGTGTTTTCGACAAGTATGGTCTCGCGTCTCGCCGCCTGCATCTTGTCGTCAAGTGGTCCAAAGGCCGTTTGCAACCCATCGACAGCTCTGTCTGCGATCGCCATGGCGACAACATCCCGCGACGGGGCCAGGAACCACGTAACGGAACCGACTGCGACCGCGGCCGCGGCAAAAGCCACGGCGAAGCCGAGACGAAACCAGCTCGGACGCCTGACCTCGGCTGCCGATGCGATCCCTGTAGGCAATGCCGGTGCCTTGGATACCCTGAATCGAAGCGGTGCGAGGGCGATTTCCAATGACTCGATCTCGGGATCGTGTCCGGTTTTGTCCCATAGATATTCTTTGTTCATTTGACCACCTCAAGCCCGAGTTTTTGGCGAAGCAGCTTCATCCCCCGATGAAGATTGACGCGGACCGAATCGGGCGTCATTCCGGTCTGATCGGCAATCTCGCGGCCAGTCATACCCTCGACCAGTCGCAGCACAAGTGTCTCGCGGTATGAGTCGGGCAAATTGCGGATCGCGGACATTATCTCGCCAGCTTCTGCATGTGCCGGGTCGCAATGGCTTAGATCGTCAGGCAATTGGTCAGCAGGTTTGAAACGTCTGAAGTACTCCGCGGCCCGGTTACGGGCTATCGTCGCGAGCCAAGCACCAATGGCATTCCCATCGCGAAGAGTGCGGATATTTCGGAAAGCTGATATGAAAACTTCCTGCACCAGGTCATCGACATCGTTTCGCGGGACGCGCGAGAGCGTTATACCGTGCACCATCGGGGCAAACCGACGGTAGAAAGTGTCAAAGGCCTCCTGGTCACCCGAAGCGATCAGCTCTATGAGCTCCGAACTCGAGCATTCCTCGACCATCGTAGGCGCCAAGGCCGACCCGCTCCTGAAGAGCATAAATGGTGTTCCCGTCATCTCGTTTTCGGACATTTGATCATCGAAATCGGGAAGAGACCAACATCAGATGCGGGACGACAGTATCGTCCCGACATTAAAGACGTTGCAAGGAGAGAGAATGTTAACGAAGGACCGGCGAACGAATGACTGCCCAAACGCGCCGAATTAATTTCAGCCGCTTAGGGCTTTACTCGCGGATCCATCTTTACCACCAGCTTGCGAGTGAATGTACGGTCGCCCGCTGTCAGTTTGACCGTGTAGATCCCCGGCAGCGCACTCGACGCTCCACGACGAAATCCTCCGCCCCCGCCGCCCCCAGCCGGTGCTGCAGGAGGAGTAGGACGCAGGTCCCAAACCCAGCGGTGCATGCCTTTCGCGGTGGACAGTGTCGGCGGCGCTTTGACCCAAAACGCGGGAATGTCGAGCTTGTCCGGATCGACCGGAGTTGACTTGTCGTCGCTCGACCAGCGGCGGATGCTCTCGCCCGCAGGATTTAGTATCTCGACAGCGACTTTGTCCGCATTTGTTCCGAGGTAGTAGTCGATGATCGCACCGTACGGCTCGTTTTCAGCCAACGGCTCGTCGCGCGGCTGAGGAGTTCCGTTCTCGGTCGGCTGCGGCAGATTGTACGCTTCCTCGGGAGAGAACAGGAATGCGCTCGACGCAGCGACCTCGGCCGTGATCTGACGCAGGGGCGTGATGTCGTCCAGGACCCAGAATCCACGGCCATGCGTCGCGACGATCAGATCGGTGCCGTGAACCGCGAGGTCGCGCATCGAGACGTGCGGCATATTGAGCTGCAGCGATTGCCAATGATCGCCGTCATCGAACGAGACGTATAGACTCAGCTCCGAACCTGCGAACAGCAGTCCGCGACGCTCCGTGTCTTCGGTGACGTTCTGCATGTAAACACCCTTAGCGAGCCCGTTCGTGATCAACTGCCACGACTTGCCCCCGTCCCGTGTCCTATATATGTAAGGTTCGTTGTCCGTCAACCGATGCCGGTCGATCGCTGCGTACGCGGCGTTGACGTCATAATGCGAGGCGATCAGCATGACAACCTTGCTCCACGGGGTCAGCTCCGGCGGGGTGACGTTGTTCCAGGTCTTACCGTCGTCATCCGTCCTGTGGATCAGGCCGTCGTCGGTTCCGACCCATATGGTAGCTGCACGCAACGGCGACGGCGCGATAGAGTAAATTACGCCGCGGCGTTTGCCTTCCGGGGCGTCCTTTGCGGTCGCTTCGTCCAGATTTGCGGGGACGCCGGGATCTTCTCGTGTCAGGTCGGGACTGATCGTGGACCAGCTTTCACCGCTGTTGATGGTCTTGAAAAGAAACTGGTTGCTGAAATAAAGTGCCCGCGGGTCGGCCTCAGAAAAGACGAGCGGCAGCGTCCATGTATGCCTTGCTGGAACGGTCATTCCGCGTTCGGGTGAAACGTTGACCGTCTCGCCCGTCACCATGTTGCATCGCGTTACGGTCCCGCCGAAGAGAATGTCCGGATGCAGCGGGTCGGGTGCGGTGTAACCCGATTCGCCGCCGGCGCACGCCGGGGTCCAGTCACGGTTCGAGATCTCGGAGTGATTGCTGCGAGTGACTACCGCCGCCGCACCGCTGTCCTGCTGAGAGCCGCTTACCCAGTACGGAAAGCGGTAGTCAGCCGCCACGTTATACATTTGTGCGATCGGTTGGTTGTACCATGAGCTCCAGGTCTGTGCGCCGTCTTCGCTGACGACCGCACCCTGATCGCTTGCAAGGATCATCCGGTTAGGGTCGTCCGGATAGATCCAAAGCTGATGATAATCGTCACCGCCGGGAGCGCCTTTTATGGCCGTCCATGTCTTGCCGGCGTCGATGGACTTGTAAACCGAAGTGTTCGAAACATAAACGACGTCCGGATTTTTGGGGTCTGCGACCACCTTGCAGAAATACCAGCCGCGGCCCCAAATCCGCTTTTGGTCCGAAATTAGCGTCCATGTAGCCCCGGCATCGTCCGAGCGAAACAGCCCGCCAGCCTTTGCATCGACGATCGCATAGATGCGTTTTGGGTTCGTACGCGTGACCGCGAGGCCGATGCGGCCCTGACCTTCGGTCGGTATGCCCTTGTCCATTTGCGTCCATGTGGTACCGCCATCCGTAGATTTGAATATGCCGCCGCCTTCGCCATACGACGGCGGATAAATGCTCCACGGCGGCCGGCGCGTGTTCCAAAGTGCGGCATAAAGTATCTGCGAATTCGTCGGATCGAACGTTACGTCAATAGCGCCGACGTTTTCGTTCTTGAAGAGTACCTTTTGCCAAGTCGCTCCGCCATCCTTTGATCGGAAGATGCCGCGGTCAGGATTTGGGCCATAAACGTGTCCCAGAGCGGCGACGAAGACGACATTTGGATTTTTAGGATCAACCGCGATGCGGCCGATCTGCCGTGTGTTCTCGAGGCCGATGTGCTTCCATGTTTTGCCGCCGTCGGTGCTCTTGTACATTCCGTTGCCGTACGAGATCTGTGAGCGCATATCGGCCTCGCCCGTGCCGACATAGACGGTGTCAGGCGCAGACGGCGCAACCGCAATGGCCCCGATCGAACCGACCGGCTGGTCGTCGAAGATGGGATTCCACGTACGGCCCGAGTTGTTCGACTTCCACACGCCGCCACCAACGGAACCGAAATAGAACGTATTCGACTGCCCCGGCACGCCCGTCACCGCATTGACACGGCCGCCGCGAAACGGCCCGATCATCCGCCACTGAAGACCTGAAAAGGTGCTCGGATCGAACTGCTGGGATCGAACAGGAACAGCGGCAAAAGCGACGAATAAGGCGGCGGCCAAACCCAGATAATTTGCAAAACGATACGCACGACGAGCTTTCATATGCATTGCACTCCGTATAATGAAAAAGGACTTTCGGCGGTCAAATCCCTAACATCTTACATTGACGCTTCGTTGTATAAAAACCGTGGAGAGCCTAAAATATCATCCAGACATCCATACTATTGATCCCAAGGAGTTTTACACGCATGAAGGTATTATCGAGCATTTGCTTTGTGCTTACTTTTTTAACTTTTGGCAATATGACCATCGCTGCCCAGACAGATATGAAACCACCCGTCGCAAAAAAGGTACCAAAGGTTCTAAAGATCCACGGATACGAGATCACGGATAACTATGCGTGGCTGCGTGACCGCAATGCGCAGAAAGATCCGGAGATCATCAAGTACCTCGAGGACAACAATAAGTACACCGAGTCGTTCATGGGCCGGCATCAGCCGTTCGCAGATGCGCTGTACAAGGAGATGATCGGCCGCATCAAGCAGACCGACACCAGCGTGCCCTATAAACGCGGTGAATACTGGTACTTTACCAGGACAGAAGAGGGCAAACAGTATCCGACGTATCTTCGCAGCCGTTCGAAGGACGGATCGTCGCCGGAGGTCCTTCTCGACCAAAACGAGATGGCCAAAGGTTTCAAGTTCTTCGCGATCGGAGACTTTGCACCGAGCGATGACGGTAATTTGCTCGCTTACGCAACCGACACGACCGGCTACCGCCAATACACGCTCCACATCAAGAATCTTAAGACCGGCGAGATGCTGCCTGACAAAGTGGAACGCGTCACGAGCGTCGAGTGGTCGAACGACGGCAAATACCTGTTTATCGGCCAGGAAGACGCTGTTTCCAAGCGTTCAGATAAGATCTGGCGCCACTCGGTCGGCTCGGACAACAACGTCCTCGTCTACGAGGAAAAGGACGTTCTATTCAACACGGGAATCGGCCGCTCGCGCGACGAGAAAATGTTATTCATCGGCTCCGGCGCGAAGACAATGGACGAATTTCGCTATTTGAGAGCCGATAACCCTACGGGCGAATGGAAGATGTTATCGCCTCGTCGCGAAGGCCACCAGTACAACGCCGATTACGACGACGGCGCCTTCTATATCGTGACGAACAAAGACGCGGAGAATTTCAAGGTCGTAAAGGCTCCCGCCTCCGACCCCTCGGAAAAGAACTGGTCCGACTTTATCGCGTACGATCCAAAGGTCCACATCAATGGGATCAGCTTTTTCAAGACGGCTATCATCGTTTCTGAAAAGGAGAACGGCCTCGAGTACCTGCGCGTGATCGACAAAGCCGGAAATAAGGGCGGCACGCGTATCGCTACGCCGGAGAGCGTCTACACGATCGGACTTGGCGCGAACCCTGAATACAACACACCTGTCATTCGCTACCGATATTCGTCTATGATCACGCCGAATTCGGTTTATGAGTACGACTTTGCTACGCGAAAGAGCACCTTGCTCAAGCAGGACGAGATACCCTCGGGTTACGACAAGAACAAGTACGAAACAAGCCGAGTCTGGGCCGTTGCACGCGACGGCGTAAAAGTGCCGGTCATCGTCATGATGAAAAAGGGCACTAAACTCGACGGCAGCTCGCCGATGCTCTTGAACGCGTACGGTTCGTATGGTTCTTCCTCACCACCCAACTTCTCCTCATCCCGCCTCAGTCTTGTGGATCGCGGCATGATCTATGCGATCGCACAGATCCGCGGCGGCGGCGATCTCGGTGAACAGTGGCGTCTGGACGGCCGAATGTATAAAAAGATGAATACGTTCAATGATTTTGTTGACTCGGCCAAATGGCTCATCGCCAACAAGTACACTTCTGCCAATAAGCTCGTAATTCAGGGCGGTTCGGCAGGCGGCTTGTTGATGGGAGCCGTTGTGAACCAGTCGCCCGAGACTTTTCACGCGGTCATCGCTCAGGTCCCGTTCGTCGATGTGATGAATACGATGCTCGACGCCAGTTTGCCGCTTACGACCGAGGAGTGGATCGAATGGGGCAATCCCAACAACAAGAAGGACTGGGACTACATGGTGCAATATTCACCTTATGACAACGTCAAGGCCCAGAACTATCCAAACATGCTGATCGAGGTCTCACTCAACGACAGCCAGGTGCCCTATTGGGAAGGCGCCAAGTTTGCCGCCAAGATCCGCGAGATGAAAACCGGCGACAATGTTATTTTGCTCAAGACGAACATGGGCGCCGGTCACGGCGGCTCGTCGGGCCGATATGACCGGCTTAAGGAGGTTGCGTTTGACTACGCCTACGCGCTGACGCAGGTCGGCATCACTCAATAGTACGATCATTGGATCGATTCTTTCTCCTCAGGACGCCTGTTCGACCGACAGGCGTCTTTTTTCGTTCAATCTGACCGAATTCTAATCGGTCAGGTTGACACTGACGCCGTTTGATCGAATGTCCGATCCCCCACGGCGATCTCGAAACCCAGTAATTTAGGGCCTTCTGGCGTGTTTTCGCCTTTGGCACGGTGGTTGCAGATAGTGTCGCAACGCCATTGGAGCGTTCGTGACATTAGACAGCTCGATAGAGCACCGAATGAATATGAGAGAAAGACGACTTCCCATAGTAACAGCACATCTGCTGATCTTTGCCTTACTATTCTCAACGCTGGGCTTCGGACAGGCCGCAAAAATGCCTGCCCTGGCTGATAATGCTCGTATTTCAGATGCAAACGGCGGCGACTATCTTCTCGAAGTGAACGGCAGTTCCGACGCTGGATACGGCGACGAGGCCCGCCAGATCGCCAGGATCCTCGCTTCGGCCACAGGCAAAAACCCGGTTTTGATCGACGATCAGGGCTATGCCCGCGAAGCCGTTCTTGGCTCTGTAGTATCGCGACTTTCCGAGACAAACCCCGGCACCACAGTCTATCGCGTCAACTGGAATGCCGTATTCGGTACGGCCTCCAGCCCGGGCGAGATCGGCTCCATCGTCCAACGCATCATCGATCATGTAGCCCGCTCCAAGGCCCAAAAGGTCGTCTATCTCGATGACATCGCCGGTTTTTCGAGCGTAACTCCCGTTTTCGGTCAGGAGGTCGCTTCCAGGCTCTACAAGGCTCTCGTAGATAACAAGATCCGCGTCATGACTGCGGCCGACGGCGCTACGTTCCAACAGCAGATCGCGGGTGACAGCCGCCTGCGTTCGCGATTCGAGCGAGTTGAACTCGGTAAAGATGACGACTCTTTCGTAGGTGACAAGCTCTCGCCGGATCTCAGGGACCTCGTGAACGGAGCCGACAAGGGCAAGACCGTGCGAGTTATCCTGCAGTCGGATGATATCAAAAACCCGGATCTGCTTAATGTTCTCGAGCGTAATAACGTTGCGATCACAGACCACGCCGATGCTCTGAACATGTTAGCGATCGAGCTTCCTGTCTCGGTAGCAGAGCAGATCGCGGCTGTCCGCGGCGCAAAGCATCTCTCGCTCGAGCGCAACGTAGAGGTTCTTGGCCACGTCGATACCACGACTGGTGCTTCCCTCGTTCGGGGAATGCTCGGCGCAGCTCCTCTCGCACCTGTTACGCAGTTGCCGGTCCTAAATCTTTTGTCGCCAGTCCTCGATGGTTCGGGTGTAGGGATCGCGATCGTCGATTCGAGCGTAAGAGACGACCATCGGTTGTTCGTGGATGCCAATGGCAATAAGCGGATCGTTTATAAGATCGATTTCTCGGGTGACGATCACCTTACCGATGACGAGTATGGCCATGGTTCCCATGTCGCTTCACTCGCCGCCGGCGGTTACAAGACGACCGACGGTAACGACAATCAGTACATCGCAAACTACACGGGCGTCGCGCCGAACGCCAAGATCATCAACGTTCGAGTTCTCGACCAAAATGGAACCGCGACGACAGCAAAACTGATCAACGGTTTGAACTGGATCCTCGCGAACAAGTCGACCTATAACATCAAGGTCGTCAATCTGAGCCTTGGAATGCCTTCGATCGAAACCTGGCGTAATGATCCTGTGTGCCGTGCGGTACGACAACTCACCGCTGCCGGCGTAGTAGTCGTCGCGGCCGCCGGCAACAGCGGTAAGAATTCTAGTGGACAGAAGATCTATGGAGCGATCCACAGCCCGGGGAACGACCCCTCGGTGATCACCGTCGGTGCCGCCAATACATTCGGCACCGATGCCCGCAACGACGATGGCATCGCGACGTTCAGCTCGCGCGGCCCAACGCGCTCCTACTACACGGATGCTGGCGGCAATAAGGTATACGACAATCTGATCAAACCTGATCTAGTTGCACCGGGCAACAAGCTCATTGGGGCACAGGCGAAGAACAACGAGATCATTTCGACGGCTCCGCAGCTCACGAATGACAACGGTGCTAACGACCAGCGAAAGACGATGTACATGTCGGGAACGTCGATGGCGACGCCGATCGTCTCGGGTGCGGCCGCTCTGCTTCTCCAGGCCAATCCGAAACTGACGCCGAACATGGTCAAGATGATCCTCGAATACACCGCCCAGCCGCTCGCCGGATTCAACGTCCTCGAGCAGGGCGCCGGAGAACTGAATGTCGAAGGTGCCGTGCGTGTGGCCCGGAACATCCGCCAGGATCTGGGAAGCGCACCAGCAAAGGGCACGTGGATGCTCACCAGTAGCAATATTCCGGAAAACACATCGACGATCGCAGGAACTCGATTCCAGTGGGCCGGCGGCTTGATAGGCAGCTATGGCACCTGGACGGGTACTGACGTGATCGCGAAATATCAGGGTTTCTACGCGAACGGCCTGCTTATCAGCGACGGACTGCTCGTCAGTGACGGTTTGCTGGTCAGCGACGGACTGCTTGTTAGCGACGGCCTCCTGGTGAGCGATGGCCTCCTGGTCAGCGACGGCGCGGTTCTCGCGGATGGGCAGCCGGTCTCGGGAACTGCCGAGATGAACCAAGGTACGCCAATGGGTTCGTACAAATTGTTCGGAGCCTCGACACCTCTCCTCGACAACGCGGTGATCGGTGACGGCCTGCTTGTCAGCGACGGCCTACTGGTTAGCGACGGACTCTTGGTCAGCGACAACGCCCAGTCAATGTCCAACAGGGTCATTGCTAACGGCGACAATACCCCGTCCATGCATTGAGACGGGGTATCGCCCAACTATCCGACGTTAAGACAAATTCGCATCGGTATTTCGTAGCTAATTGGGGGGATACGAATGATTACAGGTACGTGCCAGGAGCCTTCTCCTCGCCCGGCTGTCTGGGCAAGTAGTGACGGCGAAGCTGTCGCAACCGAGCTCACCGACGAGGATCGACAGGAAGTGTTAGGGTTCCTGGCAGAGCGTCCTTTCGATACGGTGATCCTCGCAGGCTGGATCCTGGACCACGGTATCGTCAGCACTAAACACCGGGGTCGGTTCTACGGCTGCAGGAGCTTGGCCGGCGACCTCACAGGTGTGGCCATGATCGGGAGAAACCTCCTGTTCGAAGCGCGGACCGCGGAAGCCGCGATCGCATTCGCCCGATGTGCTCAAGAGTGTCCGGACATCAATATGCTGTTCGCGGAAGAGAACATGCTCAGGACGTTCTGGCATCATTTCCAGCCCGGGATTCCGCTACCCACGCTCTCGCGGCATCGTTTGATCCGTTCAAGCGGATCATTTCCAGCCGAGATCGCTCTGATCGACGGCCTGCGGGTCGCGACACGCGATGACCTCGACCACATAGTCGTTGTCCATGCTCGGATAGTCATCGAAGAAACAGGTGTGAACCCGTTGCAGGACGATGCCGCGGGCTTTCGGTCTCGATGTGCCGAGCGAGTTGATCAGGGCAGGGTCTGGGTATGGATCGACGACGATCGGCTCATTTTTAAGACCGATATTGTCAGCGTGACCCCTGAAGCCATATATGGCGAGGGGTTGTGGGTGGATCCAGCGGCTCGCGGACGTGGGATCGGCACGCAGTGCCTTGTGTCCCTTTGCCATCAGCTCTCGTTAGGCTCGAGAGCGTTCTGCGGCTTTCTGCATACTCAACGTCCATTTGCTTCCTCTATCTACGCTAAGGCCGATTTTATCGAGGGCGAAGAATACGCAAGGATCTATATATAGCCTGTGAGAAAGTACTTTCAAGTGCCCGGGAACAATTATAGTCCCGGGCTTTTTTGCGCATGTCAGGCCGGCCGGTAAGCAGCACTGTCGCGTATTTCGCTCCAATAAAAGTGTTTGTGATTTAGAAACAATGTTTAGTATACTCTACTGGTGCGCCGAATATCAGTCGGCAATGTACCGCTCGAGTCAGAAACCTCAGTCAACACGCCGATCCCATCGCTTGCCCGTTCCCTCGGCTCGTAAATGGAAGTCAATCAGAGATATCCCAATCTATTTATACTCGCGCTCCTCCCGCTGGCGTTATGGGCCTTCGCATGGGCGATCACCGGCCTTTCACCCGACAGCATAAACAGCGGTGTGCTGACAGTCGCCGCGCTGACGGTGTTTTCGAGCTGTTTCCTGCGGATCCAGCTTCCTCGGGTGAACATACATTTCACGATCTCCGACGCCTTGCTTATCCTCTCGATCCTGATGTACGGCGGCCAGGTGTCGGTGCTGATCGCTGCTGTCGAGACCGCCGCTGCTTCATTGAATATGAGGCGACAGGGCGTCCCGCTAAAGCCAAAAACGATATTTGCCAACATAATGATAGCCGCGATCGGCGTGTTTGCGGCGACAAAGGCGGCAATGGCCATCTTCGGGCCGTTCCAGCCGATCGTCCATCAAGGCGACATTACAGATCTCGTTTGGCTGCTGTTCGCAATGGCGTCGCTGCTCTTTGCGGCCAACTCGGTCCTTGTGGCCACGTACTCCGCTATCAAGAACGCTCGTCCAGTTTGGAAAGTGTGGAGCGAGAACTGTGTCGACGCGATGATCATGTATCTCGCAGGCGGCATCATGGCGGGGCTTCTTGTAAAGGCGCTCGAGCAGATAAATCTGCCTATGCTGGCCGCCGTGGTCGCGTTCTTCGGAATCATGTTCCTGACATTCCGCCGGTTCATCGAAGACGTCAAACGCTCGGCCGAAATGGCCCAACTTGCCGAACGCCAGCGTGCCGAAGAAGCAGAGAAACATGTCGTCGAACTCAAACACTACATTCACGAACTCGAGCAGAGCGGCGAGGCGCTGCGCAAGAGCCACGAACGCTTTCGCCACGCGGCCTATCACGATGCGCTGACGGGGCTGCCAAACCGCAACTATTTCATCGATACACTTAGGGAACTGCTCGATGCGGGCCGCGCGAACAAAGGCTGCAATTTTGCAGTCCTTATAATCGACCTCCGGAACTTCAAGACGATAAACGACAGCCTTGGCCATACGCTCGGTGACCAGCTCATTAAGAATGTTGCCAAACGCCTCGGTCAGATGGTTAAGAACGGCGATATGGCCGCCCGGTTCAGCGGGGACAAGTTTGGCGTCATTATCAAAGATCTGCATTTCGAGAAGGAGGCTCCCGAATTTGCCGAGGTCATCAACCGGCGTATAGGTGAGCCTTACACCTTGGACGGCCGGCAGGTCTTCACAAATGCCAAGATCGGCATCGCGTACGGCAACCCGAACTATGCCGAGGCCGAGGACATACTTCGCGATGCCGATATCGCAATGTACTACGCCAAAGAAAATCTCGACAGTACGTGTACCTTCGACCAGAACATGCACATCCGTGCCGTCACGCGGCTGCAACTCGAGACCGATCTTAGGTTTGCGATCGAACGGAACGAATTCGAGCTCTATTACCAGCCGATCATCAGTCTTGAGAGCGCTCAGCTTGTCGGGTTTGAAGCCCTTGTTCGATGGAATCATCCGAAACGCGGCCTTGTCGGCCCTAACGAATTCATACCTGTCAGCGAGAGTACAGGGCTGATCGTACCGATGACGGTCAAGATACTTCATAAGGCTTGCGCCCAGGTAGCCGATTGGCAGTCGTCCGCCCACGGCCGGTCGCCCCTCAGCGTGGCAGTCAACCTGTCCGGAAAGCACTTTGCTCACCAGGACCTCGTGGAGCAGATCCGCGAAGTACTCGACGCGACCCGCATAGACCCTTTGTCGCTCAAGCTCGAGTTGACCGAGAGCGCCGTCATGGAAAACGCCGAGCGGGCCACGCAGATGCTCAAGCAGATCAAGGAAACAGGAGTCCAGATAAGTATCGACGATTTCGGCACAGGTTATTCGAGCCTAAGTTACCTCCACCGTTTTCCGATCGATCTGCTCAAGATCGACCGTTCGTTCGTCAGTGCGATGGAGTCGGACGCAGAGAACAGTGAGATCGTACAGACGGTCACTTCGCTTGCAAAGTCGCTCGACCTCCAGGTCGTCGCCGAAGGCATCGAGACCCTGCATCAGTATCACCGGCTGCGAACGCTAGGGTGCGATTTCGGCCAGGGCTATTTGTTCTCCAAGCCGCTTCCGATCGCTGACGTCGAATGCCTCCTGAGCGAAAAGGCACGCTGGCAGGATCTGTTGCCCGACGCGGCCTCCGGCTTCGTCCCGCCGCCCCCGGCTACTCCCCGACTACACGTTGCCTGAGCACAAAGCCGCGCATAAGTTTCCAAAATAAACGGTTGATTAACAACGATATAGTAAGTTAAACTATGTCTGGCAGGTTCTGTATATTAGTCCCTGCACCGCCATTTTGCCCTTCTCTTGATCGACCAACTGAAAACCTCGAATCCTTCACCGGATGGAACGAAAAGACACGATCTTTAATCTATGTCTTGCGGCGCTTCTGCTGATCGCGGCTTCGGCGCTCGTCTGGGCCGGGTCGAGCCTTGTTTTCGCCAAGGCTGACCCGAGCCTCGGGGTTATGTTAGTGCTGGTGGTCGCATTGGCGGCGTTCCTCAAGAGCCATCC
Organism: Pyrinomonadaceae bacterium; assembly: GCA_044228265.1. Lineage (GTDB taxonomy): Bacteria > Acidobacteriota > Blastocatellia > Pyrinomonadales > Pyrinomonadaceae > OLB17. The sequence continues at coordinate 25,784 of JBGAVC010000026.1, forward strand.
GCTGAAGTTTGACGTCCATCTCGTACTTCTCAACGCTCTGATCATCCTGGCGGCCTATCGCTACGAAGGCGATATGGGCGTATTCGTAGCAGCGATCTCGTTTGCCGCGACCGGGATCGCCGTCGGTATCTACCGCGGAGAAGCTCGTTATCTCGAGGTCGTCGCAAGCACGTCGATCGCCGCTGTTTCTGCGTCGATCGCATGGCGTGCGGCCGTAGCCTTGTTCGGTTCGTCCGACGCGGTCGCCCAGAGGCACGACATCGTCAGCGTAGTTTGGTTCGTATCGGTCGCCACCGTCTGCCTATTCGCGGGCAACGCCGCGTGCAACTACGTTCTGTTCAAATTCGGCCGTCGTGCGGACCCGCGGCGCGGGTTTGACAGTTTTTTGATCGACTCGGCAATAGTCTATTCGCTGAGCGGCGTGCTCGGCGGCCTGGCGGTCACGGCCCTCGACGAGATGGGACTGTATGTGATCGCCGGCATCACCGGGTTTTTCGGCCTCGTTTACTGGACCTATCAGCGATACCAATACGACATTCAAAAGACGGCCGAAAGGGCCCGCTCCAGCGAACGTATCCGCGCCGAATTTGCCGAGGCCAAATTGCAGACTCTCGAGCAGTACGTCGAGGACCTCGAGACCAGCAGCGAGGCCCTGCAGGAGAGCCACGAAACGTTTCGCCACGCCGCGTATCACGACGCGCTGACAGGCCTGCCGAACCGTAACTACTTCATCGATACCCTAAAGCTGCTCTTGCAGCAGAGCCGTGACAACACGGACGTGAACTTCGCGATCCTGCTGCTCGACCTTAACCGTTTCAAGACGATCAACGACAGCCTTGGCCACTCGATGGGCGACCGCCTGATCAAGAACGTCGCCAAACGCCTTTCACAAATGGTCCGCGACGAGGACACGGTCGCCCGGTTCAGCGGCGACAAGTTCGGCATCATCCTGATCGACCTGACGATGCAGAACGAGGCTACGGCATTTGCCGAACGCCTGGCGACGCGTGTGGCCGAACCGTACACGCTCGACGGCCGCCAGGTGTTCACCAACGTGAAGATCGGCATCGCCTACGGCAACTCCAAATACGTCGAGGCCGAAGACATACTTCGCGACGCCGATATCGCGATGTACTACGCCAAGGACAACGACGAGAGCTACGTCATCTTTGACCAGAAGATGCACATTCGTGCGATGACGCGGCTGCAGCTCGAGACCGACCTCAGGTTCGCTATCGAGCGTAACGAATTTGAACTCTACTATCAGCCTATCATCGGGCTCGACACGGCGTCGCTGGTGGGCTTTGAAGCTCTCGTACGATGGAATCACCCGCAGCGTGGCCTGGTGCCGCCGAACGAGTTCATCCCGATCAGCGAGAGCACCGGGCTGATCGTGCCGATGACCGTTAAGATACTGCACACCGCATGTGCCCAGGTTGCTAAATGGCAGCGTGAATTTCCGAATGGCCGCCCTCTCAGCGTCGCCGTCAATCTGTCTGGCAAGCATTTCGCACATCCGAACCTCGTCGATCAGATCACCGATGTGTTGATGACCACCGGCATCGATCCGGCTTCCCTAAAGCTCGAATTGACCGAAAGCGCCGTCATGGAAAACGCTGAATCTGCGATCTCGATGCTCAAGGAGATCAAGAAGACCGGCGTGCAGGTCAGCATCGACGATTTTGGCACCGGTTACTCGAGTCTCAGCTATCTGCACCGGTTCCCGATCGATCTGCTCAAAGTCGACCGCTCGTTCGTCAGCGCCATGGAGACGAACAGTGAGAACGGCGAGATCGTCCGCACCGTCATTGCACTGGCCAAGGCCCTCCGCCTCAAGGTCGTCGCCGAAGGCATCGAGAGCATCCACCAGTTTCACCAGTTGCGAATACTCGGCTGCGAATACGGCCAGGGCTACCTCTTCGCCAAACCGCTGCCCGTCGCCGACATCGAACGCCTCCTCGAAGAAGGCACCCGCTGGCAAAACATCCTCCCCGCTACTAAACCGAAACCCATCCCCCAACAATCCGAGTCCACGCTCTTCGAACTCAATCCGTAAGTCCGGCTCCCCTCCTTACGAAGGAGGGGTGGCAACCGCTTCGGTTGACGGGGTGGTTCTCTCCTGCCGGCCGAGGGCGAAGAATCCCCCGTTCGCGTTCCAAAGCGTTCACGACCCCTCATGGAACGCTGTAAATGCAGCAGTTAATACGGTTACGGCGACAAAATCGCTCCGTTCCGCGAGGTTTGCGCAAAAATTTCCCGTCCGCATCCCTTTTTCGTAACCGCTGCAATCATTGAGTTTAGCCAATCCCGCTCGGTCGCGCGTGCCCGAACATCGTCGGAACACCCAAAAGCTCCCCTCCTTACCAAGGAGGGGTGGCAATTCTGATGCTTTTTATCAGAATTGACGGGGTGGTTCGCTCTCTACGTACAAATACAAGACGATCCAACCCACGGTCTTGGGCGTCCCAACTCTCCCAAGTGTTCCATCTCATCCCGAGTGCCGCAGCTCCTGCTAAAGACTAAAGACTCAAGACCCCAGACTTCTTCTCCCTGTCAAAGATCCCGGCCTTCGCAACCATCAACCATCAAGGTTCAAATGGCTACGAACAGACCACAACTTCCATTTTACCATTTGTGTCAACAATGGCAGATGGTTGCATAGGTACGACGTTCGGTTGCGGGAGGCACTGTGCAGAAGCGCACATGAAGTAAGGGCTCATATGATGTCGGTTTCATCGTCGACCGAACCGCCCATTCTTACACTATCGAGGTGCAAGTTTTGGATTCGAGAATCGACTGCGTGTCAGATCTCGCGATAGCCCAGTTTGCGGATCTCGGCGTGGATGCGATCGTTCAAGCCCTTTTTGCCAGTGTAAAATGCTAGGGTTTCGAGCGTGGCGGGAATTCTCTGCTTTACGAACTCGCTAACGTCTATCTTTGTCATTGCCAGCCGGATCTGCTTTAGACGCGGAAGATTTTGCAGTCCGGTAACGGAAGCCAGGTTTTTACAATTGAATATCTTAACTTCTGTCAGAGCAGGCATTTCGGACTCGAAATCGAGCCGTTCAAGTTTGATCTGGTCCTCTATATGCAGGGTAGTCAGCTTTTCAAAACGTCCGATGTCCGGCAGATCATTAAACCCTCTTACCCAAATGATCTCAAGCTCTTCGATACCGTTTCCTTTGATCTCATTAATATTTTCCCGGCCGCCGAGGATAATTCCAAGGGATCTCAAACGCGGGAGGTCGTTCACGAAATTCAGAGCCACGCGTTTGATCGAACTAAGGCCGAGATACTCCAGATTCTTGAGATTGCCGACGGAGTCGATGTTCTTGGTATGACCACCTATCGTACAATTCAAAGCTCTGAAAATCGCAAAGGTACTTGAGATCCAATGGTTTCCAACGCGTTTCGCTAATTATCAAGCGACGAAGTTTTCTGAAATTCGCGGCGTTTAGGATGTCAGGCTCTTTCATCTCGTAAATACCCAAGAGCAGGGTGTGAAGCTGCTGCAAATCCGCAAGCGCCGGGATATTATGTGCCCGTATCAAACAATCCACCGACAAGCTCTTGACGTTTGGGAGCATGAGGACTGTCTCGCAATCAAAGCTCTCGCCATAAAACCCAAAAAAGCGTACTTCGAATTCAGGCCCATATTTTTCGCACAATTCGTTTAAGCGGGCCAGCATCTGCCTGCCGAAACAGGGCTTTGAAAACTGGACGATAACGCGGGCTCCGTCCCTGAGCGAAGCCTCGATAGCAGCCTCGTCGATCGTCGCGGGGTCCGTGATACGAACTTGATGGAGATTAAATCCTGCTCGCATCGGAGAGGGGAGTTTGGTCAGTGGCCCGGCAAGTTCAGAAAAAACTTCGAGTACTCATACGCGATCGGCTCGTTAGGGCGGGTCGAGGTGTAGGCTTTTTCGCGGTGAGAGAGTTCGCTGATCTGCGTGGGTGAGAGGTGGCCGTATTGGTCGAAGACCCAGTCGAGGGTTTTTATTTCGTCTTCGGACAACTCGGCGATCTCGAGATCGGAGAATCCGGGGAGCCAGGGCTCAGAAGACTCGTGAACGCTCGACGCGGCGGCGGCGGGTTTTATTAGTTGGGCATTGCTGCCGGGGCCGCCGGTGGGGACGCGGGCGATCTTGCCGGTGGCGGAGAGGTCGTCGAGGACCTTTTCAACTGTGTCGGGCACGGGGCCGTAGGGGAGATTGAGATATGTGGCGCCCGAGATGCCGTGGCCGTGTTGGAAATAGAAGGTCAGGTCGCTGTAAAAGAGCAGCTTGTTTAGATTGGTCTTATAGATATCGCGGCCGCTGCGGGCGATGTATTCGATCATCGCACCGAGCTTTGCGGGTGAGAAGGTGCGAAATCCGTTAAAGATGCTCACGTGCTCAGCAGCCGGAACCGGGGCCGGGACGGGTGACGTTACAGGCTCGGCCGCCGGACTCGCTACCGACTCCAAGATCTCGCGAAAACGCAAAGACTCTGCCATGTGCGGCGAAGTGATGACCTCGGCGGCGTCATCGTAAATCCTTTCGACGCGATCTTCGATCCATCCATTGATCGCGGCGGCTATCGTCTCATCTGCATAGTTAGTGTCGGCCTCGCGGCGAAAATGGTCGCGGACCTCGGCGACAAGCTCGGGGCTTGCTTGATACGTCGGCTGGTCTTGATGCATAAAGTTACTTCTTGTTCTTTACCGTAAACCGCGGGCAATCGCTATGGTATGCGAAAGGGGCGGAGGCTGTAAATACTTTTTTGTCCGCGAGAACGGTGCGTCAGACGGCGGACATTGCCGGCACGGGCAAATCGTATATCCTTAAAATCTCGGGACAGTTATGTTCAGGAAACGATTTGTTGTACACGAACACCACGCGACGCGGCTTCATTGGGACCTGCGGCTCGAGATGGACGGTGTTTACAAGTCCTGGGCCGTTCCAAAAGGGCCTTCGCTAAACCCGGAGGATAAGCGTTTGGCGGTCGAAGTGGGAGACCACGCGCTCAAATACGGCGAATTTGAGGGGTATATCGCCGAGGGGAACTACGGTGCCGGAGACGTGCGGATCTGGGACAACGGCAAGTACGAAACGCTCCTTGATCCGCTCAAGCAAATGGAAAAAGGCAAGATCGCTTTGACCTTTTTTGGCCTCAGGCTGCGGGGCGAATTTGTCCTCACGCGCATCCACCGCGACCCCAAGAACTGGCTTCTCATAAAGGTGAACGATCATTTTGCCGACCCCGATTGGGTCATCGAAACGATCCTGCCGCCAAAGCGGGAGAGAAAACGGGCTAAAAAGGCGTGATAAACTTGTTGCCGAAAAACCCCGAAATCCCCTAAAATCATAGACATAATATGGCGAGAGCACTGGTATTGAGTCTTGACGGCGAGGAATTCTCCGTCCAGTTGACCAAGATCGACCGCGATCAGCTCTACGGTTCGGTCGAGATCGAGGCTTTTGATGAGAAGGGCAATCCGGCCTCGCTGCTGGTGCTTGCGGCGGACGGGAAGACGCTGCTCGACAAGGGCGGAACGGCCCTCGCGACCCTGGACGAGAAAGGCAACTCGGTCGAGCGCAACACGCTAAAGGCCGTCGATCTCGAAGGCGTCGAGCTGCCGACCGTCGAATCGTCATTCGCAAAACCGAACCCACTCAAAATCGCCGAGATCGACGACTACCTTTCACAACTCGTAAAATCCGTTTACATGATCGACCCCGTCGAGGACGGCAACATCAAGTTTTTGCTCGATCACCTGTCGTCGGGGCTCATTTACCGGTTTCCGTTCAGCTATCGCGGCGGCACGGAGTATGACAACGCGTTCATTATCGGCAGCAAGTCCGACGCTTTTATGATCATCGGCAAGCAGGCGAAGTTCCAGTTCGCCAAGCTCAACCAGGTCGCCGTGCTCGATTCGGTCGAGGAGCAGGAGATCTCGGGCGACGATATCGATTTTGACTTTATGTAACGCCGGAGGGAGCGGAAGTTGGCAATAAATATCAGCAACCAGAAAAATCGTGACGCGGTCGTGGCGTTCGAGGCGATCATTCCAAAGCGCGAGGTCGCCTTTGTCGACGCCAAAGGCAAGCCCGTGCACACGCAAAAGCTGCTCAAGACCGACATCGACCACGATCTCAATGCGCTGCTCAAAAAACGCAAAACGCTTCAGGCGATCGGCAAGGCACTGGTCAAAGAAGACCCCGAGATAGATATCGAGGAATTTGGCATGTTCCTCGCTGATACTTCAAAGGTCTATGTTTCGAAAAAGGGCATCATCCACTTTGTCGATGAGATCGAGGTGCTCACAAATCCCGACGGCACGCCCCGCGATCGGCGTCCGCGTCAGAAGGAACCGCAGAATATTCATACCGATATACCGCTTCGCTGGTCCGGCAAATTCATAAAGAAAGAAGAGGCCGCACACCGGTTCATCTTTACGCACAAGCGGCAACTGCTGCATGTCAACGGGCTGACGTTCGATTTTCTCTACGATATGGCAAAGGAGCTCGACGAACGCAATTCACTGCTTCTGATCCGCGGCGGGGAAAAGGGCGATAAACCGATAGTCATGCATCGCGGCGGCAGGCCGTACAACGCCTTTCTCGAGGGCCGGATCGACGGTGATTCGTACCTGCTCGTTCTGCAGCTATCGAATATGGAGTTGAAGAGGCCAAAGGAGACCAAAGAGTGAACCTCGATTTCGATAAGACAAGGGTCACGCGGAAGAAGGGTGTTTACGATACGCTGGATGCTGTCCATTTGGCCGACCCTTCGCTGCAAGCGCGGGCACAGGAATACAAACGCGTACTGAGCGGCAAGATGCGGGCGGTCGCGGCCCAGGACGTGCCACGCATCCACGCTGCACGCGGTTACACCGTCACGCGAAAGTACGACGGCGAACTCACGATCGTCTTTTTTAACGGCGACCGGCTCATTTCGGTAAATCCCGGCGGGACGGTGAGGATGGGGCTTCCTTGTTTTCAGGAAGCCCAAAAGCTGCTCAAGGCCGCCAAGGTCAAGTCGTGCGTTCTCGGCTGCGAGATCTATCTGCAGGACCCGTCCGCTAAGTCGCTTCGTATTCACCAGGTCGTCAGCGTGCTGCGTAATCCGAAATCAGAGGCGGACATGGAGCGTCTCGGCCTGGCGGTATTTGACGTCATCGAGGCCGACGGCGAAACGGTCGAGTCGACGAAAAAGGTATTCACGCTTCTCGACAAGTGGTTCGGCAAGGGCAAAAAGGTCCACGTGGTCGAGCACGTTACAACGGACAAAACCGAAAAGATCCTCGAGCTGCTCACCGTATGGGTGATGGACCAGGGTGCAGAGGGTCTTGTGCTTCGTCACGACACGGCCAATTGGTACAAGGTCAAGCTGCGGCACAATTTTGACGTCGCGATCATCGGATATTCCGAAGGGAGCGACGAGCGAAAGGGGCTGCTTCACGACTTGCTTGTGGCGGTGATGCGAAACGACGGTACATTTCACGAACTGACGCGCGTCGGCGGCGGTTTTACCGAGGAAGACCGCAAAACGATCGCCGAGGAGATGAAGCGGCGGATCGTGCCTTCGGATTACGTGGCAGTCAATAACGACTACGTCGCCTACGAAATGGTCTCGCCCGGGCCGGTGATCGAGATGTCCTGTCTCGACCTGATCACAGAAAGCTCGCGCGGCGGGCCGGTAAATCGCATGGTGCTCAAGTGGGACGGCAAACGCTACAATGCGCTTTCACGAATGCCGTTGGTGAGCGTGATCTCGCCGCAGTTCGTTCGTATGCGCGACGACAAAAATGCCGAGATCGACGACGTTAACATTCGCCAACTTACCGATCTCGCCCCGATCGTGGCGGCCGAAAAACCGGCCGAGGATCCGGCGGGCGAGCCCAGCACGATCCTCGAACGCGAGGTCTACACGAAAGAGATGAAAGGCAATCTCATGGTCCGCAAGCTCCTGCTCTGGAAGACGAATAAGGAAGAAAGACCCGAGTTTCCGGCCTATGTCGTCTATCTAACGGACTTTTCCCCAAACCGCAAAAACCCTCTCGAACGGGATATTCGTATCGCCTCGACCGAGGCCGCCGCACGCAAGCACTACGAGCGTATGGCCGAGGAAAACTTTATCGGCGGCTGGGAAAAGCAGGGAAAGTAAATGGCACTCCCTTTTATCGAATTTGCCGGCAACAAGCGGCTTTTGTGGATAGCCGAGGAATGGATCCGCTATGCACCGGAGCTTGCTGAGTGGGCGATGGAGCGGCTCGTCAACCGTCGCGACGTCTGGAGCCAGTACACGATCAAAAACGATCGCGTCAGCGTCGTCATGCTGCCGATCAAGGAGCGTCGCAAGCTCGGCACCGACATGGTGACGATCACCAAGCTCGAACGCCATTTCTCAGGTAAGGCGCCAAATCATCTTATCGGGCTATTCTCGATCTCGGACCACTCGACGTGTAAATGGTTCGCGGTCGACATCGATCTGCATGACGAATCGGTAGCAAACGCCGACGAGATCGTCGAGGCGAATCGGGCGGCGCTGTTCGCATGGGCTAACAAGCTCCGCGCACAGGGGATGGACCCGATGGTGATGGACTCGAACGGGGTCGGCGGATACCACCTTTGGGTGCTCTTGGACAAGGAGTATCCGTTAGCGGATACGTTTGATTTCGCTGACGATCTGCGCTCGGATTGGCAGGATTTCGGCCTGCCGCGCAAGCCCGAGATATTTCCGCCCAAACGCGTGGTCGGCCCCGACGACCTGCCGTACACGCTGCGTTTGCCCGGCCGTCACCATTCGCGGCCGCATTATACGCGGATATACAATTTCGAATTTACCGACGAGAACGAGTGGCTCGACGGCGGCGAGGCCATCGAAGTGATGCTGGCGACGCGCCCGTCAAAGCTGCCGAAGCTCAAGAAGTCGAAGACGAAAGATCCCCCGCCAAAGCCCGCCAAGAAGAAGAAGGCGGCCGGCACGATGCGTTCGCGTGTGTGCCTCGACCTCGACGGCGTGCTCGCACGTTATGAAGGCTGGCAGGGATACGACCATATCGGCGACCCGCTGCCCGGTGCCCTCGAGTTTGCCGAAGAACTTGCCGAGATCGCCGACATCGTCATATTCAGCTCGAGATGTTCGCAGGACTCGGGCGGCGAATACGAGCCGACCGTGCTGAGCACCGGCCAACTGCGCATAAAGATCATCGAATGGCTTGAGCGGCATAAATTCCCCTACGCCGACGTGTACGTCGGCCAGGGCAAGCCGCGCGTCGCCGCCTTTATCGACGACCGTGCGGTCCGCTGCAGTCCGCAAACCGACAAGACGGCATTTACGGACGCCCTGGATGAGGTCCGCGTCATTCTTCACAGAAAACCAAAGCCCCGGAGCGGTTAGTACGACGGCTTTTTAAGCAGAAAGCCGATCTATGCATAAACGGACGGGCGTTCGGTCAGGGGGAATGCGGTTTCGTATTTGTGTCCGAAATTGAGCAGTACGTCCTCGCTCCAGAAGTTGCCTACGAGCTGCAGGCCGACGGGCAATCCGTTCGAGGTCCCACATGGGACGCTGATCGCCGGCACGCCGGCGAGGTTGGCGGAGACCGTATAAATATCGCTCAGATACATCGCGAGCGGATCGTCGGAGCGTTCGCCAAGCTTGAATGCGACCGTCGGTGACGTCGGGGTGAGGATCGCATCACATTTGGCGAAAGCTGTTTCGTAGTCGCGTTTGACGAGCGCGCGGACCTTTTGTGCCTTGGCGTAATAGGCGTCGTAGTAGCCGCTCGAGAGAACGTAAGTGCCGAGCATGATCCGCCGCTTGACCTCAGCCCCGAACCCCTCTTCGCGGGTCTTAAAGTACATCTGACGCAGTTCAGGGGCTTCTTCTGCTCGAAACCCGTAACGTACACCGTCGTAACGGGCGAGATTTGACGAAGCCTCGGCCGTCGCAATGATGTAATAAACGGCGATGCCGTATTTTGCGTAGGGCAATTCGACTTCGACGATCTCCGCGCCAAGCGATCGGTACTGGTCGACGGCCCCGAGTACCAGTTCGCGGACACCGTCTTCGAGTCCCTCTCCGAACAAAGCTCGCGGGACGCCGATCGTCTTCCCTTTAAGGTCACCGTCGAGAGCAAATCTGTAGTCGGGCACGGGGACATCTGCTGACGTCGCGTCATGAGGATCGCGACCCGCGATGACGCTCAGAACATCCGCCACGTCTGCCGCCGTCTGGCCAAAAACGCCGATGTTATCGAGCGAAGACGCGAACGCCACGAGTCCGTAGCGCGAAATCCGTCCGTAGGTGGGTTTTAGTCCGACGATGCCGCAAAACGAAGCCGGCTGACGGACCGATCCGCCGGTCTCGGAACCGAGTGCGGCCCGCACCACACCGCTCGCGACCGCGACCGCCGAACCGCCCGAGCTGCCGCCCGGCACCCTTTCGAGGTCCCATGGATTTTTGGCCGGACCGAAGGCGGACGATTCGTTCGACGAGCCCATCGCGAATTCGTCCATGTTCGTCTTGCCGACAACGATCGCGCCGGCGGACTTTAGTCGTTCGATCGCGGTAGCGTCGTATTGTGCCTTGTAATTGTGCAGTATCCGCGATCCGCACGAGGTGCGCATGCCTTTGGTGCAGATGTTGTCCTTTACGGCAACCGCGAGGCCTTTGAGTGGCATATCGCCAACTGCACTGTCTAACTCGGCTGCTCGAGCGAGTGCCGCTGCGTGCTCGATCGACAGGAACGAGTTCAATTGCGGATTTAGCCGCTCGCCCGCGGCCAGGGTTCGTTCGATTTCGTTAACTACCGTCATAGAACTAAATATCTGGATCAAAACACGGTCGTCGCCGCTTCGGGATCAACTATCTCGATACCTTCTTTATCAACCAAGCCGCGGATCCCTTCACGACTTCAACGTGGACCTCGTTCTGGACCACCTTCGGTTCATCCCGCCAGTAGACCTGAACTTGCATGTCTACCTGCTGATCGTTCTGCTGCCTGCAAGAGCCGACCTTAAAAGTGGTTGGCGGTTTTGCATCAAGAAAAAAACGATCAACGTCCTGCCCGGCATCCGAGGTGAAATCCGATGACACGAGTCTTCGGAATATTTCAGGTTGATTGTCACGGTCCGCGGCCGGCGTACCCAAATACCACGAATAAAACTGTCTAACAGTGTCTCGTGCCTCGCGGCAAGGCTGAGATTCGAGATTCGGAAGGCTGCAGCCTGAGATCAACACAGCAAGAAGCAGGACACAACTTGCCAATATAACGCTGTGCTTGATATGCGATCGGTCCAGCATTTCTACAAGACCTTTGGCACCTTGAAATGTCCTGCTTCGCCGGCCGGAGCTTGGCTCAGAGCCGCGTTCTGTCCCAACGACGGTTGGACCTCGTCTTCGCGTATGGACGGGGTCGCCTGGCCCTCGGCGGTCAGGCCTCCGAGCATCGGTTCGATCTCGCCGGTGTCGAGTTCGTTCAATTGCTCGATATAGCTGACGATGTCGTCCATCTGAGGCGTGTACATCGCGACTTCCTCATCGGTAATTTCGAGATGTGCGAGTTTAGCTACCTGTCGTACGTCCATTTCGTTCTTGTTGTCGGTCGGTTTTTGCCTGGCTTACAGCCGCAAACTCCAAAAAGCTCTCACGAAGCGTCTGGTCCTCGATCGCGGCCGAGGCCGAAGAGGCCGGATGGGAAGTTGAGATCCGCGTCTTTCGTTCCGCTGAATTCCTCGGGGTCATACCGGCTTCGCGTTCAATGACGTCTTTATCAACGCGAAATTCAAGAAACGTAACGACACCGTGCCCAAGCAACGCGCTCAGCCGATACAGAATGTCGCCGCTCAGGTCCTCGAGATGCCGTTTCCAAACACGGTCCTCAACGGCGACGGTCAATCGGCGGTCGCAATATTTGACTGGCAAGGTGCGTTTCCTCAGCGGTTCGCCCGCGGTCTTTCGCCACGCCGCGAAAACGAGCGGCCCACGGTCCCAGCCGTCCGGCAGCATCTCGTCCAACAGAGACGGTACGGCTCGTATCAGTTCCTCCATTTGTCATTTACCGCCGATACTCTATCATTCTAAACGAGAAAACGGGCAAACGCTAAGAACACCCGGCAACGTATGATCGAACTTCCAAAACTGGTCCTGGCGTCCGCAAGTCCGCGGAGGTCCGAGATATTGACGTCGGTCGGATGGGATTTTACCGTCCACGCGGCAGACATCGACGAGAGCGAGCGGGCCGGCGAATCACCGGAGCGATACGTAGAGCGACTTGCAAGCGAAAAAGCGGCGACCGTCGCCGGGTCGTATCCGGATCAGATCGTTCTCGGAGCCGACACGACAGTTGTTGTCGCAAGCCAAATGATCGGCAAACCGGTCGATCACGCCGACGCGGTGCGGATGATCGGGATGCTCGCCGGCAACTGGCACGAGGTGCTGACCGGCGTCGCTGTTTACAGCAAAGGGAGAACCGTGTCAGGTGTCCAGCGGACACGCGTAAAGTTTGCACCAATGAGTGATCGTGAGATCGAGTTCCTCGCGGCTCGCGGCGATCCGCTCGACAAGGCAGGTGCCTACGCCGTTCAGGCGCAGGCTGCTCTGTTCATCGAAGGCATCGAAGGCGACTATTGGAATGTCGTCGGTCTGCCGATCAGCCTTGTTTACAGTCTCGTATTGGGAAGGGAAGCGGCCCGCTCCGTTTGAAAAAGCGAGCCGCGTTGGATCTACATCAGTTTGTCGACCGCTTTTGAGATAGGAACGGTTACGTCAAATTTAGGGTCTATGCCGCCGAACGGATCGCCGTATCGCTGTCCGCGTTTGTCGAGCACGACAAACGAGGGGAACTGTTCGATGTTGTATCTCTTGAGCGTCAAGGCGCCGTCAGAGTCACGCAGCACGCTCACGCTAAGCTTGTTCGTCGCCGCAAACTTCTTTATCTGATCGTCGGTCGCGTAGTTCTTGGATCGCGAATTGGTCGAGTCCGTCGCGACGAAGTATACGACGACGTCCTTGCCTGTATATTTCTTGGCTAACGCGTTGGCGAATTCCGCCTGCTTGACCGAAAGCGGGAGCCAGCTTGCTCCGATCGCCAAGATCACGACCTTGCCGTTCTGGCCTTCGATATTGACTCGCGAACCGTCCAGTGAGGTCAGGTTCGTCTGGGCGGATGCGGCATAGGCCGCACCGAGCGACAACAAGGTAATTGCAGCCAATGATCTAAGTGTTTTCATACGTTTTGGGGCAGTGCGTGCGGACGCGGCCCCATTTCAACTCACTTGGATGCAAATTTGACGCCAAACTACTGCTTTCGATTAAGGATGACATTGTCTAACAGCCGCACATCGCCGATGCGGACCGCAGCCAGGATGAGAGCCTCGTCATCCCCAATCTTTTCAATAGGTTGCATGGTCTCACGGTCAACTACGGTAATGTAGTCGAGCCTCGCGATCGGCTGGTCTGCGAGACGCCGCGTGACGATCTCGGCGAGCGATGACGCATTTCGTTCGCCTTTCTTGAATGCCATCTTGGCTTCACGCAGGGCTTCGATGATCACGACTGCCTTGTCACGTTCCTCGGGCGAAAGCAGTGCGTTTCGCGAGGACAGGGCCAGCCCCGACGTTTCACGTACCGTTGGAACCGTGACGATCTCGGTTTCAAACCCTAGATCGAGCGTGAGACGCTTGATGACCGCAACCTGCTGAGCGTCCTTTTGCCCGAAATACGCGCGGTCCGGCCTGATCGTGTTAAAAAGTATCGTCACAACCGTCGCCACACCACGAAAATGGCCGGGCCGCGACACTCCTTCCAGAACGTCGCCAAGTCCTTCGACATTGACATACGTCGAGAATCCGTCCGGATAGATCTCACCCGACTCGGGAGCGAAGACATAGTCGACGTCGTACTCCGCAAGCAGGGCGGCATCGACGGTCAGGTCGCGGGGGTAGCGTTCCAGATCGGACGATTCGTTGAACTGCTTGGGGTTAACGAAGATCGAGACGATGACGATGTCACACGCCGCACGGGCCTCTTTGACGAGTGCGATGTGACCCTCATGAAGGGCACCCATCGTAGCGACAAAACCGACGGTCTTCGCCTCGCGCCGCAACTTGCGCGATATCGAGAACATGCGTTGTCGGCGGTTGATTATTTCCACTTTTTTTGTTGGCTCTTATTCGTGGAGAATTCAGTCTGTAAAATATTCAGGATCTGAATTTTGAGAGGCTGAATTCTTTGGCTCGCAGCTTCCCATACGATATCAAGATCGCAAGAAAAATATTGATGCGCGAGGATATTTCGAAAGCCAATTATTGCTTTCCAATCAATTTCCGGGTGATTCTCGCGTAGCGAAATTGCGAGACGCGAGCAAGCCTCGCCAATGATCTCAAGCTTGCGAATAACGGCACTCAAAATAAGATCGGTGCTCAAGACGGTTTCCTTCGAAAGACCAACGATGAACATATCGATCGCCTCACAGGCCGCGACTATATCCCTGAGATAGAGCTCGTCAGTCCGCATAGATGATCTCGGCTTCCGAAAGAATGCTATCTCGGATCAGCGGTTTTAGGCCAGGTTTCGGAACAAGGTCGACCTTTTTGCCGAGGGCTTCCTCCAAGTCGATCTGGAGACGGGAAAATTCAAAAAGGCTAATTCCGGAATTCGGTTCAAAGTCCACAAGCAGATCGTAGTCGCTCGATTCGCTCGATTCACCGCGGGCACGGGAGCCGAACAAACTAAGCTCGCGAACCTTGTTTTTCTTACAAAGTTCCTCGATCCTAAGCCTTGTTTTCTCAGAGAATTGCATTAGGTTGCCGCCATCTCCCGCTTGGTTTCCTCGGTTAGCCCGTAAGACTCCTGATCGCTCGGATAGGCACCGGACCTGACATCTTTCGACCAATTCTGGATCGCCTCGGTCATGACGTCGCGGACGCTGGCGTACTGACGGACGAAACGTGGCTGGCGGCCAAACGTCATCCCTACCAGATCGTGCAGTACCAATACCTGAATGTCGCAGTCCGGCCCCGCGCCTATGCCAATCGTCGAAATTGTCAATTCGGCGGTAATCATGGCCGCAACCTCGCGCGGCACGAGCTCGAGCACTATCGCAAACGCACCGGCATCTTCGAGCAATTTGGCATCTTCGATCAGGCGCTTTGCCTGCTCGGCAGTCCGTCCCTGGACCCGGTAACCGCCCATTTTGTACACCGACTGCGGCGTCAGGCCGATGTGGGCGACGACCGGTATCTCTTCGTCGACGAGCCGCTTGACCAGGTTCACACGGTTGCGGCCGCCTTCGAGCTTGACCGCCTCGGCACCTCCGTATTTCATCAGCCGGAGCGCGTTTTTGACGCTTTCGCCTTCGTTTATGTGATATGTGCCGAATGGCATGTCCGCGACGACCATCGCCCGTTCCGTGCCTCGTTTGACGGCTATACACGCCGACGTGATCTCGTCGAGCGACACCGGGATCGTGTTGCCGTAGCCGTGAATGACATTGCCGATGCTGTCGCCGACGAGAATGATGTCGACGCCGGCCTCGTCCACGATACGAGCGGTCGGGTAATCGTATGCAGTCAGACAGATCAGCTTTTCACCGTTATCCTTGGCTGAACGTATCGCGGGCAAGTAGACCTTGCCGGGCTTATCGGGCTGAAGATATGCCATAAAATTGCCTAAAGTCTAGCCCTTTGTCGGATATAAATCTAGTAGATAAGCATTGAGAACAGGATTCTTACGGGATTTCGATACCGGCGTTTGGATTCCACCTCTTTACCTCACTCGGGTCGTCGAGGCCGGCGAGAATGTCGACGATCTCGAGATTTAGAACGGGATGGACAAAGTTCGGGGCTATCTCGGCAAGCGGCGTCAGCACGAACCTTCGCTCGTGAAGCCGCGGGTGCGGCAGCGTCAGGAACTCTGACTCCATCTGTATATCTCCAAAGAAAAGGATGTCGAGGTCGGCCGTTCGCGGTCGTTTTGTCGATTTGTCGGTGCGGCCGAGCAGGTATTCGATACGCAGAAGGCGTGCCATCATCTGCGTCGGGCTGACGTTGATGACGCGGACCTCGGCCGCCATATTGAGGAACTTCTGGCTGCCGTCGAGGCCGACCGGTTCCGTCTCGTAGATGGCTGAGAGCTTGTGGACGACGAGGCTCGCCTCCATGAGCCCGCGCACGGCCATCAACAGATTGCCGGCACGATCGCCCATGTTGGATCCCAGGGCTACGAAGACCGTTGTAAAGTCGTTTTCCACAAATTTACTGCTCAATTGATAAAGGAATAAGAAATCGTTGTCAATCGCAGGTATTTTCTTAGGAAAAACCGCGGTATTCGAAGTTTATCGCTATCGCTCAAAGTGGTATCTGAATTTCGCCGTCTGCGTTAAGGGCGATATTGCGATTTGGCGAGGGAATCAATGAAAATAGGGTCGAAAGTACGTCTGTTTCTGGGCCTGGCGACGGCAGCGGCGGTTGCGTTGCTTGTTTTGGGCTGGTCCTTCGCTCCGTCGGCATCGGTTGGGGCGAGCTAGCCAGAAAACGCCGGTGGTGCGACTGTCGAAATGCTCAATTACGCCTTGAACCTGAAATCGGCGTCAAATCTTGGTGTCTTCGGTGGCAGCGGAGTTACCGATCAGGGCTCGGAGATCCGCGGCACGGTCGGCTCGGCCGGCGAGGTTCTGGGCGTCGCGGCAAATGCATTGACCACGAGCGATGCTGCCGAGGCACAACGCGACCTGCTCGACTCATTCAGCGCCGTCGATCAGCTTCCCTGCTCTCAGGTGTCGGGCGATCTCGCCGGGCAAACCTTCTCTCCCGGCGTTTACTGCATCGCTTCGGCCACGCTTGCCGGCCGCATGACAGTCGATGCCGGCGGCGACGCCAATGCACGCTTTGTGTTCCGTGTTGACGGCGATCTCACGGCCCGTGATAGTTCATCGATACAGCTCACGGGAGAAGCACTGGGCGACGAATGTCTACGTTTTCGCGAGCCGTTCGGCCGTCTTGGGCAGCAACGCCTCGATCGACGCCAACATCATCGCACGCGATTCTGTCCGTGTCGGACATGGTTCGACGGTTTCGGGCAAGGTCATCGGCGTCAGCGGCACGGTCACGACGGACTCGAATATCGTCGCGGCCGGTACCGGCTACATAGAGATCTGCAAGAATATCGTAAACAACGGGCCTGTTCCCGATCCGATCGTGCCGGGAACGATCTTCAATTTCACCATCTCCGGCGTCAACGGAACGATACAGGTGCCTGCGGGAGGATGTTCGCCGCCGATACAGGTCGCGGCGGGCAATGTGACCATAACCGAAGCCGTTCGAGTCAATACGGCGCTTCTAGGGTTTAATCTCAGTCCGATCAATCGATTCGTTAGTTTTAACCCGGCACTTCAGCAGCTTGTCGTCGCGGTACCGGCGGGAGATGTCAACGACCAGACGGTGGCGACGTTCTTCAACCAGACGACCCGCACGGGCACGATCGAGATCTGCAAGTTCGCGGCGCTTGCCACGACCGGCAGGATGACCCCTGACCTTCCGGCCGATCCTGACGTTACGGGATTCTTTATTACACCGTTCAGGGTGCTCCCGGCCAGGTATTTTCGGTACCGGTCGGATTCTGCTCGGGACCGATCACGGTAACGATCCCTCAGAGTGCGATCGTCAACGCACCGCTTCCTCATCCAGGAACCAACTTTGTCGTCAACAGCATTGCGGACACCGATGACGGGACATGCGACGCTACGAATTGCACGTTGCGTGAGGCCATAAACGCCGCGAACGCCAACGGCACGGGGGCGGATACGATCACATTCAGCCTGAACGGGACCGTTCTTTTAGGCAGTGCGCTGCCGCCGATCATCTCGGACCTTACGATCGACGGAGCGGGACGTTCTGTAATAGTCAGCGGCAACAACTCGTTCGAGTTCTGACTCTCGGTACGCTCAGAACATTGAACCTAAACGCTGTGACGATCGCTAACGGTTCGTCGGCTTTTGGTGGGGGCCTAAATATGGATGTCAGCTCGACCGCCAACATCACTAACTCCAGATTCTCAGGAAACGCAGGGCCTGGTTCTGTCGGAGGCAGGATCTACGTCAGCACTTCGTCGATGATCAATGTCTCGCTCGTCATTCTATTCAAATTCCGCGAGTGGGGAGAGCGATCTTCGCGGACACTGGCAGCACGATCTGCGTCGATAGCAGCTCGTTCATCGCCAACTCTGCAGTTAATTTTAGCGGTGCGATCTGTACTGTACTGGTATCAACGTGACAAATAGTACGCTTTTTTCTCCAATTCCGCAAGTTCGTGCAGGGTGGAGCGATCCTGTACGTTGGGCCGCTCGGACAAATAACCGCCACCACGTTTCATTCAAATTCATCACTCGTCAGGCAACATTTTTGGTGCGGTCACACTCTTCAATACAGTTTTGGTCGCCGGCGGAACGGGCCCAGAGTGTACGGAGCATAACGGCGGATCCCATTTAACATCGCGGACGATGCTTCTTGCGGCAGTGCGACGATGAAGACACCGGCACAGATCAATCTTGGCCCACTTGCAAATAACGGCGGCCCGACATTGACAATGGCCCCGATCCTGCCAAGTGCGGTCGTAGACACGGGTGATAATGCAGTGTGCCCCACCTTCAGATCAGCGTGGAGCGTTACGACCCGCAGATGCCACCAACCAGCAGACCAGCGATATGCGATGTTGGTGCGGTCGAAACTGAACGCCGCGGCGCCATTCACCGCGTGGGTAACCGAGCTCGCCAAAGCAACTTATCGGCTCGAAAACGTCACGACGTTCCCGACAAGTGCACTTAATTCGTGGTCTCCCGACATTGGCTTTGACGCGAATGGACAGCCGCTGGCGAATAATACGAACGGAGGGGCCGCGAACGTCAATCTCAATGTGGCCGGCGGTGCGGCGAACCAGACGACCGTCGGTTCTTCAACCGCTCGCTGCCTGGCCGTATCAAGGTGTGTAAGATCACCGCCGATCCGATAAATCTACCTGTAGGAGTTATGTTCAGGTACATTGTTCGCGGACTTACGGGACCGCTGCCCGGAACGGTCGCACTTTCGTTCGTTTTGACGTGCTTGCCGGACCTGCCGCTCAGGGCGGGATTCTGCGCTTTTGTTTCAGGGACATGGGTCGTCGGATCGAACGTCTTGATAGCTGAGTTCGGCATATCGCCGAATAACACAGTGTCACTGCCAGCCGATAACGCTAAATACTATGGTCCGCACTTCGCGAATCGGGCATCGACGCCGTTCTTGCCGTTTCCAGACACCTCCGGACCGGGGTGGAGCGTGAATTGTTTTCACATCGACGAACCCTGTTTCTCTGGTACGTTGGTCGTCCCGGTCAGTTTTGGAATAATTCAGGCACGCAACACCACTGCCGAGATCGAGTTCACGAATTTCATCTATCGTCCGGCGATCCTCAAACTTTGCAAGAACGTGACCGGCAATATTCCGGTTGGAACACCTGTTTACGTTCTCGATCACTCCGGCCGATCCGCTGACCGTGGCCCTATCCAACTGGCTCCGATCACGGTTCCCGCAGGTTCGTGCACCTTTGTCAACCCGGTCCGTTTCCGGCGAATCCGTCGTTCGACAACATAGGCCTGTTCAACTATGGAACAAGTATCGTCGTCACGGAAAACCCATCCCCGAACACGGCGGTTATGATGATAAACTCGCTGACGCTGACCGGCTCGACACCTCCAGGGACGCTGACCGTCGATCTAAACATGGGCGTGGAACTCTAACGCTCAGCCGCTCCTGCCGGGTAACTTGTTCAATGAACTAACGTTCCTGAACGGTCGGCTTCGGCACCTCCGCCGTCGGCGGGCTCGACGCTTCGACTTCGACGGCGACGGCCGTTCGGATATCGCTGTCTTCCGTCCAGCGGACGGCACCTGGTACTACTCACCCTGGCTCTGCTGGCGGCGTGCGCGGCGTCCAGTTCGGAGCCAATGGTGATATACCGATGGCCGCCGACTATGACGGCGACGGTGCTGGCAGATCCGCGGTCTTCCGTCCGTCGACGGGAACCTGGTACATCCTTGGCTCGACCAGCGGATTCTCGGCAATGCAGTTTGGTATGTCGTCAGATATACCTGCCGCCATGACTTCGATGGTGACGGCCGTGCTGACGTGGCGGTCTTCCGTCCGTCGAACGGCACGTGGTACATCATGGGCTCGACCTCAGGCTTCTCTGGTGTCCAGTTCGGCATGAACGGTGACGTTCCTGTCGCGGCTGACTTCGACGGTGACGGCCGTGCCGATGTGTCGGTATTCCGTCCTTCGTCGGGCACGTGGTACATGCTTCGCTCGACAGCCGGCTTTACGGGTGTCCAGTTCGGTATGAACGGCGACATTCCGGTTGGAGCCGATTATGACGGTGACGGCCGTGCTGACGCGGCTGTGTTCCGTCCGTCGACGGGCACGTGGTACATGCTCGGCAGTACCGCTGGCTTCTCCGGCGTACAGTTCGGTATGGCAGGCGACACGCCTGTTCCGGCCGACTACGACGGTGACGGACGCACGGATGTCGGTGTCTATCGCGGAAGCGACAGGACCTGGTACATCCTAAACTCCAGCCAGTCAGGCAATGCCGTTGGCGGACTCAGTGCCATGCAGTTCGGTGCCAATGGTGATCAGCTGATGAGGTACTGATCCCGAGCCACCTAACATCCGGTCGATATCGTCGATCATCGCGAAAGGGGAGCGTACATTTTGTATGCTCCTCTTTTTTTAACGTGGATTTTGCAACCAAAAAATGATGCCTGGAGATCGCAATTATGATGTTTTTAGACTATTTACACCGTTTTCTGATGCTGTCATGATTTGTTGCGCAAACTACAATTGCTGGCACGTGTTCCCGCCGGAAGAAGATCGCAAAGCTTGTTCGAAGCTTTCTCGATCCGAGCCTGACAGAGACTGTCTTTGTGGTACAGGTGAACGTCGGGGGCATGCAGTGTAAGTTCCATGGACACGTGAATTGCGGCGTCTCCAGGTTCGTTATGCGAGACCGGTCGGTTCAGGACCGGTTTGGTGAAACTGATTAGAGATGCCACTACCATCCAGTTCGAGTTCGATATCACGTCTTAGAGTCTTCCATAAAATTCTCCCAAACAGATCGACATGGCTTCGCGGTATAAGCACCGAAAGTCAGAAACCTCGAGTTGTTCTCCTGCTGCGAAAAACGCATCAAGGATCTTGACCCTGACCGGGACTTGTCGTGTATCGACAAGTGCTGTCGTAACGTTTGCTAAGAACAACTCCCTGGAGTAAGAAATGAGAAATCATCGGTCCAACGTAAAAGGGATCTTAAGAGTCGCAAAATCAAAGCATGGCCTGATCTTGACCACTCTGGCCGTCGGCATTTTGTTTGTCTTGGGAGCTGCCGCTGTTTACTTTTGGCAGCAGCACGAAACAGAAGCCCGCGAGGCAAAAGTCCGGGAGACTTTGCGACAAAGTGCCGAGACCGTGCGGTTCATGGAGAACAAGGGCCAGTTGGCGGACAGTAATATCCTTTATTACTTCGACAGCAAGCATGGGGCAGCGTATATCGAACGCGACAAGATACGTTTCGTAGCGTATGACACTGAGGAACGTGACATTCAGGGCCCACGCGACCAGTCGTCGTCGCCGAAGACGAAAAAAGAGCGTCTGATCAAGAGCACACACACCTTTTCGTTAAACCTCGACGGGGCGAACCCGGCACCGAAGATCAAGCTCGGCCAGGCTTTTGGC
>JBGAVC010000027.1:0-48927 GCA_044228265.1 Pyrinomonadaceae bacterium
CCGATGGTCACGCTTTTTCGCGAGCCTCTGAGCGACACGCAGCGATTTCTCAAGAGATTATCGGACCTCGTGCTCGCAACGATCGCGTCGGTCCTGACGTTCCCGGTCTGGCTTGTCGCGGCCATCGCTATAAAGCTCGATTCTCCGGGCACGGTCCTCTTCAAACAGGAGCGCGTCGGCATGGACGGCCGCGTGTTCCTCTGCTACAAGTTCCGCACGATGTTCATGGATGCCGACCAGGAACTGCATCGGGCAGCGTATAGCCGGAATATCGTGGGCGACGAATCTGCAAATGCGGGAGATACAGAAACGCCGGTCTTTGGCAAGGTGCGTGACGATCCCCGTATCACACGGGTCGGCAAATGGCTGCGACGCACGAGCCTCGACGAGCTGCCGCAGATGCTGAATGTGTTCCGCGGCGACATGAGCATCGTAGGCCCGCGTCCGCCCATTCCATACGAGGTCGAGGAATACGCCATCTGGCACCGCAAGCGTCTGGACATGAAGCCCGGTATCACGGGGCTCTGGCAGGTGTCGGGACGCAACCGGCTGACGTTTGAAGAAATGGTGCGGGTCGATATGTTCTATATCGAGAACTGGTCGCTGCTGCTCGATCTCAAGATCATATTCCTGACTCTGCCGGCGATGTTTCGAGGTGACGGAGCGAGATGAACGTCTCGGACGCGTTGCGGACAGCCGGCGAGCAACTCGAGCAAAGCGGTGTGAGCGAGCCGCGACGCGAAGCTGTATCATTACTCGCTTTTGTCCTCGGTCGGGACCGCACCTACCTGTTTGCACATCCCGAATACGAACTGAAGGATGACGAGAACAGTGAATATATCGATGTCGTAGCACGACGCTCGGGGCACGAGCCTTTTCAGTACATCGTCGGCAAGCAGGAATTTTGCGGACTCGAATTCGCCGTCAACCGCCATGTCCTGATACCACGTCCTGAGACCGAGATCCTCGTGGAGATCGCTATCGAACGACTTAAAGGCCTGGAAAAACCCCGATTCCTCGAGATCGGGGTCGGTTCCGGATGCATCGCGCTGTCCATTCTTAAGAGCCTGCCGTCTGCGACCGCGGTCGGTGGCGATATTTCACAAGCAGCGCTCGATGTCGCCCGTCGAAACGCGGCGTCGCTCGGCGTCGAGGACAGGATAGAGCTGATCGTTTCAGACGTTTATTCGACTATCTCCGCGGGACCGTTGGACGCGGTAGTTGCCAATCCGCCGTACGTGCCGTCCGGCGAGATCGAGGGACTTCAGTCCGAGGTGCGTCTGTTTGAGCCGCATATCGCACTTACGGACGGCGGCGACGGACTGTCGATCATTGAGCGGACGATCGCGGGCGCTCATCGGTTTCTGAAGCCCAACGGTTTCCTGCTCATAGAAATCGGCTTTAGCCAGTCCGATAGAGTCAAAAGTATGTATGATCCGGCGATCTGGCTGGAACCCGAGTTAGTAGACGACCATCAGGGAATACCGCGGATCGTGGTCGCCGGTCTGAAGGATGCTTGAAAGTGAAAACGCCCGACACGCATCGCGCGATGCATGCTAAAAGAAGCCATAAAAAGGCTTGCCTTTATATTACCGGTGGAGTTAAGATGTGGGTGAATTACAACTAAGCCGTTTGATAGGTAGTCGTGTGTTTCAATTCGGCCGAATTCTTTGAGATTTGGTTCAGACCGCGAATTTGCCGGTAGCGCGGTCATTCTCGGATTCCGGCCTCGGAGGTGATCGGGAAAGTATGTTAAACGCTCTATTGGCTGTTGTTAGTTTCATTATTGCGGGTGTCTCTTTCTATTACTATCTACAGAGCAGCGACAACAAGCTATTTATTGTCGCGGCGATCGTTTTTGCGTTGATAGGCGTCGGGCTTGGAGCAATGTTCCTGGCCGGCCGCGTCAACAAGACAGAGGACATTCACATTACTGAATAGCGAGATCTTATCCTGCATTTTCGCGGGTTCGGGCTAACCTTAGGTCCTGATCTCGCGTTGACCCTGAGAATAACGGGCCGCCGGTCTAGCGTGTCGATCGGCGGCCCGTTTGTCGTTTCGTCAAAAGAACAATTTGCGGGAGATGCTGATATTTCTTTTGTTTTTGTGCGCTTTGAATGTTGACAAAAATGTAAGGATTTAGCATCCTACTATATTAAAGCAGGCTTTATCGACAGATGCCCAAGATAGCTGACATTCAGGAAACGCCGAATCCGAACGCGGTCAAGTTCATATTAAAAGAGCCCGTGTCGCACGGCACTTCCCATTCTTTCAAGTCGGCGGTGGATGCCGCGGACAATGATTTTGCCCGTTCCCTCTTCGACGTGGGCAATGTGGTGTCCGTCTTTTACATGGACAAGATGGTCACAGTCGAAAAGACAGATGAGGCCGAGTGGGACGAGATCCTGCCCGACTTGGCAGTTCCGATCAGGGCAGCCGAGACGGTCGCGAGCCAAAACGGAAACGGGCCGAATGCCGCGGCAGCCGTGGGCGGTGCCATTGCCGCGGCCGCAAGCGACGATCCCGTTCTTCGCGAGATCAACGCACTGCTCGACGAGCGGATCCGCCCATATCTCGCCGGCGACGGCGGCTGGCTCGAGGTCCTCTCGCTCGAGGACAAGAGGCTTTCGATCCGCTACGAAGGCGCCTGTGGCAGCTGCCCCAGCTCGCTGACCGGCACGCTGATGGCCATCGAAAACATGATCCGCGAAGAGATCGACCCCGACATCAGCGTCGTTGCCACCTAAGTGATGGCCCTTTAGATCCGGTTCGACCCCACCCCAGGACACCTCCTGAGATCATCGTTAGTGATAATTGTCGCATTGGTCAAATGTGCGACTTCCGCCAAACGCGCATCCATCACTAAGTTTTCAAGCGATCTGGTCGCACCTAGATCCCTGCATCCGTATCCCTGAAAATGTCGGTTCGTCCAGAATCGAAATTCATCTTATGTATTGATTATCGATAAATCACTTGACGTTTATCGATATATACTTTATCGTTATTCAATAAGAAGGTGATTCTATGTCAAAACCAAATCCGATCTCGTTATCCGCCGCGTTACCGATCGCCTACGTCGCTCTACGGACCCTCATAATATTGAACTGGCTGTACGGAGCCGCGATCCTCGCTCTGCTGGTGGTCTCCATAGCGAACGAGGCATGGTTCATGTCAGCTTTCAAACTTTCCGCTTCGCCGGATGCAGAACGGGTGCTTATGGGGCTGCGCGGGATCGCGGTGCTTGGTTTCGCCGCAGTTCCGCTCCACTACGCCGTCTTAAAACGGTGGGTGCTTATAGGGCTGAACATTCTCAGCATCGTGATCGGTGCGATCGCATTCAGTGTTTCGACCAAGGCGTACCCGGTCCGAATGGCGGGCTTTTCGATCAGCGGCTGGCTTGCCGTACTTCTCACGTTCGTGCTCGCCCGGGTGTTTGCCGAGGGAGCGGTCATGCGGGAAGACCTGGAAGGGACGGTATAACATGGCTATCACCATCAAGCTCGACGACCTGCTCCACGATCGGCGTATGACGCTGACCGACCTCGCTGACCGGATCGACCTGACTCTGGCTAACCTCTCGATCCTCAAGACCGGCAAGGCGCGGGCGATCCGCTTCTCGACGCTCGACGCGATCTGCCGGGAGCTATCGTGCCAGCCCGGCGACATTCTCCAGTTTGAGCCGGAGCTGGGCCAACCCGGGCAACTGGCAGCCGAACGCAAACCGAGCGGAGACGACGATCAATTTTCAGCTACTAATTAAAAAAAGGAGTACTTACTATGCGTAAACTTACAATTCTATTCATTATCATCTTTGCTGCCGCGGCCGCCGCATTTTCGCAGGAGGCGCCGAAGATCGTCACGCCTCAGTCTGACGCAAAAACAGCCTTCGCAACGCTTAAGACGCTGTCAGGTTCCTGGCAAGGGACCGTTATGACCATCCCGATCAACTTTACAATTCGGCCGGCATCCAGCGGCACCGCGATCCTGCAGGAGGGGGTCACGGAGAAAGGGCCGCCGGACCATGAGATCACTATGTTCTACGTGGAAGAGGATCGTCTGATCGCGGTCCATTATTGCGATGCCGGCAATCGTGCGCGTCTGGAGGGGAAAATGTCGCCCGACGGAAAAAGCATAGAGTTTACATTCCTCGATGTAGCCGGCAGCACAAAAGGCGGACTGGTCAAACACATTAAGCTCACAATGATCGACGCGAACAAACACATCGAAGAGTTCACTTTCATTATGCCAAACGGTAAGCCGATCGAATTGCGGGGCGAATTCACAAGGACAAAATGACTAACCGATCAACGAGCCCGTGTAATGGGCGGCGGCATAAAGCCACAGGAGTCAACCCGTGGAAATGGCACAGGAAGGGTGCCAGCCCGTGATAACGGGCGAAAGCGGTCCGAGGGCATGTTGTCCAATCGTTCTAACGGTCTGTCGCCGTCTACGACGGCTTAATTCAATTGGATCTGTCGTCCATGGGTTGATCACCCGTGGCTTTATGCTGACACCCGCTACGCGCGCCTTAAGATGGAAAAGGAAATGTCTCGGCGACGCGGAGCACTGCAACCTGTGCACTTTCTATTCCGACCGCCGGGGCGTCGTACGCCATTCTCGACAAGCTCCGCTCCTGGAAAAGCACCACATTCCACCCCGCCTCCAACAACTCCAAGACAAAGACGCCGGGAAAAAGCCTCGAACGATTCCTTAGGCGAGACCCGGCTCCAACGCCCATTCATCCTTGAATTGATTCCGTTTATTGAAAAAAGGAAGTCTTCTCGCTTTAAAATGCGGAGAATAGCCTCTTAGGTCTCTCCTAACTCCAAAACAATGATTAGAACTCTTCTTTTATCTTTTCTCCTTTTGATCATTTGTTCTGCCGCAAACAATGCCCAGACCGCGGCGACAGTATCGGGCACGGTTCGGCTAGGCAATGAGGACACGGTCATTCACGGCGCCTCGGTAAAGATCATCGAATTAAAGCTGACGACCACGACCGCGGCTGACGGGACCTATGTTTTTAAGGGCGTCCCGGCAGGACACTATACGGTCGTCGTGCACCAGGAAGGATTTAAGGATTCCACCAAGGTCGTCGATTTGTTGGCAGGGACGCCGCTGACGTTGGACTTTCGTCTACAGATCGCAGGCTTTCAGGAGCAGGTTACGGTCACCGCAACCGGTAGCGAAGCGATGATCGGCGAAGCGATCTCGTCCGTAAATGTAATGGACTCGTCGCAGATAACCTCTCGCGCGGCGGTCGGGCTTGGCGACGTACTTGAGAGCGAGCCCGGGATAGCAAAGCGTTCCGCGGGAGCAGGCGACAGCCGCCCGGTGATCCGCGGCTTTGACGGTGACCGTGTCAAGATCGCGGCCGACGGTATGAGCGTAGGTTCGTTGGCGTCGCAGTCGGGCGACCATGCCGAGCCTGTGGACACGCTTTCGGTAGACCGCATCGAGGTTGTCAAAGGTCCTGCGACCTTGCTCTACGGAAGCAACGCTATCGGCGGCGTGGTCAACGCCATCAGCGGCCATGACGAAGGCGCCCATTCTGGTCTCAGGGCTTATGCGTCAGGGATAGGAGGCTTAAACAACCGTCAAGCGGCTGTCTCAGGCGGCCTTGAGTTCGGCGGCGGCCCGTGGATGCTCTGGAGCAATTTCAGCTCGCAGCGAACCGGCGACTACAAAGCCGGCGGCAGCTTTGGAACTGTAAGGAACACGCATGCAAATAACGCCACCGGACAGACGGGCTTTGGATATTTTGGAAAGAACGCCTTCTTTTCCACGAATTTCAACTACTATCAGAGCCAGTACGGCATTCCATTTGATTTTACGGACCCGTCGTCACCCGTCCGTTCGCTGAGGATGCATCGCGGCGGTCTTAAATTCAACTTTGGCCTGACAAAGATCGAGTCCTTTATTACAAGCGCAAAGTTCACTGTTGATCTCAGCCGATACCAGCATCAAGAGCTTGAGGACGGTAACGTCGGCACGACGTTTCGAAACTATGTCGATAGCCTCAGGGGCATGTTCGAGCAAAAGAAGCTCGGAGGCCTAAGCGGGAGGTTCGGATTCGAAACATTTGGCCGCGATTTCTCGACCATCGGCGACGAGGTCCTCGTCGCGGGGCCGGTAAAACAGAACATGTTCTCAGTCTTCGGGCTCGAAGAATGGACACGCGAGCGCGTGACGCTGCAGTTCGGCGGCCGCGTAGAATATAACTCCTACAAGCCGGACAATTTGGCCCTGACGTCCCGCTCGTTCACCGGCTTTTCAGGATCGGCCGGCGCGAAAGTGGGTCTTTGGAAAGGCGGCTTGTTGGTTGCGAACTACTCGCACGCGTTCCGTGCTCCCGCGCTCGAGGAGCTATATAATCACGGCCCGCATGACGGCACCCTTGCCTTTGAGGTCGGCAGCCAAAACCTTAAGCCGGAGACGAACAATGGCCTCGACCTCTCGCTCCGGCAGCAGGCCGGAAGATTTAAGGGCGAAGCGAACTTCTATCGCTACAGCTTCCAGAACTTCGTATTTCTCGCCCCGTCCGGAACCGTTGATCCCGGCAGCGGGCTTGAGATCGCTAATTATTTGCAGGGCAACAGCCGTTTTTGGGGAACCGAGCTAAGCGGCGATGTCACGGCGACGCCGTTTCTCAATGTGATCGCGGGATTTGACTACGTCAACGCTCAACTGGCCGACGGACGCCCACTCCCGCGCATTTCCCCGGCACGCGGTCGAATTGGGCTGGACTTTCACTACGGCAACCTGCGGGTTAAACCGGAGTTTGTCGCGGTTGCAAAGCAGGACCGTGTTTTTACTAATGAGACGCCGACGGCGGGTTACGGGACCGCGAACCTGACCGCATCGTACGTGATCTCTGGAAAACACACGGCCCAGATCTTTTCGGTCAACGCGTACAATCTGAACAACAAGCTGTTTTACAACCACATCTCCTTCATAAAGGATATTTCGCCGGAGATCGGGCGAGGGTTAAGATTTACCTATACGATCCGGTATTTCTAAACTCGTTGAGAATCTCCAGCCGCCTCGGAAGACTATGCGATATAAGATCGCGGTTCGAATAGCCCAAGGTCCTACCAAAAAAGAAAACGGGTGAAAGCCCCAAACATTCACCCGTTAACCTTAAGATACTAAGAGTTTCCTTAGGATTTACCGATTCTCATTATATTCGAGATAAACACTGTTTGACAAGATTTAATTTATCGGTCGGTAAGGCCTGGAAAAGAAGGCTCCGGCTGCCGTCCTTGTTTTTTGACGATCTCTCATTGTTGTCTATGTTGGAATTTCCGCGTTGCGCGAACAATTCCACGATCTGATCGCTTAGTTGAACTATGTTGTGCAATGTTTTCCACAACTTACGGCAATGGCACTGCGATTGCTTACTTCTTGCCGAGACCGGGGAGGCTGTTAGTAATGGCTTCCACCTTCCTCGGACCATCTGATAAGGAAGGTATCCCAATTATGAACAGCAATTTGGCATTCGAGTGCAGACCCGAATACCTATACGCCCTTATACAGACCGAGGCAATTACTCCTCACCGTGTTCGAGCATATCTCAGCTCCGTACGTGAGAAATGCCTTTCTTTGGGGCAGACACGCGTAATGATAGAGCGCGACATTCCCTGTGTGCTAAGCGGCGCCGAATACCTGGAAATGGCCGAAGAAATGGTTCGTGCGCTCCAGGGCATCAAGGCTATCTGGGTGAATCCATACCCCGAGCTTCAACAAGACCTTGAGTTCCTTGCACTGGTGGGTAACAATCGTGGAGGACACTTCGAGATCGCTCAGGACATCGACGAGGCCGAAGAATGGCTCGGGGTTGACCACTGCTCACCAGTGCTGCCGATCGTGTTCCGCTCGTCCCCCGTCGCGACCGTCTAGTCCCGAGAAATTTCAGGGCTGCCGATCCTCGCAAACTAAAAAAACGCTTGCGCTCGTGTATTGAGTATGCACTGTAATTGCATTATTGACACAAATGGTAAAATGGAAATGGTGGGCTGATCGTTGATCGTTGATGGCTGATCGTTGATGATGGGTGCGGACGGCCGGGATCTTTGACAAGAATCAGTCTAGAGTCGCGAGTCTTGAACAGGGCAAAACCTCGTCGCGAAGTGCGGGAAAGTGGTGGGACAGCGGGACAGTTCGGACAGGCAAAGAGTGAAAACGTGAGAAAGTGAAAAGGTGAAAAGAGGCACATGCGATTGGTGTTCGAGCAAAGGTTGGCCTGATGCGGGGTGAGAGGTTTCGCTAACCCCTGTGTTTCCAGCACTTACAAAACTTGTGGCGCACATGTGTTTTTTGCGCGCAAATCTCTGGAACGCGGTGAAAATATCGCTGTAACATACTTGGTAGCAACAGTTACGGCGTTCCAAGGCCGCCGTGAACGTTCACCGAACGCTTCGAGCGAAAGACTGGCTTCGAAATGGAGCGTTGAGCCCTCACTCGCGAGCGGGCTGCTGACGCGCGTCTGCTGCTTCACGGGTGGCACGCCCCAACTGTTGATAGGAAAGTAATTCTTGACTTGGGGCGCCGGAATTGTGGATAATTCGAGAGGTGGCGATTTGTGCCGATCGTCCTACCCGTCCACTAGTTGCCTTTTTTCTACACAAATCGACCAGCCTTTTTATACCCTGTATTGTTTCGTTTTTTTCTAATGGAGGAAAGACGTAGTGAATAGCGAAGAACTCGAACAAAGCCTGAAGGCCGAATTCGAGAATTATTTAACCGGACTCCTTGCGGAAATGCGTGAGGATGTGACCGAATTTCGAGCCAAGATCGAAGCCGAGATGGAGAAGCATCGCACGACTTTGGACGCGGCTTTTTATGGTCTTTCCGCGCGTTTGGAAAAAGCGCCCGAGTTCGACGAGGGATTCAAGGAGTCGGTCATCGAACATCTCCGGCTCGCGCGAGACGAGGGTGCCACGATCACGGCGACAGCGATCGCCGAGGCGGCCGATCTCGAGAAAGCCTCTGCGCCCGAGCAAAACCTGGGCGATATCAAGAAGGCGATCGATGACATCAGCAGCAAGGACTCGCAATCCGCGATCCTCAAGGCCCTGATCCAGCACGCTGCCGAGTTTACGCCGCGTGGTGCCTTTTTTATTATCAAGAACTCCCAGTTCGTAGGGTGGAAGGTGTTTGGAAAAGAATCCGGAGAAAGCGAAACAGCGATCCGCGACATCCATTTTCCGGTTAACGACAGCTCGATACTAGGTAAGGCGGTCGGCAGTCTCGCGACGGTCGAAGCATCGTTTGGGAGCTACGTCGAAGATAATGTGTTCCTTGATCCGCTGCAGTTCGGCAAGCCGGACAGAATGTACGCCATTCCCCTGGTCGCACGGGGCCGCGGGGTCGCCGTTCTTTACGCGGACTACGGCCACGAGGGAGTCACGGTAAACACCGACGCGCTGGAAATGCTGGTTAAGGTCGCCGGCCTGACCGTGGAAGTATTGGCGGCGAACCGCACCGGTCAGACCGACGGCCAGGAGTCGCATGCA
This sequence comes from Pyrinomonadaceae bacterium, assembly GCA_044228265.1. GTDB lineage: Bacteria > Acidobacteriota > Blastocatellia > Pyrinomonadales > Pyrinomonadaceae > OLB17. Next base: position 9,516 of record JBGAVC010000027.1, read on the forward strand.
ACCGAGTTTGCCGAACACCCCGCCGAGGAACAGAAACCGTTCGTCGGTGGAGCATTCCAGCAGCCGGCGGTTGAGGAAGCCGCTCCCGTGCATGATTTCTCGACACCGTTCGCCGTGGCGGCTCCTGAGCACGTCGCAGAGACACCGCACTTCGAGCCACCGGCTGCGGAATCGCCGGCGGGCCAATTTGATTTCAAGACGAACGCTGAAACTGCCGCTGAATACCGTCCCGAAGAGCCTCTGGCTCCGGCATGGCCGCCGCAGCCGCATACCGAAGCTGCATTTGAACAGGCCGCAACCGCATTCGAGCCCGGGCCGAGTCCTGCGCCGACGGAGTTTGCAACGTCGACACCGGTAGTCGAACATCAGGAACCGACGCCGCCGATGGATGATTCGCAGCTATCAGCGGACCTCCGCGCCTTCGACGCGGTCAGGACGGCGGAACCGATCCCTGAGCCCGAGCCCGAACATGTCCCGGTCACCGAATCGGCGATCGTCTTTGACCAGCCACAGCCGGCCACTGATCCGCATCATTTCGAACAGTCGCCGTTCGGGCATACTGCCGAACCCGTACAAACTACCGCCTTCCCGACGACTGCTGCTCCGGCCGCACCGGTCGTGGAAAGGGCCGCCGCCCGGCCTACCGGGAGCCGTCTTAGCGACCGTCAGGTCGATCTGCCCATCGAGGTCGCCGAGGACGAGCGCCGACTGCATAATGACGCGAGGCGTTTTGCTCGTCTGTTGGTCTCGGAGATCAAGCTTTATAACGAGAAGAAGGTGCAGGAAGGCCGCGAGAACGGGGACCTGTACGAGCGGCTTCGCGAAGCGATCGACCGATCGCGCGAGATGTACGACAAACGCGTTCAGACGCCCGTGTCGTCGAAGTTCGATTATTTTCATTACGAACTGGTGAATGCTCTTGCCGAAGGCGATGTATCGCGTCTCGGGCCGAAATACCCGGGAGCGGCCGTTTAACCCAGTCAATCTCGTATCGAATTAAAAAGCCGTCCGGATGTTTTCCGGGCGGCTTCTCTCATGTGGTGGTATGCCCAGATCTACTGGTCGTTACGCTCCGACGGAAAGACGGGCCGGTTAGGGCCGGGATTGTCGGGAGAGGTATGTCGATGGACGATCTTCCAATCTTTTCCGATAAGCCGGAAAACCAGGGTCATCCTGCCCGAAGCGGTCTCGAGCTTATGATCGTTCTCCTGTGACTGCTTCCACTTGCAGCTAACGTACGCGGCCGAGCGGCCGAGCATCTCGATCCTCAGGCCAGTTATCTCGACAGATACATTCGTCAGCTTGGGGTAAGTGGCATCCAGGTTTGCCTTTACGTTATCCCAGCCGATGGTCGCCGAGCCGTTGTTGTTAAAGATCAGCAGCCGCGGGCTCTTGTCGTAAATGCTCATGACCTTTTCGGCGTCCACCTGCTTGATACCTTCGATGAGGCGGTCAAATGCGTCATGTACACCCTTTGACGGATCGGCTTTGGCGGCCGCTGACTTTTGCCCGAAGACAGCGAATGACGACAAGGCCAGAAGGAGGCAAGCAGAGGCAGCGAGCTTCAGGTTCATGGTTTGGATAATTTCACTCCTACGATTGAGTTTATTATTTGCAAGCCGTTGAATGCAATCCGGGGCCCACTCGAGGTACCGGGGGTCTGCACTAAATCGTTTGACCGAGATGCAGATTACACGTTTTGGTTGCACAAGAACTGACCGGTCGCCGATTTCCGCCCAAATTTGAGGATCCTGCGGCAAAACGTGTTGGTACGGTTCTTGCGTAAGGTCAAGTCAGTTGAATCGCTCTTAAATCAACTCTCTTCCCGTTCTGAAAAACGATTTGTGGAGGGAAAACACATGCAGATCAGCAGATCGATACTATTTGCTGCGGCTCTGGCCGTCCTGCTGGCGAGTTCAGCGATGTTCGCGTCGCCGGCCACGACATTGAATCGCCCGGAGGGCGGGCAAGTACTCCTTACCGGCGACGATGACACACCCGATGTTACCGACCGAGTAGGCCGGATAAGCTTTATCAGCGGCGAGGTCAAGATCAAGCGGGCCGACAGCAGCGATTGGGAGCGCGCTACGCTCAATCTTCCCGTGATCGAAGGCGATGAGATCGCCACCTCGCAGAACTCACGAGTCGAGCTTCAGTTCGATGTCTATCATCGCGTCAGGTTGGCTGAGAGCGGTTACCTTAAAGTGGTCAGGCTGCTCGATGAGGGGATCGCGCTAAGCGTCCCGCAGGGGACATTGAATGTGCGGGTCACCGAGTTTAACAAGGACCGATCGTATCTTGAGATCGACGCTCCCGGCACCACCGTTGCGGTGCAGAAAGCGGGCCTTTACAGGATCGACGCGGGTTCGGCGGGCATCAGCGAGGTGCGTATCCGCGTCACGGAAAACGGTGAAGCACGTATCTATTCGGAAACCTCCGGCTTCACCGTGAGGAACGGACGGAGCGCAAGGGTCGTGTTGACGGGAACCAATGCGGGCGATTGGGAACCAAGCGAAGCGGCCATGGCCTCCGACGAGTTCGACATATGGTCCGGCGACCGTGACGCCGCGATCGCAAAGTCGCTAAGTACCGCTTATTACGACAAATACTACGACCGCGACATATATGGTGCCGACGACCTGAACGACTACGGCGAATGGATCTACGTGAAAAAATATGGCTATGTCTGGAGGCCGTACGATTCGGCTACCGTCTCGTACGCCGGATGGACACCATACCGATACGGGCAATGGCGGTGGGTGCCGTATTACGGTTGGACCTGGGTAAACGACGAACCCTGGGGCTGGGCAACGTACCATCATGGGCGCTGGTTCTACGAGGCCGGACACTGGTACTGGTCGCCATACGGCTATTACCGTTACAGTCGCAGTTGGTGGTCGCCCGCACTGGTCGTCATTAACATCATCAACAGCCATGTCTGCTGGTACCCGCTGCCTTACAGCTACGCATATTTTAATTTCAACGCGTACTATCATTCCCACGGACGCGACAGGCGTGGAGGTCGCGATAGGCCCGGGACGGGCAATCCCGGCGGGACTCCGACACGGACTCCGCCGCCCTCTCCGACAGATCGGGCAGGAGTACCCGGGATCAGGGACTTTGTCGTCCGTCCGTCGGCGGTCGTACCCCCGACTGGCGTTGTGTCGGTACCGACCGATGAATTCGGCCGGTCCCGATCAATGCAGGTGCCGCCGCTCGCGACTGCCAATCAGGTTCTGTCACTGGCGCCGGACGCCGGACGGTCCGAACCGATCCTGCCTGTCTATCGGGATGTCCGGAACAACGCTGGACGCGAGATAGTCGCTGAAACGCCGAGGGTAGCGAGCGTGGTGCCGGTGACCGGCGCGGCGGCTCGTGAGAGAGACGAACCGCTCGATCCGCAACTCAAGACGACCCGAGTGCTGGGCGGCAGGCCGCCAGTCACGATGAAAACCGGACGGGACGATATCATTCGGACGGAGAGCGGCGGCGACACGGTCAGGACAGGAGCGGTCGACCGCCCGCCGAGGCCCATGCCGGTGACCCGGGTCGACGAGGCCGGGCGGCCGGTCACCAGGAGCGAGGAGGTCCGCCGCGACACCTACACGAACCGCGACAAGCCGCCAAGCAATACGCCACCGAGGCAGGAACCTCCGCGGCGCGAGCCTCCGCGGCAGGAACCACCACGTGTCGAGGCACCACGTCCGAAATTAGATACCACCCGGAACGAGAAACCGGAACCGCCCAGGCGGACCGAACAGCCGCCCAGATCGGAGGCGCCGCGAAAGCCGGAATCAAAGCCCGAACCTAAACCGTCGAATGGAGAGCCCAGGACGGAGCGAAAGAAAGACGGACGGTGACAAGACGCCGAATGGAAAACGGCCCCGGAGCGGAAGAGCACCGGGGCCGTTCATTTTTAGGTTCGCAGTATCCTAGTTTCTTAGGAATGTTGCCCTGTCGATCGAGTTCTTGTTGCCGATGACCACAAAACGAATATTCTTCATGTATTTTGCGGCCACGGCCTTGACGTCGGCGGGCTTTACATTGCGAACGCCATCGAGAAACTTCTCAGAGTTTCGCCATCCGCCGCCGATCAATTCGTAGCGTGCCAGTTCCCCGACCTGTGCCGAGTCGGTTTCCTGATCGAGATAGTACATCGTCAGAAAGTAGCCGGGAACATTGACAAACTCGTCCTCGCCTATCTCCTCGTTGCGCATTTTGTCGATCTCGTTGAGCATTATGCCGACCGAGCGGTTAGCATCGACCGCCGTCACGTAAATAAAGGCTGAGTTGGCCCTCCGGTTGTCCATATCGGCATCCGGTGCATATGAAAGGTTGCGTTTGGTACGCACCTCCTCGTAAACGCGGCCTTTCAGGATGGCCATGGCGACGCGCATTGCATAGTATTCCGGGCTCGACAGAGGCGGGGCGAGGAAGATGCCCTTAATGTAGTTTGTCGAGAGTTCTCGAGGTACGATCTCGAGCGATGGACCCGCGAACGTCAACGGGGCGAGCGGGACATCTTTATAGTCGCCGCGAGGAAGTCCTCCGAACGATGCAGTCACGGCTTTCTTAAGGTCGGCAAGCTGAATGTCACCCACGACCACCAGCAGCAGACGCGAGGTCTGGAGCAAGGTCTTGTGATATGCGCGAAGGTCGGCCGCAGAAATCTTTGAGACAGTCTCGAGAGTGCCCGAAGGGCTGTTGGCGTATGGGTGTCCAGCGTATACGACCTTTTCCTCGAGGTCGCGGAGCGCGCTGTCGGGGCTCGCCGTCGCGTCTCGAAGCCCGGCTAGAGCCGCGTTCTTTACTCGCTCCACGTCGTCCGTAGCGAAGGCCGGATTTAGGACGATGTCGGTAAAAACATCCCAGGAGCGATTGAAATTCTCCGAGGTTGACGTAAGCGAAATAACGCTCAGATCGAGTGCCGCCGCCGAGCCTATAACGCTGCCCGAACGCGAAAGCTCCCGACGAAGGGCCTCCCTGGGATATTTCTTGCTTGCCTCAGAAGCAGCCGACAACGTCAGGCTCTCGATCCCGGCGTTCCGGTCCGTCTGATTGCGAACACCTCCTCTCACAAAGAGGCCTGCAGAAACCGTAGGAGAACTCGAACGCCGCTTAAAGATGACCTTGAGGCCGTTTACGTCGAACTCGGTGACCGCGGACGCAGTTGTGGATGTCGTTTGAGAGTACCCGTCAAAGACAAATAAAGATAGAACCAATACAGAAAACAGAAACTTCATATTTTTCAGCGTACGAACGGCATACCGTCACTTTCCGATCAGGTCCGCTTCAGTAAGCGCGGACGCTTTTTGCGCGGCTGAAGACATCATTGCGATGCCGATATGCGGTTTGCCCAGGATGTAGGTCGAAATGTACTTGTTGATATCTCCGCGCTTTATTGCGCGAAGATTATCATAATAGCCGCGATAGTATTCGGTGCCCGTGGACGACCACCAGAACCCGAGAATGTGCGAATATTCACTGAGCTTTTCGCGCATAAACAGGTCGCGGGCCTCGACGAGCGTCTTGGCGTTCGCGAGTTCCTCGTCCGTGAAATAATTCGCGTCATTAAAGTGCGAGATCTCGCTGTAGAGAGCGGCGACTGCCGCCTTTGCCTTTTCCGGCGTTGTCACCAGTGTTATCCGGATAGGGCCGACGTTGCGCTGGGTGTAGTAATGTACATCCACATTGACGGCAAGCCCGGTGTCAATGAGCGCGCGTTGAAGCCGTGAGTCCGGCTGCTCGACGATAAACGAGAAAACGTCCGCCGCGTATGTCGAAGCGTTGTCCTTACCGATCGAAGGTCCGAGCCAGCCGAGCTGAATGATACTGTTGTCGAGCGCCTGATTGACGAATACGCCCTCGCTCTTTGGCAGCGGCGGGTGCTCGACGAGCGGAAATTTGACGAACGGGTCGTCACCACGTTTCCAGATCCCGAACATTTGCTCGGACATGGCGAAGACCTTCTCAGGCTCGACATCGCCGCTGACGATAAGAGCCGAGTTGTTCGGCACATAGTAACGCGACTGTATGAGCCTCATCTTGTCGGTTGTCGCCGAGGCGACGGTCTCGCGCGTTCCGCCCGGACTCTTACGCGACGGATACTTGTAAAAGAGCTTATCCATCATCGTCCGTTCCAGGTAATAGCCCGGTTCAGACTGTTGCCGGTCAAGTTCGCCGAGCACGACCTGTATCTCCTGCTTGAACTCGCCTTCGTCAAACGTCGGGAATAGCATTGCGTCGCGCATAGCTCGCAACATAGTCGCGAGATTGGAGCTTGTCGCCGTGAAGTAGTAGTTGACGTACTCTTCCTGCGTCGAGCCATTTCGCACGTAACCGCTTTTATCCAGGTCATTGAGATAACCGACGTCGCCGATCTGGGATTTGAGCTTGAGCTGTTCAGGGCAGTTTTTGCCGGTGTAATACTCCATCTGGTTGATGCTCTTTGCGTAATCGCAGCGGAAAATGCCGACCGCCTTGTTCAGCTTAAAGAACATGTGCTCGTAAAGATGCGAGAGCCCGTTGAGCTCGGGCGGCTCGGTGAATGAGCCGTTTCGGACAGCCATTTCAACGGTCACGAGCGGCACGCCGGCATCCGGATATACGATCACCTCGAGGCCGTTCGAAAGGACCTTGCTCACGTACGGTATCTTGCCGGCGGTCTGGGAGCCGGTGATGCCGGTGGCGGCCGGTGCAACAGCCTGGCCGAAACCGGCGCTCAACAGGGAAAGGAGAATTACTGGAACCAGGAAAAGTCTTTTCACTTATTACTCCGAAATTTATGACTTCGAGCCGCTTGTAGCGGTGGGGACCTTTTTAATAATCTACCATACGGAGATCAAATCATATGGAACGCGACAATTTGATGCACGGTGCACGCTCGGCGTTGAACGCGGATATGGATATTCGCGAATGGGCAGAGAATTTCTTGAAAGAGAAAGCACGCGGTGAGAATACGCAAATGACCGACGAGGAGTTTGAGAAATATTGGAAATATCACAAACCCGAGATCATGCACGAGGGAGCTGCCGAGGCAATGGCAGCGTACCGTTCACGCCGAAAATAGGTTCGAGATCGCTGGTTATGCAGCCTCTTGGTCTATCGAGGGGCCCATGGGTTCGATATTCTCCGGACTCTCATCCTTGACTTCCCGCATCATTCGCCCGATAGGTATTGCCAACAGACCGAGAACGATAGCCGCGACAAAGAGAGCGATCGTGGTCCAGGTAAACAGCGTAGGCGTCTGTTCGAGCTTTTCGGGATCGACGCTGCCGCCAACCAGTCCGGCGATCAGGTTACCGACCGACGCAGCCAGGAACCACACGCCCATCATTTGGCCGACGTACCGCCTCGGGCTCAACTTCGTCATTGAAGACAAGCCGACGGGGCTTAAGGAGAGTTCGCCGAACGTTTGGAATAGATAGCTAACGACAAGCCATAGCGCCGAAACCTTTAGTGCTCCACCCGCAGCGACAAGCATATTCGCAGGCAAGATCATCAATGCAAATCCGATGCCGGCGAGAGCAAGGCCTAGCGCGAATTTGAAAGGACTTGATATATTGATGTTCCTGGCTCCAAGCGCGGTCCAGAGCGCTGCAAAGAGCGGCGCAAAAACGATAATGAAGGCGGAATTGACAGACTGGAACCAGGTAGCCGGCACTTCGAAGCTGCCGATCTGACGCTGCGTGAAATCCTTGGCGAACAGTTGCAGCGAGGTAGGAGCCTGTTCGAACGCGGCCCAAAATATGGCCGCCGCTACAAAGAGAACGGCGATCACCAGAACGCGCTTCTTTTCGTCTGAACTTAATCCACCCAGTGCGAACACATATGCGAAGTAAACAATGGCAAGCCCCACAAGTACATAGGTCATGTAGCCGGCCAGGACCTGCGCGTCGAGGGTGATAACACCCGTTGCGGCAAGCGCAATGACAAGCGCGATGATGCCAAGCCCGCCGGCCACGGCCGCTTTGACCGTGAACTCCTGTCGGGACTGTTTTACCGGATCCGGATCCTTTGAACGCTCGACGCCAATGTTGCCGAGCGTCGGTTTTGCTCGAAACGTGAACCACAGCAAACCAAACAACATGCCGACACCGGCCGCGCCAAATCCCCAGTGATAACCGTATCTCTCACCGAGAAGTCCTGTGATGAGCTGGCCAAACGTCGCGCCGACGTTGATGCCCATGTAAAAGATCGAGAAGCCGGCGTCGCGTCGGGCGCCGCCTTCGGGATAAAGGTCGCCGACGATCGCCGAGATATTGGGTTTGAGCAGCCCAGTACCCAGAACGATCAGGATCAGGCCGATAAAAAAGAACAGCTTACCACCGAGAAATGACGATACGCCGATCGACAAATGCCCGCTCGTGATCAAAACTGCCCCGACCTGAATGGCACGTCGAAGGCCGAAAAGACGGTCGGCGATCCAGCCGCCGGGAAGCGAGGCGAGATAAACGCTTGCCGCGTAAATGCCGACAATGGCCGACGCCTGCGGCCGTTCGAAGCCGAACCCGCCGTTCAATAGAGCGGTAGACATGAACAAAACAAGCAGAGGCCGGATACCGTAGTAGGAGAACCGTTCCCACATCTCGGTGGCGAACAGGGTCGAAAGTCCCCACGGATGGCCAAAGAACCCTCGATCGTTGCGGGCGGCGGTATCAATTGCGGAAGCGCTCATCGCATTTTCCCCTTTTAATTTGAATTTACGGAAGAGTTACGCAAATATAGCAGATAAATGGGGTTATCTAAAAGGAGTATTATGCGTAAACTGATCTGCGCTATCGCGATGTCGATCATTTGTTCAACGGCTCTAGCTGCGGGCGCGTTTGCCCAGCGCTCGCGTGCAAGCGTCCCGGCTTCAGAAGTGAACGGTACATTTCGAATGAACTTCACCGGCAAGTTCAAGGGATCGTCGAACGAGATCAAGATATGGGCGCTCGGCCGCGGCAAGCTGCGGATCGCGATGGACCTTCTCTATCCATATGTGGTCAACGGGGAACTTTCGGCAAATATCGGCGAACTAGACGGACAAGCGTCGATAAAGGGCGACACCGCAGTTTACGAGTCCGCAGAATTTGGTAAATGCCGGATCACCATCAAATTCGTTCGGGCGGGAACGATCAAAGTCACTCAAGAAGGGGCCGACGCCGACTGCGGCTTTGGTCACAATGTCACCTCTTACGGCACTTATCGAAAGGTCAGCAGCAAAAAGCCTAAATTCGACAGGGGCGATCAGTAATAATCCAGATCCTTGGCCTCACTGTGGCGAAACTGCGTCCTGTTAAAGCCGCTCCTCGTATAAACGGTCCGAATTTGCGTGCTTCCCTGGTTTCGCTTAAACTTTCAGAACATGCCCTTGTAGCTCAACGGTTAGAGCAGCGGACTCATAATCCGTTGGTTGTAGGTTCGAATCCTACCGAGGGCATGCCATTCGATCTTATTTCCACTGACAAGTTATTAGTGTCCCGGCCCCTTCTTTAGCAGCTCAGCCCGCAGGAGGAAACTGCCCTCGGTCACGACGCGGTCACCGACGTTCAGGCCCTCGAGGACCGTAAAGCGCCCGTTGCTTTCCATCCCCAGTCGAACTTGCTTTACCAAAAAGACATTTGGCTTTTCGGTCGCGACGAATACCACCTTTCGATCATTCATGTTCTGTACCGCCGCGGCCGGGACGATAGGTAATGTCCGCTCGGCCGTTCCGCCCGTGCCAAACGCGGCGTTAACGTACATCCCGATCTTCAGGACACGACCTGGATTGTCGAGTTCGATACGGACCTGAGCGGTCCGCGTTTCGGGGTTTATGTTGGGGTCGATGTACGTTACATGCCCGCGAAAAGCGCGATCGGGATATGCGTCGGTAGTCACGCTCGCTCCGGTTCCGGTCCGAAGCAGGCCGAGATCCTTTTCATAAACCTGGGCAATGACCCATACACTCGAGAGGTCGGTCACCCGCATCAGTTCCTTGTTCGCCTCGACGGTCTCGCCCTGGTTCACGTCGCGTTTTGTGACAGTGCCCGAAACGGGTGCCGTGAGGGCGATCTCAGACGTTATCTGTGACGGCGAACGAAGCGCAATTACTTTCGCCTGCGGAAGGCCCAGCAGCACAAGACGCTGTCCGGCGGCAGCAAGGTCGGATTCGGCCGTTTGGCGTTTGACCGCTGCCTGCTCGAACTCGCCGCGGCTTACCGGGTTTATGTCCGCAAGGCTGACGGCACGTTCGTATCGTCTTTGTGCCTCGGCCTCGTTGGCTTGTGACGTGACCAGTTTTGTAACCGCCTTTTCCAGGTCCTCGCGGCTCGCCGCTCCGATCTCGACCAGCCTTTGCGTTCGTTCGTGGCCTTTTTGGCTCTCGACGAGTTCTGCCTCCGCTATACGGAGCCTTGCCAGGGCCTGGTCAAGTTCAGCGTTGCTGACGGGGCTTATCTTGACGATCTTCGCCATCCGATCGTAGTTCTGCCGCGCCGCCTGGGCTTCGGCTCGCAACGCGAGATACCGGGACTCAGTCGACGCAAGTTCGTCGCTGAAGATGACGGCAACAGCCTGGCCCCGGCTGACGTTCTGGCCCAGTTCGACCGAAACGCTCCGGAGAACGCCGCCAAGAAGCGAGATGACGGGTGTTTCTTTGTACGCATTCGGCTGAACGACTCCGGTGGCTGCCACAGACGCGGCTTCCGCAGAAAGTGTTTCACCAGCTGCCTCGACCTTTATACCGATACGCTCTGCTTGATCCGGCTGAAGCGTAAGCGTCTCATCTCCGGTCGACGCAGGCTGTGACGAGCTGCCGTCATTAAAGGAAACCGTACGCGGAGCCGTCACGGGCTGTCCCTCTTCGCTGTTGCGGCGGCTGTACCAATAGACGATCGCCGCCGCCAGAAGTATCGTGGCCGTTGCAGCGACAGCGATGATCAATGTTCGGTTGGGCTTCGGCGAATCCGGATCGCCGGGCGCATCGGTCGCACTTTTGATGTCTTCTTCGCTCATTTCTTTGTTAGCTCGGGCGCGGCGGCCGCCTTCATTATCTCGACCTTCGCCGCGTAGGTTTCAAGCTGGGCATCGATCAGATCGTTCTCGGCTTCCAGGCAGCGGCGCTGTTCGGCGATGTATTCCTGGAGGTCATGGGCCCCCAGCACGTATGTCTGCCAGATCACCGAAAGATTGGCATTTGCGGTGTCGCGCACGCCGTTCTGGTTGATCGATAAAGCACGCGCCGCCCGGCCATAGCGGGCGATCGCGATCGCAACATCGCGGCGTATCGATAACTCGCCAAACTCCTTTCGTCGGCGGGCAGCTTCGAGATCTGCGGTCGCTTCCTCGACTGCTCCCTGATTTCGGTTTCTTACAGGTAGATCGATCTCCACACCAAATGTGAAAAAATGGAACACGTCCTGGACGGGCTTCAAGACGCCGTGGTCGTCATAGCCGCTTAGAGGGAATCCGGTGTTCATTCGCTGGTAACCGGACTTTACGCTCGCATCGATACGTCCCTCGCTTTTCGCAAGTTCGATGCGCGCCGTCGCCATAGATTCGAGAGCTCCGACGCCCTTCAGGTCCGGCCGGTCTCGAAGAGCAGATTCGGTCATGACAGCAACATCCGGCGGTGTCGTGATCAGGTCAACGAACTCATCGCGAAGCCGAAGCGGCTCGTCCGGCCGCTTACCGATCATGTTGCGAAGCTCAAAGTACACTGTCTCGACCTTTCCTTCCGCCGTTTCACGGGCCGCACGCAGGCGGTTGTACTCGACCAGCAGCATGTTCTGTTCGAGCGGGGCGGTCTTGCCCTCGGTCACGCGTGCGGCGACCAGGTCGTAGCCCTGTTTCGCGACCGTGATCGAGTTCTCCACGACGTTCAATTTCCGGGCGGAGGCGAGAGACTCGGCAAATTTTAGCCGTACCTCCGCCGCGAGAAGTCGTTCCCGGTCCGCAAGCTCGAATTGACGCGCCTCGAGTTCTCTCTGAGCGACGGCGATCCTTGCGGCGCGTCGGCCGCCAAGCTCAAGCGGCAGCATGAACTCCGCCGACTCGTTATTGTCGCGGCCGCCAATTTGTCGTGCCCCGTTCAGGTTGAGCTTGGGATTGGGCCGCAGCCCCGCTTGTTTTAGTCGTCCACGGGCAGCATCGATCTCTGATCGAAGTGCCCTAAGCTCACCGTTATTTTCGAGCGCGAGTCGTACCGCTTCATCCGCCGTCAGGCCGCCCACTGGATCAATGTACTTCGAAACATCACCGGCCGGCAGGCCGGTCTGTGTCTGGCCGAAAACGCGCGCGGCCGGTCCGTCCGCCGGGAGCAAAACGGCGAGCGCGAGGATCATGCTGAACAGCTTGAGAAACATTAGCTCACGTTATGATCAGCTTGCCCCGCATCATGTTCATTCCACAGGCAAAGCTGAATTCGCCAGTCTTCCTCGGCGTGAACCTTACAGTTACCGGTTGATCCAGCGGCAGGGGCCTGTTTATCCCGAATGCCGGAATGACGATCTCCGTCCCGCAGGTATTGTCCGTCGTCCGCAAAAATGTGATCCGGGCGGGTACGCCGCGTCGCAGCCTGAAGCTGCCCGGCGAATAACCCTGCTCATTGATCAAAACCTTGGCGGTTTGCGTCTTTGGTTTAGAAGTCTTTCGATGGGTCTGGGCCGACGCCGCAAGCGAAAAGGCCAAGATGATCAAAGCGATCGTAAATATGCTTTTAAATATCAATATCTTTTTCATATATGTATCTCTTCTCTTTTTAATTCGCGTGACCTCAACCAAAAGAAAATTACGGGCGTGATGATCAGTACATGCAGGAGGCTAGAGACCATGCCGCCCAGAACGGGAGCCGCGAGCGGCTTCATGACCTCAGAACCCGCACTCGTGCTCCACATTATCGGCAGCAAGCCGGCGACGACCGTCGAGACCGTCATCACCTTTGGCCGCAGCCGCAAGAGTGCCCCCTCGATGACCGCGTCCATCAGGTGGCGGGCCGAATAATCGGGTCCAAGCTCGAGCTTCTTCTTCGCGACCGCCTCTTCCAGATAGATCACCATCACCACGGCCGTCTGGACGGCCGTTCCAAATAAAGCTATAAATCCGACCCAGACCGCGACCGAAAAGTTATACCCGAGCAGCCAGACCAGATAGACGCCGCCCGTCAGAGCGAACGGCACGGCCATAAGCACGTGGGCCGCCTCGATCGCGGACCGGTATGTCATGTAAAGCAGGCCAAAGATCACTAGCATTACAACCGGCACGACAATGAGCAGACGGCTCTTGGCCCGCTGCTGATTCTCATATTGGCCGCTCCACTCTAGGTAGTAACCGGCGGGAAGCTTGGTATCCTGCAAAACAGCCTTCTTAGCTTCTTCGACAAAGCCGCCAACGTCGCGGTCGCGGACGTTGAGAAGCACGGTCCCGCGTAGGAGCCCGTTCTCGCTCTGGATCATCGTCGCTCCCTCGACCGAGCTGATCCGGGCGACCTCCGAGAGCGGTACTGTAGCTCCTTTGGCCGTTGCGATCGGGATCTGGCCGAGGGCTTCGGGCGTGTTGCGAAACTGTGGAGCGTAGCGGACGCGGATCGGAAATCTCCGCCGCCCTTCGACTGTCACGGACAGGTTCGTTTCGCCGATGCCTTTTTCGATCGTGTCCTGGATGACCGACACGTCGATGCCGTAGCGAGCAGCCGCCGGCCGATCGATCTTTATATCGATGTATGGCGAACCGCCGATCTGCTCGGGATAGACGTCGACCGCTCCAGGTATCGTCTTGACCCTGTCGGCGACCTGTCGCGACAGAGCTTCAAGCTGCTTCAAGTCGTTCCCGAAGATCTTGATCCCGACCTGCGTGCGGATGCCGGTCGCAAGCATCTCGATGCGGTTGATGATCGGCTGCGTCCATATGTTCGTAACGCCGGGCATGCGAAGCGTGTCGTCCATTTCGCTGACCAGCTTTTCACGGGTCATCCCCGGCCGCCATTGGCTCTCCGGTTTGAGATGAATGATGGTCTCATTCATGTTCGTCGGCGACGGGTCGGTCGACGTTTCTGCGCGGCCTGCTTTGCCTACAGCCCATTCGACCTCGGGAAAGGATTTGAGCAGTTGGTCCTGGCGGCTCAGGATCCTGGTCGCTTCGTCGATCGAGATCGCAGGATCGGTGACGGGCATGTACATCACGTCACCTTCGTTGAGCGGAGGCATGAATTCGCTGCCGATCCCGGTAGCCAGAAAGATCGCCCCGAGAAACAGTATTAGAGCCGCACAGACGGCGACGACGCGGTGCTTCAACGCAAAGACCAGAGTCGGCTCATACAGCCGCCGCAGGAAACGCATCACCGGATTGTGCATTTCCGAATGGACCTTGCCGCCGATCAGATAGGTGCAAAGCACCGGAACCAGCGTCACCGCGAGCAGCGTAGCACCGGCCATCGCAAACGTCTTTGTGAACGCGAGCGGATGAAACAGTTTGCCTTCCTGCCCGATCAACGCAAAGACCGGCACAAAAGCCAGAATGATGATCGCCATGGAAAAGAACACCGGACGGCCGACAAGCCGGGTCGATTCGAGCACGATGTCGAAGACCGCTTTGCGGTCCTTGGTATCGACTTTGCGCAGCTCTACGTAGCGAAAGGCGTTCTCGGTCACGACAATTCCGGCATCGACCAGCACGCCAATGGCGATAGCAATGCCTGCGAGTGACATCAGGTTCGAGCTTATGCCCATGAAATGCATGAACAGGAACGACATCAGTACCGCGAGCGGCAGCGGGATGGTGACGATCAGGATCGACCGAAAATGCGCGAGAAAGACGATGTGGGCCAAGGTTACCAGCAGCAGCTCCTCGATCAGCGATCTTTTAAGCGTGTCCGTCGCCCGGTTTATGAGCTGCGTTCGGTCGTAGAACGGCACTATGCGGACGCCCGCAGGCAGGCCTGCCTGCAGTGCCTCGATCTTTTGCTTGATCGAGTCGATGACCTCAAGAGTATTGACCCCGTATCGGGCGACGACCACACCGCCGACCGCCTCGGTGCCGTTCTTGTCGAGCGAGCCGGTGCGGAACGCACTGCCGAGCTTTACCTCGGCAACGTTCTTCACGAAGATCGGCGTGCCGTTCGATGAGCCGATAACGACGTTGCCGACATCATCGACCGAGCCGATCAGCCCGATGCCGCGAACGACCGCCCACTGACCGCCTTGTTCGATGACGTTGCCGCCGACATTGTTATTAGAACGCTGGACCGCCTCGACGACCGTCGACAGCGGTATATTGACTCCGCGCAGTTTGTTCGGGTCGATATCGACTTGATACTGCTGAACATAGCCGCCAACGGACGCGACCTCGGCGACGCCGGGAACAGAATTGAGCTGGTATCTGACAAACCAATCCTGGACCGAACGAAGATCGCGGAGGCTCATCGTGTCCGATTCGAGCGTGTACCAAAACACCTGTCCGACACCGGTCGCGTCCGGCCCAAGGGTTGGTATGACGCCCTCAGGCAGTTGCTTTGTGACAAGGTTGAGCCGTTCGAGCACTCGTGTCCTTGCCCAGTACAGATCGACATTGTCTTCGAAGATGATATTGATCATCGAGAAGCTGAATGCCGAATTGGCTCGCACGGTCCTGACCCCCGGCAGACCCTGAAGATTGGTCACGAGCGGGTAGGTGACCTGGTCTTCGACCTCTTGCGGCGAGCGGCCGGTCCAGTCGGTGAAAACGATCACCTGATTGTCCGATAGGTCGGGAATGGCATCGATCGGCGTCCTCAGAAGCGCCCAATAGCCCGCGGCCGCGACGCCCAAATAGAGGACGATCACGATACCGCGGTTATTAAGCGACCATTCGATGAGCCGGTGGATCACGAGCGTGTCATTTGACGACTACGGAAACCATGCACGACCCATTGCCGGCACGGCCCTCATAAGTGATCTGGCCATCCCAATCACCGGCCATCGAGAATTCAGCGACGGCGTTGTACACACCCGGCTTGTCTGTCTTGGTCAGTGTCGCCGCGGCATTCATCTCGGCCATGCTGCCCATTGGCGGCATCCGAAAATTAAGCGCGGCCGATCCGACGTCAACGGTGTCGCCTGCCGGATTAAAGAATGTGACCGTGAAATACTGCTTGCCCCGGTGCATGGTGCCGTCGTAGCTGGCGAGCGAGACGGTCAGATTGTTGCCGGCCGACGCGCTGTTGACGGTCTTTTTGGCTTCAGGCGGTTTGATGCCGCCACTGGAACTTCCCGAGGAACTGCAGCTAGCGGCAAGAATGGCAAGGGCAGCGACCGTGACCACGGTTATGTTGAATAGATACTTTCTCATTAGTTTGTCTCCTTTGATCTAATTGAATGTATTACTGACCAGAGCGCGCGGGTATCCCTGAACAGCCCCGATATTTGGGCGCACGCCAGCAAAAAAGGGCGCACTTCTCCCTCGGAACTATATCAAAAATTCGTGATATCGGATGTAACTCGGCTGAGGGGTTCGCGTAAGGACTTCACGCGAATAAGAGGTCGGATCGATAACGGGCGTCCTTTCCTTACCGAAAAGTGCCGCGATCTGGTCGGCTATAGACCTCGTGAGCGTGAAATTTGAGGGCGCGGGATTGAACGATGCGCCGGACGGCGAGGGCGCCGATTCAGAGCAGTTTATGGCACAACAGAGTCGTGCAACCTCCGCCGCCTTCGATCTTTCTTTGCTCTTCGCCCGCTTACAGCATTCCATCATACCGTAGTCCGGTGCATGCAACGGCGTTCCTGCCAGCACACCACCGGCGAGTGACAAGACTAAGAGCAGCAATGTGAGTCGTTTGACCACCTTTTTGACTATATGCCTCGCTTCTCGATCATGTCAATCAAAACCGTTTCTTGCATAACGCCGCAGACGCCAGCCATGACGTCTGCGGTCCTATCCTTGATCCCTTCAACTCTTCTTGCCGAAGATCACCCAACCAAGCAGTATGCCAACGCCAAGTGTGAGTAGAGTAGGGATCCACATCCAACTAAACCCACCAATGAGTCCCCGCCCCATCATGCCGCCGTTCATCATTGACCCGGTCATCGTCCCGCCGCCGAAAATGAAAAACAGCACGATGACAACTATAAAGGCGATCATCAGCGGTGTATTTTTCGATCCGTTCATAACATCGATCTCCTTTGAGCCGTAGGAATGGACTCTCATCTTCGGATCCGCGCCAAATTGACCGTCAATCCGTGAACGTTTTTCTTTTCACTCACAATTGTTGTATCACCTTCTGCAATCGGGCGTGGACCTCGTTTGCAACCATTTGGATCGCTGGGTCGCCAACGATTGACATCATTTCCACCGGGTCAATTGCCGCGATCACCGATCTGTTCTTGTCATCTGCTTCATACACGATGACATTACACGGGAGAAGCAGTCCAATATTGATGTCCTCTTGCAGCGTTCTGTAAGCAAGTGGCGGATTGCATGCCCCGAGGATCACATAACGGCGAAAATCGACGCCCAGTTTTTCTTTTAACTTCTCATCCAGCCTGATCTCGGAAAGTACACCGAAACCTTCTTTTTGCAAGGCATCACGCGTGCGCTCGGTTGCCTCGTCGAACTTCGCGTCGATGGTCCTGCTAAAACCATACTTCGGTTGCTTAGCTTGCTGTGCTTTCATTTATATACCTCTTTGACCGCGAAAAGCGGTCCAGAGTACAAATAGCGCAACTCATGTGCCATATATAGAACCCTTTATCTGGGGCACTTATTAGCAATGACGTGCGGTCCACTGCGAGAAAGTTCGCACTATGCAAAATCATCGCATCTTGACGGAGATCTTAAGGGGGCCGACTTGCACTTGACGCTTACTGATCGTCCTTGAAGACAATTATCAGTGGGCTAACGCACTGTGATTTTCACATCGTCGCAATCGATGCGAACCCTTTCCCTTTATATACCGTCTATGTATTATTGGTTTTGAACGTGCGACTTAGGATCAAACAAACTGGTGCGGCATTTTTTCTGGTGGCTTCCTTGCTCCTGGGTTCCGCGTCGGCGTGCACGTGTTCGCATCATCCGGAGAGAGCCGATCAGTCTCACAACGAATGTCACGAGTCTCACGAGCAAGTAGAGATCGTCGGTGGACCTTCGTTTTCAATTGACGGCCGAGACGAAGAATGTGTCTGCGTCTCGAGCTCACCCTCGATAGTCGGCGTTGCAAAACAGACCTCCGACCGATCCGGTACTAACCATATCGTCTCCAATAGCCGGCAAGCGGTTCCCGATCAGGAATTTGCTCTTGTTTCCGATTCTCGATCACGAAAACCGGCGTACGCGCAAGATATCTCGTATTCGAATGCTAGCAGGTCCCTTCTGCCCTCGCGCGCGCCTCCGCGCCTGTAAATCGCCAAAACATCACTAATATTCGGATGCATTTTTGCGTCGCTGTCCCGTGTCATGTATTAAGACAGACTAAGTGGCCCCGGGGTTTGCGGCATTGTGAAACAGGTCGCAGACGAGGAAAAATCGACGATGAAGAAATTCATATTCTTAATAGCTTTAGCACTTGGCTTTAGTGTCAACACATTTGCACATCAGGCGTTTACCCTGGTAAGCAGCGAGAAGAAAACGATCAAGCAGGCCGATCTCGCACAGCTTGAAAAGGAGCAAACGGCAGGAAAGAAAAGTAAGACAACCCTTACGTTCACGGAGAATGAAATTCGGCTAGTGGTATTCACGGGCCCCGAGGATGATATGCTCTCGTACCGCATTCAGGGGCTGCGCAATCCGACACTCGTGGTCCCCACAGGGGCGACGCTCAAGATCCTCCTCGTCAACATCGACGACGATATGCGTCACGATCTGCGTTTTGGGCATGTAACTGGAGAGTTTCTCGCGGCGCCCGACATCAAGGAGACCGCCGGTTCCGAAAAGCTGGCCGCAAAAGCCGAAGACGGCACCATCCAAGCGGACGAATTTGTGATCAAAGCCAACGAAGACGGAGTTTACAAATATTTCTGCTCGGTCCGCACCCATGCCAAAGGCGGCATGTGGGGCAACATCGCTGTCGGCGTCAAACCGGGTGCGAATATGAAAATGCCGGTGAAAACCACGCACGTTCATTCACCAGATGAAGACAAACCGGCAGAGAAAAAGCCCGACGATATGTCGGACATGCCGGGGATGAAACCTGACGAAAAGAAATCCGATGATATGTCCAAAATGCCCGGGATGACTGGCAACCACACCGGTATGAAGACGGCCTCGGTCACAAACATCGGCGACCCGATGAACCGCGAGAGCTCAGGTACGGCCTGGGCCCCCGATTCGACGCCGATGTATGCACGAATGAAAATGTATGAGGGCGGCGGAATGTTGATGCTGATGGGAACGGCATTCGTGCGTTACACGAGTGTAGGTTCGACCCGCGATGTTTCTGTCGCGGGAAAGGGTAGCCGAAGCCGTATTGACGCGCCCTCGATGCTTATGGCGATGTTTTCGAAACCGATCAACGAAAGATCACAGATCGGTTTTCGGGCGATGGTCAGCCTGGATCCGATATTTCAACGCGGATACGGCTATCCGCTGCTTTACCAGAGCGGCGAACAGTTTGGCGGAAAGGCGATTCACGATAGGCAGCATCCACACGATCTTTTCTCAGAGCTTGCCGTGACATATTCATACAAATTTGACGACAAGCGGTCATTTTATCTCTACGCCGGTTACCCGGGCGAACCTGCTCTCGGCCCTCCCGTTTTCATGCACCGCACGTCCGCGATGAATATACCGGATGCCCCCATCGGACACCATTGGCAGGACGCAACTCACGTAACCTTTGGCGTCGTGACCGCCGGGCTTTCTTTTGGCAAAGTTAAGATGGAAGGGAGTGCCTTCAACGGACGCGAACCGGGCGAGAACCGGTGGAATTTCGACAAACCAAAGCTCGACTCATTTAGCGCTCGGCTCTCATTTAATCCAAACAAAAACTGGGCCTTCCAGTTATCACACGGATACATAAAAAGTCCCGAAAGGAGCGAACCGCTCCTTAAGGTCCTGCGGCGAACGACCGCATCGGCGATCTATAACAAGAAATTTGACGAAGGGCACGATCTGGCAAGTACATTCGTTTGGGGACAAAACTACGGCAATGGCGAACGAACTAACTCATACCTTTTCGAAAGCAATTATGATTTTGATAAGAATGCCATCTTTGGCCGAATCGAAAACGTACAGAAATCCGGCCACGATCTTGTCCTGGATCCGGTAGACGAACACCGCATCTTTACGGTAGGCAGCTATTCGATCGGGTATATCCGCGATCTCGTCCGCGGCAAAGGAGTCGATGTCGGCCTCGGTGCAATGGCGACCCTAGACATAAACCCGCAAGTACTCGTTCCATATTACGGCGGAACGGCCCACGGCGGGTGGCAAATATTCATGCGATTCCGGCCGTCAAAGCATGATTAGGGCGTGCGCCCGAGAAGACGTAATGTGTCTTCAATCGGGCTTGGATTGAAAGTGATAACGCTCAGATATCAATTAGATCCAAAAATTGGTGCGCTTTGGTCCCGCTGAACACAAGCCGGCGTCTGCGGCGTTTGTTTATTGATGCGCTCGCTTTGGGCATCACATTTTTTTCAATCCGAGCAACTACCTTCTTGAATCGCGGGTCGTCGCGGATCGGGTCAAGTTGTGGAAATACCTGAAGCTGGGGCATTGCCCACTCACGTTGCTGAAAGGATCGTTCGAGAAACTCAAAGGCCTTATCCTTTTCGCCCGCTTGGGCGTATAAACAGGCGATGTGAAAGTCGGTTCCGTAGCCAAACCTCTGTTCGGGTCTGTTGCCCGTTCAAGCAAAACGCCGTTTCAACCGGATTTTTGATACGTCGCCTGATATTGAGCTATGGTTTTTTTTTTGCTCATCTCTTTCAGGACATTCAACAGCTTGATAAACCACCTCGAACGCCTTCGCTTCTTTCCTGTTCTTCAAGCGTTCTTATAAGCTGGTTATATACGACCGGATCCGTAGGGTCGAGCTCAACCAGACGCTGCCATTGTGCGGAGGCCTCGTCATGTCGCCGCGCGATAATATAGGGCGTTACCAAGGTCCTGCTTATTAATATACGAAACCGGCTCCAGGTCGATGGCGTTCGTTATTTCCGCAAGAGCTCCGTCGTGCTTTCCGCGAAAGCTCAGAACCCAAGAATACGCGCGATGAGCCGTGGAAGAGCTTGGATCAAGATCTATGGCACGTCTTCAGAAGCGGCCTCAGCCGCGGCGAAATCATAGTCGTAGAGTAATTTGTCAGTACACAACGCACTGTAGAAAATCAGAAAGACCTGGATCGATCGCCAAGGCCTTCTGGATAGCCTCATGGATCTGGTCTTCAGCTATACGCCCTGAGGTCCTAATGGCCTCTGCTTTGCTCGTCCACGCCCAGCGTAATTCGACTCAAGCGACCGCCTGCTCCAGGTCATGCTCTTCTTGAATTCTCAGGACGGCGCTTGTCGATCAAATACATTCCTTGCTGATAGAGCCGGTAGGCTTCCTGATTGCTCGTCCCGCGTGTTTCGCCGGACGGACCGTGGAGGCATTAAAACGCTTTATCAATCGGTCGCCGAATTCGGCCGCAATCGCATCCTGGGCGCCGAAAACATTCGCTATGTCCTGCTGAGATTGAAACGTGTCATCAACCTTACCGCTGGCCACGTTATAGAGCTGTGCTGGTGACCTTTATTCTTCCGTTGGCGATCTGATAGGCCGATTCCAGCACATAATTGACTTTCTGGTCGCTTTCGCGGAAAGCGGATCTATCGGAGCCTCGGCGTAACCGCGGACGGAGCTGAGCGGCCTGATGGTAAAACCCTCCACAGAAGACAGCCGATTGATAAGAGATTCAGCGATACCGATCTCGTAAAGGACGTTGCGAGTTGCAGCGTTTATCGGAGCGACGGGCAAGACAACGATCGTACGCGGCGTGCCTGATGAGCCGGTGCGGAAAAGCCGAGATACCCAATGACGACAGCAATAAGAAGGGCCCTCCGGCGGCACAGCATGCGATGAGGACTTTCCTTGACGATCGCACCCTTGAACCGGGTTGTTTGTCACTGATTACATGTTCAACAGGCAGTAGTGAGCCATTGTTCTCCGCCTCAGGGCCACCTGTCTCATGGTGTTTATACTCAGAGGGCGATCTGAGGGTCTCCGGCAGCCACGTTTCGCTCACTTCGACAACACTCACTCGCCCGACAAACCTGTACCCTTGGCCTTTACCGTTTCGATGGACTTCGCCGCCTTCGGTTTTGCCAAGAAACTGTCGAAGCTGGTGGACACGCTTTTCAACATTGCTTTCTTCAACGAACGAATTAGGCCAGATCTGATCGAGAATATCGTCTTTTGTGACAAGGTGTCCTCGCCGGCTTACCAGAAGAGCGAGGATCTGAAGGGTTTTCTTCGGGGAGGAATCAATGGGACCGTAGTCGATACGCTCGATCGTTCGCTCGTCGAGATCAAGGCGAAGACCGGCGAATTCGTATATATCTCCCTTTTTCCAGATAACACAGCACTCAATAAAACCAAGAAGTACAAAATCGCGAGGTAATCAGGAGCAAATCGCAAGGATTTTCCACAAGCCTTTCGCCACAATATCCTTGCAGCCCGAGATCGTGAGCCCCTCTCTGACGGCGAACGGCAGTTTATCACAAATTGCTAAAGGCGCGGGAAGTTCCGTGTTGCAAAAAGGAGATCGAAATGAAAACATCTGGCTGCCCAGATCAATAAAATGGCCGTACTGATGTCTTCTGGCACTGATATCCGCAGCTCAAAGCCCTGAAAGTAGAACGAGCATCCGACACGCCTCCGGCCAGCCGTTAAAGTCGGTCTTCAACGACGGCTCGACAAGACGAGGCACTTTCGGCACCTTCTTCGAACCGAATGGCTTCCCGAACGGGTGATGGGCCCAGCCGGGTGATCTCGACTCGACATTCTCGAGTTGATGGAAAGCTCACAGATGGGGACGGCTATGAATGCCGCGTTGCCATCAGACGGGATGGGAAGATCGTAGCAGTGGGTACCGTCCTCGCCCGCTATAATCTTGACGGCTCACCGGACACGACATTTGGCGGCGGAACAGGAAAAGTGGCGGCGGAGGGTGATTCCCTAGCTATCCAGCCAGATGGAAAGATCGTCATTGTCTGCGGCAGCTGCAATACTGCCTAAATCACGCTAACCCGTTACAACGAAAACGGCTCGCTCGATGCGTTGTTTAATGGTGATGGAATCACAACTACTCCGATCGTGGATTATCAAACCTTTGCGTTTTCCATTGCGATCCAGTCCGACGGGAAAATAATTGCAGCGGGATCCGGGGAATACTACTTTGCGTCTGACTTTGGGACTTCAGACGCCTTCCTCATTCGTTACAACCTGGACGGCTCGTTGGATACGACTTTTAACACTGATGGGATGGTAAAGGATGCGGGATATGGCATCGCGTCAATCGCCGTTCAATCGGACGATAAGATCGTAACAGCGGGTCGGAACTTTACATTGGCACGATACAACTCTGACGGTTCGCTCGATACATCGTTCGGTACTGGAGGCAAGGCTTCGAACCAACTTGGCCTTGATCAGTATGCCCTTTCCGTCACCATTCAGTCCGATGGACGCATAGTGGCTGCGGGCCGCAGCGCCATCGGTAACAGTAACCCCTATATCTACGGCTTCGCACTAGCCCGTTACAACTCGAACGGCTCGCTAGATGCGTCATTCGACGGCGATGGCAAAGTCGTTACCCAGATGGGCCCAGGTTGGAATTTTATTCAAGATATCGCCATCCAGCCGGACGGAAAGATCACGGCTGCTGGATTCGTCAACGGCCCTAATTCTTCTGACTTCGCAGTTGCCCGCTACAATCAGAACGGCTCACTCGACACGACATTCGGAGGCGGCGATGGAATAACGACCGTCGATTTCAGCAACTCAAACGACATTGCCAACGGAATGGCCCTCGACGGTCAGGGCCGGGCGGTGCTCGTCGGCAGCTCTGACGGAGCTTTTGCACTTGCACAGTTCATTCTCGGGCCCGGGGCCGCCGCAACTCATGCACCTTTCGATTTCGATGGCGACGGGCGCTCCGACATTTCGGTCTTCCGGCCGTCGGCCAACACTTGGTATCTGAACCGTTCACAGCTGGGATTTGCCGCTTTTCAGTTCGGAGCGTCTAGCGATGTGCTGACACCGGCGGATTTTACGGGCGATGGGAAGACGGATGTGGCTGTTTTTCGGCCGTCTTCTGGAACTTGGTTCGTGCTTAGAAGCGAGGACAATACGTATTCGGGCGGAGCGTTTGGAATGAGCGGCGACATTCCGGCTCCTGCGGACTATGACGGCGACGGCAGGGCTGACATAGCAGTTTATCGGCCGGGCCAGGGCACATGGTATCTGCAGCGAACTACGGCAGGATTTTCGGCCACACAATTCGGCATCGCAGAGGACAAACCCGCGGTCGGAGACTTTGACGGAGATGGCAAGGCTGACATCTCGGTGTACCGGCCTTCCACAGGTTACTGGTATCGGCTGAACAGTAAGGATGGGGTTTTCTTCGCCGCACAATTCGGGGCCGCGGGTGACAAGATCGTTCCCTCCGACTATACGGGAGACGGCAAGACCGACATAGCGGTATGGCGGCCTTCCAATGGCTTCTGGTATGTGCTGAAGAGCGAAGACCTCACTTTTTACGGATCGCAATTTGGACTGGCAACCGATCTGCCCGCACCGGGCGACTACGACGGGGACGGCAAAGCGGATATGGCTGTTTTCCGGCCTTCGGAAGGGATCTGGTACTTGCTGAACTCGACCTCCGGGTTCAGTGCGATGCATTTCGGTGCCGCCGAGGACAAGCCGGCACCTGGGGCCTTTGTTTATTGAAAAAGCGGAGTAGGAACGGGCGAAGAGATTACTGCTGAGTTTATTTTCCCGGTTTGTCATTACCGCCTTCGAGCAGGCTTATTATCTTTTCCAGCTTGTCGACATCGATCTTGTGAAGGACGTTCATAAGCTCTTCGATCTCTTTCTTTGCCTCAAGGTTGGTTTGATAGTCCGCGTCGGCATGCAGCCTGTCACGGTCTGCCGACCGGTTTTGGCTCATCATGATTATTGGGGCCGCATACGCCGCCTGTGTCGAAAAGAGCAGGTTTAGCAGGATGAACGGGTAGATATCCCATTGATAGCTCCAGGCGATCATGTTCAGGGCGATCCATATCGCAACGAACACAGACTGCACGATGATAAAGGTCCACGACCCCATGCCGTTTGCGACGGCGTCAGCGATCCTTTGCCCTATTGTCCTCTCGTCTACCGATCTCTTGTGCCAATGAAACGTCATACACTTGTCCTCCAGGAAGATGCTCCTGCGGCGGCTAGACGTTGAATCGAAAATCGACGACGTCGCCGTCCTGCATCACGTATTCTTTGCCCTCGAGGCGGGCGAGGCCTTTTTCGCTTGCGGCTTTTCGGCTGCCGCAGGTGACGAGGTCATCGAATGAGACGATCTCCGCTCTAATGAATCCGCGTTCAATGTCTGTATGGATCTCACCGGCGGCCTGTGGCGCCTTGGTCCCGATAGGGATCGTCCATGCCCGGACCTCTTTTTCGCCGGCCGTGAGAAACGACATTAGCCCGAGCATGTGATACGCCGCCTTGATGAGCTCATCCACGCCGCTCGACTCTAGTCCGAGGTCTTTCAAGTATTCTCTACGCTCTGAAAGGTCCAGAGCGACCAGTTCGGCTTCGAGCTTGGCGCAGATCACCACTACGTCAGCGTTATCCGCCGCGGCGTGCCTTTTTACGGCGGAGACGTGCGGGTTACCTTCCGGATCGGCGAGCGAGGCCTCGTCCACGTTTGCCGCGTAGATCGTCGGCTTTGTCGTCAACAGAAACCACTGTTTGACGATCGCGCGTTCATCGTCGCTTAGGTCGGCGGAGCGAGCGGGACGGCCATCTTCGAGAACGGGCAATATCTTGTCGAGTATCTCAAGCTCGCGTTTTGCGTCTTTGTCGCCCGCCTTGGAAGCTCGAACGGCCTTGTCTTTTCTCTTTTCGGCCGACGCGAGATCGGCTAATGCCAGCTCGATCTGGATCGTTTCGATATCGCGGATCGGATCCACCGACCCCTCGACGTGGACGATATTATCGTCGTCGAAACACCGCACGACCTGGATCACAGCGTGACATTCGCGAATGTTCGCAAGAAACTGGTTGCCGAGGCCCTCACCCTTTGAGGCCCCGCGTACTAGTCCCGCAATATCGAGGAATTCGACCACGGCGGGCACCACTTTTTGCGAATTGTGGATCTTTTCGAGGACCGCGAGCCTTTCGTCGGGTACCGCGACCACGCCCACATTCGGCTCTATCGTGGCGAAAGGATAGTTTGCCGCAAGCGCGGCTTCCTGTGCGGTCAGTGCGTTAAAAAGTGTCGATTTACCGACGTTTGGCAAGCCTACTATTCCCGCTTGTAGCATATTATTGTTTACCGGTAACGTATCAAAAACTCTTATTTTACAATGTGAAGTCAGTAAATATGAAATTGGCACCAGATCCGGTGTACGGGACTGTAGATCGGTACTCAAAGTGATGAACGAGACTCTATGAAATACTTCGTCTTAATACTGTTAATTGTCATACTCCCATTCACCGCGACAGCTCAGAGGGGCACACTGACAAGCGCCCTGGTCTTGGAACACGTCACGATCATAGACCTTAGCGGCGGCCCTTCGAGGAACGATATGAGCGTTGTCGTGGTCGGCCGCAAGATCGAATCTGTCGGGCGGACGGGAAAGGTCCGCATCCCGAAAGGCGCTCTCAAAGTCGATGGGAAAGGAAAGTTTCTGATCCCGGGGCTTTGGGATATGCACGTTCACCTATCGCTCGCAGGCGAGTCGGCCCTTTCGGCCCTTGTTGCAAATGGAGTGACAAGCGTCCGAGACATGGGCGGGGACCTAAAAGAGATCGATGCCATGCGGGAAATGATCACGGCCGGACAACTGATCGGACCGCGAATTTTGCGGTCGGGCCCGGTCGTCGACGGTCCGAAAGACGCCGATTACAGACTCGTGGTCAGAACTCCGGACGAAGCAAGATCCGCTGTTCGGAGGTTAAAGGCTCTCGGGGTTGATTTCATAAAGATCCACAACGCGATCCCGCGCGCTGCTTACTATGCCCTGGCGAACGAAGCCCGAAAGGCCGGCCTCTCGTTTACCGGCCACATCCCGGCAGGGATGTCCGCAGCCGAAGTATCGGACGCCGGGCAACGGAGCATCGAGCATACGGAAAGTCTGCTTGACCTCCCGGTTGCCGACGCCGCCAAACGCACAAAGGACCCCAATGAGATCTTCGCTCTCGCACTCGGTGCATACAGCGGCAGCAAAGGCGATCTCCTATTTCGGCGATTTGTAAAGAACGGCACTTGGTTTGACCCCACACTTGTCGAATATCGATCTTTCGCTTTTCGGGCCGATCTTGAGGTGCGTCCTGACGGGAGGACCAGATACGTTGCGACCAAGTTGAAGGAATATTGGAATAAAACGTTTCCCGTAAGGGGTGATGAAAAGGCTTACGCTGCTCGCAAATCGCTGTTTCAGGAGTTTCTTCGCCTAGTCGGCCGGATGCAGCGTGAGGGCGTCCAATTGATCGCAGGTACGGATCTCGGGGCTCGCGACGTCTATCCCGGGTTCAGCTTACATGACGAGCTTGAATTATTGGTTGCAGCAGGGCTAACGCCGCTTGAAGCGTTGCGGGCCGCAACAATAAATCCCGCGAGGTTTTTCGGGAAACAGAGTTCTTTTGGGAAGATCGCAAATGGGCATGCGGCGGATATGGTCCTGATTGACGCAGATCCTCTTCGTGACATTTCGAACACCAAAAAGATATCCGCGGTTTTCGTAAACGGACGGTATCTCGATAGGGGCTCGTTGGACAAAATGCTCGCGGATGTTCGGGCAGCGAACGAAAAATGAGCCGGTTGCCAACAGGCTTTGACCACGCCCCATAGCGACCGCGAAAACTTTTGGTCGATTCAGCGGGCTGAGGCTGGAAACACCGGCAGCATCCTAAATGCCCGCTCGTCATGTGCGGGCAAAAGATGGATCTGTGGATACTTTTTACTGACCGCGACTACGCGTGAAATGTTTTCACGAACCTGTGAGTCGTCTTCACCCAGCAGTCTGCGAATAGGCCAAGGACGCTCAGCCGGTAACTCGATGCCTTCGGTCTGCCAAACAAGGTCGCCGAGCAACGCGTACTTCGTTCCCGACGGTAAAGTGACAAATACCACCACCGAGCCCGGCGTGTGACCGGGCGCAGGCACGATCACTACCGAACCGTCACCGAATACATCGTGGTTGCTTGGAAATCCGAGATACGGCCCGCCTTCGAATTCGTACAGCGTATAATTGACGTCCGTGAAGCTGTTCAGCAGCTCCGTATTGCGCGTTCGCTGTCCGATAAACGCTGATTCGGCTGCATTTACGAGCACCGGAACGCCGGCAAAACCATCGAGGCCGCTAATGTGGTCCCAGTGCGCATGTGTCAGGATGATGCCGGATAACTTGCCGGGATCGATGCCGTGGGCAACGAGCTGAGCGGCGGCAGATGTCTCTTTTGTGTAGGTCGTTAACTTTTGGGCGATCCATGGAAGCTGCCCGACATGCTCGTCGATGCCCTTGCCAAACCCCGTGTCGATAAGAATGTCGCCTTTGGGGTGGCGGACGAGGAACGCGGTCATCGTAAAATGCCGGATGTCGTTCCAGGTTCCACCGCGAAAGGCCAATGCCGAGCGGCTCTCCATCGAGCCAGTTGGCAGGACGCTGATCGACATACCGGCGGGAGGCGATGCGTGCGGCAGATCACCGACTTGAACTTCTTCGACGTCGAGCTTCGCTGCCGTGAAGGACAGCATCAAGGCCGCGACGCCTATGACAAAGATCGCGATGACGCCGGCCGCGATCCTCAGCAACATCTTCATAGCTCTTACTGCGGCAAATACGCGGCCTCGATCGGCCGGTCGCCGTTTTGGCCGAATGAGGCGGCCCAAAAGCCCGCCTGGCTGCGCATTACGTACCAAATCCCGGTCGATGGGCGAAACACCGCGACGTCCGCCTTGCCGTCGCCGTCGTAATCGCCGGTAACCGGTACGTCACCTACCTGGCCGAATGACATGGCCGAGAATCCGCTCGAAGATCGCATCATGTACCAAGTGCCGTCACGGAACACTGCCTCGTCGGTCCTGCCATCACCGTCGAAATCGCCTTGAGCCAGCTGGTCCGTTGAGATCCCGAAGGTCACGCCATAATAGCTCAGGTCGGCGATCCGCAGAATGTACCACGTTCCGTTTGAAGGCCTGTAGACCGCGATCTCGCTCTTGCCGTCGCCGTCATAGTCTCCCGGAACCGGTTTGTCGCCCGCCTGGCCGAACTGGATAAAGGTGTAACTGCCCTGGCTGTCAGAGTTTGCAATGTACCAAACTCCGTCGGAAGGCCGAAACACCGCGATGTCCGTTTTTCCATCTCCGTTGTAGTCGGCCGGAACTGGAATGTCGCCATCCGAGCCAAACTGCCTTGCGCTAAAAGTTCCCGCTTTCGTCAGCATGTACCACGTGCCGCTCGACGGCCGAAAGACGCAGTAGTCTGTCTTGCCGTCGCTGTCAAAATCGCCCGGGGCGAGAACATCGGTCCCAAGGCCGAAACCAGTGCCGGAATACGTGAAATTGACGCTCGACAGCACATACCAAACACCTTCCGACGGTCTGAAAATGCTCGCGTCAGAGCGGCCGTCGCCATCGAAATCGGCATTCTTGTTTCGTGCAATGACCGGTGCGGCCACGGGCGCGTCTGAAATGTCGCGGTCGATGCCAAACGACGGGCTGCCGCCCCATGACTCTGTTCCGGTAGAATACTGCTTCACTCGCTGGTGATCGGGCCACAGGCTGGTCGGGAACGATTGAAATGAATTGTAGAACCAAACGGTCGGCCGGTTGTCCCAGTTCGCCAGCCAGACCACATCCATCTTGCTCGCCGCCGGCAAATTGACCCAATGGTTCTGTGCGTTAAAAGGCGAACCATACACACCTGACATAAATCCGAGCTCGTGGATCCGATCGGTCCACCCTTTTAGAAATGCCCGCGTCGCCGGTTCGCAGCCGAGCGTGTCGGGGTTCGGCGGGTCGTAGCGCTCCATATCGTAATAGAGGATCGATCCGGTCGTGATCCCTATCGCGTTAGCGTCATTAACGGCGATATCGGCCTCACCGCGGCCCTGCGATTCGGCGGTCGTCGGGTCATAGCTCAATTTAACGGTCGTCGTCGACGCCGTACACGGCGACTGATAACCCACAACCGTCGGGATCAGGCCCCAGCCCATTGCGTTGACCTGTGTGAGCCATGCCGGATTACCGTTGAACGGCTGGGTTTTGCATGCCCGGTTTCGTCCGCTCATATATATGTTGACGTTATAGTAGGGCGAATTGTCCCACCAGATCTGGGCGTCCGTGGTCGAAAAAGCGGTGCACTTATCAAAACCCTTATTTGTGCTGACGCGTGTTGAGCCGCCGGGGCTCGCGAACATCGGTACGGCTTCGTTCGCGGCGGCCAGACGCGCGGCACGCGTAAGCTCGGCGACCTGCGGGGGCGTGATCTCGCGCGTCCCGGCCAGTAGCCGCGTTATCTGCACGCAGCCCGATTTTACTCCGAGGCATTCGCCGTCCGTGTGCAGCGTCCATCCGTCGGAATTGATGTCCGGGCTGCTGTCCGGCCCCGCCGTGTTCAGATCGACCGTACGTGACCGAAATTGCCACGAGTTCCCCCGGTCAAGCGAGAGATATGTCAGCCAACCGCGGAAGTTGGAGCTTGTCTCGACGGGTATGGTCAGCCGCCATTCTCTTCCCGAACTTGAGATGTCGAGGCTCGATCGATCGAGATCGGCGTCCTGCCATTGAGCCGCGTCCGTTGCGATGAACCTTGACGTCCAGGTCTGGCCGGCGTCGCCTGTCTCGATCAATATAAGGCTGGACGCCGCGTGGTCAGCCGTCAGGACCCATCCATTGGTATTCGAAAATCGCGCCTGTACGATAATCTGTGTTTCATTCTTCGGCAACGCAAGTTCGGTCCACGTGCGGCCGTTGTCATCGGTCCTAAAGAGCGCATCTTGCGTAAATACAAAGCCCGTATTGCCTTGTCGCTGAAAACCGACGATGCGAGGCGCTTGCTCCTGTCCACGATCCGCAAGGCTCCGAACTTCACTGTTCATCAGGTCCGACGAGTCCGCAATGGTTGATCGGCCATTCGCCATGATCGCGACGACAATTAGAGCTGATAAGACGACGGCTGTATGGGACTTCATCGGTTGAGTGCCTCGCACCTAACGTTTAAGGTTCAATCGAAGTATAAACCCGTTCACCTGTCGCACAAAAGATCGCGAAATCGACGAACCAAGTACAGCTGAGCCTGCGAAACGAACACCATTCGTGACCATAATCCTGCTATAATTCAGAAAAACTCTCGTCCGCGTTGCGAGCTGGTCAAGGTGTCAATTTCGACGAAGGCCTACGCTGACGCTGACGAGTTCACGACACGCTCCGAATGTATTGCACAAAATGCGGGACAAATAACTCCGAAACGGCGAACTACTGCCGTAAATGCGGGGAACTGCTTGAGGCCGAGGATGAGACCCACGTCGCCGCTCGAGTCTCGGGAGAACTTTCTTCTAAGACGACCGATATTGAGGCTGGGGCACCCATATTTTCGATCGGCCCGACACTTGTGTTCGTGAAGATCGGTTACGTGCTTGCCGCACTCGGTGCGTTGCTGCTTGTCGCCCTGTTGAGCATTGCGGGAGTATCGGTGTGGATCTCGATCCTGTTCGGCCTGCTTTTGTTCATAATACCTGCGTTCTATCACGCAAAAGCCAAGCTTGTTCGATACTCGCTGACCGATACTCAGATCGAAGTTGACTCGGGCCTGATCGGCCGGACGACCCGGAATATCCCGCTTAAATGGATCCAGGATGTCACGGTCGTAACTTCCGTGATGCAGAGGCTGTTCGGGTTTGGCGATCTGGTCATAGACAATGCCAGCGAACAAGGCGGCAAGGTGATACTTAAGAATATCAACTCGCCGCGTCAGCACGCCGACATGATGCTAAAGCAAATGCGGCGACTCAACGACTAGTGGCATTCGCGTTATTTCTATGACAAAGATCTTCGTTACGGGTGGTGCTGGTTTCATCGGATCTGCGTTCGTCCGAATGGTCCTTGAACGTGAGCCGGATGTTTGCATCACCGACCTCGACGCTCTGACATATGCTGGGAATCTCGAAAATTTGGTTGGCGTCGACCCCGCGCGCCACACCTTCATCCGCGGCGATATAGCCGATGTGGACGCGGTTCTTGCAGCGCTGCCTGATAGTTGCGATGCGGTATTCAATTTTGCCGCCGAATCGCACGTCGACCGCAGCATAATATCCTCAGCAGAATTCCTCCGTACGAACGTTATTGGGACACAGGTCCTTCTCGACGCGGCTCGCGAACGCAATGTCCGACGGTTCGTGCATATCTCGACCGACGAAGTTATGGGCAGCCTGCCGGACGGGAGCGACGAACTCTTTACCGAGGATTCACCATTCAGGCCGAATTCACCGTATGCGGCCTCAAAAGCTTCGGCAGAGATGTTCGTGCGTGCAGCCCGCGAGACATTCGGCTTGGACACGGTCGTCACGCGCTGTGGTAACAATTACGGGCCGCGGCAGTTTCCGGAAAAACTGATACCACTTATGATCGCTAACGCGCTTGACGACCAGCCGCTTCCTGTTTACGGCGATGGCCGGAACGTGCGGGATTGGATATATGTGGACGACCATTGCGCCGCGATCTGGCAGGCATACAAGCGGGGACTGCCCGGCGGGACATACAACATAGGCGCAAGGAACGAGCGCGAGAATATCGAAGTAGTGACCGCCATTTTGGACGCGCTTCGTAAACCTCACAGCCTGATCAATTACGTCACCGACCGTCCTGGTCACGACCGTCGTTACGCGATCGACCCGACTAAGGCCGAATCGGAACTCGACTGGAAACCAGCGAAGTCCTGGCGGTCTGGCATCGAAGAAACGATAAATTGGTATCTCGGAAATCAAGCGTGGGTCGACCACGTCCGAAACGGAGAGTACCGCGACTACTACAAGAAAATGTATGTCGACGGCTTTGGACGGGGCCTACCTGCATGAAGATACTCATCACGGGGGCCCATGGAATGCTCGCCCGCGCGGCCGCCGCGCACTGCCGTGCGATCGGAGACGAGGTTCTGGCGTTGTCAAGGGAAGAACTCGATATATCGGACTTGGCTCAGGTCGGATCTGCGTTCGAAAACCACAGGCCGGACGCCGTTCTGAACTGCGCGGCTTACACCGACGTTGACGGTGCGGAGACTAACGAGCAGGCAGCCTATCGCGCTAATGCCGTTGGCGTCGAAAACCTGGCTACAGCCTCTCGGCGTACCGGTTCGCGATTTCTAACGGTCTCAACGGACTACGTGTTCGATGGTTCGAACCCGGGGTTTTACACGCAGCGAGACACGCCCGCGCCTCAAGGTGTTTACGCGACATCGAAACTCGAAGGCGAGCGACTTGCCCTGGCGGCGAACGCCGGTTCGATCATCGTGCGTTCGGGCTGGATCTACGGCGAGCATGGGACCAATTTTCTCAGCGTGATCCCGCAGCTCCTGGCCGAAGGTAAAACGATCAAGGCTATCGCCGATTCATACGGGACACCGACGTACGCGACGGACCTCGCAAAACGGCTGCGTGAACTCGTCGAACTCGACCTGCCGTGTATCTTTCACGTTACAAACGCCGGGCCGGGAGCGAGCTATCTCGAATTTGCGCGGGCAGTATGCGAGATCGGCCGATTTGACGAAAAACTGATCGAGCCCGTCGGCAAAGACCAGCTTTCGCGGCCTGCTCCGAGGCCGATAAGTTCAAAACTGGCATGTCTTTTCAGTGAAAGGCTGGGCCTCGCTCCGATGCTGGATTGGAAGGATTCGCTGCGCCGGTTTGTTCAACACGCAATCTGACTCGTGGTTCCGGGATCACATCCCCTGACCGTTCGTGTATCTGCGGTCTTCCATTATCGGCGTCGAATCGTCATCGGCGCTCTTTTTGTAGTAACTGTAGTACGCCGTGCCGTAGTAGCCGTATTCGAGCGATCCGGATTTGACTCCATTTAGGACGACGCCGTAGATACGGGCTCCGATATTGTTGAGACGCTGCTTGAACTGACGCATCAGATGGATCGAGCTGCGGCCTGCCATCGCGACGAGCACAACGCCGTCAACCAACGTCGACAAAATCGCCGCATCAGTGAACGAAATGGCTGGAGGCGAGTCGATGATCACATGGCGGAACCTGCCGCGGAGGAACTGAAGCAGCTTCTTCATCTCGTTCGAGCTCAAAAGCTCGGCCGGATTCGGCGGTATTGGCCCGCTCGTGATTATCTTCAGCCTTGGAACCTCGGGCCACGATTTGATCAGGTTCTCGGTCGATTTTTCGCCGGAAAGATAATTTGTCAGACCCTGTGTATTGTCGAGCCCAAAGTGAGTGTGCAGCCGCGGCCGCCGCAGGTCGCAATCGACGAGTATGACATCCGTATCGGCCTGCGCCAGAGTGACGGCGGTGTTTATAGCCGTGGTGGTCTTTCCTTCGGACGGTGCTGAAGATGTAATAAGAATCGACTGAGGCGGCTTTCCGGCCGAGGAGAATAGCAGCGAAGTGCGCAAATGCCGGTAAGCCTCAGCAGAAGGCGAATTCTTCTCTTCCAATGCCACAAGGGCGGTCCCGATCGTCGGACGGCCGTTCAGAGCAGGAAGGCTCAGCTTGCGTTTGTCGAGCAGATGATGCGGTATTAGGGCAAGCGTAGGAAGCCCCAAATTTCTGCTGACGTCATCCGACGTTCTTATGGAATCGTCAAGGTAATCAAGCAGGAATGCAAGGCCGACGCCGGCGGCGAAAGAAACGAGCAGTGCAACAAGGATATTCCGCGTCCGCTGCGGACCGATCGGTCCGCCGGGCGCGACCGCGCGGTTTGAAACGTGAATATTGTTCGGCCGGTTGCCGGTTATCGCCAGTTCCTGTTCCTTCTGCCTCTGTGTGTAAGTGTCAAGCAGGCTGCGGTTGGTCTCGATCTCGCGTTTTAGCGTCGTAAGGCGGGTTTCGGCCTGGCCTTCGACATTGGCCTTTTCCGCGGCTTGAAAGTACGCCGTCCGCGTTCTATCCTCACGGGCCTTTGCGGCTTCGAGCTGAGCCTTAAGGCTCGCGAGCACTTCTCGCTCGGCATTTTTCTCGAGCTTTGTGCTCTCCGACTTGATCTTGTCGGCTACCTCAGTGTTAATGCGCGTCTTCTGGGATTCGAGCTCCTTTATCTGATCGTTCTTAGCGATCACGTCCTTGTGTTCGGAGGTGTAGCGAACCAGCAGTTTTGCGAGGTCCTCTTTGGCGACGTTGATCTTGTTATCGATCTCTTCTATGCGTTTCTCGAGGTCCGCTTGTCGCTTCAGGTTCTGACTGCGGGCGTCCTGGATCGCCTTGTTGTCGCCGACGACCGAAAGAATGTCGCCTTTGCCGCTGGCTGTGATCGCCGCGGAGTATAAAGCCTGTATCTTGCCGGACTCGGCCTGGGCGTCATTGTATTCTTTTTGCAGCGTTACGAGGTTTCCGGAGCGAAGCTCGTTGCCTTTATCCAGCAACGGCAGATCGCTGACCCGCATTTCTTCTATAAAGTCGCCCTCTTCCTTAGCGATCGTATCTTTTAGGTCTTTGATCGACTTCTGCAGCTCCTCGTACGCTTTTTGAGCACCCTCGAGTTCTCGGTCGGCGTTCTGTTCTATAAATAGGTCGGCCACCTTGTCAGCTACCCTTGCCGCGAGGGCGGGATTTTCGTTGTCGACGGTCACGTTCACCAGATTTGTGTTTTCAACCTGCTCGACCTTTAGCCCGGCAGCAAATCTTGCGGCATATTTGGATACCAGCGACTCCTCTTCGGGCGTCAGGTGTATCTCGCCCGCCTTTGGGGTTTCTGAATTGTCCGAGATTATCGGAAGCGAGTTGTCGGCCGCTCCTCCCTTAGAGCCGCCCGAGAACAGATTGCGAAGGCTTCCCAGCAGAGAACGGTTCTCATCACCCAGAAAACGAGCATCACGTTGCAGGCCCAGAGCGATGACCACCTTTTTCATCAAGTCCTGATTTTGCAGCAGTTGAAGCTGGGTATTGTAGTAGGTAGTATCGCTGCCGAAATTGATGTTGATCGCTTCCTTCTGAGTAACCTGGGGCTTGCGGGGTTCGATTATCATCCCGGTCTGCGCACGGTAGATCGACGGTTGGCGGAACGACCAGACCGACACGATCGCGGTGACCAGAATTGTAATGACCAGGATGATAGGCAAACGTTTGTAGACGATGTTGACGTACTGACGAATCGTTCGCCTGTTCGCGAACGATTCGTCGTCGTAAAACCCGGTATACGCCTCAGGGTATTCGCTCGTCGATTGTTGGATTTCGAGCGAGCGGGGTATCGGTGTGAGCCTTTGTTCTTGTTCCATACTGCCGGAGAGACGGACCCTTGGGCAAGGACATTCAGCCAAAGATCATAAACCTGTTTTATAGCATATTTTTCCGCTCATTTCATTTTTCACCGCAAGATATCACTGTTTTGCACAAAGCGACGAACATCGCTGTGCCCGATCTGTGGAACCAAGCGCTTTTGAGCCGCCAGTTCTTCGGGTGTTATACTGGTTATTTGCTTATTTGCCTGAATATCGGGCTTTACGCACGAGATATGTTAGAGACGACCGCCTTAACTGTCGCCGACCGAGATATGGAACTTGGCATTCCAGGCTTCCGCTACTCAGACCTGTTCGAGCCGCAGAAACTCAAGAATCTGGCCGACGCGTTTTACGCCGAGGTTTCGGAAGCAGATCCTGTTCTGTCCTCCGCCTTAACAAAATATATCGCTGCCCGAGGCGAAGGCTACGAACCAAAGGTCCGTTCAAAGATCCTGACCGACACGGCCCCGTATCTTTCGGACTTTGTCGCGCGGCTTTTCGGCATCACCGGAAATGCCTCGGACCTTAAAGAGGAGATCGTAGGACAAAATCCGGTGTGGCGGTTCAAATTCTTCGTACAGCGAAGGGCGATCAAAAAATACAACGCGGAACAGCTTGCCGATATCGACGAAGGACGGCTCTGGCGGGCGTTGGTCGAACTTAGAAATACGGCATTCGATGAGACACTCGTCAAGGACGAGGAACTCTCGATCGCCGAAATGACGTGCCGTCTACTTGACGCCGAAGAGGCTTTGAAGAAGGACGAGCCGTTGTCACCGGCGGTCTCAGCGACCATCGAAAAGATCCGTGCTGCTGCCGAAAAACTGAAGGACAGCACGTTCGGCAGCGAGTTTTCGCGCTCCGTCGTCGATATTGACGGGACGGGTGACGAGCTGATGATCACGGCAGCGGTGCGAATGATAGAGGCCTGGTCGGCTTCGGCTTTTTTCCTAAGATCGCGAAAGTGGTACAGCTTCCGTACGCCGCATCCGCTGGACTATCAGAATCTCGTCCATTTGATCCATCCGGAACCCGAGCTTCACAACATAATGCGGGGTGCTGACGAAGAACTGCGAAAGCGTGACGGGTTCAAGCTGACGGATGACCGGGGCTCGATGCGTGACGCTCTCTACGAGATCGATTACTGCATGATCTGTCACGAGCGTGAAAAGGACGCTTGTTCGACCGGCCTTCGCGAGCCTGACGGCACGCCAAAGCGCAACCCGCTGGGTATCAAGACCGAAGGCTGCCCGCTCGATGAAAAGATCTCCGAAATGCACCTGCTCAAAAAGCAGGGCGACGTGATCGGCTCTCTTGCCCTGGTC
Source organism: Pyrinomonadaceae bacterium (assembly GCA_044228265.1). Lineage (GTDB taxonomy): Bacteria > Acidobacteriota > Blastocatellia > Pyrinomonadales > Pyrinomonadaceae > OLB17. Next base: position 47,416 of record JBGAVC010000027.1, read on the forward strand.
GCGATCGACAATCCGATGTGTGCCGGAACCGGCCACCGCATCTGCAACGACTGCATGAAAGGGTGCATCTTCCAGAAGCAAGAACCGGTCAACATACCTCTCGCCGAGACAGCCTCGCTTACGGACGTACTCAAGCTTCCGTTCGGCTTTGAGATCTACAGCCTGCTGACCCGCTGGAACCCGCTGAACGCAAAGCGGCCATACGCACTGCCGTACAACGGAAAGAATGTGATGGTCGTGGGCCTCGGGCCGGCCGGTTATACGCTCGCGCATTATCTGTTGAACGAGGGCTTCGGCGTCGTCGGCGTTGACGGCCTCAAGATCGAACCGCTGCCGTCCGAGTGGACCGGCGATTATGGCCGCAATTGCCCTAAGCCGATCGAGCACATTTCGGAGATCACCGAGCAGCTTGACCGGCGAATTCTCTCGGGTTTTGGCGGCGTGTCTGAATACGGGATCACCGTGCGTTGGCGGAGTTGATGCTCTCGCGGACGGGTTCGTGCGTACGGCGGCATCACCGTGCGTTGGGACAAGAACTTCCTGACGATGATCCAGTTGAGCAACAGGTTCCGAGCGGCGGCGTTCGTTTTTGACCATCGAGGACGCGTGGGAATTCTGGTTCGACCACATCGCGATCGCCACCGGCGCGGGCCGGCCTACGATCGTCCCGATGAAGAACAACCTGATACGCGGCATTCGGCAGGCTTCGGACTTTGATGGCATTGCAGCTGACCGGTGCGTTCAAAAAAGACACTCTATCGAACCTTCAGGTCCGACTGCCCGCGGTCGTCATCGGCGGCGGTCTGACGGGTATCGACACGGCCACCGAACTGTTTGCCTACTATCCCGTGCAGGTCGAAAAGATGCTGCAGAAGTACGAGCAGACGGTTGCTGAATTCGGAGAGGAGAGCGTCGTCGGAAAATTTGACGAGGAAGAGATCCGCGTCCTTCAGGAGTTCCTAGAACACGGCCGCGACGTCCGCGCTGAGCGTGAGCGTGCCGCGAAAGCAGGCGAAGAACCCAACTTTGTGCCGCTGGTCCGCGGCTGGGGCGGCGTTTCGCTCGTTTATCGCAAGAGACTGCAGGATTCGCCAGCTTACCGGCTAAACCATGAAGAGGTCCAAAAGGCACTTGAAGAGGGAATTGACATCGTCGAGTGCATGAACCCGACTGAAGCCGTACCCGACGAATTTAACGCAGTGAAAGCGGTAATATTCGAACGCCTTGCGTACAACGCCGAGACCGGAAAATTCGAAAATACCGGCGAAATGCACGAGTTTCCGGCCCACACGGTCTGCGTTGCCGCGGGCACAAGTCCAAACGTCATTTACGAGAAGGAAAAGCCCGGGACTTTCGAAATGGATGAATGGCGGCAGTTCTTTAAGCCGTTCAAGATCGAGCGAAACGGAGACGGAAGCCCTTCTGCATCCGGTCGCGGCCGAAAAGGGCGAGACGGGGATTCTTCACTTCATACGAGCACGACGGCAAATTTATCAGCTACTACGGAGACAA
>JBGAVC010000028.1:0-46140 GCA_044228265.1 Pyrinomonadaceae bacterium
CGACGTCGTGTTGTTTTCCGGTTTTTCGTTAAACCGTTTGTCTTCCTCGTTGCGGCCGATCATGTCCATGTTGAGGTAAGAAATGACGTGGTCGAGCGGGAATGTCGGATTGTTGACGAAATTTTGAGATCCGAGAACACCCAGTTCCTCGCCGCTCCAGAGTGCGAGAATAACGGTCCTCTTGGGGCGGACGGTATTTTGCATCAACGCACGTGCGATCAGCATCAAGCCGGTCGTTCCCGATCCGTCGTCGTCCGCTCCGTTGAACACGGCACCGTTGCGGACGCCCAAATGGTCGAGGTGCGCGCCGACGAAGACGGCCTCGTTCTTGAGGACCGGATCGCTGCCTTCGATCCTGGCGATGACATTGACGGTCTCGAACGCGTCTCTGGCCGCGGTCTTTGCTCGGAAGACAAATTCGGTGCCGCAGGGCTCGAAGGTCGCTTTTGTGGTATCCGCAGCGAGGTAATTGTTCGCGCCGCAGCTCTCGGCGATCTTCTTTGCGACCGCTTCCATCATCCGTAGGCCGGTAAACTTATTATCGGTCGGCTGGACCGGAATGCTTTTGTTCCGCTGCAAAGGTACCGCGTCGCCCAGCGGCAGGCCGGTCCGGACCGGCGGGACTATGGGAAGAGCTCCCACCTTTGCGGGGTTTGTGCCGATGAGTTTTACAACGGCGTCACGATTGTTGGCGAACGAATCGGGCGAAATAACGACGATCTTTCCTTTGAGAGCGGCCGTGTCGAGGGCCGAAACGTCGGCACCTTTTGGGATCCGAACAAATACGAACTGTGCCCTCGTCTCAAAATCCGCCGGAGCCCGAAATGTATAGTCCTTGCCAAACCCGAATCGGAGCGCGCCGTCCGCGCTTTCCATAGCCGCCGTATCGGGAAGGACGCGGACCTCGATCATCGTAAAGCGTTGGAGATATGCGTTCTCGGTGCCCGCCGGTTTTAGGCCGTTCTGCCGAAACCACCCGGCGGCGTATCCAGCCGCCGCGGAAAATCCCACCTGTGAAGCCGAGCGGCCCAGGAAATCAGGCCCCGCCAGGAACTCCAAAATGTTCTTTGCATCCGGGACCTTTATCGTCTGAAAACCCTTGCGCCATTTGAGCGGAACCGGCTTGGCACCCTTGTATTGCGCAGCAACATCAGGGGCGAGCGAGGCCGTGGCGATGAATAACAACATCGCCGCCGAGATCACAGGGATAAGACGAAAGGTTTTTGACGATTCCATTTTGTTTTGAACTTATTTAGGTATTTTTGGAAATAAGGCTCAAGAACGAACTCCCCGATAATTGGGCGCATTTCCGAGGTTGCTACGGAAACAGCTTGTAGATGTCTTTTCGATTTACGAAACGGGCAAGGATAATTGTTTCGTTTTCGAAGAAAAACCCGAGCCGGTAATCTCCGATTCGAGTTCGATAAGCAGTTTTATGACCTTGAAGTTTCCTGGTGCCCGGGATATTGTCGAGCGTCTCGGCGGATTCCATCAACTCGATTACTCGCTTTAGAGATGATCTAACGGACTTCAGCTGGATCTCGTCAATATCCTTCGAAAATCTCTTTAGGAATTCGACTTTCATTACGCGGACAGTTTTTTCATTATTGATGCACGGCTTGCTCGTTTTGTCTTGTCCACATTGCTCAACAATTTCAACATTCCGAGATCTTCGATCTCCTCTGCCGTTAATGTAGATGTGCCGACACCAAGCTTTCTAAGCAGTTCGGTGATGAACCGAAACTCGGTGGCACTTTTCGGAGTCACAACAATAGCTTTCATAACGTCAAATATACAAAGAACCAGCACCACACACAAGAAATGTCGATACCGGCGCCTACTTTCCCTTTTCGACGCTAACGAATTACAATTCTAATATTCACGATGAGCTATCAGGTCATAGCGCGGAAGTGGCGGCCGCAGACGTTTGAGGAGGTCACGGGGCAGGAGGTCATTACGCATACGCTGCGTAATGCGATCGAGCATGACCGGCTGCACCATGCGTATCTGTTTTCGGGTGCACGCGGCGTCGGCAAAACCACGACCGCGCGGCTGCTCGCTAAGTCGTTGAATTGTCACAAGACGGCGGGACCGAACCTCGTGCCGTGCTCCATAACTGACGAGACGATATGCCCGTCGTGTCTTGAGATCAGCGAGAGCCGTTCGATCGACGTACTTGAGATCGATGCGGCCTCGCACACCGGCATCGGCGATGTTCGCGAGACGATCATCGAGAGTATCAACTTTAACCCGGCCCGCGACCGCTTTAAGGTATTTATCATCGACGAGGTGCATCAGCTCTCGAAACCTGCCTTTAATGCACTGTTAAAGACGCTCGAGGAGCCGCCCGAGCGGGTCGTGTTCATCATGGCGACGACCGAGCTGCACAAAGTCCCGGACACGATAGTCTCGCGCTGCCAGGAGTTCCAGTTCCGCACCATTCCGCTGCCTAAGATATTTGACCGGCTGCGTCTCATCGCCGACGCCGAAAAGATCGATATTACCGACGACGCTCTAAGAGAGATCTCGCGTTCAGGCGAGGGCTCGATGCGCGACGCGCAGTCCAACTTTGACCAGGTCATAAGTTTTTCGGGCGAGAAGATAACCTCGGAAGACGTGACCAAGGCGCTCGGGTTCGCGGGCGTCGACATACTTCGGCGGGTCATCGCGGCAATTGCCGACCGCAATTCGTCCGAGATGCTCAGCGTGGTCGACGATCTGACCGTCCGTGGGCATGATCTCAGGAATTTTTGCCGCGACCTGCTCGGCATCTTTCGCGATCTGCTTGTTTACAAGGTCTCGGGCAATGACGAGAAACTTATCGAAGGGTCGGCATTTGCTGCCGATGATCTCAAGCAGTTCTCTGCCGGCTTTACCGAGGCCGACCTGCTTCGTTTTTTCAACTCCACGGCCGAGACCGAAGCCTCGCTCAAGGATGCATCGCACGCCCGTTACGTGCTCGAGATCGGGCTCGTAAAGCTCGTCGAAATGCGTCGTGTCGAGTCGGTCGAGGCCCTTCTAAAACGTCTGGACCAGATCGTCAACAACGGCGGAGCGGCTGAACAGCCCAGCGAGGAAAAAAAAACTCCGAATTTAGAGCCGGAGGCTGAAAACGCTCCGATCGCGGCCGACGAGCCGGCCGAACCCCTTGAACGCGAATTCATCGAGGAGCCGCCGGAAGATCACTTCGATGACCCTCCGGTACATCGGCTCAAAACTCAAGATCCTCCCGCCACCCTAGCCATCGCTCACGATCTGCGTTCGATGCCGATCCGCTTGCCGCCCATCGCCGCCGAAGAGCTCGAACACGTCGAGGTCGCGGCACTCGACTCGGCATACGAGGAAAAACTCGTCCTGACGGGCGACGATCTTGGTCCGTTTGGCAGCGCTCACGAGCTGGTGGCGGCCGTGCTCGGCGAATCATTGGAGCGACATTTGTCACGTCCAAGCCAGCCTTCGAATGGTGCTACTGCCGCAGCTACGGCGCCGGCGTACGAGGCCATCGATCTGTCGACACTCGATGACATCGAGGACGAATCGGGCGAAATTCCGGTGCTCGGCGAAAACCCGACCGAAGAAGAACTGCTTGCCTATGCCAGCTCGCATCCGTATGTGAAACGGGCGTTAAAGATATTTCGCGGCACGATCGTCTCTGTCGAACTGACCGACCAGCATCCGAAATAAGGAACACGGGGAGCGCCAAACTCGTAATGTTGTTATAATTGGCAGATCCATCGCACACCGTTATGAGAAAACGCTCCGCCGCCATCGGTCTAAGACATTTCCGCGTGATGGCGGCGATTCTGGCTTTGGCCTGCGGCGTTTTTGGCCAGAACTCAAAGCCCTTTTCGCTGAACGAATCGCCGCTGCCGGCTCCGACGGGTTTCGTAAACGATTACGCCGGCGTGCTCGATCCGGCAACAAAACAGCAGCTCGAATCAAAATTAAAGAACTTTAAAGAAACTTCCAGCCCATCGGTCGAATTGGCGGTCGCGATCGTCAAAACTACCGGCGACAGGCCGATCTCGGACTACTCGCTGGCGGTCGCTCGCGGCTGGAAGATCGGATCAAAGGCCGACGACAACCCGAGCGCCCTGCTTTTCATAGCGATCGACGACCGCAAGTACTTCACGCAGGTCAGCAAGGACCTCGAAGACGAGTTGCCGGACGGCGTCGTCGGCAGCCTCCAGCGGCAATATCTCGTCCCCGAGTTTCGCAACGGCAATTACGGCAAGGGCATTTCGGATACGCTCGACGCATATATGTCGACGATCCGCAACAAAGGAAACGCACCTGTCAGCGCCAATACAAACCGGCCGCGACCTGCACCTTCGAGCGGCGGTTCAGCCGGCTCGCTGGGCACGCTATTTTGTTGCGGCATCATCATTTTGGTTATATTGCTGATCATTTTTACGCGACGGCGAGGCGGTGGCGGTGGCGGCGGTTTGGCCGGAAACATCGCATCCGGTGTGATCGGCGGTCTGATCGGTAATGCGATCGGAGGCGGCTCGTCGAGTAGTTGGGGCGGCTCATCCGGCGGAAGCGATTGGGGCGGCTCGTCGGGCGGATTTGGTGGATTTGGCGGCGGCGGCGATTTTGGCGGCGGCGGAGCAGGAGGCGATTGGTAACAGCGATGTATCAGGAATTAACTGCATTTGTCGAGGATCTGCGTTCGACACACGGTAAGAATCTGGCAGCCGTCATTCTATACGGCTCAGCGACAGCCGGTCGGGCGGACGGCGAGCGTCCGGATTACAAACTGCTCGTCGCTCTGGAGCAGATCCGTCCCGCGGACCTCGCGAACGCGCACCCTTGCATTCGAGAATGGCAGCGGCTCGGCAACAAGGTGCCGGTGTACTTTACCGTCTCGGAGCTGCAGAACGCGGCCGACGTGTTCCCTATCGAGTTTCACAAAATGAGCGTCGCCAGGCGGGTGCTCTATGGCCGCGATGTGCTCGAGAACGTCGTTATCGACGAAAAGATGATCCGACATCAGGCGGAATACGAGTTGCGAAGCAATCTCATCCAGCTGAGACGCAGCTACATACCCGTTTCCGCATCGGCCGACGGCATCAAGACGCTTATGGCGGACAGCCTGCCTAACTTTACGTCTCTCTTCCGGGCCGTTCTCATGGTTCTCGGTGAAGAACCGCCGCTACGCAAGCGCGAGATAATCGCAAAGACATCGGAGCGAATGGGAGTGGACGGGGTTCCATTCGAAAAAATACTGAATATCCGCGCCGACAATTTCGTGGAGAAATTGGACGAAGTCTCGGCGAACAAGCTGTTCGCGGACTACATACAGGAGATCGAAAAGGTCATAGAGGTCATAGACGCTGTCGGAAAGTGACCGCTTGGAGCGGTTCCGACGTGTGGTTAACACAAACTTCAGGAGATAAACATGAAAAGAACAATTCTTTTAACGGTCGCTTTGATCGCGGTGGCAGGGCTAAGCGGGTGCAGCTACAACGATCTTACGGCCAAGCAGCAGATCGTCAAAGGCAAGTGGGCGGCTGTCGAGAGTTCCATGCAGCGTCGTGCCGACCTGATCCCTAATTTGGTCGAAACGGCCAAAATGGCGGGGGTTCAGGAACAGGAGGTGTTCGGCCAGATCGCGGACGCCCGCTCTCGGCTGCTCAACGCTCAGCAAGCCGCTCCGGCCGGGGCCGACGGCGACAAATCGCCGGAACAGAAACAGGCCGTGATCGACGCAAACAACAGCTTTGGCGGCACGATCGGGCGGCTACTGAGCTTGAACGAAAGTTATCCGAACCTTCGCTCTATGGATGCGTTCTTGAAATTGCAGGACGAGCTGGTGGGCACCGAGAATCGCATCAACGTCGCCCGCCTCGACTTTAACGACGCCGTAACTGCCTACAACACGACGAGAAATTCGTTCCCGGCAGTATTGACCGCCGGGCTGCTCGGTTTTAAGGAAGAACCGTTCTTCAAGGCCGAAGAAGGGGCACGAACCGCACCAAAGGTAGGCGACGCCAATTCGATGAGACGGCCGACGTCGCAGCCTGGAGCTCCCGCAGCTCCGGCTCCGGCCGCTCCTGCGAACGCGGCTCCCGCTGCAAATGCCAATAAATAAAGGTTAGAAACCGCGGGAATTGCACATCGAACAGTGATCACAAGGCTTGTCAGGTTCATACTGGCAGGCCTTTTCTCTGTACTGGCTGCCAAAGATGGAGTCGGCAATGGCCTCGGCGATCGCGAGTTTGTCGAGGCTCGGATGTGCGGAGAGCGGATCGAGAGCAACCGTAGAGCGGCTCGATGAGGAGCCTTCGAGCTTATCCAGCCGATGGTTGATCTTCTCGACGGCGGCGTACAGTCCGACGAGATCGACCTGACTGTCTGTAAGTGATCTGCTGTTCATTTACTTTCCAAGAGATCAACGTAATCAACAACTCCAACGATCGCAGAGTCTATCGCGGCGCCGGGCTTGCCGGTGGCAGCGGTCGAGGCGGACCAGCCTTCCTGGGCGATAACGACGATGTCACCTTCGCCGGCGTTTACCGAATCGAGGGCGATGCAGGTGTAGTCCATGTCCACGCCTTCGGGAGTCACTTGCCGGCAGAGCATTATTCGAGCACCCTCGTAACGCTGATTCTTCTGCGTTGCGACGACGTTGCCGATGACCCTTGCTAACAGCATTTATGGATTAAAGACGTGTGCGTCCGAGTCGACGATGCCGACGATAGTGCAGTCGGTCGGCGTCTCGTCGCGTTTGAACGGGAATGACGCCTCTTTGCCGCGGCACCAGAATACGAGTTCGCCCTCGCCGGCACCGACCGCGTCGAGAGCGATCGTCGGCGAACCTTTTGGTTTGAGGTCGGCGTCGAGCGTCTGAACGATCAGGAATTTACGCCCGTGAAGCGTTTCGTTCTTGACCGTCGAGACGACGGTGCCGATCACGCGGGCTAGCTGCATAATTCAACCCATCAGGAGTGAAAATCTATCTCGTCGATCACGCCGATTATTGCCGAATCAATGGGGCAGTCCTTATTACCTTCAGCCATCCGCGCGGACGATCCGCCGACGACGATGACCTTTTCGTGAAAACCGGCCCCGACCGTATCGACGGCCACGATATAGCCGCTTTGGTCGGTGCCGTCCAGATTGACCGGCTTAACTATAAGGAGCTTTTTGCCGAGCAGCCGTTCGTCTTTTTGGGTGGACACTACGGTGCCCAGAATTCTGGCGATTATCATCGATTCGTGAATCGTAAATCGTGAATTATGAGTCGTGACGATCGGTTCTTACCGATTCACTATTCACTATCCACCATTCACTATTTTTTAACTACCGGCAGAGTTTCGTCGACGCTCGAGTGCGGGCGTGGAATTACATGGACGCTTACGAGTTCGCCGACGCGGCGGGCGGCCGCTGCTCCGGCGTCCGTCGCTGCCTTGACGGCCGCAACGTCGCCGCGAACGATAGCGGTTACAAATCCGGCGCCGATCTTTTCATAACCGATGAGCTGGACATTAGCAGCCTTGACCATCGCGTCGGCCGCTTCGATCATAGCGACGAGTCCCTTGCACTCAACCATTCCCAATGCTTCTTGCATTTAGTTTCGCTCCTAAAAAATGACGTCTGAAAATTACAGAGTATCGGTAATTCTAACTCAATTTGGCCGCTTGGCTCAAAAGCTCGATCAACTCTTCGCGGCCGAGTGACACCTTGGCGTCACCGCCGCTTGCCGAAACTGTGGCCTGGGCGGAAGAACCGCACGAAATATCGTTCTCATGGAGATATCCGCAGGCCTGGCAGCGTGCCGAGTCCGTCAGGTAACCGGCCTTTTCCCGGATATTTATAAGCTTTTCGATAGCGTCCGCCGGAAGGTCGACCGCGCCTCCAAGCGTTTTGGCCAAAATGGCGATCTTCGCCGTGTGTTCGAGCGTCTCGAGCCGGTCGAAAGCCTGCCACAGGTCGACGCCATACGCAACGGCGCCGTGATTGGCCATCAGCAATGCGTTGTGATGCGTGACGTATGGTTTCATCGCCTCCGTGAGTTCATCGGTCGAAGGCGTCCCATAGTTAGTCAGCGGAACACAGCCGAGTGTCAGGATCACCTCGGAAAGAATCGGCTTGTCGATCGCGAGTCCGGCGACTGCGAAAGCAGTCCCGTGCGGCGGATGGGCGTGACAGACAGCGTTGATGTCGGGCCGCATTTTGTAGATGAGCAGGTGCATGGCCAGCTCCGACGAAGCTCGCTTATCCGTCAGCGGCTTGCCTTTCATGTCGGTGAGCGCCAGGCAATCTTCCGTCATCCGGCCCTTGCACGTCATCGTTGGGGTTGCAAGGACGGTATTTTCATCGAGGCGAATACTGACGTTGCCGTCCGACGACACAACGTAACTGCGATCGTAAAGAAGCTTGCCGATCTCGACGATCAGTTTTCTCGCCTGAAGCTCGTCCATAAAAAAGGAAACCACAGATTAACATATCACCTGAGTGATCGGTTAACCTGTGGCCCCTGATACTGATATCTTTAGGTTCTTACCTAACGACGCGCGGAGCGAACGGTTTCGGCGGCATCGGCGGAAGTGGTGGCGGCGGCACCGCCTGTATCACATCGTTGTCAAAACGGTCTGCAAGCGCATTGGAACGAAGCTCATTGATCTGTGCCTCTAACCGCGATTTCTCTTCACGCAGACGCTCTACCTCGAGACGGATCTGGCGGTCTTCTTCAAAGTGACGATATCGCCGTCCGCTGAATCCCGGACGTCCGATCGTCACAAAAAAGCTCGCGATGAATATCCCCAAGAGAAAGGTCGCGAAAAACGGCAAAAACCTACTAAAGAATTTCTTACTGCACATAAATACCTCTTGAACAGACCTTTAAATATCGTTTACGCCGTATGGTTGAATTCGGTTTCAACTTTTACGCCGTTTTTACGCTCTTGCCACAGATCTTGCGTCCAAACCGTCAACTGAGTTGACCGAAGCGGCCGGCAATGGCGGCATAAGTAATCTTACCGCGTTTTGTCGTCGGGGCAAAGTTTTTTGTCGCAATATTTCAGCTAGCTTTGCTCTGCCGGCAGATTTGCTCTACAATCTGTGTTTCAAGTGTGAAACAATGATCGCTCACCTGTCCGGCAAGCTACTCGAAAAACAAGCAAACTCGGTCATCGTCGATGTGGGAGGCGTCGGATACGAGGTCTCGATACCGCTGTCGACGTTCTACGAACTTGGCGAGGCGGGCTCTGACGTTTCGCTGCGGATATACACGCATGTTCGCGAGGATGCTATACAGCTATTCGGCTTTAAGACTTCGCGTGAGCGCGAACTTTACCTGAAGTTGATCTCGGTCCAGGGCATCGGTGCAAAGTCGGGGATCACAATGCTCTCGGGTATGAGCACCGACGAGATGATCCTCGCGATCCGTACCGACGATCTGGCTCGGTTGACAAGCATTCCCGGCGTCGGCCGAAAGACGGCCGAGCGGCTGGTGATCGAGCTGCGTGACAAGGTCGGCGAACTTGCCTCTGACGATGGCCGAGGAACAGAAGCCCAGCGAGCACTCCCAGCCGATGCCGTATTTGATGACGCTCTGTCGGCACTCGTCAATCTCGGCTATCAGCGGCAATTGGCCGAAAAAGCCCTCAAACAAGCTGTTCAGGAAGGCACCGAGATATCGGTCCAGAAACTGCTGCGGCGCGGACTGCAGATCCTCGCGAAATAGCCCGCCGCGATGCTCGAGATCATCTCACACATCAGGGACGACATCGAACGCTTGGATCGCCGGGCGGTCTTCGCGTTCCTTTACGCGGCCGCGGGCCTTACTTGCATCGCGTATCTAAAAGACCCGCAATATCTTGCCTTGCTATTGGCCCGAACACGTTTTGCCGGCATCGGTGACACCGCCGTTCGGCCGATCGACAACAACCTGTATGCCTTGATCTGGTGGGTGTTCGTTTCCGTGGTGTTCTATTTTGTCGTTCCCGCGATCATCGTACGGTTCGTGCAACGGCGCAAACTGAGCGAGATCGGTCTTGCAATTAGGATCGAGAGCGGATTTTGGAAGCTGCTTGTCGTTTGCATCGCCGTAATGCTGCCGCTCGTATATCTGATGTCGCTGACCGGCAGCTTTTCGGCCAAGTACCCGTTTCTCAAGGTCTACAACGGCGATCCGTATATGAGCTGGACGCTGGTGGTGTGGGAACTCGTTTATTTCCTGCAGTTTTTCGGGCTCGAGTTCTTTTTTCGCGGATTTTTGGTACACAGCTTTAAGCCGTCGATCGGTTTGTATTCGATCTTCGCGATGACCGTGCCGTACACGATGATCCATTTTCAGAAGCCAATGGCCGAGGCGTTCGCCGCGATCGCCGCCGGCGTGTTTCTCGGCTGGGTAAGCTACAAGAACGGCAGTATCTGGCTGGGGCTATTGCTACACTGCACGGTGGCGTTTTCGATGGATATTTTGGCGTTATTGAATAAAGGGCTACTATTCTAAGGAATTGCGCATTTTTGCTTTTCCTGGCTTTTCTTTGCGATCTTCGCGTCTTTGCGTGAATTTTCCAGATGCACGAAGATGGAATTCGACGGATTGTGAATGGATTAGTCGAATAGTCATAAGGGGCGATTTTCACGCAAAGAACGCAATGGAACGCAAAGGAAGATGCACGGATTGATTAAAGCTCCTTATGCCGAGTGCTGAAGCAATAAACATCAGGGACGACCGTTTGCAGGACGAGGCGCAGTTCGATGCTACCTTGCGCCCGACGCAGTTGTCGGAGTATATCGGCCAGACCAAGGTCAAAGAGAACCTTCGCGTCTTTATGAAAGCGGCGCTCAAACGACGCGAAGCACTTGATCACATCCTGTTGACCGGTCCGCCCGGCGTTGGCAAGACCACGCTTTCGAACATCGTCGCCAACGAAATGGGAGCCAATCTCAAATCCACCGCGGGCCCGATAATCGAAAAGGCGGGCGATCTCGCGGCAATCCTTACAAATCTCGAAGAAGGTGACGTTCTTTTTATCGACGAGATCCACCGCCTAAATCCGGCGATCGAAGAGATCCTTTATCCGGCGATGGAGGACTACAATCTCGACATCATGATCGGCCAGGGCACAGCGGCGCGGTCTATCAAGCTCGAACTGCCGAAATTTACGCTCGTCGGAGCAACGACACGTCCCGGGTTGATCACAGCTCCGCTTCGCGGCCGGTTCGGCATTATATTTCACCTCGATTTTTACAGCATCGAGGACCTTCAGACGATAGTCACGCGCTCGGCAAATATTTTGAATGTTCCGATCGAACGTGAAGGTGCCCACGAGATCGCCAAGCGTGCCCGCGGAACACCGCGAATTGCGAACCGATTGCTTCGCCGAGTCCGCGATTTTGCCGAGGTCGATCACGACGGCCGCGTGACATGCGAGATCGCGGCAAGTGCTCTCGACCGGATGGAGGTCGACAAATTTGGCCTGGACGAACGCGACGCCAAGCTGCTAAAGACGATAATCGAGAAATTTGACGGCGGGCCGGTGGGCCTCGGGACTCTGTGTGCCGCTCTTCATGAAGAAAAAGACTCGATCGAGGAGATCATCGAGCCTTACCTGCTGCAGATCGGGTTTCTGAACCGCACCCCCCGCGGAAGGATGGCAACGAGGTTGGCGTTCGAGCATTTTGGCTTTCAGACGCCGCGCACAAATGAACATCCGACGCTTTTTGAGTAGCGGTGCTTTTATCGTCCGATCTGTTTCACTGCCAGGATCCTGAGTGTCGTTCCTTCCTGGACGAAAACAACGTATTTCACATTTTCGATTTTCCAGTCCTTGCTCGCCGTAACGGTCGTCTCGAACTTTCCGGACGCCTCGGTTGACCGGATCTTCCCTATCTCGACAAGCTCCCGTACGACGGACGTATGCTCGAGCAACTTGCCATTATTCTCACCGCCGCCGATATTCGTCGAGAGTTTGCTTTCCGCGGTGGCGAGATAAACGGTGGAGTCCTGATGTATCCCAAGTCCAGATATCGTGGCTCGCAGTTCTTCACCTTCCATTTTCAGCTCGACTTCGGCTTTCGCGGCATTTGCACTCTCAGCGATGGCGTCGTTCGCTTGCGCACGGTTAGATCCTATCAATTCGCGGCGTCCGTCGACGACGATCTGAGGCGTATACGTCGAATCGAGCCTAAACTGTCGGGCGTAATTTTCTTGTCGGACCGTAAACGCATGAGACGAGAACCGGTCCTTCCAGCCGTCGTGGTCCCAGTAATCGACGTGATACCCGAGAGTAATGACTTCTGCGTTCGGTACGAGTTGATCATTCTGAAGTATCGTCAGAACCTTATCGGCCGGCGGGCAGCTTGAGCAGCCCTCGGACGTAAAAAGCTCGACCAAGACTGGCTGCTTTTCGCCCTTAGCGACAGGCGGTTCGTTATTGACGGCCAATTCAAGGTTCTTCGCGGACGGCGTCATGCAGCCCGACAAAGCAGCGGCACAAGCCAGTACCGGCACCAGGAGTAATGCTTTCATACGCCCTTGATATTACTTTAGCCGAGGCATTTATTCCCAGTTTTGTAGCCCCTAAGTCGATTTGTTAAGATAGGGAATTGCGCTGATGTCCCAGATCTCGTCTATGCAGGCCGCGAAAACAAAAGAAGATAATATTGAGGTCCGCGGTGCCCGTGTACACAATCTTAAGAACATCTCGGTCTCGCTGCCCGTCAACCAGCTAACTGTCATAACCGGCGTCTCGGGTTCGGGAAAATCGTCGCTCGCGTTCGACACTCTGTACGCCGAGGGCCAGCGGCGCTATGTCGAATCGCTGTCGGCGTATGCCCGCCAATTCCTCGAGCGGATGGACAAACCGGACGTTGACGAGATAACGGGCATAGCTCCGGCGATAGCGATCAGGCAAAAGAACTCGACCAAGAATCCGCGTTCGACGGTCGCCACACAGACCGAGATTTACGATTACCTGCGGCTGCTGTTCGCACGCGCTGGGCAGACGATCTGTCACGTCTGTGGCCGTGAGGTCAGGAAGGATTCGCCGGAGTCGGCGGCCACCGATATTCTGGCCGACCTCGAGGCAGGAACGCGGTTTTACGTTCTGTTTCCGATACTCGTCGAGTATTCCCGCGATCTCGTTCGTGCCGCCAGAAAGGGCACGGGAAAAACGACAAAAAAGCCGAAGAAAGAGCTGAGCACCCAGGCCTTTCTGATCTCGCTGCTGCAACAGGGTTTTTCGCGACTCTATCGCGAGGGCGAGGTCATCGAGCTTCAAAAGCCCGAAGATTATCCGTACGACGATTTTGAAAACACCTATGTTCTGATCGACCGCCTGAAAGCCGATGCTGAGATACGGCAACGACTGGTCGACTCGCTTGAGACATGCTTTCGCGAAGGGCACGGGGCGGTCATCGAAACAGCGGAGGCGGGCACGTCGAAGACCTTGCGTTTCTCAGACAGCTTCGTCTGCAAATACGACGGGACAAGGTACGAAGAGCCCGAACCACATCTGTTCAGTTTCAATTCACCGTACGGCGCGTGTCCGACATGTCAGGGTTTTGGGAACACGATCGGCACAGACTATGGACTGGTCATTCCTAATCCACTGATCTCGCTCAAAGACGGAGCTATTGAACCTTTCACGCGTCCGGCTCATGCTTGGGCTCAGAAGGAACTGTTGAAATACGCTGCCTCGGCGAATATCAGCGTCACGACCCCTTTCGCGGACCTTCCCGATTATCAGCAAAACTGCATTATTTACGGCGACGAGGGATGGCGCGGGATCAAAGGCTTTTTCACGTGGCTCGAGACCAAGAAATACAAGCTGCACGTCCGCGTATTTCTGGCAAAGTATCGCGGTTACACCCGCTGTCCCGATTGCGACGGCCAGCGCCTTCGACAGGCGGCACGCGATGTTAAGATCGGCATGCGATCGCTGCCGGAGATCGTCGACATGTCGATCAGCGACGCGCACCATTTCTTCGAAAAGCTCGAGCTCGACACCGAGCGGGCCCAGATAGCCGACAAGCTTTTGCAGGAGATCCGCCGGCGCTTGAAGTTCCTCGTCGAGGTCGGTCTCGATTACCTGACGCTCGGACGGCTGACGGCGACACTGTCGGGCGGCGAATCGCAGCGGATACAACTCGCGACCAACCTGGGTTCTTTGCTCGTGGGAGCGATGTACGTACTCGATGAACCGAGCATCGGCTTGCACCCGAGAGACAATAAGCGGCTTATCGGCATACTCGAAAACTTGCGCGACATCGGCAACACGGTGATCGTTGTTGAACACGACGAAGAGACCATTCGCGCGGCCGACCGCATCGTAGATATCGGATTGCACGCCGGGGAATTCGGCGGTGAGCTCGTGTTTGAAGGCAAGTTCGCCGACTTGTTAAAGGACAAAACGTCGCTGACGGCGAAGTATCTTCGCGGAGACAGCGAGATCAAGGTGCCTCAGAGCCGGCGACGTCCCGGAAAACATCGTCTGCAAGTGATCGGCGCCCGTGAGCATAACTTAAAAGGGATCGACGTCGAAATCCCGCTCGAAATGCTTGTGTGCGTGACGGGTGTCTCCGGCTCGGGCAAGTCGACACTTGTTCACGACGTACTCTTCGCGGGCCTCAAGAAGAAGCGCGGAGACTGGAACGCGAAAGTAGGATTTTTCAAGGAACTCAAAGGCTCTGAATTGATCGATGACGTGATACTCGTCGACCAGTCGCCTATCGGCCGCACACCGCGGTCAAATCCGGTGACGTACATCAAGGCTTACGATGCCATACGCGAGGTTTTTGCGGCTACGAACGGGGCAAAGACAAAAGGCTATAACGCATCGCATTTTTCGTTCAACGTTCCCGGCGGCCGGTGCGAGATCTGTCAGGGCAGCGGAACGGTGACGATCGAGATGCAGTTTCTCGCCGATGTCGAACTGACGTGCGAGGACTGTCGCGGAACCCGTTTCAAACAGGAGATACTGGACGTCAAATACAAAGGCAAGAACATTCACGAGGCCCTGCAGCTTACCATTCGCGAAGCCATTTTGTTCTTTAAGGACGTGCCGAAGATCGTCTCCCGTCTAAAGGTGCTAGACGCCGTCGGGCTCGGTTACCTACGGCTCGGCCAGTCTGCGACAACGCTAAGCGGCGGCGAGGCCCAACGTGTAAAACTGGCTTCGCACCTCGCACAAAAGACCACTTCAAAGACGCTCTTCATCTTTGACGAACCGACGACCGGCCTGCATTTTGACGATATAAACAAGCTCCTCGCCGCCTTCCGCGCCCTGATCGACAGCGGCGGCAGCATCGTCGTCATCGAGCACAACATGGACGTCATAAAAACCGCCGACTGGATCATCGACCTAGGCCCCGAAGGCGGCATCGGCGGAGGCGAGATCGTGGCGGCAGGGACACCGGAAGACGTCGCCAAAATTAAAGGTTCGTTTACCGGGAAATATTTGAAGGAAATGCTTAAATAATGTTCGGTTACGGCTTGCCGAAATTGTGGGCTTGAGTGGGACATCCAAGCCCGTTTTGTTTGTAGGCCGTTACAGAGTTTTATCGCTCGACCTCGTCTTCGACCGCAAAACCTTCTTCACTAACGAATTGTAACAAGCCATATCGCTTCATTTTTTCGTGCAATGTCGTTGGCTTGACGCCGAGCAGGGTTGCGGCTCGCCGCTGCCTGCCGCCGGTGCGCGTCAACGCACAACGGATCAGATCGGTCTCGTAACGCTGCACCTCGCTGGCCAGATCGAGATTAATCTGCGTCGCCAACTCGCAATTCTGTGATAGCGACGATATCTCGGCAAGTATGTTGTTTGCCAGGATCTTTAATGCCTCGAGCTTATTGTTCATGACGGCTGGCGTGGGAACGGCTCTTTTGAATTCGCGTGCCGCACTCCGATGATTTCTATATAAGAGCATTGGATTCTGATTCATATTTTTGCCTCTCTACTGCTTGAATCTAACTACGCAACAAATTGCAGTTGACATCGTAGAGGTTCGGGAGACGCGAAATCTTCAATTTTGAATAAACTTCAATAAATTCTGCGGTTGAGGAACATCAATTTTGAATTGATGCCATCTTTTGGCCTTTACAACCCGTAATTTTGCCTTGCAGGAAGATCGCTCGAGAATTTTTGCTTCTTCTGGAAGGCCGTTCAAAAAAACGTACAAATCGCGCACTCGAACGAAGGTCGGAACGACCGTTTAGAGCGGACATCCGGCACAAAAATCCGAATTTTCCGATTTTTGCGTCGCATGTGACCAAATGCTGCCTCGCATCATTTAACAAAAACTCCAATTGAACACCTGAAACCGGTCAACGGCATATCACTTGCCATTTGACATCGACGAGATGTCGACGCCAAAGCGTATATGTCCAATTTATTGAACACTTTACGGCTACGCGACCCCTCGTGTTCAGATCAAGAAAACATAATGATATGGAGGAAAAGATGAGAAAGATTTCAAAGATCCTGGGCATCACACTGATGCTCTTGATCGCGCAAACTGCGATGTATTCGCAAATAACCACAGGCTCGATCTCGGGCACTGTAACTGACCAAGCCGGGGCTGTGGTACCGGGAGCCACGGTCAGCATCAAAGGGGAAAACGGCCAAAATTACACCGCCACGACCAACGGGGAGGGTGTCTATACAGTTCCCGGTGTCCTCGCTGGAACGCCAACCTACACAGTTACTGTTAGTGCGGCAAATTTTAAGACAGCGGTCATAAAGAACGTCAAGGTCGACGTTGCAACACCGGCAACAGTCAACGCGTCTCTTCAGGTCGGAAGGATCGACGAGGTTGTTGAGATCATCGGCGGTGCCGAAGTTCTTCAGACCGAAACAGCCACCGTCGGAACCACGATCCAGGGACGCCAGATCCAGGAGACGCCTATATCGACACGCAATGCTCTCGACCTCGTGACCCTGCTTCCGGGAACCGCGAGCACCGGTGTAGCACGTACGTCATCTATCAATGGGCTGCCGAAGAGCGCATTGACCGTTCAGGTTGACGGTGTGGACGTTCAGGACCAGTTCCTTAAATCATCCGACGGATTTTTTACGTTCATTCAGCCAAAGATAGATGCGATCGACGAGGTTACCGTTTCGACGACAAATCCTGGTGCGGAGAGCACTGGCGATGGAGCGGTCGGCATCAAATTTCAGACACGCCGCGGTACGGATACCTATCGAGGCTCCGCATTCTTTCAGCATCGCGACGAAGGGCTTAACGCAAACAACTTCCAGAACAACTATCTTGGCCTGCCGAAACAAAAGCTGCGCTTGAATCAGTTCGGAGCCAGCTTTGGCGGCCCGATCCCGTTCCTCGGTTTTGGAGAGGGCTCTCCATTTTTCGATTCGGGAAAAGGTAAGCGTTATTTCTTCGTCAACTACGAGCGATATCATCTCAACGAGGTTTCACCGGTTCGCACGCGTCAGGTCGTGACTGCCGAAGGGCAGGCCGGGCTCTACCGATACGGTACAGGCGGAGCGAGCACCGCAAACCTCTTTACGATCGCCGCGGCCAACGGGCTGCCAAGCACGATCGACCCTACGGTCAATAACATCCTTACAACGATCCGTACCGCGACAGCGGGAACCGGTGCGTTCCAAGCGGCCGGGACTGGCGGACTTTATTATCGCCAACCGTACAACTTTAACAATCCGGGCGAACAGCGTCGCCGGTTCCTGGTGGTCCGTACGGACTTTAACATTGGTAAGAACAACGCGTTAGAAGTGATCTACAACGAGCAACCCTTCAGGTCTAACGTCGACTTCCTTAACAACATTGACCCGCAGTTTCCCGGATTCAAGAACGCCGGTGCGCAAAACTCCGATCGGCGATCATTGTCGGTTGGGCTGAGGACGAATTTCGGCACAAACGTAGTAAACCAGTTCCGGTATTCACAAGTGGCAGGCTGGCTGAAGGGAAGTTCAAGGTTCGACCTTATTGGTGGAAACGATTTCTTCGATCAGCTGATGAACGGTTACAACCTGACGTGGACGGCGGCGACCGGGATCATCTCATCGGGTGTGACCAGTCCGACGATCCGCAACGCTTCCAGCTCGCGAGTTTCGCCGACCCAGGACATAACCGATAATGTTACTGTTGTCAGCGGAAATCACACGTTCACATTTGGCGGCGAACTGAAAAAAGCGAGAACGGTTTCTAATTCGCTCGGCCAGATATTTCAGAATATCGGTTTTGGCGTAGTCGCGACCGACACCGCCGTTCTTAATGCGATAAACGCGACTACCCTTCCGGGCGCAAGCGCCACCGAGATCGCGAATGCCCAGGGTCTCTATGCAATGCTTACCGGTCGTGTCTCCACGTATACGGCGTCCGCGGTATTGGGAGCAAACGGCAAGTACGCCCTAAACGGCTCGCGTGATTTCGAGATCGAAGAAAACACCAACGGTCTCTATTTCCAGGATACATGGCATATCCGTCCGAATCTGACGATCAGCGGCGGTATCCGGTGGCAGCCCACCCTGGGAACAAAGATGAACACGGCCAATTACTCGGTCTTGAACGACTTCAATATGTTGTATGACGTCTCGGGACCTGGAAATCTATACACTCCGGGAATCACGACAGGCGTCATTCCGACGGTCCGCGGTAACGCGATCGGTGAAAAAGCCTACAAAAACGACCTCAATAACTGGGCGCCGAGCATTGGCGGCGTCTGGAGTCCGAATGGCGGCCAAGGTTTCCTCGGAGCTTTGTTCGGTAAAGCCGGGACCAGCGTATTCCGCGGCGGATGGTCGCGTTCTTTCATTCGTGAAGGCACGTT
Organism: Pyrinomonadaceae bacterium; assembly: GCA_044228265.1. Lineage (GTDB taxonomy): Bacteria > Acidobacteriota > Blastocatellia > Pyrinomonadales > Pyrinomonadaceae > OLB17. The sequence continues at coordinate 18,764 of JBGAVC010000028.1, forward strand.
GATCATCGAGAACAGCCTCGGCCAAAACCCTGGCGGAGCTTTCTCGCTCAATCGCAACACTGGTAACGGCAACCTTACGATCGGAACGCTTTTCCGTACAGCGGGGAATCCGAATCTGGTTGCACCGGCGTTTAGTGTCGACCCCGTATACCCGCGAGCGTTGACGGCCGCGGATGGGGCCTTTGCATTTTCGCCGAACTTCCATACTGGGTACGTTGATTCGTACAGCTTTGGATATCAGCGGCAATTTGGCCGGGATACCGTACTTGAGGTTCGATATGTTGGAAACCGCGGGAAAGAAATGCAGAACCAGTACTCGCTCAACGAGACGAACGCCATCGAGAATGGTTTCGGTGCTGAATTTGCCCTTGCACAGCAGAACCTGATCGCGAACATCAATGCGGGACGCGGTGCTAACTTCCGTTACTTTGGTGCGGGAACCGGTACCAGTCCACTCCCGATCATCGTATCGTACTTTAACAGCACGAACGCGGACCCGACGCTGACGACGAGCTATGCGGGTACGCTCTTTGCGAACACGACCTTCGTCAACCAACTCTCGCTCGGCAATCCGCAGGTGCTGAATATGGCTGCGACCATCGAAAGTAATTTCAGAGCAACGGGAACGGCGCCGGGACTCCACCAGCGACCGGTGAACTTCTTTAACAATTGCCCGACGACGGTCGGAGCCTGCTTCCTTTTCGACAACAGCGAAAAGAGCTGGTTTGATTCAGGCGTTATAGAACTTCGGCGACGCCTGTCAGACGGCTTCCGTTTTCAGGCAAGCTATGTGTTCGGCAAGTCATTTACGAATGCCTTCGCCGCTCCGAGCAGTTTTTCAGCAACTGTCGGAACGAACGACCAGAGTAATGTCACCGCCAAAACGCTTCGCAACCCGGGACTCGACCGATCGTTCTCTCAGATCGATATTCGCCACGCGTTCAAGTTCGACGCGACATGGGACCTTCCTTTCGGACAAGGCCGCCAGTTCGTCAAGAGCGGATTCCTAAGCAGCATCATTGGCGGTTGGAGCCTTCTGCCAACACTTCGTTGGCAGAGTGGTGCTCCGATCCTGATGTCGGATATCCAACTGGTCGGTATGAGCCAGAAGGACCTACAGAAGGCAGTCGGCGTCTATTACAACCAGACGATCGTTCAGCCGTCCGGAGCTTCTTCGGTCGCTAACGTAACGTACCTCCCGGCGGATATCATCAACAACACCATCCGCGCGTTCACCACGACCGGATCTACCGTTACCGGTTACGGCGCCGGACAGACTCCCGCGGGCCGGTTCATCGCGCCGGCGGGTTATAACAATTGTATGCAAAGATCGCTTGGAGAATGCGGTTTCCGCAAGTTCGTACTTTACGGACCCGACTTCTTCAAGGTCGATGCGACGATCATCAAGCGGATACCGATCGGCGAAACGCGTAACATCGAAATGCGGCTGAGCATGTTTGACGTTCTCAATCGTACCAACTGGCGTCTCGGTGGATGGACCGGAAATGTGAATAACATCACGGCCTTCACCGGCACCTTTGGCCAGATGCTGCCAGGCTGGTCATATCAGGACCCGAGCGGATCAAACGATCCGGGCGGCAGGCTGATGGACCTTATGATCCGATTCAATTTCTGATCGGACCCTGGGCCGGAGAGTCATTATCGGCTCCCCGGCCCTTTTTTTGCTTCTGTCCAATCTTTTGAGCAAACGTTCAATTATTTGAACGCTATCTCATTTAGTCGCAATATTTACTGTCACTTTTACTATGTGCGGCGGTGTTCCTCCGTTGTAAGGGGCCAATTAAGGTGAGTCTGCGAAAAAAGATCTGGAGAATTGCAACACGTGCGTGATGGGAAACATCATAGCTGGTTACTTTGAAAGTAAACAAACGACAAGTTTTTGAAATGCCGGTACGTGAAGTTCTGTTTTATGAATTTGACGACTTTCGCCTTGATCTGAGCAGACACGAACTACTAAAAGATGGAGTTCCTGTATCCCTAACTCACAAGGCTTTCCAGATCCTGCTCATTCTTGTTCAAAATTTTGGACAAACGGTCGAAAAAGAGAACATTTACCAACATCTCTGGGCCGACAGCTTTGTCGAAGACTCGAATCTCACGCAGCACATATACATACTAAGAAAGACCCTGGGGCCGGACCCGTTGGGCGAATCTTATATAGAAACGGTGGCGCGGTCAGGCTACCGGTTTACCGCCGAGGTCAGGTGCGTGAATTCCCCGCCCATTGCCGCAATGTCCGAACTTGCTCCAGACATTGAAGACGAAACGGACGCGCCGATACCGCCCGCAAAGCCATATCTGACGCTGCTAAGAAACGGTGACGCTCGACTCCCTGAACGTGACGAACACCCGCACATGGAACGGAGCGTTCCACCGGATGAACAGATCAACCGATCTTCAAATTTCAAGAGATCGATCACCGCGGTGGCTTTGGGTGGTCTTGTTATTGTCGCATTGATCGGTATTTTTTACTTCGTTTCGCGGCGGCCGGCGGCTCCGTTCGGTTCGTCGCGAAATAGATCCATCGCGGTTTTGCCATTCAAGCCGATCGGCGACGAGACTAACAACCAAAAGCTCGGACTGGGGATGGCCGATGCGGTGATCACCAGACTCGGCAAATTGCGCGACATACCGGTCCGGCCGACGAGTGCAGTTTTTCACTACACTGATCAGCCACCAGAAAACTCGGCGGTGGCGGGCCGTGAAATGGCTGTAGATACGGTTCTCGAAGGAACTGTGCAGCGTGAAAACGACCGTGTTAGGGTCTCCGTCCGGCTGATGAGCGTGGCCGACGGGAAAACGATCTGGGCAGAATATTTCGACGAAAATTCCACAGATATTTTTGCGGTTCAGGATTCGATCTCGGCCAAGGTCGTGCAGGCTCTCCAGATCACCCTTACGCCACAGCAGGAGACAGCTCTCGCCGAGCATTCAACCGTTAGCACGGAAGCAAACCAGGCTTATCAACTCGGAGTGTACTTCGCCGGTTCCCGTACAAAGGATGGGTTGCTAAAGGGCGTCGAGTATTTTCAGAAGGCGATCGATACCGACCCAAATTATGCGCGGTCATATGCCCTACTCGCGGATACATACAACATGCTCTCGTATTACCGGTTTAAGTCGCGTATGGAAATGAAGCAAAAGGCCGAAGCGGCGGCTCTGAAGGCGTTGCAGTTGGACGACAAAGTCCCGGAGGCGTATATCGCGTTAGCCTTTTTAAGATTGAACGACCAAGCGCGTCGTTCCGAAGCGAAACCGCTCATCGAACGCGCGATCGAACTGGCCCCATTTAATTCGACGGCTCGGGTTCGATACGGATGGATCTTGTTATCCGAACAAAATCTGGAAGCGACAGTGCAGCAGATGCGGCTCTCCCAGGAGTATGACCCCCTAAGCCCGATCAGCAATGGTGCTCTGTGCCAGGCGCTCGAATACCAGGGTAAATTCGACGAAGCGATCAAATACTGTGAAAAATCGGTCGAGCTTTCCCCCGACCTCTACAACTCCCAAATGGCCCTCGCGGAAGTTTATTTTGTCGCCGGACGACATTCCGAGGCGGTGGAGCTAGGCGAAAAAGTGCTTGTAAAGAATAAGGGAGAGGATCGGTTGATCGCTCTCACATCGCTCGGCTATTTTCACGCAAAACTCGGAAATACGACAAAGGCAAAACAAATAGGGGCCGAGATCAGAACGTACGCGGTTCGTCGGCCGGGGCTGCTAAATGATCTGGCTGTCATTAGTTACGCAATGGGAGATCGCGAAGAGGGGTTCGCGTATTTCGAACAATCATACAATTCCAGAGTGCTCGCGATCCTGCACCTCTACAACGACCCGATCTGGGCCGATGTCCGCTCCGACACTCGTGTGATGGAAACAATGCAACAGTAGTTTACCTTCGATACCCGTCCAGCTGAAGATCAATTATCACTCTCACCGATCCCTTTTCTTCAGTTATGGAAATCAATCGATCAATCGCTTCATGGCGTCCGAGGACCGTTTCGGCGGTAGTATCTCCCCCAACATCTGAAGTTTGGGCACTCGCATTCAGCCCCGCCCTTCGGGCCGGAACAGCGAGAGTTATCAGTGCAAAGGTTAACAATACAATCGTCCACCTGAGTAAGCGCGTCAAATTTGTGATCCTCTTTGGTTGATGCCGACCGGGCAATTGCTTTTCGATTGGCTTGCTATCAACTGTGAATGACCTAAACCGTCGAAACCCTTCAGTTTCCGCTTTGATGCCACCTTCATCAGGCTTGTCGCGGTTACTATCTCCTTGTTACTAAATCGCTTGCGGAAAAGAGAAATTCGTGGATAATGATTCGGAAAGTCTAAATTAAAGCTGTCTTGTACTCTGTGACTTTTTCCTCATGGGCGTGGAAAACACTTTAACGGAGGAAGGGTTCGCATCGCTTCTCCGGTGGCTCGATTCGGACGGCGAGTCGGCTGGACGGAAGTACGAGGTTATTCGTGCGCGCCTTATACGGATCTTTGTGGGCCGCGGCTGCCATGAGGCTGAGGCGTTGGCGGACCTGACGATCGACCGTGTTACGTCAAAGGTACCGTCGCTCGACGGGACCTACGAGGGGGACCCTGCCCTTTTCTTCTACGGAGTCGCGCGAAATGTGTATCTCGAATGGCTCCGGCGACAGGGTCGCGAGGTGCCTATCATACGTGAGCCAGTTTATTCCGACGAAACTGAAGATACGCAAGATATCGCCTATAACTGTCTCGAGCGATGTCTCGAAAAACTCTCTCTTAACCTGCGCGAGATGATCGTGGAGTATTATCGCGAGGAAAAGTCGGCAAAGATCGAGCACCGCCGGCAAATGGCAAAGAATTTGGGGATCTCGGCCGGTGCCTTGCAAATAAAAACGAGCCGTGTCAGGGCTCGGCTGCTCGATTGTGTTCGCGAGTGCATCAACGCTGCGTGAAGGCGAAAGCTTTTCACCGGTTTCGACATAAGTTTATGGGATTGAAGGAAAAAGATACGAGTAATAAGACCGCAGATCCCCGCGAGCTTCGCGACTACCTTTTGGGAAAGCTAAAAGGTGACGCCGTCCTCGAACGTATCGAAACAAGGTTAATGACCGAGCCCGCACAAAGCACTGAGATCGAAGGATTTGAAAACGCCCTTATCGAGGAATACCTTGACGGCGAGATGAGCAGCGAGGACTCTGAGGCATTCACCCGGCACTTCCTGGCGTCTCCCGAACACCGGCGACAGTTGACGCTGGTACGCGATCTTCGGCGTTTCGCTTCGAAAGCCGAGGCTCCCCAGAAGGCGAATACCGGCTTTTTCGGCTGGGTGCCGCAGTTGTCGTTTGCCTGGGTGCGGTTTGCGGCAATTGCGGCCGTAATTATCGTCGCCGGACTGTTCATCTGGCGCGTGGCGATCTATCAGTCGGACGCGGACAAGAGCCTCGCACAGCTTCGTCAGGCATACCGGGGACAGCGGCCGATCGAACCGAGGATCACTGCCCTGCCCGACTACGTTCCGTATTCGGAAACTCGCGGACCGGCGCCAAACGTCACCGATCCGGATGCACTTCGTCGAGCCGAGGTTTATCTGCTTGAACCCTCGCAAGACCCATCGAATGCAAAGGCGCAGCAGGCGTATGCCAACCTCGCCCTGGCTCAGCGTCATTACGACGACGCCCTGCGGCACTTCGAATTGGCTCTGAAGGCGGCTCCCAACGACGCATCGATCCAAAACGATGCGGGTGCCGCATATCTTCAGCTCGCTCGCAATGCGAAAAGCGATAAGGATGCGACAAAGTTCTTCGAGAATCTCGATCAGAGCCTCAAATATTTAGACCGAGCGATCACGCTCGCGCCGAAAATGCCGGAACCGCGGTACAACAAGGCGCTTTGTCTCGAGCTTTCAAACATGCGGGACCAGGCAAAGGCGGCTTGGAACGAGTATCTAACAGTCGATCAATCGTCAAAATGGGCCGACGATGCTCGAAGCCACATTCAGGTGCTCGATTCCAATTCGACCACAGAACACTCAGCCGACGAACTCGAACGCGACTATCTCGATGCCATTCGCCGTTCCGACCAGACTCAAGCGGCCCGACTGATCGCCGAGAACCGCGAATTGATCACCGACAAATATCTTCCGTTTCGGCTGGCAATGTCGTACGTCAACGCGGGCGAAGAGAACGCCGGCGAAATGCTCAGGGCACTCGCTTTAGCGGAGACCTGGAATTGAAGCAGAACGGGTGACCCATTCGCACGGAACATTGCCAGGTTTTATCAAGCGGTTCCGGCTGAAAAAGCGCTCCGTTTTGAAACAGGCCCACGCGGCGGTCAGGTCGGGATACGGTGAATGCCTGATCACCAAACACTTCGGCGATGCAGCAGTGTATTTTCGTCGGGCCGTGGCGTTGTTTCATGAGTGGAGACGAAGCCGAAGGCTTTATCGCCCGGTACATGCTCGGATATGCGTTGACAAACACTCATGAAACCAGAAAAGCACCGAAATTTTCACCAAGACCGACGCTTATGCTAGTGATCGTGGATACTTATGGTTGCAGGCGACCGTTGATTATTGGCTCGCAGGCAGCGCGATAAGGGCGAAACACGTATCTCTGGCGAAAGAGCGTTATTCAAAGGCTCTCTCGATCGCCGACAGAATAGACGACGGGTATACGCGGCAGCGGCATACCCTCGAGCTTGCCCGTCTTAGTGCGTTCGCCGATGAGAAGAAGCCGACTTTTGACCAGTACCTACGAATCATAGACGACCCGCAATTATGGACCGTCGGATCACGGCAGTTGTACCGGAACCTGTCTGTAGGTAACGAGATCTTTAGCCGGGCCCGTCTTTACAATATATCGACAATGCTCGGAAGAAATGCGGTCATCGCGGCAGACAAACAGCGCAACCAACAACTCCGTCGCGACGACGAGATGTTCCAGTCCGAATCTCGCAGCAGCAAACTGGGTTCCACGCTCGTCGAGAACGGCAAATTGGACGAGGCTGCCAACTTGTTTTCGGAGGCGGACAAATTTGCCGGTCAGATCGAGGACAATAAACAGCGTGAGGTTTTCAAGGCACTCGTATCGTTAGGACGCGGCGAGCTTGACCTAAAGTCCGGCAACTTCGAGGCTTCCGCAAGTGAATTTGCGGCCGCTAAATCGTTTTACGACGTAACTCCTCTCTCGTACTTTGCCGAGGACGCAAATCGCGGACGCCTTCTCGCCCTGCTGCGGCTTGGCCGTTCCGAGGAACTAGAAAAGCAGATCGCGGATAGTGTATCGCTCACAGAGTCGTTTCGTTCGAGCATTTCCGATGCGGGCGAGAGGAGTTCCTACTTTGATTCCCGTGAATGCGTTCGACGTGGCCGCCGAGTTTTGACGTGCCGCCGAAGTCTGAACAGGGACGCGGGGAACATCGAAAGAGCTTATGATTATGCAGAGTGTCCAATGCGAGATCGCTCCTGGACTGGCTAAACAAGGGATCAGGCCCTGGAACTGACGAACAGGGACGCGGGAACATCGAGCGAGCTTACGATTATGCCGAGGCATCCAATGCGAGATCGCTCCTGGACTGGCTGAGCAAGGGCCTAGCCTCCGATACCGCCGCGAGCAGGCCGGCTTCGTCGTTGCTTGACCACCGGCCGCTGCGGTTGTCAGAAATACGCGAGAGGCTGCCGCAAAACGTCCAGATCATCCAATTTGCCGTTCTCGAAGACAAAACACTGATCTGGGTCGTGTCCAGGGATACCTTCGATTGCAGGGAATCAAACACGACGGCGTCGGAACTGGACGCCAAAGTCGAGAGCTACCTGTCGCTCGTGTCAACCAGGGGCTCGGACCGTGCCGCTGTAACGCTGCTTGGGAGAGATCTCTATGACACCGTGATCTCGCCGGTCAAAGGCGGACTCGATACTCAGAAAGAGCTAGTGATCGTCCCCAGCAAGGTGCTGTTCAAACTTCCCTTTCAGGCATTGTACGCAGGCGAAGGGCGGCCGATGATACAGGATTTTTCGATCGTTTACGCCCCGAGCGCAAGCGTCTATCTGGAATGTACGCGGATAGCCGCCGCCAAGACGTCCGGAAAGAACGAGGCGTTTCTCGGTATTTCAAATCCGGTGATCGATGAGAGCAGATTTCCGGGTCTTACACGCCTTGTCGGAACAGGCGACGAAGTCCGGGCCATCGCCGCCGACTACGACGCCGGAACAGTGCTCGACAGCGCCGACGTCACCAAATCCGCCGTCCTTCGTAACCTCGCCCGCGCGGACATCGTTCATATCGCCGGCCACTACATCGTCATGCCCGGGAGCCCGGCGCTATCGTACCTTCCGCTTACAAAAGACGCTTCTGACGCTGACGACGGCGTCCTGACAAACCGGGAGCTGCAGGACAACGTCAAAACCAACGCAAAACTTATTGTGCTCGCCGCCTGTCAGACCGGCGTCCAATCGTTCTCGAACGGCGAAGGAATGACCGGCCTTTCGCGGACGTTTCTGGAGGCAGGAATTCCATCTGTCGTCGCCAGCCAGTGGGCCGTCGACACTGAGGCGACATCTGTGTTGATGAGGCGATTTCACCAATTGCGCCGAAGCGGCAAAATGCCGACGGCCGGGGCACTGCGCACCGCAGAGATCGAGATGTTGAACGAACAAGGCGGAAAATTTAACGACCCGTACTACTGGGCCGCGTTTGCGATGTTTGGCGGCCATTCGGAGGGCTGAGAATTCAAAATAAGGAGATCACTTTGATGCCAAAATTCGAAGTTTACATAACCGGGCTTTGCTTATTGTTCTTCAGAGACAACCAGTGGCACGCTGCCTTCGTTTGCGATCGAAGGTACCATCATCTCAATTATTCCAAACTGGGGAAGCCGACAGAAGATCTCCACTGGATAGGGCATGATACGTTTATCGAGTTTTCTTGCGAAAATGGGTTCATAGGCCCCGGAGATCCTAAGCCCAAACCTCCAGACGTCCTCTTTAATTTGTATGGAGACTATGCCCATGGACTTAGTTCACAGGGCGAAAAAGTAAGAAACTTGAAATTCAGGCAATTACCACCAAACGGCCGCACAACGGATCTTATCGTGGCCCGTTTCCCCCCTTCCGAGCTGGAAGTGTGGACACCAACCGACGGTATATATTGGGTCCAGGAACAACCCCGCAAAGGTAAGCCAGGTGGAAAACCGGTCCAACTTATAGGAAAAGTCGGCCGGGAGGTTGTGCTAAGATTTACGGCCAATGGTCCCCTTCAGGTGAAATCCACGAAGGAAGACGGATCGCCTTTTCGTTCCGAGTACGACCGTGGGGCCACGATCATACTTGATAACGATTGCAAGGATGGGTGTGATTACAATGATTTTCTGGACCTGTACGATGTAGTGTCGGAAGGTGAACCGGAAAAGGACAGGCAGTTTGCATGCGGTCAGGTGGCGGGTGGCGTACTGAACGGTTCATATCGAGACATGCGACAAATGCCAAAATTTAGGCGTGGACAGTTATCAGTTTTGAACCCTCAGTCAGGAGACTGTGACCCGGTACTGGTTGAACCGCCTCCGGAGGGAAATTGGCTACAGTTGATGAGAAAGCATGCGAAGGGTGAAACCGAGCGAGCTCTCGGCAGAGCGAGTTCACGACGGAAACTTCATCAGAAGAAGTAGCCGAGGTCGAAGGCCGCGGTTAACGCCTGGACGGAGCGAGCAGGAACGCGTATGCGAGCAAATCACAGTGGGTTTTTATCGATTCCTCCTAATCGTCGCCAAACTTAGCCCGCCACGGCGGGGCGATCTCGGCCATGACTTTGCAGTCGCAGTAGCCGCCGTTGTTGTTTAGCCATGAGGTGAGTTTGCCAAAATCGAGCTTGTTCTCCATCATGAACCGCATCGCGTATTGCAGGCTGTGATTGCATTCGGTGTCGTAGAGTTCGTCCTCGATGAAATCTAGCAGGTCGCTTATAGTGGCTGGACCGGCCGGAAGCGTGGCGATAAATCGCTCGAGCTCCTCGGTGGTCATTTGTTCGAGATTCTCGATCTCGCGTTTGCGTACAACTGGCATATTTGTCCTAAAACTCCGCTTCTGAGACGCGGGCCATTTCGGCGCGTTCGGCTTCTTCTATCTCACGCTGTTTGACGCCCTCGCGGCCGTCATAGACCGCAAATTTGGGCAGGAAGGCAGCGGATCCAAGTACGGCGACGATACACAGTGCTCCGCCTGAAACCAAGGCTGTCCGGACGCCAAAGTGCTCGGCGACCAGGCCCATTTTAGCACTGCCGAGCATCGGGCCCGTCAGATAGCTCATCATTTCGATGCTCGCGAGCCGGCCGCGAAGGTAATTTGGGATCGTTTGGTTCCAGATCGAACCGCGGAAAATGCCCGAGATCATATCGAAGAACCCGGCGGCGGCGAGAAAGACCAGTGCCGGGACAATGCTCTCCGCGAGTCCGAAGAACACGATCGCGACGCCCCACAACGCGGCTGCGAGTATAACCATCAGCCCGTGACGGTGAATGTTTCGCGTCCAGCCCGACGTAACACTGGCGACGAGCGCACCCGAGGCAAGTGCCGCAGGGAAAAATCCGACATATTTATCACCGTAGACGACGGCCAGCGCCGGGTATAGCGCCTGCGGCATCGCAAAGAACATCGCGGCGATATCGATAAAATACGTCCCTACCAACTCCTGACGGCCGAACGCATATTTCCATGCCCTTTTTACCGATCGAAAACTCGGCCTTTCAGCATTTTCGGGTGAAGGAACGGCCCGGATCATGAAGACCGCCGTCAGAGATGCGGCGAACGTGATCAGATCGATCGTATACGCGACCGAGGCACTTAGCTGCGTCGCGATGATACCGGCGACCGCGGGGCTTACGATCGCTCCGACGCTGTAACGGATCGAATTGAGAGCCATTACCGCGGACATCATTGTCGGCGGAATGACCTTTTGAATGAACGACTCGAACGCGGGCCGCTGTACCGCGGCGAGTCCCGCGTGCAGCGCCACCGCAAGGAACAGTACCGCGACAAGCGGTTCCGGCAGCAGCGAATTAACAAGCAGGATAGCCGTGACCGCCGTCTGCCCGATCTCGGTCACGCGCAGCAGCTTTCGCTTATCGAGAAAATCGGCCAATGCTCCGCCCACGAACGCAAGACAGACCATCGGAACAAACTCGGCAAGGTAGATATAACCGACCATCGCCGACGATTGAGTGAGCCGGTACATCTGCCACGGAACGACGATGAACGTCATCATCGACCCGAAGAACGACACAAGCTGGCCCGTAAAAAGCAGGCGGTAATCGCGAGACTCTCTTAGAGGAGAAAGATCGAGGAGCATTTTTTTCAGCTTATCGCATCCGCGAAGCGGATGTATAGGGTTCTTTTGGCCAATATTCGCAACTATTTGTTCATTTGCGGCGACTTTTGTGAAACTCGTCGCCTATTAGCAGTCAATAGACACGTGAGCCGTTTTCGGTCGGCCGAATTTCGCCCGTTCCGATCACGGACTTTCCGATCTTGCGATCTCGTGTTCGCCTTTTAATATGGTTTCAACCCAAATCGGTTACTGGGTCGTTCTGCCGACATACGACGAGCGGGAAAATCTGCCTGCATTGCTCGAAAGCCTGATGGGCCTCTGTGTCGAGCTGAACGTACTTGTCGTTGACGACAATTCACCCGACGGGACTGGCGACATCGCCGCCGAACTTGCCGCACATAACAATAAGATCCATCTAATGCGCCGTTTGGAAAAACGCGGTCTCGGTGCCGCGTATCTCGCTGGTTTCGAATATGCGTTGAACGCAGGAGCGGATGTCGTAATATCAATGGACGGCGACCTCTCGCACCAGCCCGAAGCCCTGCCCTCGCTGATAGAGGCACTTGACGGTGCAGGATGCGTTGTCGGTTCGAGATACGTAGCGGGCGGCCGCATCGAAAATTGGCCGGCACGCCGACGGATACTGAGCGCGGCCGCCAACCGGTTCGTGCGCCTTCTGTTCGGGATCTCAGTTGCCGACTGCACGTCGGGTTATCGCGTCTATCGCCGCAGCGTTATCGAAGACATCGTACGAGTATCCCCGCGATCGCAGGGTTACTCGTTTCTGGTCGAGGCTCTGAGGATAGCGGTGAACGGCCCGCTTCCCGTCGTCGAATCTCCGATCTGCTTCGTCGAACGCAAGCTCGGCAGAAGCAAGATGGGGATCAACGAGATATTAGGCGGCGCGAGATCATTGTTGTCGCTTCGATCACGGTCCTTCTTTTCAACACCACACACTGCAAGCGAGAAACAGTTGGTTGTAGAAGTCTCGGACCGCTGAATCAGTGTTAAAGTTTCAAATGCTGATCCGATCGTATCGCGCCCACCGCACTGGAGATCATGTCGACCAAACAAAAAAAGGGAGCTAAGAAGGCCTCCGAAAAGGGAGTCAAAAAGACCTCAGGACCATTTTCACAGGGTCTCGAGATGATAACTCGGCATCCGTTCATTACGATCGTGATCGTCGGAATCATCATATGTCTGCCGCTGATCCAGGGAGGGTTGCCGGAGACAAGCGACGACGCCGTCTGGCATGTAATATATTTCGATAATTTTGCAACTCAGGTCCTGTCCGGCGAGATCTATCCGAGATGGCTATACCTGACTAACGGCGGACTCGGAGGGCCGACGTTTTTCTTCTACCAGCCGATGTCGTATTACATCGCTCTGATCTTTCGCCCGCTGCCGATATCGACCATTCATCAGCTCGGCCTCGCGTCATCTCTGGGCGTCATCCTTTCCGGCGTTACCTCGTTTTTCTGGCTTCGGGAGATATCCAGCCCGCGTGCGGCGCTGGTCGGATCAATGTTTTATCTACTGTTGCCCTATCCGGTCGCTCAGGATGTTTATGTCAGAGCCGCGTTTGGCGAAGCGTTCACCTTCGTATGGATGCCGCTGGCCATGCTTGCCGCGTTGCGAATAACCAAAGGCAGCCGGAAGGCCGTGATCGGCCTCGCGTTCTCGTACGGGATGCTCTGTATGACGCATCTGCCGATAACCGTCATATTCAGTCCGGTACTCATTTTTTACATACTGGTTTTTTCGGAGCGAGGAACTATCTTCCGAACTCTGTCAATGACCCTCGCCGGCATGACGCTCGGTGCAGGCATGGCATCGGCGTATATCATTCCCGCGGTCGCGTATCAATACTATGTTTACCTGAACGAGATGAAAGAGGGCTCTTACTTCTTCGGAAACTGGCTAATGACGCGAGATCTCGCGATCTTCGGGTCGATGAGGTACTTCCAATTGACCGCTGAGGCGGTAATTGCCGTCTTGTTTTGCTCCATTGTAGGCAGTCTCGATTCGGACAGCCGGCAGCGACAGATCCTCATATTTTGGTCAACGGTCGCGATGGCAAGTGTCTTCATGACCTTGTATATAAGTTACCCACTCTGGTCAGCCATCACCATACTTCAGTCGCTCCAGTTCCCGTGGCGATTTAATGCAATCTCCAGTCTCGCGATCGTCGCCCTAATCGCGTTCTCATTATCAACCCTTGACTGGCGCAGATCGGTTAAGAACATCGCCCTGGTGATGTTCCTGACGGTGTTTGGCGGATACTGCGTTTTTGACTTTGTAAGGGTAGTAAACGACTCCCAAACAGTTCCCCGGCCAGAGTTGAGGAAGAACTACGACAAGAAGCTCTATCGCCTGCAGGAAGAGACCCATGGCCGTTGGCCAAAGGCTGTCGCACCCAGCCTCACCGAGCTCGACGAGGGCCTTAAGACAATTCCATCGGCCGACGGCCATCCTGTCAAAGCGTTTTTCGATAGTCGCCAGGGGAATGTGGAGATCTTACGGTGGAAACCTCGGTCAATTGAGGTGAACGCTGAAAATGCCGGACCTGATACGCTGATAGTCTCGCAATTCTCCTTTCCGGGGTGGACGGCTCGCGACCTCGATTCAGGAGCGACCATCAGCACCGAACTCGCCGGCGACCTCGGGCTCGTGAGCGTGAAATTGCCAGCCGGCAAACACCGCATTGCGTTTACTCTCGAAAAGCTGCGGCCCGAGATCATCGGGGATTCACTGTCGATCCTATGCCTGCCCGCAGGAATAATATTGCTTTTTGCCTTCAAGAGATCTTCGGAGTCAGCCGATCAGGACTCCCCGGAGTCTGCCGCCGAGCACGCTTAGAGAGCGGACGCTTCCACTTTTTTGCTTGCCAAATGTTCTTCGCTGCGGTGACAATATATGAGACCTTTACGGTCACATGCCCACAAATTCTCTGCCGCCGACTTGATCTGACCGATGCTGTCTACAAACCAGGCTCGACGGCGAACCAACTCCGCAAAAACACAATATCAGAAATAAATTCCCGTTCGGCATACGAGCATCGATGAGATCAGCTCCTTGGGTTTCAATGTTCAAACAGTTTCACCCGCGGGTTATTTGGGTGCTGGCTCTATTTGTGTCATCGATGGTCTCAATTCTCGCAGTGTTTCGGGGTGGCTATGTAGGGCCCGATTATGATCGCCACCTGAAAAAAATGATCACGGTGGCGGATGCCATCGATTTCTCATGGGTGCACCCGCCTCCTTACTATCTGGTGGGGAACGGTCTCATGTGGTTGATGGGAATAAACAACCGCTCCATCATTACGCTTGCGATCATTCAGATCCTGGTCAACTCGATCGCGTTGTGGTGGGTCTTTGTTTACACGGAACCACGCTTCAGATCCAGGATACTGCATCTCGCCCTGGTTCTGTTTCTCGCATTCCTGCCCGTGCGTATGATCCATGCCGCGACGATGGGGGACGACTGGACGACAATTCCCGTGATCGTCCTCCTGCTCTTTTTGTTCGACAAGTTCTTGTACCGAGGGAATCCGAGTTTGAAGTACGCAGCACTGTTAGGGCTTGGCCTTACTATCGGCTTTTGGAGCAAATACAGTTTTGTGGTCCTTATTCCGACAATTTTTGGGATCTACGTCTTCCTCTGGATCAGACGCGGCTGGAAGTTCAGGCTTTTCGTGGCGGCCTGCGCATTGACCTTTGTCCTTCCAACCTGTCTCGCCCTCATCACGTTTCGGCTCAGTTCCGCCTCCCAAAACAGCATCTCTAATAAGATGTGGTTACCCCGAGGTGGCGCCCCCGGCCAACCGGACATGGATTTTAAGGATCTCCTTTGGGTCAAAACCAGGGACCTGGAACTATTCAAGGCACCGGAGTATTTTGCTCTTTCCTGCAATGGCTGTGACATGAGCGAGAGCATACGTGCACCTCATAAACACAGCTATATCGGGTTGTCCCACATGAATGTTTTCACCGATACCATGAACCTGTTTCAGGATCTGCCGGTTACCCAATCGGTTGCCACCTATCTGATACCTGATCTAAAGAAACGTGCTCCCTGGAAGACCCCGGTCATGCAAGCTTCAATGATATTGGGAACGATCTGGACAATTTTTGCTTTGATCGGAACGCCATTCGTCTTACTCGGGGCTCTCATCAACCTTTTTTCGGGAAGACTTCGACGCGAGGACGTACTGGCACTTCTGGGAACCGCTTACTTTCTAATGCTCTTTCTCCCCATCCCCTTTGTTTGGGATGGGACATTGTCAGGTTTTGGACGGCCCGCTTGATCCTGGTGCCGCTTTTGTTCTTCTTCGTCAGCGTTCCTTTTGATCGACAGGATCGCACCCACAGCCCGGAAAACAGCATTCGCTATCCTCGGGCTGGTCTTAGTTCAGAGTGTGATCGAGATCGTCATGTTAATATGAGTTCTCGGGTCACTTGACTCATTTATTCTGCAAATTGTTTCTCGCCGCGTTGTCGAGAGTCACCGAATCGACAACCCAAGCTCTTAGTGGTCAACCGGAAAATAGCGAAACTACTTGATGAAGGATCAAAATCATAAATGCCTTTCTGTGGTCATGCCGTGTTTGAACGAAGCGGATACGCTCGCTGTTTGTATCGACAAGGCAAAGCGAGGGATCGCCCAAAGCGGTGTTAGCGGCGAGATAATAATCGCTGACAATGGCAGCAGCGACTCGTCAGTTCAGATCGCCGAAGATCTCGGAGTACGGGTTGTGCGCGTCATCGAAAAAGGCTATGGAAGTGCACTAATGGGCGGCATCGAAGCGGCAAACGGCCAGTATGTGATGATGGGTGACGCTGACGACAGCTACGACTGGCTCGAGATCCCGAAATTCGTCCGCAAACTCGAGGAGGGTTATGATCTCGTGCAAGGGTGCAGATTTCCGTCAGGCGGCGGGACCATAAAGCCCGGCGCAATGCCCTTTCTTCATCGTTGGTGGGGAAATCCCATGTTTTCGAAAATGGTACGTACATGGTTCAAGGCCCCGATAAACGACGTGTATTGCGGTCTACGCGGATTCACCAAGTCACATTATCAAAGCCTTGGTCAGCGATGCACCGGTATGGAATTCGCTACGGAAATGATCATAAAATCGAGTCTGTATCGGGCGAGAATAGCCGAGGTACCGATAACCCTGCATCCCGACGGCCGAAAGTCGCACGCTCCACACTTGAGGACATTTCGCGATGGATGGCGGACACTTCGATTCTTCCTCATGTACAGCCCGCGGTGGTTATTCCTCCTGCCGGGACTTATTCTCATTCTCCTTGGATTGGTTGGATACGCGGTCGCTCTGCCTGGGCTGACGATCTCCGGTCTGGGAGCGCTTGGCCAGATCACTTTTGATGTTCATACGCTATTGTTCGCGAGCGTTTTCATTCTTTGTGGATATCAAGCCATCCAATTCGCGATATTCACTAAAATATTTGCTGTCACCGAAGGGCTGCATCCCGAGGACCCCCGAATGAACCGGTTTTTTGAGATCGTCAATCTCGAGCGCGGGTTGGTGTTCAGCACTTTACTTCTGGTTGCCGGGATCGTCTTTCTCCTTGTGGCCGTCAATGACTGGAGATTGACCGGTTTTGGAAGACTTGATTACGCCCATTCAATGCGTTGGGTTATACCGGGATCGACCATGACCGCATTGGGCGTCCAAACTATGTTCTCCAGTTTCTTTGCGAGCGTCCTGGGAATGAAGAGAAAATAATGGACCAGAATTTTGACCAATTTGCTCAGAGCTATGATGAAGATCTCGCAAAGGGACTGTCCGCGACCGGCGAGGACAAGCAATACTTCGCGAATGCCCGTATCAAATGGCTTGCCGGATTCATCGGCGACGAAGGGATTAGACAATGTCGAAATATCATGGATTTTGGATGCGGCGACGGCGGATCGATCTCGTTTCTCGCTGATGCATTTCTACCCGACCGTTTGACCGGCGTAGATCTGTCAACTGAGAGCATCCGGCTGGCGGCAAAGACCTATGAAGGACTCCCGGGAGTTGAATTCAAAGAACTTCGTTCTTTCTTTCCGGAAAGCGAATTCGATCTCGTCTTTACGAACGGCGTGTTTCATCATATTCCTCCGGTCGAGCGGGCGGAGGCGTTCAGCTATATTCATCGCTCCCTTCGTGAAGGCGGCTGTTTTGTTCTTTGGGAAAACAACCCGTGGAATCTCGGAACACGATTTGTTATGAGTCGGATCCCGTTCGATCGGGACGCAATAATGCTGTACCCGTCGGAAACACTGCATTCGATACGTAGCGCGGGATTTCAAATTGAAAAGAAGGAGTTCCATTTCATTTTCCCGGCTTTCTTAAAAAGTCTTAGAGTTCTTGAACCAATGCTCTCGTCCTTGCCCCTTGGCGGTCAATACGTGATCGCCGGCAGAAAGCGCTGATCGTACCCTCGCACGAACAGCGGTTTCGGGCCTCTCCATAAAAATGCTGGCACTTGTTTATTTGGTCCTAATGTTCCTGCTTGGCGATGCGATCTGCCGCAGGTTCTTCTCCTATATTTCACTCGCGCATCGGATCGCGGTCAGCTTTTTGTCCGGTTTGCTTTTTAGTACGATCTTCACATACCTGGCGGCACTCGTGTTCTCTAGAACGGCCGAACCGTTGATCTGGGCCAATGTCTTTTTTGGTATCGCTGCGACGATCGCCATCATTTTACTGCGAGGCGGGAATAAAGGTGACGAGCCGGGCGACAGGATATTTACCTATCTACGCTCGCGGTTCTCGAAAAAGGGCGAAGAAGAAACAGCAGTCTTCCGGACCGACGCTGATCGTCGTCCGGCGGGAGACGCTTATTGGGACTGGGTAGTTATTGCAATTTGTCTGGTCGTTGCGGTCCGTCTGATGTTCGCGACGCTGAATTTTACAGACGGCAATTTCGAATTCGCGATCAAAAGCTGGAGCGATTTCGGGGCCAATCTCTCCTTGTCGCAGAGTTTTGCACTCGGCCATAACTTCCCGACGGAGCATCCATTTTTCCCTGGCGAGGCAATTCGTTACCACTTTCTCTTTTGGTTTCAGGCCGCAAATCTCTCATTTCTCGGAGTGAATCTCGTATGGAGCGTCAATCTGCTGAGCGCGTTGACTCTTGCTGCTCTCCTGATGCTGATAATGAGTTTCGCCGAGCTCCTGTTCGGCTCGCGGCTCGTGGCACGCATCTCGGCGATCTTGTTCTTTTTTGCCTCGAGTTCGCTTTCGTACATCCCTTTCCTGGCGTCGCAGCCCGGTCTGGGAGCAGCCTATCGTGCGATCGTGGGCCTGAAAGACTTCATTAAATCTGGCTTCCCCTATCGCGGCGACGATTGGGGAGCCTTAGGCGTCGCCGTATTTTCGAACCAGCGGCATCTGATCAGCGGAATCGGCATCATGATGATCGTCCTTGTCTACCTGATCGACCTATATCGACGCCGAGGGGCGATAACTGGTCCGCAGATTCCCGACGCAGCCGCTGAAACGAATGAAAAGCCAAGATCTAAAAAGAAGGCACCGCCCCCGGCGGTGGTCAACACGGGCGAAATGCAGGGCGAGCTTAAAACGTTCATCTTTTGCGGCGTCCTGCTCGGTGGGCTGCCGTATTGGAATGGCGCCGTGTTCTTTTCGGCGGCCTTGATCATCGGCGGGCTGCTTGTTCTCTTTCCGTTCCGCAGACAGATGCTGTATTTGATAGCGACGACTGTGGTTTTGGGGCTGCCACAGCTAATCATGCTCGGAGCCGGGGCCACGGGGCAGACAGGCAGAAGATCGTTCTTTACTCCGGGCTATATTATTTCCGACCCGACCGTGCTTAAGGTCGTCGAGTACATCGGATGGACATTTGGATTCAAACTGGTCCTGATAGCCGTGGCTCTGTATTTCCTGCCGCGCGTGCATTTGAAGCTGTTTCTAATTTTCTCCGGGTTGCTTGCGGTCGTGTTCATGTTCCAGCTCACCAGTGATCCGTTCAATAATCACAAGCTCCTGAATATCTGGAACATTTTCGCTTTAATGTACGCGGCGTATGCACTTTGGTACGTTTGGAGGACCGGAATAAAGGGCAAAGCCCTCGCGACGCTGCTGGGGCTCGCAATGATCCTGGGCTCGGTCATAGATTTGTTTCCGCTCCGCAATGACGGGGTCATAAAGGTCCCATTCGAGAACGACCCGCTTTCCACATGGGTCTTACAAAATACTGCGCCGACCGACATCTTCCTGAGCGATCGATTGCTGTCCCATCCGATACTTTTTACAGGTCGAAGGCTCTTCCTCGGCGACCCCCTTTATCCGGCCTCGGCCGGGCACGACATTCTCAAACGTGAGGCCGCTTACAAACAACTGTTCCAGATACGCGACGTGACCCAGTTGACGGCATCGTTAAAAGAGAAAAAGATCGCCTACGTCGCCGTCGATGACGGCCTTCGAAAAAGCGATATCGTAAAAGACCTCAACGAATCGATCTTTCAGCAAAACTTCGAAAAGGTATTCGACGACACCGATAACCGATATCGAAATTTGGTCATTTATAAGGTGCCTCTCCGCTAAGAAGAACCTTATCAGCTCTAGAAGGGGAAAGTTGTCGAGGTCCCCGATCGATCAAATGAAAAATATTCAAGAAATTGCAAACACTGAAGATATCAGGGCCGATTCGCCCGCCGGGAAGATTTACGAGCCGCTTATCAACGGCCTTTCATCGGCTGCCAGCTATATCTCGCGTCACCCGAACGTTTCGATAATGTTCATAGGGGTTATGTTTTCGCTGCCGCTGATCATTTATGGTTATTCCTTTAATGCGGATGATACGGTCTACCATTCACTCTATTACAAGAATTTCTCGGCTCAGTTATGGTCGGGCGATGTGTATCCGCGCTGGCTCAACAATCTCAATGGCGGCTACGGGGGACCGATATTCTTTTTTTACCCGCCAATTGCCTATTACGTTACAAGCATCTTCCATCCTTTAGAGCTGAGCGTTTTGAGTCAGCTTGGTCTAAGTGCAGCCACTGGTTTAGTACTTTCCGGTTTGACCGCTTACCTTTGGCTAAAGGAGATCAGCACTCCTGGTTCGGCCTTGCTTTCGACCATCATGTATTTGTTGATGCCGTATTACGTATATGATATCTACGGGCGCGGGGCCCTTGCAGAGTCATTCACTTTCGTGTGGATGCCGCTCATCCTTTTCTTCGTCGTAAAAGTGACTCGCGGCAGTAGGTTTGCAATTGCCGGCTTGGCGGCCTCGTATGCTCTGCTGTGCACGACACATCTGTTAACTGTCCTAATGTTTAGTGCTATCCCGTTGGCCTATGCCCTTATCCTAACGGACGGTAGAGGGCGGATAAAAACACTGGCGACGATTGGGGCCGGCATGGCCTTGGGCGGAGGACTTTCCGCGGCCTACGTCCTTCCGGCATTGACGTATCAAAAATACGTGTATATCGAAGAGCTAACCTCCGGCTCGTTTTCGTTCGCGAAAGCGCTTTTGACGACCCAGCTGGCCATCGACGGATCGATGAGGTACTTCTGGTTTATCGTAGTGATCGGATCAGTTTCCTTTTGTTGCTTTTTTTCAGGCCTTCAGAAGTCGGCAGTGGTAAAGCGAACCGAGCTGATCTTTTGGTTCGCCATCGCGTCCTGCAGCTGCATTATGATGATTTACATCAGTTATCCTATTTGGCTAGTCGCCCGGCCGCTGCAGATGCTTCAATTTCCTTGGCGCTTCAATGCGATTTTGTGCATAGCCGCTCTCCCCTTACTAGCGGCTGCTATATCCTCGATCAAGCGACCTTTCACTTGGCCAATGAGGTTAACTGTCGTCGTAATAAGCCTCTTCGGGATCTATTCTGCTAGCTACTTTAGTAAATGCGTCAAGGACGCCTTCTCGCCACCGACTTTCGAGAGATATGCGTATGCAGATCGAATAGATCGGCTTAGTCTGGACTGGCACGCGTTTTGGCCAATTTCCAACGATCACATGGCTTTCGACCGATTTGAGACAACCTTATCGAATGCGCCGCATTCAGGGGCTGAACTCACAAAGGCGTATTTAGTGGAAGGCGCCGGGACAGTGAATGTCCAGAAGTGGGAGTCGAGGTTGATCGAACTGCACATCCATGCACCAGACGGCGGAGGCATAAATGTATCGCAATTTTGTTTTCCCGGTTGGAAAGTGCGCGAGACCGAAACCTTAGAGGAACTGCCCCTGACAACCTCGCCGGACGCCATCGCATCGCAGGATGCCCTGGCTCTCCTGTATTTTACTGTGCCCCCGGGAGATCATACTGTCAGGCTCACACTCGAAAAACTTTGGCCCGAGTATCTGGGACAACTCCTCAGCGGCATCTCTGCGGTATTAACGTTGACCCTATTAACGGCCTTCCTTTGGTTTGCTAAGCGGCCTGGGCGAGGCGAGGCTGCCTGTTCGAACCAATGATGGGAAAGAAACGAGAATCTACTCCAGGCGAAGAAAAGCGAGAAGGCCCGCGACCCGAGGACGTATTTCAACCTGGCGCGCGTAGCCGCTTTTCGATGATCACTGGCCATATTATGCGTCATCCATACGCTACGATCGCGCTCGTCGGCGTGTTGTTATCCCTACCTCTTTTGATCTTCGGATATCCCTTTAACACCTACGATACGGTCTGGCATACGCTCTATTACAAGCACTTTTCAGCGCAATTATGGTCAGGCGAATTGTATCCGCGTTGGCTGTACATGCTGAATGGCGGATATGGCGGGCCGACTTTCTTCTATTATCCGCCGACGTCGTATTACTTTACGAGCATATTTCATCCTTTGCAGCTCAGCATTCCGGGGCAACTCGGGATGGGTGCGGCGCTCGGATTGATATTATCCGGGATCAACTCATACCTCTGGCTGAAAGAGATCACCAGCGCCGGCGCGGCCTTGATCTCGACGATCATTTATCTGTTGATGCCGTACTACGTTTACGATATCTACGGCCGAGGAGCATTTGCCGAGTCGTTCGCACTTGCATGGATGCCGCTCATCCTTTTTTTCGTGGTGAAGATCAGTCGCGGCAAGAGGCTCGCCATTCTCGGTCTCGCGGTCTCGTACGCTTTGCTCTGTACGACCCATCTGCTGACGACGATGATGTTCAGCGCGATCCCGCTGATCTACATTTTGATCCTCTCGGATGAAAAGGACCGGCTCAAGAACTTAGCCATTACGGCGGCGGCGATGGCGCTTGGGTTCGGGCTCTCCGCGGTTTACCTCCTGCCCGCAATGACATATCAGGGCTACGTCTGGATGGAAGAGTTCACGGCGGGTGCCGTCTACTTCGAGAAGTCTCTTATGACGCTGAAACTGGCCGTCGGCGGGTCAATGAGATACTTTTGGTTCATCATCCCGCCCGCACTGGTTTCGATCGTCTGCTTTCTCACGAACCGGCTCCATTTGCCCGTCGGGAAACGACGTGAGCAGGTCCTTTGGATGGGAACGATCGCTTGCTGCGTGTTCATGATGCTTTATGTGAGTCGCCCGGTATGGTATTTCGTCCGACCGCTTCAAATGCTCCAGTTCCCTTGGCGCTTCAATGCTATCATCGCCATTTCAATTCTGCCGCTCATCGGATTTGCGATCGCTTCGTTCAAGCGTCCCTATACGGTAGCCATGAAGCTAACGACGCTGATCATCGCCGCATTCGTGGTCTACTCCGTCGTCAACTTCTGGAAAACGGGCGAATATGCGTATCAAACTGCCGATTCTGAAAGAATTGAATTCGCAGCCAAGGACGACAAGTACGCTCTCGATGTGCACGCTTTCTGGCCCAGAGCGACGGATTATCTCACGCTCGGCAACATTGTGGAAATTCTTTCAAATGCCCCGCACGCCGACGGCGAGCTGGCAAAAGCCTATTTCCCCGATGGCGGCGGAACGGTCAGAGCGCAGAAGTGGCAGCCAAGGATGATCGACCTGGAAACCGACGTTCCAAACGGCGGAACGCTAACGGTTTCACAATTCTACTATCCAGGGTGGCGAGCCCGTGTTGTGGACACCGGAGAAGAGCTGCAGGTTGGACCGACTCAGGATTTTGTTGGTTTGATGACGTTCACAGTGCCGCCCGGACGTCACACAGTGAGTTTAAGACTTGAAATGCTCTGGCCTGAGTATGCGGGCTGGATGATCAGCGGGGCGAGCGTTTTGATCGGTCTGACGCTGTTGTGTGCTTTCTTGTTCCTGCCCAGGTTCCGTGACCCCGCCGTTGCCAACCAATTGGCGACAGCGGAGATCGATGAGATCTCCTGACTCTCAGACGGCCGATCCATTAACGGGCCGCCTCGGGTTCGCGAGTGAGGTAAAGGACACCCTTCTCGTTCTTCTCGATCTTGTCGCAATTCGTACAATCAGGCTCCGTGCTCAACACTAATGATCCCGGCGGCGGCTTAGCAACAAAGAGAAGATGGGTAAACTCCGAACGATCGCGCCCCTCGATAGTGGCGTACCACAGTGCGTGTATATAAGACGGCCCTAACTGGTCATCGTAAAGGAATATCGGACGTTGCGGCTGGGCGACGGCGAGATCATAAAGCTGCTTGTACGCCACGTCGAAATCAGTCCCGCGTTGTGCACCCTGGCTAAAGTACTTTCCATGAAAATATCCGGCCTGCGCGATCGTGAGGACGATCAGCAACTCCGCCAACGCTCTTTTTGGCTGCCGGGTAAAGCCAGCCAACCACCGTCGGATCCTCCCGTCCGTTTGTTCGGCATGATCCTCGGACAAGTTGTCGTCCCTGTTTTCCGATGCGTAACTGAGCAGCCACTCGATCGCCGGTATCGTTAGCATAAACAGGAAGATCGGGTACGCGATCATCCGCAATGTATGGCCGTGATCGATGGTCAGGGCACCGGGCACGATCGACGCCAAAAACCCATACACAATAAACAGCCACCAGCGACTGCTCCGCCGTCTGGCGATGATGATCACGATACCGATCGAGGCGATAATGAATGTTGCTATCAAGATACTGCCGAACGTGCCGGGCATATGGTGCCGCGGGATCGTATCACCGGTCCAGAGTAGGCTCCAGGGATTCAGGTCCTCGAGGTAACGAGGGATGAATTTTGAAATTATTTCTCGGAGGCTGCTCGTTTTCTTGATATAAGAGATCAAATAAAAGCGCGTCGACAGGTCGGGATTCCTCTTTGCGAACACCAACAGCGGGATCAGCGTCACGGCGTAACCGATCCAGGTATATAACACCGACATCAGTCGCTCGCGGTTTGTTATGAAGATCGCGAGCCCCAGTGCGAGAAGCGGGGCCAGCAGGCGGCCAATTGTGTACGAATAGGTCAGCAGCGCTAGGGTCAATACAAGAAACAGAATATTCCAGGGGCTCCATAAGTCCTTCTTTTGGGCATAAAAGACAGCCCACAAAAACAAGACGACCGCCATTGGGTAAAAAAATGGATCCAGTACAAGCCGCCCGACTTCGAACAGCCACGGATTGAGAAGTGCCGTTCCCCCGACGATGAACCCGATCAACACGTTCTCGGAAACCCGGTAGGCGAGCCGTCCAAGCAAAATACATGCTCCGAAAGCACAAGCTGCCGAAACAAGCCGGGCTATTACTATTCCCGGCCCAAAAAGCCAAAAGGCCGCTGCAAGTAAATAGATCTGAGTCGGATTTCCCCACTGAATATAAATGTCCGAATAGAACTGGAAATAGAGCGGAAACCTGGCCCCGAACTCACCCGCGCCGGTAGTGGAGACCAAAAACGCATTGTAGGCATTTGCCGACTCGTCGACGAAAAATCCCGGCGGATTGCTGCCGATCCCGATGGTGTATACCGCAAAGCCCGAAACAAGCCCAACGATCCAAACCAGGGCCCAGAAAACACGGCGGTATTTTGACGAATTTATCGAGGAGATAAGGGACATTTATCGATCTTGTTTTCGCGGAACCTAGTGGTCTAAAAGATTCTTAGCTATTGTTAGCCTGCAATCAACACGGCAGGCACTACTCTCAAAGGCGATTTCACCTTGTCTCTGTCTCGCGGGATCTCCTCAACTCGCAAATATCTTAAGCTTGAACTCGTCGTTCGCGATATAGACCTCCGACCGTCGGCCCGAGAAACGCTGCGACTGGCTCAGGATCATCGGTAATCCGCCTCGAGGAGCAGCGATCCCGTATTCACGGCGTGTGAAAATGGCAGCGATCTGTGGATTGAGCCGCTGGGTGATGCCGTAACGGATCGCACGTGACGCGGGCGGCGAGAATCCGTTCGTCCGTCGCGGATTTATCAGCTCGATCGAGTTGTCGTAGATATTGATCCGCGTCCGGATCTCGCGAAGCGCAAGATCCCGGTGGATCAATGCGTTTACCACGGCCTCGGTCACCGCATAGTGATGATAATTACCGCGGGCCTGGATGACCGGGTCGGTCACGAGCGCGAGCTTGCGTTTTTGCGGCTCTCTTCGCAGATCGGTGTAGCGTTTGATGAACGCCATGATCGACTCGAACTGCGTGTGCAGATTTCCTTTGACCTCGATCGCTTCGATCAGCTGCGCCGAACCATTGTGACCCGAGAATCTCGCGACCGTAACGTTCGAACGCGGCAGCAGCTCAGCGACCCTATCGTCCTTCCCGAAAAGCAAAACGGCGGCGACCGTCGGAAAGAACTCATCCGCATTTCCGACGGCGAGCAGAAGGTCCTTTCTGAGAAAATCGCTTGTCTGGTAAAGGTTGACGTTGGGCGCGTCCGATTCAAACCCGCTCGCGAAACTCCACAGCAAAGCGTCGTCAAAATCTTCTTCGGCGACGGTCTGAAGCGGAATATTCTCAAATCCTAGCGGCCGCAGTTCGTCAAGCCAGCCGGAAAGCTCGTCGCGCGAGACTTCCCTCTTTTCGGCCCCGAACCGCAGATAGAAACGGCCGTCGCGCGTACGGTACGGTCGCCGTTTGCCGTCGATGTCGAGGGCGACGATCCGTTTGCCGCTGTCGAACGCCATCGTATCGATCAGAGGCACGAGCGGCGGCACTACTTCTTCACGGCAGATGCGGGCAAGCTCCTCCTGGACCCATTCGGGATTGCTCACACCTTCGATCCTCAACTGGTCGTTGACGCCGAAGATGATCGTTCCGCCGTCGGTATTAGCGAGAGCGACGATGCCCTGAGCGATCCGCTCGGAGTTGGAAAGCTTGACCTTAAGCTCAAGATACGTGTCTTCGCCGCCGCGAATGAGCCGCAAAAGCTCGGTCCGCGTCGTGACCTGCGCGGGCTGGTTCAGTAAATATTCCTGAAAGGATTGTTCGCTAGGCGAGTCAAAACGCTGCGTGTGACGAAATCTTCTTCGCGGCATCAGTGTTCGGCGTCGGATTTATGTCATGACGGCGACGCTCACCGCCCGGTCCATCCCCAGATTCCGGAAATGCACACTGGTGTATTCTGCAAAGAGCCAAGCCGCGGAGACATATGTCTCGGGCTCTCCAACAATTGAAGCATTGAAAACGCGAAAAGTAAAACTATTCTTAAATGCAGGACCTGGCGGCCATAAAAAACGGGAACGTGACAAACGCCACGTTCCCGATATCTTTTCCAACCATTCGGCCGAGTGATCCTAGTACCTCATGAGCTGGTCGCCGTTGGCGCCAAACTGCATGGCACTGAATCCGCCTTGGGCATTGCTCGTCTGGCTGGAGTTCAGAATGTACCAGGTTCTGTCTGAAGTACGGTAGACGCCGACGTCCGTGCGTCCGTCACCGTCGTAGTCGGCCGGAACAGGCGAGTCGCCTGCCATACCGAACTGGACGCCGGAGAAGCCAGCGGTACTGCCAAGCATGTACCACGTGCCCGTCGACGGACGGAACACAGCAGCGTCAGCACGGCCGTCACCGTCGTAATCGGCTCCAACAGGAACGTCGCCGTTCATACCGAACTGGACACCCGTGAAGCCGGCTGTCGAGCGAAGCATGTACCACGTACCCGACGAAGGACGGAATACCGACACATCGGCACGGCCGTCACCGTCGAAGTCAGCCGCGACAGGAACGTCACCGTTCATGCCGAACTGG
>JBGAVC010000029.1:0-41984 GCA_044228265.1 Pyrinomonadaceae bacterium
CCGGTTATTGGGGAGCCCAGTTCGGGATGTCCTCAGACACTCCCGTACCTGCCGACTATGACGGCGACGGAAAGACTGACATTGCAGTCTTCCGTCCATCGACCGGTTACTGGCACATCCTCAAGACCAGCCAGACGAACAATGCCGTCGGCGGCTACGTCGCGATCCAGTGCGGGGCTCCGGGTGATGTGATCTTTAGGTACTAAAGCCGGCCGGATCTGACGACTTCAGCTGACTGAAGCGGCAAGGCCAAGTGCTTGCCCTCGACATTGTTTCGAGATCGCATCGTCATCATCACTGATCGCGGAATGGCAGGCTAAAAAGCTTCGCTGATCTGTTTACAGTTCCCCCAATCGACCGCGGCGCCGAAATCACCGATTATTACGGGGACAGCGGCCCTGGCCTTCGGAAAGACGTCGTGGAACAACAGAATGCCGTGGCGTTTTAACAGCATCAGGTTCTCGATCCGGTTTGTAACGTCATCGGCGTTCAGTTGAGGATTCCAGTCCTGCGAGTCGATATCCCAGAGCGCGACGTGTATGCCGCGTTCTCGAAAAAACGCGCCGCTATCTGCCCGACGCTCTCCGTATGGAGGCCGAAAAAGCGGTAAGAGGCCGGGATCATCTGAAAAGACCGATCTCAACAGAGCCTGTGTATCCGTGACAGACGTCCGCCACGTTCGGCCGTCGCTCCATGTCGCGGCTGCAGCATGTGAACGATGCTGCCACCCGTGAGAGCCGACGCATTGTCCCTGATATGCGATGGCAAGCTTTGCGACGCCTGTTTGGGAAAGGCGGCCTTTCAAATTGCCGCCCAGCAGGAAAAAAACGCCGGTCTTCTTATTCGCCGCGAGCATCTGCAATACACCGTCCGTATTTCCGTCAGCGGGTGTCGGGCCGTCATCAAAGGTGAGGAAGAACTTTCGATCAGCCAGACCGTCGCCGTTGAATTCGTTCACGTCAAACAGATCGATCTCGCTTGTCGTTCGGGGAAATAGAGCGGCCAAACGGACCTGCTCGGCAATATAGTCCAAAGCAAATTTAGTGATGCTGGCATTCCAGCGAGTTAAATTCGTCGGGACGACAAGCGTATTCGCCTGTACCGTGAGATCCGAAGCGTCGTTGACGTACCGGACGCAGGTCCAGTCGGCAGGCGAGCAGCCCTTTGCAGCATTTTGATAGTTCGAGCGGGAAAGGGCCAATTCCTTATCCAGCCATCTCATGACCGTCGGCCTGCGGAAGAGTCTGGCCTCAGAATCCTTCTGCTTCTGAAGTTCCCGGACGTAGACGAGTATCGCTGCGCGCGACGCCCGGTCAAAGCCTCCGGGCGTATCGACGCGCTCGGTCCAGAGGTGACGGTCCCCGATCGCGATGACTCCGGGCCCCTGAGCGAACGTGTGCGCGGCCGGAAGCATCGCAAGACAAATGCAAAGCCTCCTGATCCAGGGGATTATCGCACGATCCATATTCCAATAGCTCCCGACAAAAAAGGCCAGCCGATAGTCAGATATCAGCCGGCCTGCTGTTTTCCGCGATGCGGTTCTATTTAGCGGTCCGCGATCGGTACATATTTCTGGTCACGGGCGCCAATGTACTCGGCACGCGGGCGGATAAGCTTGTTATGGCCGTACTGCTCGAGTATGTGTCCGGTCCAGCCTGAGATGCGGCTGACGGCGAAGATCGGTGTGTAGATGTCGAGTGGGATGTCCATAAGGTAGTAAACGCTCGCCGAGTAAAAATCGACGTTCGGAAACATGCCCTTTTTCTCGTGCATCAGCTGCTCAACGCGGCGCGACATCTCGTACCATTTTGTGATGCCCTTTTTCTCGGCCATGTGCTGCGAGTATTTTCGAAGCCAAGTAGCCCGCGGGTCCTCGGTCTTGTAGACGGCGTGGCCAATGCCCATGATCTTGCGATGCTCGGCGAGCGCCTGATCGACCCAGGCGTCCACTTTGTCAAGATCGCCGATCTCGATAAGCATCTTCATGACGTTGGTGTTGGCACCGCCGTGAAGCGGGCCCGCCAGAGCCGCGATGCCGGCCGTCACTGCTCCGTACATGCCGGCGAGCGTTCCCGAAACAACTCGAGTCGTGAACGTCGAAGCATTTAACTCGTGGTCGGCGTGTAGCATCAGGCAGACGTCGAACATGTGTTCTTCGTCAGCGTCGGCACGCTCACCACGAAGCATGTACAGGAAGTTCTCAGCAATGCTCAAGTTGTGATCAGGGGCCACAACTTCCTTGCCGTTGCGAATTCGGTCCCACGCCGCAGCTATCGTTCCGATCTGGCCCGTTATGCGGACCGCGGCCTTGAGGGCCGTTTCGCGGTCAGTGCCGTGGCCGTTCTTGTCGTAAAAATCGAGAGAAGAGACGGCCGTTCGAAGCACGTCCATCGGGTCCGCATCCTTAGGGAACTGCTTCATCATCGTGATGACATCGGCCGGGACCTCGTAATTTCGACGGAGACGCTCTTTGAGTTCCGCAAGCTCGTCCGTCTTTGGCAAGCGTCCATTCCACAAGAGGAAAACCACCTCTTCGAATGTCGAATGTTCCGCCAGGTCATGAATGTTATAGCCTTGATAAATAAGAACGCCGTTTTCGCCGTCAACATCGCCGATGGCACTCTGTGCCGCGACAACTCCGCGAAGTCCTTCTGACGCTGCTGTTTTTTCGGTTCCAGTACTCATTTTTGATATCAACTCTCTTTGTTATTTGCCGTTATCAATATTCTAACATTTTATAAGACTCATATAGCGCACACAAGTTTGCATGGGACGGGAAAAGTAAGACTACGGCAAGGATGTTTGGGCTCGTCGAGGGACTTCGGAAAGTGGCAAGCGGGCCTGCCCGCCCCTCCAGTCGCGACGCCGGTCAAAAAAATTATCCGCGTGAACCACGCATGTCCCCAAAGGAGAACCAAACAAGACACGCACGCTCACGCGGATAAAGCTCTTACTTTATATGATGCAAGCCAGCCGGACGACGGTTGCCGACGCCGACGCGGCGAGTTCTCTCGGGAACGAGAGATCAGCGGATCCGGCATTCGCAAGCCGATCGTATCCGAAGCTGCTGGTTACGCACGAGGCGAATATGTTTGCCGCGGTCAATCACGACGGCTCCCACGCCGAAAGCCGCACCCATCCCAGCTCCGACGGCCGCTCCAACCGGTCCGCCGACGATACCACCTACGATGAGGCCTGTGCCGGTCGATGCTCCGACCTTGATGGCGTCACCTTTGAGCGAGCTCTGACCAATGGCCGTGCCTTCGTTGTCCACAAGCTTGATATTATCGCCTTTGACCGGCATAGCTTCGACAAGGGTCGCGCTGAAGTTGCTCCAGCGGGCGTCCGATATGATGATGCGGTCAAACGTAAGCGAGATCTCGGACCGGCGCCGGATGCGGCCCGGCTGAATGACCTTTCCGATCCGTCCCTCGATAATGGCACCCTCAAGTTCGGAAGGCGACACAACTTTGGCGATGAATTTTTCGCCTGAGCGGCTTTTATCCGTGCTGATGTCTTCCTGAAGCTCGATCATTAGCTCGGTCTCCCGTGGTATGACGATGACCGCGTTGCTGTCAACTACGGAAAGCTTGCCCGCGTTAGGTCCATTCGACTTGCCGGTCTCGTCGACAGCCGGCGACTCCGTTTTTGCGGTGTTTGCCTCCGCGCTGCTGTCCGGCGTTTTCCCAGTCAGCGACGGAGCTCCGGCCGTCGCACCGCGTTTCTTCAGATCATTCGGCAACGTGGTTTCGAATACTTTCTTTTCAAATCCGGTGTCGTAACCAGCCTCAAAACCCTGCCGGTAACCGTCGCGGTAGTCCTCGATCGGGCCGTAGTCGCTGTTATAACCACGGTCGCTTTTAGTGTAATCGTCGTGACGCGAATAGTCTTTTGCAAGCGTGTCGATGCGGTCGCGATAACCGGCCATGTATCCGTCGGAATACCCCGTTCGATAACCGCGCTGGAGCGCGATGTGGAGGTCCTTGGTTTGCGCCGACGCGGCAGTTGTCAGGACGGCTGGAAATAAGATAATGCTTAACGTCGAGCCGAGAATACCGGCCAAAATGACCTTGGCGATTTTCATAGATTCTCCTATTTTGTAATGCTGGTGAAAAAGGGGAAAAGCTTTAGCTACTTGTTTTATATCCGATAACTTTACAAATTACAAGAGCTTTCTTCTGACTTGCCGATTTTTTTGGGAATCACCCATCTTAATGAAACGCTTAATTCAACCAGCCAGCCGGTTTGACGGGCGACAGTCTCGGCCGCAAAAAAATGGCGGGCCTTTGGGGCTCCGCCAAAAAGCACCATCAGAGGAATGGTGATCAGAAGGACTTTCGGAAAAGATACGAAGCACGAATAAAGAACGTCCGGCTGTTACGAGCAAATCCTTGCTCATATTGCCCAGTCAACGGACTGAAGCCGTTGTAGTTGAAATTGTCGTTATATCCGACATAGAACGCTTTGCCAGGGCTTGGGCTCCAGCCGAAGAGGACCTGTCCGGCCGCGTTTCGTCTGAGCGAGTCGTAATCCAGCCGGCCGCGAATGTAAACGAAACGACTGAACTGGTATGTCGAACGAAGCGAGACGATATCGGTGTCAAACGCGATCTTGTGGGTGTCGTTTCTCGTCAGCCGGCTCTTTCTGTAGTCGACCGAGATCCGAAACGGATCCACCGGCTTGTACTCGAATCCGACATTTGCATCGAACTGCCAGCCCTTGCCGGGATCGAGACGGGGCGGCTGCGGGAATGTCGGTGGATACGGATTAAGAACCGGATCGGCTTGATACAAATACAATTGCCGAATGTAGGAATTGTATCCCGGGCTGGCCAGGTAGTCGGTAAACGCCTGGCTGGCTCGCGGATAACGCGGGCCGCCACCAAAATCGTAGTCAAACGAGTTAATTATGGACCCGACAAACCCGTAAACGGATAGTTTCTTGTTAACGGTCTTGTTGGCGTTGATGCTGACATATGGTTCCGAGGTCGATCGAACCGGAGAGCCGAAGAACGCTCCCTGGCGGCCAAGCGCCGCGTTTCGGACCGGGCCGAACTCATTCTCATATATCTTTTCGAACTGCCACCCGAACTCGGTGTAGATGAACAGACTGCCCTGCAGGCTCAGGTTAAAGTTAGTGCCGACCAGGCCTTGCTGCGTCCGTCCCTTCCAGTCCACACCGAAACGGCCGAACTGATTCGAATTGATCCTGATGATCTTTGCTTTTGGATTCGACCTGGTGCTGAACCGATTAGCGAAAAAGAACGTGTTCGCATCGGTTCTCCGGGTAAATCCGGCATCGGCACGATAATCCCGCGTACGG
This sequence comes from Pyrinomonadaceae bacterium, assembly GCA_044228265.1. GTDB lineage: Bacteria > Acidobacteriota > Blastocatellia > Pyrinomonadales > Pyrinomonadaceae > OLB17. The sequence continues at coordinate 5,323 of JBGAVC010000029.1, forward strand.
CCCGAGGCTTCTGCGTACCAGCCGTGCAAGTCGGTCGTGTAATCGAGGCTCCAATAGTACCCAAATCCGTTCCCCGACCTGTAATTGACCGCGTCTGCGTATGGATCGTAGAAGTTCTTTCGCGAATGCGTGCCAAGGGCTTGAAACGTCATCACCGTCCGCGGATTCAGTTTGAACTTGCCATCGAATCCGGTCGTAAAATTGCGGTTCTTTGGAAATGTCCTGGCAGTTGCGAAGAACCCGACATTACTGTCCTTCCCAACATCGCGCTTAAGTCTGAGCACACCGAACAATGCATTTCGGTCTATGAACGGCTCGATCGCACAGACCCGTCTTTGTCCGGGAGGGTCATTCTCCCGAGCGTGCTGGCAATCAAGCAGGTCCGTTCGTTCCTCCTGTGAGTAGTTCCCCGGAGCGTTGTCCGACGCCATCAACAGACCAAAAGTGTTGCGGCCTGTCTTTCCGGTGATCTTTGCCGCAAGGTCCGGATCGACGATGGTCCGTGAGTAGAAAGGCTGCAGCGGCGAATCGAAAATGTCTTTGCCTTCGAGAAAGAACGGACGTTTTTCCTGAAAGAAAATGGGAAACCGCTGGTTGGCCGACACGACCGGAGCGTCCGCTTCGATCTCAGCAAAGTCGGGATTAACGGCCGCATCGATGGTCACATTCGGGGAAAGCGTGTACTTGAGGTTAACGCCAAGAGCGGGTTTGATCGGGGCGTTAACAAAACGGCCCGGGTCCCGAACGCCGATCGGGTTAAAGATCGGATCGTAGGCACCAAGCGCTGAGAAGGCCGTACTTGACAGCGACCGCTTGCGGTTGCCGGATTCCGAGATCGTTACACTTGGGACGATCTCGAGCGTGCGTTCGTATTTGACCTCATCGAGGCCGGTGATCTTTCCGAATTTGACGAGAAATCCTGAAACGTTGCGGTCGTCGGGCAGCCACTGGTCAAACTCGTCGTTAAAACGGTCGATATTGCGGGCGACGTTAAATCCCCAGTTCTTCCCTTTTCCCGCCGCGTATCTGAGCGATTTGAACGGTATCTTGGCCTCGACTGACCAGCCCCAGTCCTCGATCACGCCCTTCGATTCCATGACAATATCGACCGAAAAATCTGCTCCCTGACCTTCGGTAAAAATACCGTCCTGCTGGATACCCAGCGGGTTGAACCCTATGACATAGGCCCGGCGGCGGTCGTCAAACGTATCGAGCCATAAACGCACGTTGTCTTCGTTAAAGATATTGTCGCGTTTGGCGACCGTGGCTCGGACCATCCCCTTGTCATCCCAGCATTTGAATGCGATGTAGAGGTTTTTTTCGTCGTACATCATCAGGACCTCGGTCGGTTTTGACGGAGCAATGTTGTCGCCCGGCCCGGTCTGATAAAAGTCCTTGAAGACAGCCGCGGTTTTCCACACTTCTTCATCCGGCTTTCCGTCGATGACTATTGCATTGGACAACTTGGGGACCCTGACGGGACGCAACTTTTCGGCCGGCACGACGACATTTCCGACCTTGACGCCGGCCACCCCGCCCGCGCCGCTAGAGGCGCCGGAAGAGACCGACGACGACTGCTGGGCAAAACTCAACGAACACAGAAATACTATCGCCGCCAGGGAACCGTATTTTTTCATTATTGTACTCCGAAAAAAGCGAAGCCCGAGCCAACTGAGGAAATTCGGGGTGGATCAGGATCCGCTATTGACTAAAACGCCGTTTCAGTCAGAAAGTTTCAAAAAACTCTCCCCGAACCAACAACATCCGGGGAGCGTGGGATCACAATGTAGCGTTGATCGCTTCGATGCTGCGAAGCAGGACCTCACCGCTCGTCGAGATGCTGAATTTAGCTCGGCCGCTGCCGAGGCGGTATTCACGCAGATCGTCCTTGTCCCTGACCTTTGCTATATTCAGGCCGTCGATATTTGTGTGCGGCGAGTTGCTTACGATGCTCGCTGACGACTCGGACGGGATCGTCACGATAACGGTTCCGCTGTCCGCTTTTGCGGTGAGATCGTCGAACTCGCCCTCAAGCGAGGTCAATCCATCCGCAGTCTCGGTGTGCAATTCACCCTTGAACCCGACAACCCGAACGCGGCCCGAAGTGGTCGAAACCGAGAGTTTGCCGTCGGAGTCTCGAACGTTGACCGACTCTTCGCTTCCGTGGAGATCCATTTCTCCAGAAACCCCGTCGAGGCGGATCTCGCTGTCACTCTTCACCTTCAGGTTCGACTTACGAGGAACAAATACCTCAAGACGAATACGCCCACGGTCGTCGCTGCCGTCAACGCCGAGCTTAACGTTCGTATCGTCATGCGTCTCTTTGACTTGCGGTGCGGCCTTGTCGCGGGAGGTGGCCGATCGGCTGAGGACATATCGGACTTCCTGGCGGTCCCAACCGGTGATCTTTACGGGGCATTTATTGGTCTCGATGGTGACCTTGGGGACACCTTTAACGGGAAAGGTGTTGATCTGACGTTCGGCCTGCGGTATCGCGGGAAAGTAAATAGCGTCGGCGATCTTCGCCAGGTTATCTTTCTGCTGCATCAGAGCGTCGCTCACAGCCCTTTGGACCTGGGCGGAGTTGACGACCTCAACCGAGCGTTTTACGGCTTCAGCCGTGGCCCGCGTCGACGCCTCGACGGCTCTCTCAATCTCCGGCCTCACGCGCTCGATGCTGCGTCGGGCATCGGCGGCAGCGGCGACCGTCTTGCGTTGAGAATCGCGGACGGCCCGTGCGACGTCCTTTTGGGTCTTGTCCTTAAATTTACCTTCCTCATCGTTATCCCAATCTTCATTGGCCTTTTTCGGCAAAAGGTCGGTCACTGGAGCCGGGGTCTTGCCGTCGTTAATGCGCGTAAGCTTGAGGCTGCCGTTTACGCTATCCAGCTTGATCCGGGCGTCGCCGTTACCGAGCTTGCCATACAGATCGCGACCGACATATTTACCCTTGCGGACCGGCAGGCCGAAATCGTTCTCGATGTTTCCGTTCAGCGAATCGGCCTTAACGGTCGCGCTCGCATCCGAAGGGATGGTCAGATTCACCCGACCGTTGACCGTGCTCAACGTGATCTTGCTGGTCGCATCCAGGCTGCCGAAATCGGCTGCGACCTCCCCGTTCACGGTCGAAAGATTCGCCGTTCCCCTCAGTTTGCTGGCGGTGACCTTGCCGTTGACGGCGGAGATCTTCACCTGATTGGTGAACTCCGATACACGCACGTCGCCGTTCACGGTCTCTATCTCGTTGAGTACAGCCCCGCGTGGAACCATCAGGTGATAATCCACTCGCAGCTTTGAGCCGTTTTTCCAGCCGTCGTTGTTCTGTTTCCAGCGGTCATAACTGGTCTCAACCGATATCGAGTCCGGCTTTGCGTTGACGCGGATCTCCACATCCTGCAGCCTTTCCTTAGAGTCGGCAGTTTTGACAGCCACAAGCTGAACCTCGTTCCGGTCCCAGGCCTCGACGACGATCTCGCCGTTCACGTTCGAGACGCTGACACGTCCGCCCGGAGTCAGCGGGTAGGTCTGTTCGAATCGTTCGGTCTCGTCCGCTTTCGGTAAACTGACGATTGCCGTTTCATGGTCAGCCCGCTCAGGCTGTGGGACCGTTATCCCCTGATTTGACGAAAAAAGTAATCCTGAAAAAATGACAGTGAATATCCAGTTCATAAGTGCGTGTCCTCGTTCGGGTTATGTACCTCGTTCTACATACAAAACACCGCGCGTGCGAGATTTATGACAACCGCGCGAATTTTTTTCGAATCCTAAATTTCCCGAGGGTTCTATCCGGTAAAATGGCTGATAAATAAAAGGGGCTCGCGGTTGTCGCAAACCGCCGCGGCGATCATTTATTAGACTTACGGGCGTTTTTTTGATACTTTTATACATTCTCGTCCGGCGGCCCGTGAAACATTATGAATTTGCAGCAGACACAACTACATATTCTGCACGAGTATAAGGACCTGTCTCAGAACGCCCGGACGGGCGTATCGCTACATTGCCATACTGAGTTTTCGAAGGAAATGCTCGACTTCCTTCCCCATTACGCGGACAAGTTGCCCATAATCGCGCAGTTCTGGAAAAAGGAACGGGAGAAATATCTCGCCCGCGAGGGTAAGGGCATCGATTTTTCGACGGCCTACTGGTCTCCGCCACTTACGCCGCAGGGTGTATACGATATCGAAAAGCACCAGATCAACGACGCAGGCCTCGACGCCGTCGTTTCGCTGACCGACCACGATAACATCGACGGTAACTACGAGATCTCGGATGACGCCGTACGCGAAGAGATCCCGATATCGATGGAGTGGACCGTTCCGTTTGAATACGGTTTCTTTCATCTCGGAATACATAACCTACCGAGAGACCGTGCACTTGAAATATCAAAGGAGCTCCTCGACTACACCTACAACGATGAGATCCGCGGTGCCGCCAAACTGAACGAACTGTTCGCCATGCTGAGCGACATCCCTGAGATACTTGTGGTGCTTAATCATCCCATCTGGGACATCGAGTTGGTCGGCCCCGAACGGCACATGGCCCTGCTCAAGAGCTTCATCCGCGAGCACGGTCGCTGGATGCACGCTTTCGAGATAAACGGTTTTAGAAGCTGGTCCGAGAACAAGGCCGTCATCGAGATGGCCGAAGCCCTGGGCATTCCGATCGTAACCGGCGGAGACCGTCACGGGTGCAAGCCGAATACGGTCATCAACCTGACGAACGCATCGACGTTCGCGGAGTTTGTGGACGAGGTGCGCGTCGAAAAGCGCAGCGAGGTTGCGATGATGCCCGAGTACAGTGCACCTCTGCATTCGCGCCAGATGCAGTCGTTCTCTGAGATCCTGAGTTTTTATCCCGACTTCGCCGATCACCGTCAACGTTGGTTCGATCGCGTTTTCTTCGACATCGGTGACGGGAAAGGCGTCGTGCCGCTTTCGGCGCACGGATGGAAACGCGGAGGCCCGAGTTGGCTGAGGCTAGCGATCAAGACCATGGGTTTCCTCGGAAAACCCGAGCTGAGGCCGGTGTTCAAATTGTTCCGCAAGCGAGCGGACCGTGTCCCGAAAGACGTCGCGGGCACGACATTTGAAATACCCAATTTGGACGAGTTGTCGCGTGAGCTGTGGTCGGAGGCCGTCTAGGATCGCCTCACGGCTGTTGAAAGGATAGGCGGGCTTGCCCGCCATTTGTATTGTAAGGTCAGATTTTGTGAGCAAAGATCTACGAGTAGCATTTTTTCCGGATTCGTATTTGGAGGTCAATGGGGCGGCGATGACGTGTCGCCGCATGGTCGATTTTGCACGGCATCGGGGCTATCCGATGCTGTGTATACATGCGGGTCCGAGGACCGAGCGGACCGTCGACGGAAGCGTCACGCACCTCTCCCTTAAACGGTCGCCGATCAAGTTCTCGCTGGACGAAGAGCTCGCGTTCGACCCATTCTTCCAACGTCACACCAGCAGGGTCCTGCGAGAGCTGGCCGACTTTAAGCCAGACGTGATACATATTACCGGGGTCAATGATGTCAGCGTGATCGGCGTGTATCTCGCGTGGAGGCTGCAAAAAGCACTGCTAGGATCGTGGCACACAAATGTCCACGAGTTTGCCGCAAGCCGCATCGAACGCATGTTGAGGTTCCTGCCCACGGGCATCGGGGCTAAGGTCGCGAGCTTTGCCGAGAAAAGTATCATGCGGGGCGCATTGCTTTACTACAAGATGCCTAAAATGCTGCTTTCTCCCAACCAAGAGCTCGTCGACGAACTTGCAGGCGGCACGGGACGCTCATCGAGACTCATGGGTCGCGGCGTGGACACGACGTTCTTTGATCCGAAAAAACGAACCGCAGAGGACGACATTTTCCGGTTCGGGTTTGTCGGCCGCTTGAGAGCTGAAAAGCACGTCAGGGTCTTGGTCGATGTTGAGAAAGCTCTGCTCGACGCCGGGAAAACGGGCTTTCAGTTCCTCATCGTTGGCGAAGGCAACGAACGCGAATATCTCGAGCAGAACATGAAAACGGCAGTTTTTACCGGTTTTCTTGAAGGCGAGCCTTTGGCAGAGGCTTATGCTAACATGGACGTTTTCGTGTTTCCTTCTGAGACCGATGCATTCGGCAACGTCGCACAGGAAGCGAACGCCTCGGGCGTTCCGGCCATCGTATCGGACAAGGGCGGGCCGAAATTCATCATTCGTGACGGTGAGACCGGTTACGTGGCTCATGAGCCCGCAGATTACGCCCGTTACGCGATCAAGCTTTTCGACGAGCGGGACACCGTAAAGAGAATGAAGGCCGCAGCCCGCGAGAACGCAAGCTCTAACTCATGGGACTCGATCTTCGAAGGGGTCTATGACGCCTACCGCGAAACAATAAGGCTCGAAGAGCTTTCGAAACGTACGGTAGCGTCTGAGAATTATGTTTAACGGGATAGACGAACAGGTAGAGATAAAAGCAACACAGCCGACAAGTGTCATGTCGGTGACGGCTTATCTGTTCAAGCATCCGATCCAGACGCTGGTTTGGCGCTGGAACTGGAAAGCGGCGATTCTGAGTGCTCTGCTCCGGGCACCGATCTTCTTTTTCTCATATCTGTTCAAAAAGGACGGGCTTAAGCTCGCGGTTGGAGCCGCCATCGCGCAATCCCTGTTCCGAGTTGTATTCGGGGGTATCAATGGAGCAATTATTCAATCTTACAGCAAGGTTGAGCCCGCCTGGCACGCAGTGTTGACCATACCCATCGTACTCGCCACATTCAGCCATTTGATCGAATATGGCGTTCAGGCAGTCTACGACAGCCAAGCTGGTGTCGAGGGCAAAGGCCGAGCAGTCTTTATTTCGGTTATCGTGTCGGCGATCTCCGCGGTTTTCAACCTTTTCGCCATGCGTCGCGGTGCCTTGCTCGTAAAGGACGAGAGTCAGCAATCGATCTGGCGCGACCTATGGCGTATGCCGTGGCTGGCGTTTGAGTTCATCTCCTTCCCTCTGGTCTGGACATGGCGTCGGACCCGCAAGAGCTAGTGCGTTGCAGATGCCGCTAAAGTCGGTCCACCTAACCAACTACTACCACAAAACCTCGGGTGGTATCAGCACTGCTTACAACAAGCTGCTCGAGGCCGCGAACCGTCGAGAACGCTATGTTCGGCTGATCGTCCCCGGCGAAAGCTCGGCCATCGAGGAGGTCGGCGAGTACGGACGCATCTATTACGTAAAAGCCGGTTACTCGCCCGTCTTCGACAAGCGTTACCGTCTGATGTTGCCGTGGAAAACTTACCTGTTCGAAGGCTCTCCCGTAAAAACGATCCTCCGTGACGAAGACCCGGACATCATCGAGATCGGCGAAAAATACACGCTGAGCCTGATGGCCGGCCTGGTTCGCAAGCACATTCTGACCGTCGCGTCGAAGCGTCCGATGCTCGTTCAATTCTCGTGCGAAAGGATGGACGACAACTTGCGGGCATTCATGTCGGCGGGCGCTTTCGCCCGGTGGTTCGCACGGCGGTACACGGCGAACTACACGCTGCCGATGTTCGATTTTCACCTCGCGAATTCGGCCTACACGCAGCAGGAATTCATCGATTCGGTCAGCAAAGAGATGAACCCGCGCCGATCGGACCGGTTCATGGAGTTCATGTGGCGGTATCTCCGTGCCCCGCGAGTCCCGCTTGCCGAACGACTGTTCGTTAACCAGTGCGGCGTCGACAACGTCACGTTTGACGCCGGACGCAAAAGTTCGTCGAAACGTCGCGCGTTCGTTGAGGAGTTCGGACTGCCGGATGACGCACGTCTGCTGCTCTACGCCGGACGGATATCACCCGAAAAGAATACGGGACTGCTCGTCGAGACCATGGAGATTCTCAGCCAGGTTCCGGCCGCCGATTATCGGCTGCTGGTCGCCGGCGGCGGGCCGAGTGCGGAAAAGTTAGCGGCGGACGCCGAAACAAAGGTGCCGGGAAGGGTGATCATGACAGGCCACATCGCAGATAAGGATCGTCTCGCGGACCTGTTCGCGAACTGCGATGCCTTTATCCACCCGAACCCGCGTGAACCGTTCGGGATAACTCCGCTCGAGGCGATGGCGTCCGGCCTGCCGGTCGTCGCGCCAAACGCGGGGGGACTGCTCTCGTACGCTAACGAGTCGAATTCCTGGCTAAGCGAGCCCGACGCCGGGACGTTCGCTCGCTCGATCGAGAGCATTTTTGAAGACGAGAAGAAGCGAACTGAAAAGATCGCCGCCGGTATCGAGACCGCACGCCGTTACGACTGGGACCGCTCGACCGACGCACTTTTCGACCTTTACGATCAGATGTACGCGATGTTCAAGGAGAAAAAGGAACTTTTCGAATACACGGACCCGGCGGCTGACGCCGATTTTGCTGGGGAACTGACGCGGTTTTGAGCTATGCGATTTATGCAGCATTTCGACGCGCATAAACCCGTCGACCGCGATTGAAAGTCGGCCGTTCAATTGAAACAATAACGTACGATGTTGGAATTGGTTCTCGCTAATCTTCGCGTCCGCCCGATCCGCACGCTCATCAGCGTGGTCGGCGTTGCCCTCGGCGTCGTTCTTGTGGTGCTTTTCACCGGCCTCGCCCGCGGGATGACGCAGGACATGGCAAAGCGAGCGACGAACTGGAAAGCCGAGATCGTCTTTTCTCGGGCAGGCGGAATGGAGTTGAGCAGCTCGAACATGAACGTCGATACGGCGTACGTTGCGAAACTTTCCGAGATCGAGGGCGTCGCATCGGTAGTACCGGTAGGTCGTTATATCACCCCAAATTCTAAGGGCCGCTTCGGTGTGCTTCAGCTAGACGGTGTCGATTGGGTCCCGTTCGCGGCGATGAACGACATGACTTTGACGTCCGGTAGGGCTGCCGTCGCAGACGACGAAGTGATAATGGACGAACGGCAGTTTCGCGACGACAAGGTGACGCTGGGCGACACGATAGAACTGTTCGGCGGCCACAGATACAAGGTCACCGGCGTTTTTTCTCCGCCTTCTGGTTCGCGTATCAAGATGTCCCTTGCGGCGATGCAATCCGCACTCGAGTCGCCTGGCAAATGCACCTATATCCTCATCAAGGTCCGCGACGGCGTCGATCCGCTTGCCGTTGCTGCCAATATCAATACAAAGCTGCCCGGAAACAAGGTGAATCTGACACGCGAGCTGGTCATCGACGCCCAGGAACGCATTCCCGGCCTCAATACCTTTCTGCGCGTCCTCGTCGGTCTGGGAGCGTTCGTATCGACGATCTTCGTGCTGCTGTCTATGTACACGACGATCACCGAGAGGCGCAAAGAGATCGGTATACTCAAATCACTCGGTGCGTCCAAGGGGTTCATTATCAAGGTCATCGAGGGCGAAGCGTTCCTGATCGGCGTTTTCGGAGTTCTGCTCGGCTTCGCGGCGTCGTTCCTGGCGTCGTGGGGCATTACCTACAGGTTCGAGCTTCCCTTTCAATTCAATTCCGGCTGGATGATCTCGGCAGTTGTCATTGCCGTCGGCGGCAGCCTGATCGGTGCCCTTTATCCGGCCTGGCGAGCGTCGGTCATCGATCCGGTTGAAGTGATGGTCAACGAATAGCACCTATTTTCTGCCGATCAGAGTCAATCCAATTCCCCCGAGAATGAGCGCGGTGGCGACTGCAAGTCTGAGACTTGCGGCCTCTGCCAGCATTACGATCCCAAGCACAGCCGCTATCACTGGCACCGAAAGCTGCAAGACTGCCGCGCGGGTCGCTGTTAGATGTTTGAGGGCGGCGTACCAGACGGTATAGCCGAGTCCTGACGTGACGGCTCCGGAGACGGCAGCGAGGGCCACACCACGCGTTGTTATGTTGATCCGGGAGAACATCAAGGCAGCCGCGATCGCAATTAACGGGACCGAGCGGACAAAATTACCTGTGGTATTGCCCAGCGGATCACCGCTGCCTCGTCCCCGGAGAGTGTAAAACCCCCACGCGGCCCCGGCAGCGGCCATTAGCAGCGAGCTACCTAGCGGCGGCGACGCAAGTCCAGGAAGGACAAGGTAAACAAGGCCAGCGGCAGCTGTAGCAAGGCCCAGCCATTCGAGTGGACGCGGATGTTCGCCGCGAAAGAGCGACGCAGCGATCATCGTCATCTGTACCGAGCCGAATAGGATCAGTGCCCCGGTCCCTGCGGTCAGATCGAGGTAGGCCACCGAAAAACATATCGCGTAGGCAAAGAGAAAGAACGCTGAAAGCCAACTACCGGTCTTAAAATGTCCGCTACTTCGGGTGACAAAATAACTGATCACGATCAACGCGATCGCCCCGGAAACCAGCCTTACGGCCGTAAACCCTACGGCATCCGCTTCTTCACCCCGAAGAGCAAGACGGCAAAGGATCGAATTTAGAGCAAACGCCGCTAAGGCAAATATCGTGTAGAGAACAACTTTCAATTTCCCTCTGGGCTCTCAGTATCCTCTGTGGCTTGGTTTCTTTCCGGCCGCATGTGCGGAAACAAAATGACGTCGCGGATCGAGTGTTTGTTGGTGAGGAGCATCACGAGCCGGTCGATGCCGATGCCGATGCCGGCGGCGGGCGGCATGCCATAGCTGAGGGCACGGATGTAGTCTTCGTCGAGTACCATAGCCTCTTCATCACCGCCCTCGCGCTGTTTCATCTGGTCCGCGAACCTATCGTACTGCTCGCGCGGGTCATTCAATTCCGAGAACCCATTCGCGACCTCCATACCGTTGATGAAAAGCTCGAATCGTTCCGCTACCTGCGGATTCGTCGGATCGGCCTTTGAGAGCGGCGAGATCGATTTAGGAAAATCGACGATGAAGGTCGGCTGGATCAAAGTGTGCTCGATCTCGTGTTCGAATCTCTCCAAGAGTGCCGTGTCTGAAAGGGTATCCTCGTTACCGCTCTGGTTTCCTCCTCTCGCAACCGCATCGCGCATGGTTATTCGGCGAAAACTCGAAAAATCGATGGTGTTTCCTTCGTACTCGACAGTCAGCCGACCAGTCGCTTTCAGCACGCTCTGGCGAAGCAGTTCTTCACAAAAGTCCATCATTCCCTCGACGTCCATATATGCGCAGTAGAACTCGAGCATTGTGAACTCAGGATTGTGCTTGAACGAGATGCCTTCGTTGCGAAAGTTGCGGTTCAGTTCATAGACCTTTTCGAAACCTCCGACGACAAGGCGTTTGAGGTAAAGCTCGGGTGCGATGCGGGCGTAGAGGTCGATGTCGAGAGCGTTGTGATGCGTTTTGAACGGCTTCGCGGCCGCACCGGTCGCTTTTGGCGTGAGCATCGGCGTCTCGACCTCGATGTAGCCGTGGTCTTCGAGAAAATGCCGGACCGACGAAATGACCTTGGCTCGGCGTTCGAAGACTTCACGAGTGGTGAGTTCAGGGCCGGAATTCTGGACAACCAACTGGCCGCCCGCTGACGCAGGCGGTTCTGACTTGACCTGCAGGCTCGATCCGATCAGGTCGTAATACCGCTGACGCTGACGTATCTCGGCGTCGGCGATGCCGTGCATTTTGTCGGGCATCGGAAGCATCGCTTTGGCGAGAAATTGGAGCTTCTCGACGTGAACGCTGACCTCGCCGGTGTTCGTGACGAACAAATAACCTTCGACTCCGATGAAATCACCGTGGTCGATAAGCTGCCAGGCCGTCCATGCGTTCGTTTCGTCGAGGGTGTCGCGGCCATCGTTGAGCACTAGTGCGAACAGTCCCTTTTTGCAGTAGATCTGCAGTTTGCTGATACCGTCGGTCAGGTGAACGAAATTACCGCGGAGCGGCGTCATCGTACGGCCTGCTATGCGGACCTGTCCCAGGGCCTTAAGTCTTTCGTTGAGAGCATCCTTCTTTTCGGCCGGGGGACGTTCGCCTTCTTTTAGTCCGGCGCGGATCTCGGCCATTTCGTGAGCGATCTCGGCCACCGGACCGTGATCCAATATCGCCGTGATGGTGTCCTCGCTGCCCGACACCCGGCTGCGTACGAACTTGTTCGGATAGGCGTTGCCGATCAGGCTTCGCAGCGACTCCAGATGCTCGCGGCGGGCCACGGTCTGGTCGTTCTGTTCGATGATCTCTTCAAATTCGGGCAAGCTCATAATATCTGCCTCAAAGGTAATTAGTGATTATAGAGAACGTCTATCGTTTCGACAATTTCGGCCAACAAAGGAGATCGGGGGCTAAGTCTGATTCTATACAGTCATTGCTAAAGGATACTGGTACAAAATAGGTGCGATGCGTGAGTACCTGAACCCGATACTGGATATGCTCAATTACCGCCTGTTTCAACTCGGCCAGTCGCAGGTGACGCCATTAGGTGTCCTTTATTTCGTGGTGCTTGTCACACTTCTGATATATGTTTCAGGCAAACTGAGAAACCTGTTGGTAAATAGGCTGCTCGCTCAGACCTCGCTGCAGACCGGGGCGCAGCAGGCCATCGGAACGATAACGCGTTACATCCTGCTGTTTGTCGGTTTCGTCGTCATCCTGCAAACCGTCGGTATTGACCTGACGGCATTCAATGTACTTGCCGGAGCCATCGGCATCGGTATCGGCCTTGGCTTGCAGAATGTGGCCAATAACTTCATCAGCGGCTTGATCATACTCTTTGAACGTCCCATCCAGGTCGGCGACCGTATCGAGGTCGGAAAGATCACGGGCGAGGTGGCTTCGATCGGGCCGCGAAGCACTCGCGTGCGGACCAACGACAATATCACGATCATCATCCCGAACAGCAAGTTCATCTCGGAGAACGTCATAAACTGGAGCCTGGCGAGCAATACGATACGTTTTCGGATCCCGGTGCTGGTCACGCATGACAGCGACGTCGATCAGGTTTCGCAGCTTATGTGCGAAGCGGCTGACGAAGACGCGGACGTTGCGGACACACCCGAGCCGACGGTCCGACTCGTGAATATCGGAGAGAATGGGCTGCTCTTTGAACTGCGAGCTTGGAGCAAAGTCAGGCTGCATCGGCCCGGAACCTTCAAGAGCGATCTCAATCTCGCGATCATTCGTAAGTTTCGCGAGCGCGACGTCCGACTGGCCGACAGCGGTCTGCTCGAGGTCGAGGTGAAGCGTCCGGGAAATGACGACCTCAACGGTGACGATGACGAGATCACGATGCGTAGGCGTCATCGCCGGCTGCCCACCGAAAACGACGCTATCGCTTAGTTCGCCGCAAAGCCTGATCCACAAGGATCCCCCGAACCACAAAATATGAGACAATAGAGCCTCGCCAGCGAAGGGGCCGAGAGGTGTATGCGGGTCCTTTGCGGCGTATACGTGTGTTTGTAATGGGGACTCTTGAGGAATTGGTCGATAAAGTCGCGGGCGGTACGCGGTTAGTGTGTCTAAGCGGTCTGACGTCCGTTTCGGCTAAAGCGTACGTGCTCGCAAAGCTGAGGGATCGCACACACAAGCGTTTCGCCGTCGTCACCGAAACCAACTCCGAGATGGAATTGTGGGCAGGCGATCTCCAACTTTTCCTTGGCGGCGACGGCCCCGAAACGGAGGTCTTAACGGCCCCCTCATTTGAGACCGACCCCTACTCGGGCGTTTCGCCGCATGCGGAGACCGAGGAACGGCGGGCCTTAGCGCTGTGGAAACTCGCCCGCGGCGAAGGCGACATCGTCGTCATGCCGGCTCGTTCGCTGATCCAAAAGACGATCTCACGGAAAGAGATCATCGAACTCGGTGCCGAGATCGCCCGCGAGGCGGAATTTCCTCCCGAGAAGCTGGTCGAGCGTCTTATCGCCAGCGGATATGTGAGGGAGGATCCGATCTTTGGACCCGGCCAGTTCTCTCTTCGCGGCGGCATTGTCGATATCTGGTCCCCGGACAATGAAATGCCGTATCGAATTGAGTTTTTTGGCGATACGGTCGATTCCATAAGGTCATTTGACGCCGAAACCCAATTGTCGACGGGACATCTCGATCGCGTCGCGATCGCTCCGATGCGAGAGGTCGCCGTCTCGGAACAGGACTTGAGAGATTGGGCGTTCTTTGCCCGCGAACGGTTTTCGGATGACAGTTTTCGACGGAATCTCAAGGACCGCACCGACTTTGCCGACAACGGCGAGACGTTCTCCGGATGGGAATTTCTGATCCCGCTGGCCAAGCCTCTCACGTCGAGTGTTTTCGATCATCTCGATGACCTTGTTCTGGTGATCGACGAGCCCGTCGGTATCGAAGCTGCCCTTTCGCAATTCTACGAACACGTCGACCGCCGCTATCGCGGCAGCATCGAACTCGGCCAAGTCGTTATGGAACCCGCGTCGCTGTTTTTGACGGCCGAGGAACTGCGGGATTCATTGGACAAATTCAAGAAGATCGAACTGCGAGCCCTCGGACGCACGGCTGCGGCAACGGACGAGGAATTTACGATCAGCGGCACTTTAGGCGGAAACCCGAGCAGTAGCGAGGGTGCGCCTCGAACGGATGAGATCTCCGCGCGCACATTCCCTACCGGCCGTGTTTCCGCCTTCGCCGCAATGCCTCTATTTCTCTTTCCCACGGCCGATAAAGCCGACGAGATCGCGATCCGGTCGCGTTCGACGCGGAAATTTCACGGCGACATTCCCGCATTTGTCGCTGAGTTTGACCGCCAGGCGTCGATCGTGGTCGAGACAACCGGTATGGCCGAACGGCTCACCGAGATGCTCCGGGAACACGATATATATCTTCCTCTCGAGTCCGTTCGGGTGGGTGGTTTGTCGTCGGGTTTTGAACTTCCTCCCGAAAAGCTGATCTTTTTTGCCGAATCCGACATTTTCGGTGAAACGGCCGACGAAGGCCCTCGGGGCCCCGCGAAGAGCCAACGGCCAAAGTCGCGGCTCGGTGCATTCATCTCGGATTTTCGCGATCTCAAACCTGGTGACTACGTAGTCCATGTCGATCATGGCATCGGCCGGTTTGACGGGCTCCAGACGATCTCGTCACAGGGAGCGGAACGCGAATTCATGCTGCTCATCTATGCCGATGAGGCAAAGCTTTTCGTTCCGGTTGAGCGGATGGACCTTGTGTCTCGTTATTCGAGCGGCGAGGCGGCATCGGCCACGCTTGACCGGCTGGGCGGGCTCGGCTGGCAAAAGACCAAGGCCAAAGCCAAACGCGCGATGCGCGATATGGCCGACGAACTGCTGAAACTGTATGCGGAACGAAAGCTCGTTCGCGGACACGCCTTCCCGCCCGATGCACCGTGGCAGCATGAGTTTGAAGACGCCTTTCCATACGACCTGACGGCGGACCAGGCGACGGCGATCGAGGATGTCAAAAACGATATGGAGACACCGACGCCGATGGACCGTCTGATCATCGGAGACGTCGGTTACGGCAAGACCGAGGTGGCGATGCGGGCAGCCTTTAAGGCGGTGATGGACGGTCGACAAGTCGCCGTGCTGGCTCCGACGACGATCCTCGCCTACCAGCACTTCGAGTCGTTCACCAAGCGATTTGCGGCGTTTCCCGCCAAGGTCGAGCTGCTCTCGCGATTTCGCTCGACCGCCGACCAAAAGTCGGTAGCCGCACAGACCGGAAAGGGCGAGGTCGATGTCCTGATCGGCACTCACCGAATACTGTCGAACGATGTCGCAATGCCCAAGCTCGGGCTCGTGGTCGTTGACGAAGAACAGCGATTCGGCGTCGGGCACAAAGAAAAGCTCAAGCACCTTAAGAAGAAGGTCGATGTGCTGACGCTCTCGGCGACGCCGATACCGAGGACGCTGAACATGTCGCTTTTGGGGATGCGAGACATGTCTGTCATCGAAACGCCGCCGCGTGACCGCCTCGCCATTAACACTCAGGTCGTGCAGTTCTCCGAGAGCGTCGTCCGGTCGGCCATCGAACTGGAAATCTCCCGCGGCGGCCAGGTCTTCTTCATCCACAACCGCGTCGAGTCGATCGAGCCGATCGCCGCCCTGATCAAAAAGATCGTCCCCTCGGCCCGGATCGCCATCGGTCACGGACAGATGAACGAAAAGGAAATGGAGCAGGTCATGCTCGATTTCATCGACTACAAATACGATGTTCTGGTCGCGACGACGATCATTGAGAACGGCATCGACATACCGAGGGCGAACACGATAATCATCAATCGTGCCGATAATTACGGCTTGTCGCAGCTCTACCAGCTTCGCGGCCGCGTTGGACGCTCGAACCGTCGTGCGTACGCTTACTTGCTGATCCCGAGCGAGTTGGAGTTGACACCGATCGCGAGACGCCGTTTGAGCGCGATCCGCGAGTTTTCGGATCTTGGTGCGGGATTTCGCCTCGCGGCGCTGGATCTCGAACTTCGCGGTGCCGGCAACTTGCTCGGCGGCCAGCAATCGGGACATTTGGACGCTCTGGGCTTCGATCTCTATACAAAAATGCTCGAGCGTACGATCGCCGAGATCCGCGGCGACGAGATCGCCGACGAAACGAGCGTTTCGATCAACCTCGGGATCGATGTTTCGATCCCGAAGGACTACATTGCCGAGGCAAGCCAGCGTCTTCGTACATACAAGCGTATTTCGTCCGCAGAGTCCGAAGAGGAGCTTTTGCGAATACATGCCGAGATCGAGGACCGCTACGGACGCATACCGCGGTCGGTCGATGACCTTTTCGAATACGCACGGCTGCGCAAAACGGCCGAGCGCCTTGCGGTGGTCTCGATCGACAAAACGGCGGACGGCATCGCATTAAAACTCGGAGAGAGCGCAAAAGTTTCGCCCGAACGGCTGATGCGTTTTCTGGAACAGAATGTGGACGCAGCCTTTTCGCCGAACGGCATTCTGCGCGTCCGATCAGGGGATAAACGTCCGATCGCACTCGCCGCCGAAACTCTTGATGCCGTCAGGAGCTAGCTGGGGTTATCTGGTACAGTCGCCGTCGTCCAACGCTCCGCAATTGAAGAGTTCGGGAGCGTTGTCCCCGGTCTGCTTTCTGACGCCTTGCCACACGGGCGACGTGTCGTATTTTTCCGCCGTCCATCCGAGTTGTCGGCGGCGGCGCCATACGTAATCATAGGCGAAATGTTCGTCCTTGCCGGCAAGGTGTTTGGCCTCATGAAGAAGTATCGCCGCGCGTTCGGTGTCGTCCGTCGGATAGGCGAAAAAATCGGGGTACAGGGTTAGTATCTCAAAGGGAAAGTTGGTAGCGGCGTAGGCGTTCTCTTTGGCAACCGTTGCGTTCAGCCAGTTGTCGCTCGAGCGATAGACCGCAATGTTTTCGAGCAAAAAGACCTCGTCCGTAAAGCCGCGCTCCCTGAGCACCGCGATCGCACGGTCAACGGCCTTGCGGTCCTGGTACGATAACGACTTTGCCGAGACGATCAGCGAAAGGTAAAAGCCCGCCAGGATAATTACGCTGACCAGCACCAGGATCAAAACTCGGCGAACTATGGTCCGCAGCAGTGTCGTCCCGGGTTGGGTAGTGGGAGGGCCGATCTCGGACTGGACAAGGGCGACGCCGCACCGGGCGCACTCGGACGCGGACGAAAAATTTACGAGCCGGCAATTTGAGCACTTACTTGACATCGAACCGTGGGAGAACGGGCGGGCAGACTCCTGCTTATATTAAAAAGTACCAATCGTGCCTGATTTCAAGGATTTCTCCTCAATATCCCGCCGGTTATCGGTGATAAACCCGCGTGGCAGTTCGTGCATCAAATCAGAAGTTGCAAATTAAGCCGCGGGAAGCTATAAGTTTCTATTGCCCAATTAGGAGTTGTTGATGAGATCAGTAAAGTTCTTTTGTATTTCCCTGGCCGCCGTCGTGCTGGCTGCGTCAGCCGTATGCGCGCAGGAAACCGAGACAAAGGTCGTTGACGAGGTCGTCGCCCAGGTCAACGACGGCGTGATCACCTTGTCGAGCATTAAACGCGAGATGAAGGAGGCGATCGACTCAAAGGTGCAGGAAGGCATGAAGCGTGAGGACGCCGAAAAGCAGATCGCCGAAAAACAGGGCGAACTGATCGCCAACCTGATAAACGAAGAATTGCTGATGCAGAAGGCCAAGGAACTTGGCATCCAGAACGACGTCGAAGCTGATCTTAACGCCAGGTTCGTCTCGATCATGAAGCAATACAATCTGAAGACACTCGACGCGCTTTATCAGGAGATGAACCGCCAAGGCGTCGATCCTGTAGCTATCCGCGAGATCTGGCGTAAGCAGGCGACTCGTGACCGTGTCCTTCAGCGCGAGGTCCAGTCCAAGATCTATTGGCTGCCGAGCGGGAAAGAGCTAAAGGAATATTTCGAGAAGAACAAAGCGAATTTCACCAAACCCGAAACCGTCGCACTAAGCGAGATCTTCTTGAAATTCGCCGGCCGTGACGAAGAAGCCGTGCGTGCAAAGGCAAAAAAACTCGCGGCTGACATACGCGGAGGACTTGATTTCCCGAAGGCTGTCGTAGAGAACTCGGACGGCCAGGACCTGGAAAAGACAAAAGGCAGCCTTGGCAGCACTACCGTGAAAGATCTTGAAGAGCGCTTTGCGACGTACGCTAACGCGATCAAGAACGTCAAGGTTGGAGCGATAACTGACCCTTTCGAGGACGAGATCGGCGTTCACATCGTTCGTGTGGACGATCGGGTGGCGGCAAGCAGCGAATCGGTGTTTGACGAAGATGCCGTCAGGCTGGCCCTGATGAAAGAAAAACTGCCCGCCGCTCAGAAGAACTTTTTGGCCCAGCTTCGCGAAGATTCTTACATCAAGATCAGCGAATCCTATCGACCGCTCGTCAACCCAATACTCTTCGCCGACGAACGAAAGTCCAAACCCGGTAATTAAATACTGGCCAATAGATCTGGATCAACATGCCGTGTCGATACGATGCGGCATTTCTTTTGGATCCCTCATCAACCGAGTATCTCCTTGATCGCGGCATCATAGGCCTCAAGACGCCGTTTTAGCCTTCTGACGTCGGGATGGTCATCGTTGTAGGAACGCTTCACGCGGGCGAGATCGGTCTCGAGGCCTGCCTTGCGAACGAGCATCTTCCCTAACGCAAGCGTAAGTTTGGAGAGTTCCGTCGGTTTTACCGAATAAAGCCGGTCGAGGGCCTTATCGAGCTCTGCAAGCTCGAAGCGAATGTCAATGATCTTCGGATTTTGTTCCGTGTAATCGGGAAGGAAAGACTCGAGATCAGACCTCAGGTCGGCCCGGCGTAGCAGCACCTCGGCGAAAGCAGGCGACCCTTTGATCGAGTTGATGGTCTCGGGTGAGCCAGACGGCCGGCCTTTATCCTGCGCAATAACAGCGCCGGCCAATACCATCACCAGAAGTAAGCCTATTATCGAACGGTTCGGCATGGCCATGGGTATCTAGTAACAAACGACGCCGTCTCGGTGCGCGAGCTTGTTGAGAGTCAAACGGAGGCCGCGTTTTGTTCCACTTCGTTGAGCACCGAAAATGGCGGCGGCACTGTCTCACACGAGTCGAATTCGACATCCAGGTCACGGTCGGCTTCGACGAGACCGTCTCCAAAGGATTGGGCACGGCCGAGGGCCTCAAAGTAAACCGTAATGTTATCGAGTATTTCATCCGCGGAATGCGAATGGTACAACGTCTGCCTGAACTGCGCTCCGCCGACGAGGCCCTTGGTAAACTGTCCCGCGAGCTGCTTCATTTTGCCGAGTGCGACGATCTCAGGCATCTCCTCGCGGCACATTGAGAAAAATTCGAGCAAGACGTCCTTTTTCTCGGCAAGGTCGGGTTGATACGGCTCGCGGCCCGCGAGGACGTCGGCAAATTGACGAAAGATCCAAGGGTTCTGCATGGCGCCGCGGCCTATAAGCACGCCGTCGACGCCCGTCTCGTTCCATCGTTTCATGCCGTATTCAAGCGTTGTGATATCGCCATTTCCCGAAACCGGCACGTTGACCGCCTCCTTTACCTGCCCGATCAGGTCCCAATTCGCAAGGCCCTTATAGCCCTGCTCCCGCGTCCGGCCGTGGACCTGAATATGTTCAACGCCGCACTGTTCGGCCATCTTGGCGACCTCGACGACGTTGATCGTCGATTCGGTGTAACCGGTCCGCAGTTTCAAGGTCAGCGGTATCGTAATGGTCCGTTTGATCTCTTTTAGGATCGTCTCGAGCAACGTCGGCTCGCGAAGCAGTCCCGAACCCCCGCCGTTCTTGACGACCTTTGGCGCCGGGCAGCCGCAATTGACGTCGAGAATGTCGGCTCCCACCTCCTCGGCCATTTCGGCTCCCATCGCCATCCGGTCAGGGCGTCCGCCGAAGATCTGAACGGCGAACGGCCGCTCTTCCTCGTCAAAACGCATCTGCCGCTTCGACTTCGGATTGTGCCGCGTCAGCCCTTCGACCGAGATGAACTCAGAAACGACGAGCCCGACACCGCCTCGCCGCTTGATCAGGCGACGAAACGTGAAGTCGGTCACGCCCGCCATCGGGGAGAGGATGAGCGGCGGGTCAATTACAATATTTCTGATCTTGAACGGCTTCACAGGTCTTTGTTACAACTATCTCGCGATTCGGCTATCCGTTGATGTTTTTAAGCTCGATCCCAGTTGCTTCGAATGAGACTTCGTTGACAGTTCCATCCGAATTTCGATTTTCGAACTTGGCACCGTCGTCTTTGATCATGTGGTCCACTTTTTCCTTTGAGATCGTCTTTACCATCACCGTGCCTTCGACGCGAGCAAGAGATCCAGCCGATTGCAGCGGAATGAAGAAGGCGTGTCCCTTCATGTTGATCCTGATACTCTTGCTGTCTTTGTTTTCGGCAACCTCGGCCCAGCATCCTTCGTTCTTGCAGGACCGGACGACCACACCCTCGATCCGTACGGTCTTTCCAGCAAATTTCGCCGGATCGGCAAGAACCGTGTTTAATGAGACCTTTTTCGAATTGCCGATCGGTGCACCCCTCTTGAGGTAAGAGTTCGTTGGAATGGCCTCGGTTTTATCTTTTTCAGTCGGTTTTGCCTCGTCCTTGCTGTCGCCCATCTGGGCAAATGCACCGACTGCCACGGTCAAGATAAAAGCTGCGATAAATAGAAGTTTCTTCATTATTTTGTTATCCCAAAGTTAAATTTCTGACTATCAAACTCGCGCCGATAGTTAATTATAGCAGTCGGTAAAAGATCACCACTCTGGTTCGGATCATTTCATTTCATAAACGACCTTACCATCAACAACAGTCGTCAACACCTTCGCATCCCTGATCTTCATCGGATCGATCTTAAAAATGTCGTCCGATACGATGACGAGATCAGCCAGTTTTCCGACTTCGAGCGTGCCTTTCACGTCTTCCTGAAACTCAGCAAAGGCCGAGCCCCAGGTGAAGGCTCGAACGGCTTCGTCGACGGAAATTTTCTGCTCGGGGATCCAGCCGTTCGGGTTCTTGCCATCGCTGGTCTGACGCGTGACTGCGGCAAAGATGCCGTAAATAGCGTTGAGAGTGGCGACCGGCGAATCGGAGCCAAAGGCCAGTACAGCACCCGAGTCAAGCAGCGAACGAAAGGCATATGTCCCTTTTAGCCGTTCGGCGTCGATGCGTTTCCACGCCCATTTGCCGTCGTCGTAGATGTGCATCGGCTGCATCGAAGCGACGACCTTTAATTTGCCAAACCGTGCTATGTCCTGCTGTCTGAGGTGCTGCGCGTGCTCGACGCGATAGCGGCGGTCGCGAGGGCCGTTTGTCTTGTCCGCATTTTCGTAATAATCGAGGACGGTCGCGTTCGCCCGGTCGCCGATAGCGTGAATATTGACCTGGAGCCGGGCTTTGTCGGCGTCGACGATATTTTGTTTCATCGTCGTCATAACATCGGCACGCGGCAAGCCAGACGTGTTTGGTGCGTCGAGATACGGCGTAAAGAACCACGCTGTCGTCGAGCCGAGACTTCCGTCGGCATAACCTTTCAAGCAACCGATCCGGAGCATTGGATTCCCAAACGCGTAATGCAATCCGGTATTCTTCCACCGTTTGTAGTCGGCTAGCGGCGAGCAGCCATAGATGCGGGTCTTGAGCTTACCCTGCCGCATCAATTCCTGATAAACGCCGACGTCGTCGCCTGCGCCCATGTCCTGAACGCTTGTCACGCCGAGACTCGCCGCATAGTCGCTCGCTGCCTGGGCGGATTCCAGCTTCTGCTCCAAGCTGTCGTCCGGGATCACGCGGTCGATATAGGATTCGGCGATATCCTTAAAAATTCCGGTTGGATTCCCCGCCGGGTCACGTACGATCTCGCCTCCGGCCACATCCTTGGTCGATCGATCGACCCCGGCAAGTTTCATCGCGAGGCTGTTGGCCAGCGCCATGTGCCCGTCGAGCCGCGTGACAAATACGGGATTATCGGGCGTCACAGCGTCGATCATCGCGGCCGTCGGCAGATCGGCCGGCGTCCAGTTCTCATGGTCCCAATGACCGCCTTGTATCCATCGTCCTTTGGGCAGCTTCGCGGCAAATTCCTTGAGCCGCCGAACAAATTCGGCCGCCGACGTCACACCATTGCGCAGGTCGATCTGCGAGAGTTGGTCGCCCGTCGGCAAAAAATGGACATGTGCGTCATTAAAGCCCGGCAGGACGAGCTTGCCGCCGGGGTTTATCACTCGCGTTCTTGCCCCGATAAGCGGTTTTGTATCGGCGTCAGAGCCGATCGCGATGATCTTGCCATTGAGTACGGCGATCGATCGCGCGACGGTACGTTTTGCGTCCATCGTGTGGACGTTAGCGTTAGTAATGACGATGTCGGCGCTGATCGCCTGGCCAAACGTGGCCGTGAACAATGCGATGCCGAGGCAAAATGCGGATAGCGTTTTCATAGATTTAATAGATCGAGAACGTGTATTCGACCAATTTGCTTGACTTTTCGGGCGTTCCGTCTTTTTCTGCCGGAATGAACTTTATCCTTAGAGCCGCCATCAGAGTCTGTCGCGAGAGTCCGTTAGACAGCATCTTTATGAACGCGATACGGGTTACAGACGCGTCCGCGTCAAAATCTACGCGGACCGCGATGGTCCCCGTCGTGAGAGCCCGGCGAGCGGCACCGGTATACGAGGCTAGCGGTTTATTAACGATCACGAGCGGTTTATCCGCGGGACCGGGCTTTGGCGGCTGTTGATCCTTCCGAACGCTTGAGGCCTTTGAATTGTTGGTCTCGTCCTCGATGTTCAGCTTGGACGGCGTAAGTTTTGATAAAACGATTGCGTCCGGCCTTATCGTCGCCGGTGGTTTCATCATAATATTCACCGAGTCCAGAAACCGACGCATCGCAACGGTTTCCTCGCCTCGAGAGGCCGCCGTCAGAACATAAATGTGGCCTTTGGTGTAGAAATATTGCCGGACCGCGTACATCTGATCGGTTTTCGAGACGATCTGGCGGTATTTCAGCCCGCTCGGACGTGTTTCGACTGAGGATGCAGTGACGCCCCTACTTTTGCTATCGCTCTCGAACATCACGGCGGCGGCGTCATGGTCTCCAGCGTATCGCTCAAAGCTCAACAGCGTGCCGTCTACGTAGGAATTCAACATCTCCATATTCCGCAAGGAGAATTCGCGAATGGAACCGCCGACCGAAAAACCATCATTGTCGTAAAAGAACTTGTACGTCGGCGGCACCTCGATCGAAAATTCGCCGTCGTCACTCTGGACGCGGATCCAGTCGGTGTTCGTCGATGACGGATTTTGGGAATTTACGGCTATGGAAGAGATCAGGCTGAGGGCGGCCGCCGCGAGAAACAACAATTTCGGCGTCTTTTTCATGATGAAATATGTCCCGGAACGGGTGTATCCTTGGTGATCGGGCAATTATACCAATGAACGAAAAGTATATCCATATTATCGGCATCGCACTCACTGTGTTGGGGTCTGTGTTCATTGCTTTTTTATACTGGACGGAGCCTCGCTCGCTTGCCGAGGTCACGACGAAAAGCCAGGTCGTTCTGGGCACCTACATCGTAAAGAAAGACGAGTTCGATCTCGGTGTCGCGAGCTTTCGGGCTGAAAAATATCCGGACGCACGCGCGGCGTTCGATCTGGCGGACCCCGAAAAACGCGATGCGACGACGCAGTTTTACGTGGCTTACAGCTATTACCGACAGGGCTGGGGACGCGTTTCGAACGACGATTCCCTTTTCCGTCCGGGCCTCGAAGCGGTCAACCGCGTCATCTCAATTGACCCGACTTTTCATAGCGTGGATGAGAGCCTCGGGATCCGATCTGCGGCTGAATTGAAGACCGAGCTTGAAGAAGGGCTGAAGATAACACCTTCGGACTTTAATCCGCTAAAAGTGCTGCGTGAGCGCAAATGACGAAAGACAAAATAGTTGATGCAGATATTGAGGTCGTCAGAGCCCACGATCAGCCGATAATAAATGAATCGGCCGCGGCTGTTGAGCGATCGCGCGGAGACCATTCGCCCCAGCGACAGCGGGCGGTCCTGACGAATATGGTCCTGCCAGCGGTTTACCTCGGAGTGACGCTGCTGGGCGGCCTGCGGTTGGCTTCGACGGACAATGCCTTCATCTTTCTCAAGCCGCCGCTGGTGTGCCTCGTATTCTCGGCGGTTTTGGCGATCATTTTTCTGCGTGCTGGAGTCATCGATCTCAACGGCTGGGTGAGCGAGCGTTTCACCACGTTCAAGAATGCCGCGAACGTCGCTACGCTGCTGACTCTCTTTGCCGCATCAACGCAGATGTTC
Source organism: Pyrinomonadaceae bacterium (assembly GCA_044228265.1). Lineage (GTDB taxonomy): Bacteria > Acidobacteriota > Blastocatellia > Pyrinomonadales > Pyrinomonadaceae > OLB17. Next base: position 29,956 of record JBGAVC010000029.1, read on the forward strand.
AATTCACTTCTACCCGAGCGTGGTCTGCCGTTTTGGATCGTCGGATTTTGCTTTATGTGGACGCTTTGGAACAACCTGTTCGCTGAATTTAATGCCGCGCGGCTGCTGCGAAGCGTCGGAGCCCTCTTCGCAATGGCATTTGTCGTCAAATACCTCGTACTTGCGAACCTGACCGCACCGGACGGGGCGAGCTGGCTGCAGCGTTTATTCGACAACCCGGCGAAGGAGGCCTTTACCTGGGCTCTCGATCTCCCGCGTTACTCGTCAGGTACAGGTTATGTCCAGTTCTTTGCCGCCGCACTATTCTTGATCGGACTCTATCTCACGCCGCGATCTACCGAAATATGAAATTGTTCGGAGTTCTCGTCCTTGCCTTGATCTCGATCGCGGACGCGGACGGCCAATCGCCCTCAAAGATACTTAAACAAGCCGAAAAGGCCCTCGGCGGCCAGGAAGCCTTGAGGTCGGTCCGCTCTACAGTGCGTTCCGGAACTGTCGAAAGGTCGGATGGTTCCGGCGGACACTATATATTTCGAGCAGCGAAGCCCAATCTGCTCAACATCGAAATGGACCTGGGTGGATTCGAGGCCGAATCGGGCTTCAACGGCCGCTCTGCATGGTCGAGAAATTCCCGGGACGGGCTTAGCACCTTGACCGGACCGGCGGCGGCGGCGTTTCAGGCTGGTGCCGACTTTCGAAATAATCTCTGGCTCAACTCCAAAGCAGACAAATCCAAGCTTGCTTCGGGCGGACTCGTCAAACTCGGCGAAAAGGACGCAAACGTCGTTATTATCACTACGTCAAAAGGGGTTGCGATCAAAATGTACTTTGATGCGGCCAGCGGTCTGCCGGTCCGCGATGAGGTGCCCGCAAATGAGGGCATCGAGACTACCGATTATTCAGACTACCGAAAGGTCGGGGGAACGATGCAGCCGTACTCGTTGAGTATCGCCGTCGGCGATTCAAAGTTCGAAGTAAGACTGCAAAAGATCGAGATCAATACGAACATCACGCGTTCAGAATTCGATTTTCCAAGGGTATCGAACAAGCCGCTCCCGGACCTAGCAGAACTGCTCAGCGACGTCCGGAAAAACGAAGATCGGGTCGAAGGGATCCTGGACACCTACGCGTTCACCCAAAAGCAGGTCCGCCGGGCGATAGCCAAAGATGGAAAGGTCATGGAAACCGGATCGGAAACATTCCAGATGTCCTTTCATAAGGGCAACCGGATCCGCAGGCTTATCGAAAAGAATGGGAAACCACTCAGCCCAAAGGAGCAGGCAGATGCCGATCGCGATACTGCAAAACGGGTGGAAGAGATCGAGAGATCGATCGAAAAGCAGGCGGCGAAAGCGACAAAGGGCGACGAAGATAGTTCATCGGGCGAACGCGGCCGCCGTATTTCCATCGCCGAACTCCTGCGTGCCTCAAGCCTTACAAATGCCCGTCGCGAGAGATTTAGAAGCCGTGATGTGATAGTTTTCGATTTCGAACCAAATCCGGCTTACGACCTGAGAAACGCTAAAAGCATGCTCAAGTTCTTTGGCAAAACCGCCGGGGTCATCTGGATCGACGAGGAAGACAAGCAGGTTGCACGGATCGAGGCGTTCCTCGCCGACGACTACAAGGTCGGCGGAGGCCTGCTCGCGAAGCTCCGAAAAGGCGCCTCGTTTACGCTCGACCAGGAGCGCGTAAACAACGAGATATGGCTGCCCTCGCAAACCGACATCAACATGTCGCTGCGTGTTCTGCTGGTAAAAGGCCTGGAAGTCAACCAGGTCGTAAGGACCTATGACTACCGGAAGTTCGGGACCGAAGTAAAAGACGCCACGGTGAACGAGGTCAAAAAGCCATAGCGTAGATTATTTCTCGATAAGCGAGATATTAACCGACTGGCCGTTGCGTTTGACACGCAGGCTCTTGATCGAAAATGCTTTGCCGAAAGACGCTTTCTCGCCGAGAGGCTGGTCGTTCAGGGCCTCGATGACATCGCCCGTCTTCACACCGACGCGGCCGGCGGTCGTCAATTCCTTGACCGAATCGACCCTCCAAGCTCCGTTCGCGAACTTAGCATCGATGCCCAGCAATGTGAGGACCTCGGATGCCGGCCTCTGTGGTGCGCTATCGAAATCCTTTGGTTTCGCAAGAGGCTCTGCGTTCAACCGAATTCCTTTCGGCAGGACGCGTTTTCCCTCACGCCTCGCCTCGGTCAGCGAAGTGCCTGGCACATCGGTTGCCGTCACTGCCGGAACGGACGCTTTATCGGCGTCCTTCACCACCGGTCGAGCTGAGTTTGGGGGCACCGAGGATACAACCGCTGCACGATCGTCGACGGGTCTCGCCGGAGTAGCCTGGATCGAGTTCGAAACCTGATCTATCTGACGACGCTCGAAAGCCGGTCCGTTCGACGCAACGGTCGGATTTACCGAAACACCGGGCCGCGAAAGCCAGACATAACCTACGAGACCGGCGACGACCAGAATCGCGCACAGTCCCGCGGCATATCGGGCAAACACCGGAAAACGTCTACCGGCGGCCGGGCTTTCGCGTCTGCGAGCGATCCTCGCCCGGAGACGCACGTCAAAATCGGCCGGAGCGCTAACCCGTTCAAGCCTTTTCAGGAGACGGCTTATCGCGGCGTCCTCGGTCGCGAGCGTCTCCTTTTCGATCGATCTTGTATCTAACTCTGACATTTCCTAACTACAAACTATAAATAGTCGCCCAATTTCGCTTTCAGCAGTCCGCGGGCCCGGTTTATACGCGATTTAGTGGTCCCAAGCCCGAGCTCCATGATCTCGGCGATCTCGTCATATGACTTCTCTTCGATCTCCCGCAGGATGATCGCCACTCGATACTTCTCCGGCAGGGCCGCGATCGCTTTGGCGATGACGCGGCTTTTCTCGCTTTCGATCAGGTCCGCATCGGGCAGGCTTCTCGTGTCCGCCGGTTGAAATTCAACCTCGCCGTCCTCTTCGGTCTGAAAAAGCCCGGTCAGCGAAAGCAGCTTTCGGCGCTTTCGCCGGCGTATCTCGCTTATCGCAAGATTTGACGCAATGCGGTAAATATATGTCGAAAACGCAAATTGCGTATGATAGCGGTCGATGGCTAAATAGACGCGAACAAAAGTCTCTTGCGCTAGATCGACCGCTTCGTCATAATCGTTCAAAAATCTAAAGAGAAAGTTCGTGATCTGGTTTCGATAGCGTTCCACGATCTCGGCGAACGCTTGTTCGTCGCCGTTTCGGGTGGCCTCAATGAGATCATGATCGGACAGTTTTTCTTCAGCCACGGGTGGTTGACTCTCCTCGGGGCTTGATCGTCCGAATTTGTCCAACGCCATACATTCATACTTTTGTACAATAGTTTAGGAGTTGAAACAAAAACCGTCTCCGTTAATACTCACGCCTTCAGCTAAGAAAAGTTCCACGGCTGTTCATTTATCTGCCGGTGTGACAGTCATTACCAGAAATAACATTCCGCTCGTCCGCGGCATCGACAAGGTACCGAGCAGCGTGGGAATGTTCTCGGGAACACCAACGTTGGCGATCGTCAGGCCAATGGATTCGTAATTAATGACGTAGAGCGGTTTTCCACCGTCGTCCTTGGTTCCCGCCGTACGTACCGGCACCCGCGACCCGAACCTGAACGCCTGGGCACGAAAGCCGTTGGGAACGCTGCGAAAATTCGCAAGCGACCAGTCGAGGAAAGTCAAGGCGTCTTCACCGCTCTCTCTGCCCTGGAGATCGACGGTGCTTTTGTATTCGAAATTTCCGTTATTTCCGATGCGGCCGAGAAACGTGCTTGCAACGCGATAATTTGCGAAGCCAAACGTCGATCGAAGCTGGCGTGTAACGTTTCCGAGATTGGCCGGGATATCCGCCTTAGAACTCGGATCGTTGGAACCTACAAGAACGTGGAGCGTCACTTCGTAGTTTGGCTCCGCACGCGACTTGTCATCGGCCTGGGCCACCGCAGACACGACCGAGAGGGCCGTCAACAGACACACTAATACTAATAAACTCAAAGGTTTAGGCTGGTTCATTTGCGTTCTCCTATACGAAATTTCTGTTCGCAGTGAGTTGCACTAACCAGTCTTCACAAAGTTGCAAAAATTAGTTTTAGGTTGCTTTGAACATCTCTTCGTCGATCTTCTGTCCAAATGTGATCGACGAGATCTCGGTCTCTTCGACGATCTTGTCATCCGCGGTCAGGACCGAACGATAAGGGACTAGCGTCCCTTGGGCGTACTTTTGGTCGTAGAATCTACGGCGAAATTTCACACCGCCTTCCTCGTAGGAGAGCATCAGCACCCGATAGGTTTTTACGCTGATGTAGAACCTTGTCTTGCGATCACGCTTGTCCGTCACGTCGATCAGGTAATACTCGACGCCCATTTGTTTTTCCCTGCCTGCAAGCTCGATCTTGGAACCGTTCTCTTTGTACCGGAAAAGCGCTTCCAGGCCGTGAAAGATCGTGTTTTCGAAGTCTTTGACAGCGTCTTCGCGAGGGGTGAAAACGTTGTTGTTGTATATTCCGAAGACCTTTTCCTCGCTAAAGACGAGAGCATACCGGGCGTTCGGAAACTCCTGGTCCAGCCGGATCTTTTCTTTCGACAGATCGTCGGCACGAATGATCGCCCGCTGATAGGAGACACGATCGACCTTGCCGTCGGCGGCTGTCAACGTCGACTTGCCGTGTTCAAGCGTCGTCTTGCGTATCTGGTTGAGCGTCGTTCGGCCGCCTCCGAACCCATAGATAAATATCGATCCGTCTGCGATCTGCTCTGCGGTCAGAGGCTTGGAGGGATCCCGCGGGCCGGGCGTCGCCGCCGGTGCGGCTTCCGTTTTTTTGTCCTTGTTGTCCGTCGGCTGTTGCGAAAATGCAAAACCTGCCGTGAAGACGACGGACAGGAAGATGGTGGGAATTGTTCTAGAGCGCAGAAACACCGATAAGTTATCCTCTACAAGCCTGATCTTATGAGCAAATGCGGATTGTAACACAACGGGCACAGTTTCGGCATCAGACTTCACCGCTAAACACTCTGAATTGATGAGAGCATGACAAGAAAGGATGCACCCCAATGTTTTGCGGAGATCCCTAAATTGCCTAATATCGGGGAATGCTGCACGTTGCGCTTATCGAGCCCGAAATACCGCCGAACACCGGCAACATAGCCCGGCTTTGTGCTGCAACTGACACGGAGTTGCACATTGTCGGCGTTACCGGATTTCGCATGGATGATCGGACGCTAAAACGGTCCGGGCTCGATTACTGGCAGCACGTAAGACTCCATCGGCATATCGACCTCGACGCGCTTTACGCGTTTCTGCCGGGGTCGCGGTTCCTGTATTTTACGACAAAGTCGTCAAGACCATACACCGAATGGAAGTTCGAGAAAGGCGATTGCCTTGTCTTCGGTCCCGAAACTAGAGGCATTTCAGAAGACATCCTTCGCGAAAACGCGGATCGTTGCCTGACGATCCCAATGATGAACCCGGCCGTACGGAGCCTCAATCTATCGACGAGCGTGGGCATCGCGGTGTATGAGGCGATCCGACAGATCACCGACGCCTGCGGGTGACCCGGCGTCGTGGTCCGCGCGTCCCGACATAAATATTCAAGCTTTTCGCCATCCCTGACCGTCATGTGAAAAGAACCAGTTTTCTTAACATTTCTTTACATATGCTGCCGAAGTTTACTGGCACCTCTGACGGCGTGGCAATCATCCAATCTTCGACATTTTTGGAGGTTTTATGAAGAAATTAAGCCATTTATTCGCTTTTATTTCGGCCGTTATTGTGTTTACCGCAGTGGGTGTCAATGCACAGAGCTACGCGGCCAGAACGGCAGCCCAGCCCGGCGCGATCGAGCAGAAGGTGTATCACGAACTGCGCAAGCTGCCTAACTATAGTGTGTTCGACTACATCGGATTTCAGGTGAATGGAAGCACCGTCACGTTGACCGGAGCCGTCTATTCACTAGGGACCAGAAGCCAAGCCGCGAGGTACGTTAAGGATATTCCCGGCGTGAGCAATGTCGTGAACCAGATAGTCGATCTGCCGCCTTCGCCATTTGACGACAGCATTCGCCGGCAGGCGGTTAGAACGTTCGCCGCGCACGGGCTTTCGGGTTACCTGTGGGAGATCAATCCGGACGTTCATATCGTCGTCCAGAACGGCCACGTTACACTCGAAGGGTTTGTGATGAACTCAGGCGACAAGAACGCGATGAACATCTATGCCAATAGCATTCCGGGCGTTTTCAGTGTCGAGAACCACTTGGTTGTCGGCAAGCCGATCTATCGTTAAGGTCCGTCGAAAAACGATAACTTACAAGGCCGGGCGGATGTCCGGCCTATTTCTTTATGAACCCGGCCGTCACGCGGCTCATGCACTAATCTCCTTGATCACCCCGGGACAAATCCTATGACTTTGCCTTTGCGTCAGTAATCCGTCATCATACTTGTTTGCCCCGCAGCCAGGGATGCCCACAGGAGCCCTTACTTACGTGCGGGCTACGGACACGAACGACTATGATCACCACCGACAAGATCCGTAATATCGCGATTATCGCCCACGTTGACCACGGCAAGACCACGCTCGTGGACGCGATGCTTGCACAATCCGGAACACACCGTGATAACGAGGCGGTCGTCGACCGCGTCATGGATTCGATGGACCTCGAACGAGAACGCGGCATCACGATCATGGCGAAGAATACCTCGGTCCGCTATGGCGACTATAAAATTAACATTCTGGACACGCCGGGCCACGCTGATTTTGGCGGCGAGGTCGAGCGCGTCCTGAAGATGGTCGACGGCATCACCGCTTCGTTGATGCGTTTGGCTGCGCCTTGCCAGACGCGTTTTGTGCNCGATAACTTACAAGGCCGGGCAAGGACGTCCGGCCTTTTTCTTTATGAACCCGGCCGTCACGCGGCTCATCCACTAATCTCCTTGATCACCCCGGGACAAATCCTATGACTTTGCCTTTGAGTCAGTAATCCGTCATCATACTTGTTTGCCCTGTAGCCAGGGATGCCCACAGGAGCCCTTACTTACGTGCGGGCTACGGACACGAACGACTATGATCACCACCGACAAGATCCGTAATATCGCTATTATCGCCCACGTTGACCACGGCAAGACCACGCTCGTCGACGCGATGCTTGCACAATCCGGAACGCATCGCGATAACGAAGCGGTCGTTGACCGCGTCATGGACTCGATGGATCTTGAGCGGGAAAGGGGCATCACGATCATGGCGAAAAACACCTCGGTCCGCTATGGCGATTACAAGATAAACATCTTAGACACGCCGGGCCACGCCGATTTTGGCGGCGAGGTCGAGCGCGTCCTGAAAATGGTCGACGGCATCGTACTGCTCGTTGACGCTGCCGAAGGGTGCCTGCCACAGACGCGTTTTGTGCTTCGTAAGGCTTTGGAATTAAAGCTGCCCGCGATCGCACTCGTCAACAAGATCGACCGCCAGGACGCGAGGCCGGAAGAGGTACTTGATGAGATCTACGACCTTTTTATCGACCTCGGAGCAAACGACACTCAGATCGAATTCCCAGTTCTTTATTCGATCTCGCGAGACGGCGTCGCCAAAAAGAATCTGGCGGACGAATCAAAGAACCTCATTCCGCTATTTGACCAGATAATCGAATCGATCCCGGGGCCGCATGCGTTACGCGACGATTCGCTGCAGCTGCTCGTGGCTAATATCGACTACAACCCGTTCGTCGGACGCCTCGCGATCGGCCGTATTTTCTCGGGGGCTATCGCCAAAAATCAAGAGGTTGCAGTTGCTAAACGCGATGGCTCGATAGTAAAGACTCGCGTCAAGGAACTATTCGTTTTCGAAGGTCTCGAACGAACGACAGTCCCGGACGCCGGTACTGGCGAGATCGTCGCCCTTGCGGGTTTTGACGATATCGAGATCGGCGAGACGATCACTTCGGTCGAAAATCCGAAACCCCTGCCGATCATCAACGTTGACGAACCGACGATCGCGATGATCTTTGGCGTCAACACTTCGCCTTTTTCGGGTGTAGACGGCAAGTTCGTCACTTCACGTCAGATCAAGGAACGCCTCGATCGTGAGCTCCTTGGCAACGTAGCACTTCGTGTTGAGCAGACGGCCGCGGCGGAACAGTTCAAGGTTTCGGGCCGCGGTGAATTGCAACTGGCGATCCTGATCGAAATGATGCGTCGCGAAGGTTACGAGCTCCAGGTTTCGAAACCTGAGGTCATTACGAAACGCGACGAAAAGACGGGCGAGTTGCTCGAACCGCTAGAACTGGTCGTCATCGACGTCCCCGAAGAGTTCATCGGCGTAGTCACCGAAGCCCTCGGCCGACGCAAGGGCCAGATGACCAAGATGATCAATAACGGCTCGGGCCGAGTTCGTCTGGAATACGAAATTCCCTCGCGGGGACTGATCGGTTTTCGCGGTGAGTTCCTCACCGAAACCAAGGGCACCGGATTGCTCAACACGATCTTCCTGCGTTTCGACAAATGGCAAGGCGATATGAAATCGCGTCAGACAGGCTCGCTGGTTTCAGACCGTATGGGCGAGACCAACACCTACGCTCTCTACAACCTACAGGAACGCGGCGTCTTGTTCGTCAAGCCGCAGGTCAAGGTTTACGAAGGCATGATCGTCGGAGAGAACGCGCGAGCCGTCGATCTCGATGTAAACCCGATCAAGGAAAAGAAGCTCTCAAACATGCGCACGACCAGCGCAGACGAAGCCATGCGGCTCGTTCCACAGCGTGAAATGTCGCTCGAACGGGCACTCGAGTTCATAGCCGACGACGAACTGATCGAGGTCACGCCGAAAGCAATAAGGCTGCGAAAACGTGTGCTTAAGGCAAATGAGCGGCCGAAAAAATAGCCGTTTTCACTTATCAAATAGAGTGCCCGAGTCGCCCGCCCCGTACGTCAGCCTGCCGTCCATTATCTTTGCTGCAGATGTGTATGGGTGTATTACATTCTTTTCGGCACCCATAATATGTTCAACCGTCACTCCGGCGGCTTTGAGGTGGTCCGCGATCATTGAACGATGACATCGCCACCAAACTGCCTCCGAGCACATGATAGCGGTGCGCTTCTTTTGTGCTAGTTCCATAAGTTCCTTGATCCCTTTCTTAAACTCGTCGGATTCCATGTAGTCCGCGTAGCCTCGAAATGCCACGTTCCGCCAAACGGTATGAGGCGAGTCCGGTCGCGACCGACGCCGGCCGCCCAGCTGCTTGAACGGCACGTATTTGATGCCTACGCCGTCCAGAGATCTCTCAAGCGCCGCGGCTCCGAAATGGGGAAACCTGCGCGAGCCGGGATAGCTCCGAACGTCGGCGAGAGCTTCGATTCTATTAGAACCGAGCAACTCAAGAAACTGATCAGCGTCCAGCGTCGAGTGCCCGATCGTCCAGATGCGAAGATCCGATCGTTGCAACATATATTCCAAGAATACACCCGGTAGAAAGTAAAACAGGTTGAAGAAGGCGCGCACGAGGTGAGACGAAAAAGGCGGCCCGTATCAGCCGCCTTTTTGCATACTCTTTCTTCCTTCCTTACGTGTACTGCTGGCTCAGCCTGCCCAACGCAAGCGCGCCGAGAGCCAGACCGAGATCCCTGAGAGCGACGTCGAAATAGCCGGGGATCATAAGTAGATTGACAATGATCAACACCAGCCACAATGAAACGACATACGCGAAGATCTTGGGCTTGAAAAACACACCAATGCCGGCCACGACCTCGATAACACCGACAATGTACATAAACTCGTGACCGTGTCCACCTAACGTTCTATTCACGAACGCCGGAAGGTACTGGTCCCAGTTGACCAATAAATGTACAAACTTGTCGATACCGGCGATGATCGGTGCCACCGTAAAACCGAATCGCAGTATTTGATAGGCCTGATACGCGGGTTCACTCGTCGCCACAGAACGATCGATCCCGGCCGCGTGTGCCATTACTCCTGCATGACTTGTACTCATAATTTCCTCCTTTTTTTCACAACTTCAGCCAAATGACTAACTGGTGAGGTTATCGTAATGTAATAAAACTAATAAGTCAAGATATTTTTTGACTTATTGTAATTATCTCGTGTTTGCGATATTATCGACTCGAGGTCAGGACATGGGCAAAACCAGAATTGACAGGAGATTTTTTGAGAGCACGCGGACAGATCGTATCGCTGCTGCACGGTTCAAACAAGACCGTGAATGAACTCGCCGCCATACTTGAGCTATCTGACAACGCGGTCCGGGCACACTTACTTACCCTGGAAAGGGACGGCCTGGTAGAGCAGAACGGAAGAATAAAGGGGTTTCGCAAGCCTCATTTCATTTACGGATTGAGCCGCGAGGCCCGAAACTTGTTCCCGCGATCGTACGACGTTTTGTTCAATCGACTTGTGGACGTCCTCAAACGGACGATGAAACCTAAAGCCCTGAGAACGACCCTCGCCGACGTCGGAAAGAACATCGGCAGAGAGCAGAACGCTGATGGCGAGTTGACCGAACGGCTAACAAAACGGTGATGTCTTATGTCTCACAGCGCCTATAGCCTACACGGTGAAAAACATCTATCAAGAGCGATAGCTGTCCGTTTGCCGAATCGGTAATGGAGCACGAAGAGGTCTGTCAGATCGCTGAATCGATGATATCTGAGATGCTTGATCGGCTTGTCATGAAAACGTGATCGAACTGCTTTCCGAAGTGCAGCTTCGAGGTCGATCCCGCCAGATGAGTCAGATCACGACGGCGTTGACGGTCGTTGAGTCTTCGCTCCATTCCCTCCATGTCGTCTTCGTTGGCGTGGTAATCTTCGTATCCGTAAGCATCATCATAGTAATATCCGTGGGACGCCTGGTCCTTGGCGACAGTATCCTCCTCGCAGTCGGAGCCATCTATTCGGTGCTTCGGTAAATCCGGCATAAATCACTTATAATCAATAAAGATTCCTTTGCCAATCCTTACAACTATGAAAGCGAAAACGATAGTTCTTAATCTCGGTCTCGCTGTATTGACCGTCGTCTCGACACACTTGATCACAGTCTCAAGTGCACAGCAAGGCAGTGCGATGGTGCAGACTGGCGCAGATAACGAGTATCAGACCGGAGCCACTCTCTTCATGCAGAAGGCCGGCGAATATCGCGCACTCGCGTATCAGGCCTTTAACCTCGCTAGATGGCAGCTCGACGCGGACTTTGAAAAACGAAATATTAAGATGCTGCCAAGGGCCGACCGCAGGAGGCCCCGTGCCGTCATGGTCGATATCGACGAGACCATGCTCGATAATTCCCCGGCGCAAGCTTATAACATCAGGAACCATCTTCCTTTTGACCTGAAACAATGGTACGCGTGGGGCGAGATGCGAAAGGCAAAGGCAATTCCCGGCTCGGTTGAGTTTGCAAACTATGCTGCCTCACGTGGAGTCAGGGTGTTCTTTGTCTCTAACCGAGACGAGGTACAGAAACAGGCAACGATGGACAATCTCAAGAACGTCGGATTCAAGGACGTAACGTCCGAGAACGTGATGCTTAGGGCAAACGATTCGAGCAAGGAGGCCCGGCGGAACATCATTCTCCAAAAATACCGGATCGTTTTTTTCATGGGAGATAACCTCGACGACCATTCGAACGTATTTGAACGCAAATCCGTCGCCGACCGTTTCGCCGAGGTCGATAAGGCTAAAGACATGTTCGGGAAACGGTACATCATGCTGCCAAACGCAATGTACGGAACGTGGGAAAACGCGATCTATGAATACGGCCGGCTGACCGATGCTCAAAAGGCGGAAAAGCGCGCAAACGCACTCGAATTGCCATAGAATAGCGTTATGAAACGTACTCCGGAGGAAAAACTCCTAAATCCACGTCCCGGCAGTAAAATTGCTGCGGCTCGTGATTTTGGGATCGATCTTACGTTGACAGTGGCGCAGCTGCGGCTAACTCCTCAAGAGCGCATTGACAGTCTACAAGCAAGTATGGAGTTCCTTTCCGATTTGGACAAAGCTA
>JBGAVC010000030.1:0-42108 GCA_044228265.1 Pyrinomonadaceae bacterium
GGCAAGGTCGAGCACATGGACGTCCTCGACGACTATTGCCGTGACATCGTTTCGCGGATCTCTATGGGCGGCCGAAAGTTAAAGGCCGTCATCGATGGCGGAAACGGCATGGGCGGCGTCACTAGCGTTCCGGTCTACCGCGAGCTTGGCGTTGAGCTGATCGAACTGTACACCGAACCTGACTCCAATTTTCCCAATCATCATCCCGACCCGACGGTCACCGAAAATCTGCTGGACACCATTCGGGCCGTGCAGGAGAGTGGGGCCGATATCGGTATCGCCTTCGACGGCGACGGCGACCGCATCGGTGTTGTCGATGAGACCGGACGAATAATATGGGGCGACGAGCTGATGGTGCTGTTCTCACGCTCGATCCTGGAAAAGACGCCGGGAGCCAGCATCATCGCCGAGGTCAAATGCTCGCAGAACCTCTTTGATGACATCGCTGCTCGCGGCGGCGTGCCTGTCATGTGGAAAGCCGGCCACTCACTGATCAAGGCCAAAATGAAAGAGACGGGCGCCGCACTTGCGGGCGAGATGAGTGGGCATATCTTCTTTGCCGATCGGTTTTACGGCTTTGACGATGCTACATACGCCGGGGCCCGCGTGCTTGAGATACTATCACGAACAGACAAACCGCTTTCAGAGCTGCTCGCGGACCTGCCCAGGTCCTATTCGACACCGGAACTCAGGGTCGAATGTTCGGACGACGAAAAATTTGACATCGTCTCCCGAGTCGCCAAACAGTTCGCCAAAACGCACGAGGTAATAACAATCGACGGTGCCCGCATCTTGTTCGAAAACGGCTGGGGACTCGTCCGAGCGTCAAATACGCAGGCGATCCTTGTGATGCGGTTCGAGGCGAATTCCGAAGCGGCTCTCGCCGACATACGCCGCACCGTCGAGGAACGCGTCAAGGCGATCGCCGCCGGCCGCAACGCCGAGACCGGCTAAATTTCCGGAACCACGCCCTTGATAATTTCGTTCTCGATGTTGCCTTTAAGTATACGTTTCCTATAGCGGCATCGATCGTAATATTCCTGCTATGTATAAACCAGCATTCCGTTTTCTTCTCGCTTTTGTCTTTACCGCTTTAGCGTTTGCGGTGTCCGTCGCTGATGCGTTCGCGGCAACCCATTTCACCGTCGCGCTCGATCAGTCGTTGGTCAAAAATGGAGAATCCTTATCGGGCCGCCTGCTCATCTTTATGCGGAAGGACGACGGCAAGCCGACGGACGGGTTTGGCGTCGACGATTTCGATCCCAACGCGGTCTGGGTATCGGGCACCGAAGTAAGGAATCTTGACCCCGCCAAACCACTCTCCATAGATGCCGACGCAATGGCGTTCCCGTCGCCATTCTCAGCGGCACCGGTGGGCAATTATCAGATCTTCGCACTGCTTGATCGCGATCATTCCTACACGTACAGCGGCCCCGGTGCGGGCGATCTCTACAGTGCGGTCGTCAAGTCGTCGATGCCAGCTGCTGAGACTAGGCTGACACTCTACAAGGTTGTGCCCGAACCGAAGATCACGGTCCCTGCGAATGCACGCCTTGTCGAGTTTGAAAGCCCGATGCTGTCGGCATTCTGGGGACGCCCGATCAAGATAAAGGCGAGCATCATCCTGCCGCCGAGCTACGACAAGTCAAAGCAGACCTATCCGACCGTTTTTAATGTCAGCGGTTACGGAGGCACGCACCTGAACCCGCTTCGCGGTGCCGCGGCCCGTGAAAAGGAGATGCTTGACGGCAAGCGGCCCGAGATGATCAACGTCTATCTCGAGGCCCAGGTGCCGATGGGCCACTCGGTCTTTGCCGACTCAGCCAACAACGGCCCGTGGGGCACAGCACTCGTCAAGGAATTTATCCCTTATCTCGAAAAGCAGTTTCGGATGGACGCTCGGCCTTCGGGACGTTTTCTCACGGGACATTCGTCAGGCGGTTGGGCCACGCTTTGGGTAATGGTCACGCACCCCGATTTCTTCGGTGGCACGTGGTCGACTTCGCCTGACCCGGTCGATTTTCGCAATTTCACGGGGCCCGACATTATTAAATATCCGCCGCAGAACGTCTACAAAGACGCCTCGGGACGCGAGTACAACCTCGTCCGCAATCAGGGCAAGGATCTGATCACGTTCAGGCAGTACGCCCAGCAGGAACGCGTGCTAGGGTATTACGGCGGTCAAATGGGTTCGTTCAACGCTGTGTTTTCACCCAAGGGCGACGACGGACAGCCGATGCAGCTCTTTGACGTTGACACCGGCCGCATCGACCCCGCCGTGCAAAAGGCGTGGGAGAAATACGACATCTCGCGTCTGCTCCGCACCAACTGGAAAACGCTTGGGCCTAAACTAAAGGGTAAGCTCCACATCATTGTCGGCACCGCCGACACGTTCCACCTCAATGAATCGGTCAAACTCCTAGACGACGAACTCAAAAAGCTAGGCAGCGACGCTCGCATCGAGTACATCGAGGGCAAGACCCACTTCGACCTCTACGCAAACGGCCTCGCCGAACGGATCGCCGCCGAAATGTATGCAGTAGCACGGCCAAAAGGGAAAGCGATCGGGAGGTAAGCCTGATGGAACAGAAACATCGAGGTTTAGGACCTACATGTCGGTGCGATACTTATAGACCCGCCATGCGACAATTCCCGCGATGACTGCTACGACGAGCAGGATCGTCCCGCTGCGGCCGACCCACTGGATCAGCAGAGGCAGGCTGTGACCGAACAGGTGGCCGAGCGTTGTGATGACTACCGACCAAAGGATCGCTCCCGCGACGTTGTAAAAGAGGAATACGCGCCATCGCATATGTGACGCCCCGGCAAGCAGCGCCGCGAACACCCGCAGACCGGTGATGAACCTGGCAACAAATATCGTCTTGTTCCCGTGGCTCTTGAAATAGTTCTCCATGTGCTCGAACCGCGAGGGCGTGAGGAAAACGAACCGGCCGGCCTTCAGGATGAACCGCCGGCCGTAATGGTGCCCGACCGCAAATCCGATATTGTCGCCAACGACCGCACCCACGGCGGCGATCAACATTACGAGCCAGATGTTGAATTCGCCGGTTGCCGAGAAATACCCCGCCACCAGCAATATCGTCTCGCCTGGCACTGGCAGCCCTGCATTCTCCAGCATCACGCCAAAGAACACGGCCCAGTAGCCATAGATCAGCATGTATTGCTCGATCTTGCTAAGAAAAAGGTCGAGGTACTGGTGCAGCACAAAGTAAAGCGTTGCGACCACGGCAACGCCTGATAGAACGAGCAATACTTTGTGACCAGGTCGCAAATGACTCAACCTTCGTTCACCTTCAAAACCGCCAAGAATGCCTCTTGCGGGATCTCGACGCGGCCGACCTTTTTCATCCGCTTCTTGCCTTCTTTCTGCTTTTCGAGCAGTTTACGTTTGCGCGAGATGTCGCCGCCGTAGCATTTGGCGATGACGTTTTTGCCCATTGCTTTGACGGTTTCGCGGGCGATGACCTTGGTTCCGATGGCTGCCTGGATAGCGACCTCAAACATCTGGCGAGGGATCAGTTCCTTCATTTTTGCGGTCAGCAAACGTCCTTTTGCAGTGGCAGTGGCGGTGTGAAGGATCAGCGAAAGTGCGTCCACCGGCTCGCCGGAGACGAGTATGTCGAGCTTGACGAGCTTGCTTTCTTTGTAGCCCGACAGGTGATAGTCGAGCGAAGCATATCCGCGCGAGACCGACTTCAATCGGTCGTAAAAATCGAGGACGATCTCGTTGAGCGGCAACTCATAGACGAGCATGACGCGGTCTTTGGTCACGTATTCGAACTTTTTCTGGATTCCGCGCTTTTCGTCGAGTAGCGGCAGGATACCGCCCAGAAACTCGTCGTTTGTAAGGATCGTCGCTTCAATAAAGGGTTCTTCGATCTTAGAGATGCGGCCCGTGTCGGGCATTTTTGAGGGGCTGTCGATCTCTGCTACAAAGCCATCGGTCGTCGTCACACGATAGCGGACTCCCGGGGCGGTCGTGATGAGTTCGAGGTTAAATTCACGCTCAAGCCGCTCCTGGATGATCTCCATATGGAGCAGCCCAAGGAAACCGCACCGAAAGCCGAAGCCGAGAGCGGTTGAAGATTCAGGCTCGAAGAAAAACGAGGCGTCGTTCAGCCTCAGTTTTTCCATGGCATCGCGCAGGTCTTCGTACTGTGCCGAATCGATCGGGTAGAGCCCCGCAAAGACCATCGGCTTTACTTCCTGAAAACCGGGAAATGGTTCCTTGACGGGCCTTGCGGCGTCGGTGATCGTATCTCCGATCTGCACGTCTGCGACCGTCTTGATCGATGCGGTCAAAAAGCCGACCTCGCCGGCCCCGAGTTCGTTAATAAGCGTCGGCCGGGGGCGATTAACGCCGATGGTCTCGACCAGGTATTCGCGGCCGGTGTTGAAGAACCTGATTTTGGTACCCTTTTTGATCGTGCCGTCGATGATCCGAAAAAGTACGATGACGCCGCGGTACGAATCGTACCAACTGTCAAATATCAGTGCCTTGAGCGGAGCGTTCCGGTCACCCTTCGGAGACGGGACCCGTGCGACGACGGCTTCGAGAACGTCTTCGACCCCAAGCCCGGTCTTGGCGGATGTCAGGATCGCCTCGCTTGCGTCAAGCCCGATAATGCTCTCGATCTGGTCCTTTATTCGGTCAGGTTCCGCGGACGGTAGATCGATCTTGTTGAGGACCGGGATCAGCTCCAGATCGTTCTCGATCGCGAGATAGGTGTTTGCCAGTGTCTGCGCCTCGACGCCCTGCGAAGCGTCAACTACGAGCAGGGCTCCTTCGCAGGCAGACAACGATCTCGAAACTTCGTAGGTAAAATCTACGTGTCCCGGCGTATCAATAAGATTGAGAACATACTGTCGTCCGTCCTTAGACTTGTAATCGAGCCGGACGGCATGCGATTTGATTGTAATGCCGCGCTCGCGTTCGAGATCCATGTCGTCCAGAAGCTGGGCTTCCATATCACGATCTGCAACGGCTCCCGTTATCTGGAGTATCCGGTCTGCGAGCGTCGATTTGCCGTGGTCGATGTGGGCAATTATGGAGAAATTCCTTATCAGTTCCGTATCCATACGCTAAGACAAACTGAAATTGTAACAGACGCCTCGAAAATACGCATTTTCGTCCTGTTACGTCTGCGAGCGAACAAATTCATTGCTCAAAACGCTAGATTTTTGTTATAGTTATGGCATACATCAGGTTTGACTGTCTGCACGCAATAAGTTACGTGGGAGGAATAATATGGGACGAGAATACGAACGCGAAGAATCCAGTGTCGCGACTAAATTGACATACTTGCTGGTCGGCGGAGGCATCGGCGCCATACTGGCACTGCTGTTCGCACCTAAATCGGGCGAAGAACTTCGCGGCGATATCGCTGATGCAACCCGAAAGGGCCTTGAAAAGAGCAAGGAAGCCGCTGCGCAGCTTCAGGAAAAAGCGGGCGAGTACTACGAGGTCTCTCGCGACAAAGCGGCCGAGTTTTACCAGACAGCTCAAGAGAAGGCCGGAGAATTCAGCGAAAAGGCGAAGGCTGCTGCTGCCCGCACAGCTAATCCGTTCTCAGCCGCGATCGAAGCCGGAAAGGATGCCTATACCGAGGAAAAGCGTAAAAATGAAGCGAAGGCGATCACCGAGGGCCGCGCAAGCTACCCGATCGTCGATAAGAAACCCGAATAGCTTATGGATGCTAGTAAGCCTGAATTTTGGATGATGGTCTCTTCGATCGTCACGGCCGTTTGCTTCGTTTTCATGGCGTTCGCGCTTGTCGCCGTTGCGATAACGGTGCGTCGCGTCGTCAAAACAGTACAGCGGGTTGAGGAACGGATCGAACCGTTGATCTACAAGGTCGACGCGATCAGTGCTCAGGGCAAAGAGATCTCGGTACATTTCACTGAGGTCTCAGCCAACCTCTCCTCCGCGACAAAGTACCTGGCCGAGTCCACAGAACTGATCAAAGAAGAGGTCGCGGAGCTAAGAACGCTTGTCGGCCACACTGCCGTCACCGCTAAGGACAAGGTGGAGATGGTCAGCCGGACGATCGATAGGACGCAGGCTCAGGTGACTAACACCGCCGATTTTGTAAACGAGAAGATAGTCGGCCCGGCTCGGGAGATCGCTGCGATTATGGCCGGCGTCAGGCGGGGACTCGAGGTTCTTTTCGCTCCTGCTCCAAAACAGATCGATCGCGTGTACGTTGACGATGACATGTTCATCGGCTGAGCTCGATCATTCTTTCACCGGAATCAGAAAGACGGATGGGCGTGGGAATTGCACCCACGCCCATTTCGTTTTGCCTGTAACGATCGATCTAGTTTGTCTTCGACGGCGGTGTTTTCTGTTCGGTCCGCTGCCGTCGCTGCTGCATGCGGTCCATCATATTCTTCCGGCGCTGTTCGAGCGTGGCCTTTTGCTCAGCGGTCAGGACACCCAAAAGCTGTTCATGGACGGCTTTTGCTTTTTCCTGAGCACCGGAGCGGATCGCCTTTAGCCTATCTTCCTGGGCAGTCGTCAATGTGCCCGTTCGACGTGCCAGCATAAGCGTCCTCATTTCCTCCCGATTCGCGTCGGTCGGCTTTGGCCGGTTCGCCGCCAGGATCGACTGGATCTGGGTCTTTTGCGCATCGGTCAGATCGAGGCCGCGGAACATGCCCATCATTCCACCGCCGCGCATCCCCATTCTCATTCCCATTCGGCCCGGGCCCATGCCTTGTTTGCCAAAACGGCCTCTGCCAAACTCTTTATCACCCTTTTGTACCTTTTCTGCCTTGTCGGACTGTGGCGTCGCCGGTTTGTCCTGGGCCGATACGGCCACCGAAAATAGCGCGAACGCGCCCGCGGTGGCGAGAAGCGTAATTACCTTACTGTTAAATGACATTTTCTTACCTCTTGTTTCGTCTAAATCTTATTTTAGCTTTCGCTATCACTTGCTTAGACGCTCGAAGTCGCCAATTGGCTTAATAAATCGAGAGTTTCAATGTAAAGAATTGTCGACTCTATGGCTAACGCAATGGGGTATTTCGGCGCGAACATTTGCAAATTTAACGACGAAAATGCGAAATTTAACTGATCGCAGGCGCGTGTGAAATCTGATGAAGTTTTTATCTGAGATCGACTCTCCGGCAGACTTGAGACGGCTACGGGTCGAAGACCTTCAAGAAGTTGCGGACGAGGTCCGTCAATTCATAATCGACACCTGTTCGCGCGTCGGCGGCCATACCGGGGCCAGCCTGGGGGCCGTCGAACTGGCCGTCGCGATGCATTATGTGTTCGACACGCCACACGACCGTCTAGTCTGGGACGTCGGCCACCAGGCCTATGCGCACAAGATACTCACGGGGCGCCGCGACCAACTTCACACGATCAAGCAGGAAGGCGGTTTGTCAGGGTTCCTTCGCCGCGACGAGTCTGTTTACGACACATTTGGGGCGGGTCACGCGTCAACGTCGTTATCGGCAGCATTGGGAATGGCCGTCGCCCGGGATCGCAAGAAAGAGGACTTTCATGTCTGCGCTCTGATCGGCGACTCATCCCTCGCGGGCGGGATGGCGATGGAGGCGATCAACCAGGCCGGACATCTTAAGTCACGTCTCATTGTCCTTCTGAACGACAACGAGATGTCGATCGCACCGGCTGTGGGCGCCCTTAGCGGCTATTTGAACCGTATTAAAGAGGCCCAGAGCTACCAGCATCTCAAAGAAGAGATCGGTGACGCTCTGGAAAGCGTGCCGCACTTTGGCGAAAGGCTGCGACGAGCCGCTAAGTCATTCAAGGATGCGATCGCGGCTGCTGTGCTGCCGGGGGCTCTGGTAAATGAACTAGGATTTAAGTACATCGGATACGTAGATGGACACAACGTTCCGATGCTGGTCCGAGCTCTTGAGGAAGCCAAAAGAGTGGAAGACGGGCCCGTTATCGTTCACGCGCTGACGACCAAGGGAAAGGGGTTCCCAAACCCTGAAAAAAACTATTACGCCTATCACGCGACCGGGCCATTCGACCCGAAAACTGGCTTGCCATACAAGTCTTCCAAGACGTCTCCGCCGTCGTATACGCAGATCTTCGGCGAGACGATGTGTGAATTGATGGCCCGCGACGAAACCATCGTAGGTCTGACAGCCGCGATGCCCGACGGGACCGGCATCGACAAGGTGCTCGAGCGGTTTCCCGACCGTTCCTTCGACGTCGGCATTGCCGAACAGCATGCTGTGACCTTCTGCGCCGGCATGGCATGCGAGGGACTCAAGCCAGTTGCAGCGATCTACTCGACCTTCCTGCAACGCGGGTTCGACCAGGTCATACACGACGTTTGCCTGCAGAACCTCAACGTTACATTCGCAATGGACCGTGCCGGTATCGTAGGGGCGGACGGCCCTACTCACCACGGCCTTTTAGACATTGCGTACCTGCGTGGATATCCAAACATAGCGCTGATGGCACCGAAAGACGAGGCTGAGATGCGCGACATGCTGTTGACCGCGATCCAGTATCCGGGTCCGGCCGCGATGCGCTATCCGCGCGGAAACGGGGTCGGTGCCGACATCAGCCGCGAACCAAAGCCGATCGACATCGGCAAAGCCGAAGTTCTCCGTGATGGAGACTCTGCCGTCATCCTGGCTTACGGATCGATGGTCTATCCTTCGCTCGAAGCGGCTTCACAACTGGGTAAACGGGGCATTAACGTCACAGTCGTCAACGCCAGGTTCGTTAAGCCGCTTGATTCGGAGCTGATCCTCGATCTCGCTCGAAGACACTCGCTTTTCGTCACTGTCGAAGAAGCCTATCTCGCGGGCGGATTTGGTTCCGCGGTGATCGAATTGTTGGAAACTTATGGAATTCAGGACTCGTTAAAAGTAATTAGAATGGGCGTGCCCGACGAGATCGTCACACACGGTGACCCTCGCAAGCTCTTAAGCCAATTCGGTCTGGACGCCCACGGAATCGGTGACCGGGTGGCGTCGGCACTTAACGAGCTAAATGACAGAAATGTCACTCAACGCCGTATCCGCGCGGTAAAGTAGCCTTTTATTTAGCGTCTTTGGTATAAAAACATTCAATAATGGCAAAAGAAGTTCAGAAATCGAATAACCTTCCGGTCGTTATCATCGGCGTCGTGCTGATCGTCGCTGCTGCCGTCGGATTCTTTTGGTACATGTCAGCACGGCCGGGTGCGGCTAACGTGAACAAGCAGGCAAATAACACGCAGCCCAATAAGACACCGGTGACGGCGGCGAATACCGCACCAGGTGCGATACCGCCCAACTCGACCGGTTCGCCGACGGCATCCGTCACGGTCGAGGAGTTTGCAGACTTTCAATGCCCGACGTGCGCGACGGTCCACCCGATGATGAACGAGATCAAGTCGACCTACGGAAACCGCATAAGATTCATCTTCCGCGATAACCCGCTCGCCATTCCCGCTCATGACAAGGCGTATGAGGCGGCGGTGGCCGCCGAGGCCGCCGGATTACAAGGCAAATTCTGGGACATGCAAAACATGCTGTTTATGAACCAACAGGCATGGTCAGCGAACCCGGCGTACAAACAAGTGTGGAACGAATACGCTCAGAAACTCGGGCTCGATGTCGCTAAATTTCAGAATGACATCGCCGGACTCGGCGCAAAACAGCGAGTCGACGAAGATCTGAAAAGAGGTCGCAGCCTCGGCGTCACCGGAACACCTTCGATCTTTATCAACGGCGTGCCGGTCGACACCAAGGATTTTAACGTCGGCGGCTTAAAAATGCTGATCGACGCGGAATTGGCAAAGACGGCTGCGCCAGCTGCCAACGCCGCGAATACAGCCAAGTGAGCACCGACGAGGCTGTTGTCCTCCCGACAAAAAGGGCTTCCATTTGGGCACCGGCGATGGCCGTCGCCCTTGCCCTTGTCGGCGTCGGCGATTCCATCTATCTCACTGTCCACCACTACACCGCGGAGCCCGTGCCTTGCAGCCTGACCAACGGCTGCGAGATGGTTCTGACGAGTGCGTGGTCCACTTTGGCAGGCCTGCCACTGTCTCTCTGGGGAGCGGTCGCTTATTTCGTCGCTTTCTCGCTGGCGCTGCTCGCGCTGTTCGGAGACCGACGAATGTGGACGCTGTTCGGCATTCAGGCGACTTGTATGGCGGCGTTCTCCGCGTGGCTTGTCTACGTCCAGGGAGCATTGATCGGTTCATTTTGCCAGTTCTGTTTGCTGTCCGCAGGTACGTCCGTTTCGCTCTTCGTGGTCTTCATCTTATCAATGCTGTTTTCTCGCCGCGCGCCGGTCAGATGATTATCTGAATCCATAAATTCCTAGCCTTCGAATTGTTCAGTGTACGCTTTCCCCGTTAAAGGGATCGGTCAGCGTAGATTTTATGGCCGGAATAAGGTAGGTTAGAGAAAACAATATTCCTCTTAGACGGTTCATTTGTGACTCAAGCCATCCTACATTCCATTGCAGCGGGAGACAGGTCTGCGGTACAGGATTGTATCGACAAATATGGAAGGCTTGTGTGGTCGATCGCGCGTAAAATGCTCCGGGACGACGCTGATGCCGAAGATGCCGTGCAGGAGATCTTCATAGACATTTGGAAGAATGCCGGCAGGTTTGACGAGTCGATGTCTTCTGAGACGACATTCATAGCGATGATCGCTCGTCGACGACTGATCGACAGGATACGCCGCTCGACACGGCGGATCTCACCAGATTCGCTCGATGATGTGCTGCTCGAACCGTTTACGAGGTCGGATCAAGAAATGCAGGTCAGCATTGAAGCCAAAGAGGCCGCCGAAGCGGTCAGGACCCTGCGGCCGGAACAGCAGCAGGTGCTGCGGCTCTCGATTATCCAGGGCATGTCTCATCAGGAGATATCGGCGGCTACTGGCATGCCTATTGGTACGGTCAAAACTCACGCTCGCAGGGGCCTGATACAGGTCCGCCAGGCACTGGGCCTCGCTGGCCCTCTCGAACGCTTACAGGAGGTTTCGGCATGACGGAAGAAGATATTGTCGACCTTCTTATACAAAGGGCGACCGTAGGACTCGACGAGGATCAACACCCGCTGCTCGAACGGACCAATGCGGGATATGTCCCATCCAACGACATCAGTTTCGATCTCGCAGCGGCCGCCGTCGGGACAGTCGATCTGGACATGGACGAACCGATGCCTGACCACCTGCGTGCGAGGATCATGGCCTCGGCGGACCAGTTCTTCGCGTCGCCTATTTCATCGGGAACGGAACAAGCTTCAATCAAGGACGTGCAACCCGACGCGCAGGAAGAGTACCAAAAGCATTTCTATATCGAGCCTCGCCGCTCGTGGAGTTGGCTCGGCTGGGCAGTGGCCGCGGCGGCCTGCATCGCACTTGGGATCAACATCTGGCTAACGCGTCTGACTCCGCCGGAAACGGTCGTGATCAGCACTCCGCCGCAGGCCCCTGAAAAGCTCACTCCCGAGCAGGAATTAGCCGGCTTCATGGCATCGCATAGGGATATGACGAAGGCTGCCTGGACCGCCGGGAACATGAAAGACCTTAAGGACGTGGGCGGCGACGTTATGTGGAGCGATGAGAACCAGAAAGGTTTTATGCGTCTTCGCGGGCTGCCTGTCAACGACAAGTCGAAGGAAACATATCAGCTTTGGATATTCGACAAGACCCAGGACAAGGCAACACCGATCGACGGAGGCACATTTGATGTGAACTCCGCGGGCGAGGTCATCATTCCCATCAATGCTAAACTCCACGCCGAAGGTACGCAGATGTTCGCGATCACGATCGAAAAGCCAGGCGGGGTAGTGGTATCCAAGCGCGAAAAGATCGCGGCGATCGCCAAGGTTGAAACCAGTTCCTGAGTGCTCGCGTAGAATATCGCAGGGACTAAAATCGGTTGGAGGCTTCTCAGTTAACGAGATCGGCTTCCGGCCCTTTTTCTGTTTGATTCGATTTACAAAGAGGTGTAAGAAATGCCACTCAAGAAGTTTATGATCGGTTTGCTCATCGCTGCCATTTTCGTGGCGACGGGCTCGTTTGCTCAGTCGACAGTCAAGTTGCCCCCTATCAATATTAAGGAATACAAGCTCAAGAACGGTCTTACGGTACTTCTGCACCAAGACCACACTGTACCGATCGTTGCGGTAAACCTCTGGTATCATGTGGGTTCAAAAAACGAAGCACCGGGCCGCACCGGATTTGCCCATCTTTTTGAGCACATGATGTACCAGGGTTCGAAGAACTACGTTGACGGGTGGCGGGCTGTCGATGAACTGGGCGGAAACGTCAACGGCACCACCGACGAGGATCGCACATATTACTTCGAGGCCATCCCGTCAAACTTCCTCGAACGAACGCTGTATATGGAAGCAGATCGCATGGGTAACCTTCTTGACGCGATGGACCAGGCTAAACTCGACAACCAGCGTGATGTGGTCAAAAACGAGCGCCGTTTTCGCGTGGATAACGTGCCGTACGGAAGCGCGAGCGAACGTATCGGAGAGGTCATGTATCCGGAGGGCCATCCGTATCATCACTCAGTTATCGGATCGATGGCCGATCTTTCGGCGGCGTCGCTCGATGATGTGAAGGCGTTTTTCAGGCAATACTACGTTCCGAACAACACCGTGTTGGTGCTTTCGGGCGACTTCAACGAAGCACAAGCTCGTGGCTGGATCCAGAAGTACTTCGGACCGATAAAGCGGGGCGGCCCTATCACACGCCCCAATATTCCGCAGCCTCAGCTGAGCGGCATCGTGCGAAAACAGTACGAGGACCCATTTGCGCAGCTCTCTGCTGTTAACTTGGTCTGGGAAGGCGTACCGCAGTATTCGGCGGACGACGCGGCACTCGGCATTCTCGGCAGCATTCTGTCCGGAGGCCGCGGTTCCCGCCTGCAAAGCAGCCTCGTCTTTGGCAAAGACCCAATCGCCCAATCGATCTTTGCAAGAAACAACGTGAGCGAGATGGGCGGCCTGTTTGAAATAAGGGCCACCGTGCGTTTTGGCAAGTCGCTTGAAGAAGTTGAGAAGCAGATCAACACAGAGATCGAGCGACTCAAAAAGGATGGCGTAACGGCCGACGAGATCAACAGAGCCGTAACGGCACGCACTACGCAGGCGATCTTTGGACTCGAGCGGGACCTCGGAAAAGGAGGCCGCATCGCCGACTACGCCGGTTACCTCAACAAGCCGAATTATTTCCAGGCGGATCTCGACCGCTATGCAAAGGTCACACCCGAAGATATCAAGCGAGTTGCAAACAAATATCTCATCGCAAATCACCTCGTGTTATCGTTCGTCCCGAGCGCGACGCCGGCCAGGCCGGCAGCCGCGGACCAACCTGCTTCGACCCAATCAAAGAAAAAGGACACCGCGCTTATCGCAAAGCAGGATGCGATGCTTCCGAAAGCCGGACCAGACCCGAAGTTTAAGCTGCCACCGGTCGAGAAGACCAAGCTGTCAAACGGAATGAACCTCTGGGTCGTCGAAAGCCACAGGCTGCCGATCGTATCCATGGATCTCGTTATCAACGCCGGCGGAACGCTGGATTCAGCCGATAAATCGGGCGTCGCTTCCATGACCGCGTCGATGCTCAACCAAGGCACGAAAACACGATCGGCCCTCGATATATCGAACGGTTTGCAGGCGATCGGGACCCAGATCGGCTCAAATGCTTCGTGGGATTCGACCGGTGTCTCGATGCAGGCAATCACGCCTAATCTCGACAAAGCACTGGATTTCTATGCCGACATCGTCTCCAACGCGTCGTTCCCTAACTCCGAGTTTACGGCGCTCAAAGCCAGGGCGATGGGCGGTTTTCGCCAGCGGAGGGCGAGCAATACGGCGGTTGCGGGCATCGTTTACGATAAGGTCCTCTACGGTGATCAGACATACGGTCGGCAGCTTGGAGGCAGCGAAAAGACCGTTCAGGCGATCTCCCGCGACGACCTTGTAAAGTTTTACAATGATCATTACCGGCCAAACAATTCGACGCTTATCGTTGTCGGCGACGTCCGAATGGCCGCCATCAAGGCTCGGCTTGAAACGGCGTTTTCGGGATGGAAGCCGGGCGGTGTGTCGCTTGGAGGCGTAAGCGAACAGAAGATGATTGCCAAACCGGCTATCTATCTGGTGGATAAGCCAGGGGCAGCACAGTCATCGGTTTCGATCGGCCAGGTGGGCCTCGATCGGAGCAATCCGGACTACTATGCTGTCCAGGTGATGAATGCGATCCTCGGCGGCGGCAGCACGGGCCGGCTTAACATGAATCTGAGGGAAGACAAGGGATACACGTACGGCGCTTCGAGCCGGTTCACTTACCGACGAGGCGCGGGGCCGTTTTCGGCCTCGAGCGAGATCCAGACGATCTCGACCAAAGAGGCAGTGCAGGAATTCCTGAAAGAGTTGAACGGGATCCGCGGTTCGCGGCCTATCACACCCACGGAACTCGAGGTCAACAAACAATCGTTCATCCGACGTTTCCCGGCCGGTTTCGAGACGGTCGGCGGCATATCGAACCAGCTTGCAAACCTGGTCACGTACGGCCTGCCGGACACGTACTTCAACGATTATATTTCCAAGATCAATGCGGTAACGATCGATGACGTTAATCGAGTAGCTAACAAATACCTTGACCCATCAAAGATGGCGATCGTCATCGTCGGAGATCGCAAGGTCGTGGAAGCCGGATTGAAAGAGCTTGGATTGCCGGTGATCTACGTGGATACCGACGGCAATCCGATCACTCAATAGCCCCCGATCGAACGATGTCTAAGCGTCAAAAGGCTGTCCGGCCGCATGTATGCCGGACAGCCTTCTTAAACATCAGAACAACTGCCTACTTTCGGACCAATACAACGGGAGACTGCTCAGCGGTCCGGATCCTGCTAAAGAAGTCTCGTATCGTTTCGTACTTATCTGCCGGGATCGTGGATCGGTTAAGTCTCAGTGAACGCGCGAACGTCAGGTACTCGCCATTTACTACATAACTTGTCGAATAATTACCGAACGGAGTCTCAAGGTTAATAGCGTCCGGCAGTTCGTCGACACTGAATCCCGGGGGCAGTTTTACCTTCACATTTTCAGTATATGCCGACGCTTCGACCATATACGGATGAAACCGTTTTCCTTCGGTAAATGCCAGTCGATCAAGTCGGCTCACGATAGCTGGTTTGAAAACCATCAGCTTGCCCTGCATTATCTGTGCATATGCCGCGGCCGAAAAATCAACGCTCAAGTCGAAATTGCCTTCGCTCTCGCCCTCCTTTGCCTCGATCCGCGTCGTCTTAGCACCGGTTGCACCGGCCGACAGCCAGCGTTCGATCACAAGATTGTAGTCTGGAACTGAAAGCCGGCGTGCCCTCGCGCGTTCGGTCCTCGCGTTCTGCCCGCTGGTCTTTTCGATCAGCTTGCCGGCGATCGCCCCGTCGGCTCCAAGCGAGATATCGACAACTCGGTCAAGCCGGTTCAATTCGGCGGGCATTGTAGGAATGGTTACCAGTGAGTCGCTGTCCTTATGATCTATCAGCGCCAGGCTGCCCTGTTCGTCCTCCGGTATGTCGCCGAGCTGCGTGTATGGGTCAGTCGGATCGAAAATGAGCAGCCGTCCAAGCGTCGGATGCATCACTATCGACGGGGCTTTGGTCTCGTCACTTATTTTGATCGCGATGATGCAATGATTGAACTGATGCGGCGACGCCCATTCGGCCCTCACGTATGTCGGATCGTCCGCTGTGATACTGACCATATACGACGGTATCCGTAGAACACTCAGCATCGCTCTCATCACATTGGCCTTGTCTTTGCAGTCTCCGTATGATTTTGCAAAAACATCAGTTGCCAGGTGCGGCCGGTATCCGCCTCCACGGCCGGTACCGATCTGGATCGAAATATATTGTATTTGCTGAACATACCGCGAGATCGCCTTTATACGCTCGAACTCGGTCCTGGCGTTGGCGGTCAACTCTTTGGCCTTTCCGGCCAGAGCATCGTCGACGCTCATCTGAGGATCTTCGATCTCGCTCATCCAGCGTGCCACG
This sequence comes from Pyrinomonadaceae bacterium, assembly GCA_044228265.1. GTDB lineage: Bacteria > Acidobacteriota > Blastocatellia > Pyrinomonadales > Pyrinomonadaceae > OLB17. The sequence goes on from JBGAVC010000030.1 coordinate 16,043, forward strand.
TCGCCCCAATTCGCGAATGTCTTTATTTGGGTGACGGTAGGCTGGGCCGGAAAAAAACTCACCGCCAAGCGCGGCGACAGACTCGAACGCCTCGGACTGCGGGCTTCCGGAGGTATGGGCGGCAAATCTCGAAGCTCCCACGAATAAGACGACCCGTTGACGACGGGTTCGACCTTATTACGGTTGAATGTCACGCTTTCGGCTTTCCATCCGGCCGGTAGATCCAGGCTGAATTTTGAATAGAGGATCGGGATATCGACCTGAAACCGGAACTGAAACTGGCTAAACACAGTCCGTTCCTGCATTGTCGCCTCATAACCGAATACATCTCCGGTATCGGCATCGTTGTCGGCCCGAATGACCTTTATTCTCGCCTCGTTGTACACATCGTTTTCCGCGAGTGCAACGTCAGCTATTTCCTTTTTGCCATAACTTTTTGATGGTCCCGAGCTGCGGATAAGCCAGGCATTCATATCCCGCACCTTTTCGCCGTCCGTTTGATAGCTGAGCCTGGCGATAGCCTCGTCACGGCCCTCGCGAATGAGAATTCGGACAGCGAAGCGTAGCGTACGCGTTACGGTACCGTCAGTGCTGACCGAGACCGATTCCTCATTCCGGAGAACGACGGCCGGCACGTCCCTGACCTCATATTTTGGAACACTCAGTCGGGCGGCTTCCTGAAGCCACTGTGGAGGAGGGTCGTCCGCTCTCGCGACTCCTGCAAATAAGAAGCAGACGAAAAACAAGGCCGCGACGATCGAGACCATTGAACCATATTTGGCCATATCGATGTCCTCCTTCTGTTATTTCGTCGCCGACGCGGCATTTTGCCGTATGGTCAACTGATGGACGTCCGCTTTATTGAATGCTTCAAATAGCCGTTTGAGAACAGGGTAACTCCCAACCGGGAAAAGGATGAAGCCATTGTTGCCGAACGCGAACGAGCGTTTATACACTACCAACTTGCCGTCATTTGATACGGAGATCTGAGTGTCGTGGGAACCAATGCCCTGAGAATCCTTGATCGTGGCTGGGGCTTCCGCGTTTTCGAGCGAGTATCCGGCGGGCAGCTCGATCGTGATCTCGTCTTGTTCGGAATAGGGGTAGTGGATATAGACGTCGTATTTCCTGGTCGAGGATTCGAACTGCGGCTTTGAACTTTTCTCAAACACATTTGGCTGGAAGAATAAGCGTTTGCCGGTCTTTGAGGCGTATCCGGGGACCCTGATCTTGAAGGTATATATAAACGGTCTTTCCGGATCGTTTACATTTTCGATCGATAATGAAGAAACCTCCGCCGTTCCGAGGATGTTTGATCTGACCAGGTCCTTGAGCGTTTTTTCCTGTTCCGCGGAAGAATCACCCTTGTTGTTCATCTTCTGAAGAGTTGCACGATGCCCTGTGTATTCGATCCTGGCCTCGCCCTCGAGGGTGCCGTCCTCGAGCAGCTTGAACTTGCCGCTGCGCTTTTCCATCGATTTCTCAGCCGGGGTAAGTGGTGTTTTTTGCCAGATCACGTCTTTGGGATCAGTAACAAGTGCCCTTTGATTCTCTTCGGCCCAATTTAGCATCCCATATGGCGTGTAATAACTTGCCGGGCTAAAGAAACGCCAATCCGACCCGACTTTTACAGCAATGGATGACGATCCCAGCATGAGCCTCACACTGGGGATCCTGGGGTCAAAGAACATATCGCTCCTGTCCCCCGAAAGCGCTACCCGCACATCGTACCCAGCCGCGCGTGCCATGGCCGCGAACAGCATATCGATCTGGAACGGAGTTCCGATCCTGAGCCTAAGTGTGTCCGTGGCCGACTTGGCATCGCGAGCCGTCTTCTTCTCTTCGTCGGAGACCTTGTCGGCGTACACTGTGTTTTTAATACGAGACTTGGTGAAGTCAAAGATCTTATGCAGCTTTTCTTCGTCGGTTGACGCTCCTGCTATAGCCTCGGCCGTTGCCGACTTGATCTCATCTGTTACTTTGTAATTGTTCTTGTATGCGTCATAAAAGGACTTACTGACTTTCCCCCAATACTCATCCGCTTTAGGCATTTCGCGTGTGTAAAACAAGTACACCCATGACTTGACCTCGTCCTCAGGCAACATGTTCGGCTCTTCCTTAAATGCCGGAACGTTGGTCATCGTAGCGCGTGAAAACCCGCCTTTATCGTTTTCAAAGTGCGTTGAACCCATATTGAAGGGGAAAACACCCATTCCGAGTTCTCCGGCGAACGGCCTGATGTAATACGAGATACTCTCGATCGGGATCTCACGTTGGAAGACCAACCTCATATCACCGGCCTGGCCCGACTCAACGATCTCCCTGTACTTGATCTCTACGATCGAACCGACTTCGAGACCCGGCAACGCAAACGACTTCACCTTTACCTTATTGCCCCCGGCCCTGATCACTTCGCGCTCGAAAACATCGTCTTTGCTTAAAAGAACGCTCGTCCCGTCGGGCTTGGTCACGCGTGCCAGTACGTCTTTGATCCGTGTGCCCTTTGTGAAAGGTATGTCGTGTTTGCTAAAGCTTTCGCGACCTTTCTCCGTAAATATCTTGACCCGGACGTAATTTGTCAACGCGAGTTCGTTGGTGGCGCTGTCGTCGACCCGGACCTCCCAGAAAATGGCCTCGGCATCGGCGTCGGGATCGACCTTTGGCGATTTCATTTGCAGCTCTTCGGTCGTTACGGGCCGCCAGTCCTTGCTTTGTGCGACCAGTGACGTGGCGAAGATCAATAGGACCGTAAATATTGACGCATATGTAAGAAAAACGCGCATAGGGGAGCTTGATTGGGACATAGTTACCTCAAAAGTTTCGATCGATTTGTAAGGGGACTGAGGGGGCGTTTTAACGCAGAATACGACATAGGGATTTGCCGTTCCACGTTCATTCTACAAGTGATGCTGCTTATATGCAACGAAAACCTGACACCTGCCTACGGCAATTTGCTGTGCTATAATCTCGGAAACAACGTTACTTTAACACCCTATTTTTGATACCGGAGATAAGAGTATGACCGCTAGTTACAGCAAGATACAAGAGTTGCTGGGGGCCGAGGCCGACACGCTCCTGAACCACGTTTCTACGACGATCCCGAAACAAGATATACACATTCCAGGCGGTGATTTTGTCGATCGAGTTTGGGCGAGTTCAGACCGGAACACGCGGGTGTTGCGGAGCCTGCAGACGATCCACGATCACGGAAACTTGGGCGGAACGGGATACGTCTCGATCCTGCCCGTAGATCAGGGGATTGAACACTCAGGCGGAGCGAGCTTTGCCCCGAATCCTCAATATTTCGATCCGGAGAATATCGTAAAACTTGCGATCGAGGGCGGCTGCAATGCGGTTGCATCGACATTTGGCGTGTTGGGCTCGGTCGCGAGAAAGTACGCACACAAGATACCTTTCATCGTCAAGATCAATCACAACGAGCTTCTGACGTATCCCAACCAGTTTGACCAAGTCATGTTCGGAACCGTCGAAACGGCTCATAATATGGGCGCAATGGCTGTCGGAGCGACCATTTATTACGGTTCCGACCAGTCGACGCGACAGATCACCGAGGTTGCCGAAGCTTTCGCATACGCCCATGAGTTGGGCATGGCGACGATCCTGTGGTGTTATTTGAGAAATTCGGCCTTCAAGACGCCGGAGGGCGACATGCACACTGCCGCTGACCTGACCGGCCAGGCGAACCACCTCGGCGTAACGATCCAAGCAGACATCATCAAGCAGAAATTGCCTGAGCGAAACGGCGGATATCCGGCGATGAACAAGTCCGGCAGTTACGGGAAAACAAGCAAGATCGTTTACGAAAAACTGACCTCGGACAATCCGATCGATCTCGTACGCTACCAAGTCGCCAACTGCTACATGGGTCGCGTGGGCCTGATCAACTCGGGCGGTGAATCAAAAGGAGCCGGTGACCTGGCCGATGCGGTCCGCACGGCCGTCGTCAACAAACGCGGCGGCGGCACCGGCCTGATCTCGGGACGAAAGGCGTTCCAGCGTCCTATGGCCGAAGGCGTCGAGCTTCTGAACGCAATACAGAGCGTTTATCTCTGCAAAGAGATCACGATCGCTTAAGACCTTTTCGGTTATTTATTGACTGCAGGGCGATCACATATATCGGCCGCGAGCGAGGCTGTACACTCCTGTTAAGAACGGGTTAGACGCTCGCTCGCGGCCGACCGTCGTCTCGGGGCCGTGTCCCGAATACACGGTGAAGTCGTCGTCCAGGTCGAGGATGTTTCGCTTGATCGAATCGATCAGTTGATCATAATCGCCGCCCGGCAGATCGGTGCGACCGATCGAGCCCTCAAATAGGCAATCCCCGACAAAAACAACACGCTCGGACTGCTCGGCAAGTACAACGTGTCCTCGTGTATGTCCCGGGCAATGCCGGACTGAGAAGTTTAACTCACCCACCGCATAAGTTTCGCCGTCTTCCCAATTTCTCGAGAGTTTGGGGGGCCGGTCGTAAGCGAATCCCAAAGCCGCGAGTTGGCCGGATGGGATGCCCATCAACAACGGCTGCTGCGGCAGCCCGTAGTAGAGCATTTCGTCGTCTTTGTGAAGAATGATCTCGGCGTTGGGAAATTGTTCGGCAAGGCCGCTTGTCCCACCGATATGGTCGAGATGGCCATGCGTCAAAGTTATCGCCTGGAGGGTCAGGCCGCTAGCTTCTATGAAATCGGCCAGATCATCGGACTTCTCACCAGGATCGATACAGATAGCTCGCCGAGTCGATTCGCAGGCGACGACTCGCGTATTTTGCTGAAAAGGGGTCAAAACGAACTTCTTGATAATCATCTGTCGATCAGATCGTTCAGATACTCATTGATATCGAATCGCTCCGTTTGCCTGTCCTTCAAGACAAATGCGATGGCTTCACGGTATGTACTTGCGTTCGGCACACCGGTAAAGCAAGGCGTCTCGATCTCATCGAGGCTCAGGTAAGTGACAAGGCAGCTCAACAGCATCCATAGCAGGATCTCCTCATCGGTTCCGAGCGGATTGTGCTTGACGATAGCGCTGCGATCGTCTTTGATGCCCCCGCATATGCGGGCAAACTCGTCCTCGCTTATTTTCGCCATATCATCTCATCGTACATAAGATAATTTGACGCGACCATCCCCAACTTTTCATAGACCAACTGGGCATGGCGGTTCTCGGTCTCGACGTAGAGCCGAATGCCATAAGCACCAGCGTCATTTGCCATCTTTTTGACCAGATCGTAAAGACGGCTGTAAATACGCTGTCCTCGAGCCTCGGGCCTAATGTACACGCTCTGCACCCACCACCACCAAGCATTGCGCCAGTCGCTCCATTCGTATGTGATCATCAACCCGCCGACGACGCGGCCGTCCGATTCGGCGACGACATAAAACCCTTTGCTTTCGTCCGCAAAGACCGCTTCGACACCACGTCGGAGAACATCCGGTTCAAGATGCTTGCCTTCGGTCTCAAGCGCCATCGCCTGGTTGAATTCGACAAGCGAATCGACATCTTCGATGCGAGCGAGCCTTATATTCATTTCGATTCCTTGACGAAACGGTACCCCGTCCTCTAGCCTAAAATGTTTTGCCTGTGGGCGAAAAAGCGATCTTATGAAACTAAGGATACTCTATCACGGCAATTGTTTTGACGGTGCCGCTTCCGCCTCTATCTTTACCAAGTTTTACCGATCAAAGGTCGATGCCGATGCTCAAATAGCCTACACGCCAACGATGCACCGGGCCGGAAACGCCTTTGACCGCGATCAGTTTGACGGCGACGAGAATGCAATTGTGGACTTCAAATATTGTCCTGACGAACGACTGACGTGGTGGTTCGATCATCACCAGTCGGCGTTCCTGTCGTCGGAAGACGAAGCACATTTTCAGGCCGACACTTCGGGCAAAAAGTTTCTCGATACCACGAGCAAGTCGTGCGCGGAGTTCATCGCGCGCATCGCCCGTGAAGAGTTTGGTTTCGATGATCCGAGTCTCAACGAACTTATAGAATGGGCACATATCATCGATGGAGCTCTCTACGAGTCACCCGCGCAGTGCGTCGAGCTTCGGTCGCCCGCACTGAAACTAATGCAGGTGATCGAGGGCGAAAAAGACCCGTCGTTTGTCGAACACATCATTCGTTCGCTCACCTCGACTTCGCTGGACGACCTGGTCGCTAGCGATGGGATACAGGCAAAACTCGCGCCGATACTTGAGCGGCATTGGAGCACGGTCGAACTGATCAAGGAGCGTTCCGTTTACAACAGGGGCGTTGTGAGTTTTGACCTTACCGGAACTGGAATTGACGGTTACAACAAGTTCGTTCCTTACTACTTCTTTCCCGAGACGACATACAACGTCTCGCTCACACAAAGTGATTTTCGTACAAAGATATCGGTCGGCTCCAATCCCTGGGCGCCCCGACCTCGATCGCACAACATTGCCGAAATTTGCGAACGCTATGGCGGCGGCGGGCACGCCGTCGTCGGTGCGGTATCGCTCAAGCGTGAAGACCTCGAACTGGGAAAGAAATATATGCACGAGATCATCGAAGAGCTGCAGTTTAAAGACTAAAAAAGCGGGCTCCAAGGCCCGCTTTTCATTCCTGGTCTAAATTCAGGATCTAGCCCTTGGTATAAACGCTCTTGGTCTTGCCACGGGGGTTTTCACGAGTGACGGTCAATCCCTTGCCGTCGCTGCTGAGCTCATACGTTGACGTCGATGTAACGTCACCGTTCGGGCCAGGCGACACGGTCGTGATCACGATCTTGTTGCCCGTCTGTTCGGCCTTGGTCTTGATCGTGAGCGGGCCGTTCGGACCCTGTCTCTCAGTACTCACTTCCTTGCCGTCGAGGGTGTACGACTGCTCGCCGCCGCCCGCGCCGCCAAAGCCACCGCCGCCACCGCCGGGACGGCCACCGCCGGCACCACCAGCCGCATCCGCAGGGGGCGTATTACGCTCGGTCTGGGTTGACGTCTTGAACGACGTCCCAGCCTGCGTGATGGTCAACGTCTGAGATTTGATCATCGAAGCAGCCTGCCCAAGCTCAGACTTCGCTATATCCAGATTCCACTTGCCGCTGAAATCCGGGTTCTTTTGTGCCGACGCCACCGTTGCTAAAGCGAACAACGAAATGAACGCCGCAAACACAATACTCTTTTTCATATAAATTGCTCCTAGTCCTTAATTGAAATCAGATTTCTGTTTCTCGGTTAAGACGCAATTCTAACCCAATTGGTTCTCTCAATAGTGTAAAGAATTGTAAACCATTTGCGGGGTTAGATATCGCTATACCCCCGGCCCATTCTCTATGGACGACCCAGAAACGGCGTTCAGATTGCTGTGGGTGTAGCTGTAGAAGAAATAGACAACAAATCCAACCGCCATCCATATTATGAAGCGGAACCAGTTAGTCCAGCCGAGGCTCGTCATCAAGTATGTGCAGCACATGACCCCGAGCACGGGAATAAGCGATAGACGCTTCCACACGCAAAGGATGATCATCACGAGAGTGAATGGTATGAATACGAAGTACGGGATCTTCTCCATAAAGATCCGCATCGACGTCATATCAGCCGTCGGCGTGAAATCGAACAGCCCCGCGTAAAACTCCGGCGCGAGAAACCATGCGGCCACAAAACATCCGATGAGGATCACCGGCCCGAGGATCATGCTATTGATATACGGTACAAAGCGCTTCTCGCCGGCAAATTCCTTATCCTTGACCAGCACGCCCGCGCACACGATCGTAAAGGCGAAGAGCGTTCCGATGACCGACAGGTCGGTTACCTCGGACAAGTTCATGAAGAGTGCCGGAATGGCCACCATAAAGCCAGTCAGGATCGTTGAGAACCATGGCGTCCGGAACTTAGGATGTATCGACGAAAAGATCTTAGGCAACAATCCGTCGCGGCTCATCGCCATCCACAGACGCGGTTGGCCGAGTTGAAATACCAGCAGCACAGTCGCGATCGCAATAATGGCGCTCACGGCGATGACACCGGATACCCAAGGTATATTCACGCCTTCCGGACCGAATACGAACGCTAACGGATCGCTGACGTTCAACTTTGTGTACGAGACCATTCCGGTGATCACGAGAGCTAGAGCAACATACAGGACGGTGCAGATGATCAGCGAATAGATCATCCCGCGCGGAAGCGTCTTGTACGGGTCCTTGCATTCCTCGGCCGTCGTAGACAGAGCGTCAAACCCGATATACGCAAAGAACACCGCGGCCACGCCCCCCATTACGCCGCTAAACCCATTCGGCAAAAAGGGATGCCAATTCGCGGTTTTTATGAAAAATGCTCCCAAAATGATGACCAACAAGATCACGGCCAGTTTGAGGCCGACCATGATGTTCGAAGCGATCTTCGACTCGCGAATGCCGATGTAAACCAAGGCCGTGATCAAAATGACGATCCCGACGGCGGGCAGATCGAGAATAATGGGCCAGCCTCCAGCCTGCGGTGCCGTCAGCCAGGCCTGATGAGCATCGAGCTGGGCACACGTTATCGTCGCGTCGACGGCGTCGCATCCGGCCCGCAGTTTCTCGATGGTCGAACCGTCTGAGATCGCCGACTGCACCGCGTCGAAGCCCAGATGCGCCGTACGGTAGTCCATCGTGTAATGAAGCGGAATGTTGATGCCATTCGCCACCAGCAGGCCATTGAAATAACCGCTCCACGAGATCGCGACAGCAATGTTGCCGATAGCGTATTCGACCAGCAGATCCCAGCCGATGATCCAGGCGAGAAGCTCACCAAACGATGCGTACGCATAAGTATATGCCGAGCCCGCGATCGGGATCTTTGACGCAAATTCCGCATAGCAGAGGGCCGAAAATCCGCACGCGATCGCTGCAAAAATGAAGAGCAAAATAACGCCCGGCCCGCCGTGGAACGAGGCCTGGCCGACCATCGCAAAAATACCCGCACCGATGATAGCGGCTATACCGAGCATCGTCAGGTCAAAAGTGCCGAGGCTTCGCCGGAGCCCTGTTCCCGCAGCCTCGTCGGCGGCAAAGCCCGCGGTCGCGTCGGCCTGTATCTGTGCGATCGTTTTCTTGCGAAGTAGTGATTTTATCATCGTTTTCGATCGTTCGGATCTCAACGACCCGAACCGGTGTTCATTGTCAGCGAGGGTCGTCGGCGAATCGTGTATTGGATTTGTCTGCGAAATTTTGACCGAAAAACCGGCAGAATGCAATGGAAATCAGCCGAGATTGGACATTTGCGTAGTCAAAGTCATTGCGGACGTTGGGACACCACCGCCCCCGCGACCGGTCCATTTTTAGAAACGAGGCATATCGGCATGAATAACAACCCTAACCATTTGAATCTGGATACCTCATTTGTCGATCTCGACGGACTGGTAAAACATCTCCGCCGTCAAAGCTTTGCCGGGGCTGTTCAGGTCGAGTTCAACGACTACAGGGCGACGATCGTAATTGCTGAGAATGGAAAGATCCACGTTCGAGAGCACGATCTGACAGCCGACGCTGTCACAATAGGCGAAAAAGCGTATCGCCGAATACTTGAGAGAACCAAACAGTCGGGCGGCTCGATCCGCGTTGAGGAGCCTCGGCGTCAAATTCTTTACGAAGACGTCGCGGATATCATCGATGATCTTTGGCAATGCGGTTCGACCGATGGCGGGACAATTCCAAACGGACATTCGGCCACGGAGCACCAATCGATCCCAGTGGAACCCCGATCCTGCAGGGACCAGCAGATCATCGAGATCACGGGCGAGTTGCTTAAAACAGTGGACACGGCTCTCAACCGTGCGGGAATCGATTTCTCCTTGGCGTTCGAAAGGGCTTGCCGCGAAGTGTCCGGCGTTCACCCATTCCTCGCTCCCGGCAAGCGAATGTTCAAATACAGTGCCGGCTTGGTCTATTTTAACGAGCAGACTGCTGTGACGGCTCTTCTTAAGGGCATCGGTGACGCACTGGCGATGCTTTTTAAGCAGCTCGCTGCCACACCGGAACTCAGCAAGACGTATCGTTATACCGCGCAAAAGGTCCGCGTTCTCGTACACGAACGCAAAGAACAATTCGATCAGCTCTTTCTCACGCCCCACATCGAGAGGGCCCTCAGTGCATGAGGCGATACAATTCGCCGGGACTTATTAACCGTTCGATTACTTGCTAAACTCTCCAGCATGGATTGGAAAGTATTTGGGACCGCTTTTGTCACGTTGTTTCTTGCGGAGCTTGGCGATAAAACACAACTGGCCGTCATTACGATGACCGCCGACACTGGGTCAAAGTTGTCGGTTTTTGTAGGGGCGTCCGCGGCGCTTATCGTCGTGACGCTCCTTGGAGTGATCTTTGGCGGAGTTCTCAGTCATTACATCCCGACTGAGTGGCTTCAGCGCATCGTCGCGGTGGCGTTCATTACGATCGGCGTGCTGATGCTGTTCGGAAAGCTATAGTACAAAGAAAGCGGCTGATCAGTGTCAGCCGCTCAAAAACTGTCCGGTTGACTGGAGGCGATCAGGGATTGGCCGTCCAGTTGAGATCGACGACATTGTCGAAAAGCGACACCAATCGAACCGGATTCGAGAACCTGAAACGTTTCGCATTGATGCTGACCACTACGCTTTGTCCGCTTTCGATGTCTCCGAACGCATAGTACCCGAACGGCCCCGTGACGGTGGCATGAACATTGCCGTTCTGCTCGACCAGGTACATAGTGACGTTCCTTATCCCGCTGCCATAAGCATCAGTGACACGTCCGCTTACCGAGACCGGCGCAGCGGTCGGCGCGAGCCAGAAGCCAACGTCCAGTGAATGATCGTTCGCACCCGGGCCCCCTGTCGTCACGCTGATCACCGGAAAAGTACCCGCCGGTGAACCCGATGGATTCGAAACATATGATGCGTCCGAGTCAGATCCAGCCGTGTTGCCGAGCTGAGTGTTCTGGTGGAACGTCGTCAGCGTCAGCCCCGCGAGCGGGCCGCCGGAGGAATAATTTGATGTGAGATCGAAACGGATCTGGTAGGCGGTGTTGTATGCGATGCCGCCGTTTACCTGGCCTATATTGTCCGTCGTGTTCGGGTCGGCGACGGAACTGTAAACGAAGTAATATTCACCATTGGCGTCCGTAACGGCGGTTCCTTTTAGCGTTGACCCCTGATACAAACGCACGGTCACACCGGATATGCCGTTTTCGCCCGGATCCTGAACGCCATTGCCGTTCGCATCTCGCCAAACACGGTTGCCGAGTTCGATCGGCGCCGGGTCGGAGAGTATCACGAGGTTGCCGCCGATCCCGCCCGCTTTGCCAAACGTGACAGTTTCATTGCCGTTACCGTCATATAAACGATACCCCTTCGTAAACGCACCCGTCGTGTTGTTCAACCATCGAATTCCGCCGTCGTAGACGAGCCCGGTGATATTTGGAATAGGATCGAAATTGGTTATCACAACATCGGGAGCACCCGGCAATTGTTCAACACCGCCATACCCGGTATCGGTGTGATTGCTGCCTTTTCCGTTGATCGTCACGGTCGGGTTGATGAACGTATCCGACAGTGTGTAAGAGTCGCCGTAATAGAATTCGCCGCCGCCCGGTCCTTCGGCTACATTTTGCGGCGCATTCCCGGTGCCCCCGCAACGACCATTGTTTTCAAGCGTCCAGCTATTTGGAGTCCCGCAAGCACGGATCACGTCGCCCGCGGTTCGCGGCTGGTAAAAAGTCGTATTGCTTGCGTCATTCGGGTTTGAGAGCGCCCCGTTTCCTATCTGGTCCCCGATACGGTCGCGAAGCCCTAGTATCAAATTGCCGTTATCGAACGCGATATCCGTCAGCATCGGCTGTGAATATGTGATCCAAGTCCCGGTCACGGCACTCCTGTAGGTCGCCGACCATGGGCGCCACGTCCCGACTGAGCTTTGGACCTTGGTGTTGAGGCCGCGCTTGTAGAGAAGAGGCATCTGGAAAACAGGCGATGCGCTAAATGCCAATGTCGAGGGATCGGCCGTGTACACGTACGCCTGGAGCTTTCGTGCGTCCCCTAGGTTATATATCCCGTTGCCGTCTACGTCGGTAAAGGTCTCGGGCGAGGTGTAGGAACTGCTGCCTGTCAAATTAATGTAGGATTCCGTCGAATCACGGACGCCATTGCCATTTGTGTCGACGTAATAGTCACCCATATCCCAGATCCCGTTGCCATTGGAATCGGTGAAACTGTCTACATTGGACGACGATTCGGCGCTGCAGATAAAACCCACATATAGTTGGCCGCGATACACCGTGACAGCGAAAGGTCGAATATCTGAAGAGGCGCAGGTCCCAGAAGGCAGCGGCAGGCTTGACGGCGCAGCCTGGCTGGCGATCTGTACACCCGTAGTGGCATTCAACGCGTAGAGTGTCCGGTTGGCGAGGTTCCAAACATACAGCTTGGTCTCGTCCTCTGACAAGGCCATGCCGCCAAGACTGGTTTTTCCAACCGCGTCCCAACCGGTATTGCCATTATCGCGGTTGTAATTGGTGGTGTCGTGCGAGTTTGTCGCAGTCCCGGGCACAGTAAAGAATGTGTTGACCGAGCCGCTGCCCGTCCGGTTGAGCACGTATATCCCGTTCGGGCCTCGCGGCCCAAACCCTGCATGCCGCTTGAAATAAGCGGCGGCGTAGATCAGTCTGGACTTTCGAGCATAAGCGATCCCATACGTGGGGCCGATCTGGCTTGATGCGATGTCAAGCGGGTTAACGTTGGGCACATCGAACAACGACTCAGTTGCCGACCCGCTTGTGTCGGTGCTCCCTGCCGAATAGGGAAAACTCAGGATCGCCGAAGCGGCACTATTTGGCCCAGTCACAGCGTCGCCCTGTTCAAACATGGATGCGACGATCTCCGGGTTGTTCTGCGAATAATCCGTAGGGTAGTTTATCGCAAGGTTGACATTAGATGTGTTCGCATTATCGACAAACTGAACTGTCGATCCGGAATTGGTCGATGAACCGCCCTGGACAGAATCGGTGCTTCGGGTAGATGGATAGTAGCCGCTGGGCAGATTTGTGAATTCGATCCTGTATGGGCCTGTTCCCGTTGCGCTCAGGCTGAAATTTCCTGAAGCGTCGGTCGTCGTAGATCCTCTCGCGGCACCCGCCGAATCATACGCACTAACCGTTACACCGGAAACTCCCCGGTCGATCGCAACACCGATCGTGCCAAAGCCATCGTTGTTGATCGTTGAAGTCGTATCATAGGTCCCGTTGCCATTGAAATCCTGAAAAACTCTACCCGTGATCGTGGCCGCAAGAACTACTTCGGCCCCTTCAGGTTCCACTTTCAGATCGCCCGCGGTTAGAGTGCGTTGTGCTGAGGACCTGAAAAATCCGGACCCCGCAATTATGCACAAAAGCACGCCGGCAAAAACGTTAAAACTCCAAAAACGTCTCCTTCGAGAAAAATGAACTGGTGTCATGATTTGGTTGTCTTCTCTGATGTAATGAATACAAGAATTAGAAGGCGCTCCGACAGAGCGCGGAAAAAGGAGGTGAATTATTGATACACGGGGAGCGCGGAATTCGTGAGGAACTCAATCGAAAATTTAGCAAACACGCTTTGCAATGTCAAACATAATTTTAAACGCTGCAGCAAAAGACGATAACGCTATACGTGGCCGGAGGATCGACTTTTGAGCCTGTGCGCGAATTTCTGGCGGAACTTCGCCACCTTGGGCGCAACCACGGCAGAACAGTACGGCTGATCGGGATTATTTGCGAAATACTCTTGATGATAATCCTCAGCAGGCCAAAATCGGTCGAACGGAGCAACTTCAGTAACTATCGGCCTGTCGAAGATCTCTTCGGAGGTCAAGTCGGCGATCACCTTTTCGGCGACACGTTTTTGCTCCTCGGAATGGTAAAAAACCGCAGACCTGTACGAGGTTCCGATGTCATTTCCCTGACGGTTGAGAGTCGTCGGATCGTGAACTGTAAAGAACACTTGCAGCAACTCTTCAAAGGACAATTTCGAGGGATCAAACGTAATTTGAGCTACCTCGGCATGGCCGGTCGTCTCGGAACAGACTTCCTTGTAGGTCGGGTTGTCCTTATGGCCGCCTGAGTAGCCGGAGACCACATCCATGACGCCGTCGAGATCGTCAAAGACCGCTTCCACGCACCAAAAACAACCTGCTCCGAGAGTTGCCGTTTCCAGCTCTTGAACTTCCATATGTTTTTGCGTTCACTTACTTTCTGCCCATCACCTCGAACAAGAACTCCAACACTTCTACATGACGACGAGCGTCGGCAACGGTCGAGCCCCACGTAAACATTCCGTGATTTCGAATGAGTATTCCATGAGTATTTTCGGCATCGAGCAGCACGTTCTCAATAACGTGCGAGAGTGCTATGTGATCCTGCGAATTTTCAATGATCGGGACCTTTTCGACGTGTTCGTACGTCTCAACGCCAGCCAAACCCTTGAGAGCTTCGAACCCGCTCAAAGTTACACAACCGTCCGCGTAATACCGGTCGGAAAGTATCGTCCCCCAAACCGAATGTGAGTAAAGGATACAGCGTGCTCTCGGCTGTAGACGATAGATCGTCAAATGTATCAGTTTCTCGTCCGACGGCCGACCAAATCCCTGAAGTATCTCGGCATCGTCGTCAAGCTCGAGAAAATTGGTCTCGTCGAGCGTTCCGATATCGCCGCCCGCAGACGTGATGCACAGCCTGAGCGGTTTGCGCGCGAGCAAGATGCTGAAGTTGCCGCTAGCTCCGAGGGCCCAGCCGCGCCGATAGAATTCACGGCCGGTCTCCGCTAGTTCGTCTGTGGGACTAGGTACTATTTGGTGTTCAGCCATTATCTAAGCAGCCAAACAAGCTTTATTCCTCGTCTTCACGCAGTTTCTCCAGAACAGATAGATCCTCAAGCGTGGTCACGTCGCCGGCGACTATGCCGCCGGCTGCAAGCTCGCGGAGCAGACGCCGCATGATCTTGCCTGAACGCGTTTTCGGCAGCATGTCGGTAAACCGGATGTCGTCGGGCCGGGCCAGGGCCCCGATCTCCTTGACCACGTGCTGCCTAAGGACGTCTTTGAGCTCTTCGCTTCCCGAGCGCCCGCCCTCAAGCGTTACGAATGCCGAAATTGCCTGGCCCTTGAGCTCGTCAGGCCGTCCAACGACGGCGGCTTCGGCGACCGACTCATGCGAGACGAGTGCCGACTCGATCTCGGCGGTACCGAGCCTATGACCGCTGACGTTTATAACATCATCTACGCGGCCCATTATCCAGTAGTAACCGTGTTTGTCCCGGCGAGCGCCGTCGCCCGCGAAATAGAAGCCCGGAATCTCGGACCAGTAAGCCTGTTTATATCGTTCGTCGTCGCCCCACAGCGTTCGCAGCATCGACGGCCACGGCTTTTTGATGACGAGATAACCACCTTCCCCGGGCTTTACCGGCACACCTGCCTTGGTCACGACATCCACGATTATTCCCGGCAGAGGCCTAGTCGCGGTCCCGGGTACCGTCGGCGTAGCCCCGGGCAGAGGGCTTATCATCGCTGAGCCGGTCTCGGTCTGCCACCAGGTGTCGACGATCGGGCACTCACCCTTACCGATCACCTCGTGATACCACATCCACGCTTCAGGATTGATCGGTTCGCCAACCGTTCCGAGTAGCCGCAGGCTCGAGAGATCATGCTTTAGCGGATATTGTTCGCCCCATTTTATGAACGCTCGTATCGCCGTCGGAGCGGTGTAAAAGATCGTTATCTTATGCCGTTCGATCATGTCCCAGAAACGGTCAAATCCAGGATGATTCGGCGCGCCTTCGTACATAAAAACGGTCGCACCGCACGCTAGCGGCCCGTAGACGACATACGAGTGACCTGTGACCCAGCCAATGTCAGCTGTACACCAGTAAATATCGTCGTCCTTAAGATCAAATATCAGCTTTGTGGTGAACGCCGTTTGAGTGAGATAGCCGCCGGTAGTGTGGAGGATCCCCTTTGGCTTGCCGGTAGTTCCGGACGTGTAGAGGATGTAAAGCGGATGCTCGGAATCCAACTCCTCGGGCGGGCAGTCGGCGTCGACCGTCTTGGTCAATTCATGCCACCAATGGTCACGACCGGGACGCATATGGATCTTTGATCCCGTTCGTTGAAAGACGACCACGTTCCTCACGTCCGGGCAGTCTTCCAGAGCAACATCGACGGTCTCCTTTAGACGGATCTCAGAGCCGCGACGGTATCCGCCGTCCGCCGTCACGATCAGCTTACACTGACAGTCGTTGACGCGGTCGCGGATCGCTTCGGCAGAGAATCCCCCGAAAATGACCGTATGCGGTGCACCGATCCGCGCGCATGCAAGCATCGCGACGGCCAAAGCCGGTATCAACGGCATGTAAAGAGCGACGCGGTCGCCCTTGCTGACACCGAGGCTTTTCAGCACATTCGCAAATCGCGAAACTTCCTGCTGAAGCTGAAGATAGGTGATCGTCTTGATCTCGCCGGTCTCGCCTTCCCAAATGATCGCCGCCTTGTTCTTTCTCCATGTGCTCAAATGCCTGTCGAGGCAATTGTGCGAAAGATTGATCGTACCGCCGACGAACCACTTGGCGTGGGGCTCGGTCCACTCGAGGACAGTGTCCCATTTTTTGAACCAATCCAGTTCGGACGCCTGCTTTGCCCAAAAACCCTCGGGGTCCGCCTCTGCCTCTGTATACATCGCCTCGTACTCGGCAAAACTCTTTACGTGCGCATTGCGTGCGAATTCGGCGGGAGGCGTGAAGAGTCTTGACTCGTTGAGGATCGATTCGATCGAGCTTTGATCGTTCATACGTTTATTAAATTCTAAGACGGTTCAATTATAGAGTATCGTCTGATGCGGGCAAATTTGGGAGGTTTTCAGACCTCATGTCCCAACTGTCCCGTTGTCCCACGCGTTTCCCGCAACGAGTACGTAGCGTGGGAACATACCTTGATCGTCTGATATGTCCGCGGCGATTTCCTATTTCTATGTTTAGACAACGGTGACCCTAGTTTTACATTATAGCATGTTGTTGCATTCATTCGATTTAGTTCCCTCGATGCAACATCGGAGGCAAGAACTTTGGAAACGGGCCGGATGCGTGTAAAATCCCCGGTGAATCAGTCTAAACTCGTCATCTATGGCCCTTCTCGAAATGAGAGATATAGTCAAGGAGTTTCCCGGAGTGCGGGCGCTTGACGGCGTGAGTTTTACGCTCGACGCTGGTGAGTTTCATGCGCTGGTGGGAGAGAACGGCGCCGGGAAATCGACTCTCATGAAGGTACTTTCCGGCGTCTATCCGACGGGCACATTCGACGGGGACATACTGATCGATGACGAAAAGCGTCACTTCAACACGATTCGCGACTCCGAATCGGCCGGTGTGGCGATCATCTTTCAGGAGCTCTCGCTCGTAAAGCAGCTAACGGTCGGGGAGAATATCTTCCTTGGACAGGAACCTGCCAAATTTGGCGTCATAAACTGGTCGGAACTTTATCATCGTGCTTCTAAACTGCTCCGTGACCTCCATCTCAAGATCGACCCGCGCGTTCCGGTCGGGAACCTGGGTATCGGCCAGCAGCAGCTCGTCGAGATCGCCAAGGCGTTATCCAAAAACGCCCGGATACTCGTTCTCGACGAACCGACCGCCGCACTGACGGAGTCGGAGGTCGAAACACTTTTTAACATACTCGCGAAACTAAAAGAGCGGGGCGTCGGCATGATCTACATCTCGCACAAGCTTGACGAAGTATTTCGGATGAGCGACCGGATCACGGTGCTTCGCGACGGCCGAAGCGTCGGAACTCACTCAGCCGCGGACCTCACCAAAGACAAGGTCATCGCGGCAATGGTCGGGCGCGAGGTCGGCGACATTTTCCCGAAAGCGGCGCACGACCTGGGCAAGACTGCTCTCGAAGTGAACGGGCTCGACGTATATTCGACCGAGGTCGCGGGAAAGAAGCTGGTGGACAACGTCAGCTTCAGCGTTCGGCACGGCGAGGTTCTGGGTATCGCGGGTCTGATGGGTGCGGGCCGGTCTGAGCTGCTCGCAGCCGTGTTCGGGGCCTGGCAGGGACAATATTCGCGAACGATCAGCGTCGACGGCCGCCCGGCGACGATCGGCTCACCCGCTGATGCCATTTTAAAAGGCATAGGTTTTGTGACCGAAGACCGGAAGCGCTACGGCCTGATATTGGATCAAACGGTGCTGGACAACATGACGCTCGCGGGGCTAAAGAACTTGTCAGGCCGTTTTTTGACCGACAGGACAAGAGAGATCGTCGCTGCCCGTGCCTCGATGCAGTCGCTAAGGATAAAGGCAAACTCGCCGATGACCGTCACCGGCACACTTTCCGGCGGTAACCAGCAGAAGGTCGTACTCGGCAAATGGCTTTTGACGAACCCGAAAGTGCTTTTTCTCGACGAACCGACACGCGGCATCGATGTCGGTGCCAAGCAGGAGATCTACGCCGAAATAAACCGGCTTGCTCAGGAGGGAATGGCGATCATACTGGTCTCAAGCGAATTACCAGAGGTTCTCGGCCTCTCTGACCGCGTTATCGTTCTCCATGAAGGACGCATGACAGGCGAATTTACGCGAACCGAAGCGACGCCCGAACGTGTAATGGCCGCTGCTACGGGAGAGATCTGAATCTCTGACGCGGCTTAGGTCACGATCGAACGGACTCGATCTTTTTGACGCCGCGGAACCTGTCGAACCTGATGACGCAGATGTCTGTGACCGGAATATTGGCCGTGGGAATGCTGATGGTCATCGTCTCCGGCAACATCGACCTGTCGGTCGGCTCGGTACTGGGGTTTGCGGGCGGAATAGCCGCGTATTCCGTCTCGATCGCGGGGTATGGCCTGCCCACGGCGATATTGCTCGCATTTGCGACCTGCGTCATCATCGGCGTCCTGCACGGCACGCTGACGGCGTATTTGAACATTCCCGCATTCATAGTGACCCTCGGAGGCCTGCTCGCCTGGCGGGGTGCCGTCAAGTGGCTTCTCAGTGGGAACACCATCCCCATTTCGGATGAGCGATTCAAGGCTTTTGGCCAAAGCTACATTGGCACGACGACGGGCTGGATGCTTGCAGCGGTCGCCATCGCTTTCGTCGTCTTCATGGCGGTCAAAAGGGCTAGGTCGGTAAAAACGTATGGACTCGGTGAAGCTAACTATGCAGGTGAACTGCTCAAGGCCATCCTGCCTGTCGGCGCGATCGTAGCTTTCGTCTGGGTCATGAACTCATATGAGAACAACGGCGTTTATGTCGGTGTACCGACGCCTGTCCTGATACTGCTCGCGGTCGCATTGTTTGGGGCATTTCTGACGACGTCGACCACTTTCGGCCGTTATCTTTATGCGATAGGCGGTAACCCGGACGCCGCCCGGCTGTCCGGCATCAACAATAAGCGTAATATTCTAAAAGTTTTCGCAATTCTCGGTGCACTTACGAGCCTGGCGGCGTTGATCTCGGCCGGTCGTGTCGGCAGTTCGACGCCCGATGCCGGAACGCTAAAGGAACTCGACGCCATCGCCGCATGTGTGATCGGCGGTGCGTCACTGATGGGCGGGCGCGGCACGATATACGGCGCGTGCCTCGGCGCGCTCATAATGGCGAGCCTCGATAATGGCATGTCACTGCTCAATGTTCGCGACTTTATGCAGGACATCATCAAAGGCTCGATCCTGGTCGCGGCCGTCGGACTCGACATGGCCGGGCGAAAGGGCGGTTAAACTCTTTTGAAGTTGTGTCGCAGGTCACTTTTTTCGCTGATCCCCTCTGATATTATCCAACCGTGAAGGAACGCTCGTGCGGCCGATGAGGCTGGTTTGATTTGCGGCTAAGATGCCGCATCTCCGGCCGTCTGCTCTCGGGCCTGTCCAAGCCAAAATGCGGCACCCACCGCCGATAAGGAGAGATCTGCAGCAATGTCACCACATACACTGATGACGATCGGGCAGCAATTCAGCCGCCGTTCGTGGGCCGAACCGTGGAAGATCAAAATGGTCGAGCCGCTAAGGATGAACACCCGTGAGGAACGCGAACGGGCCCTTGCTGAAGCGGGTTACAACACGTTCCTGCTGCGTTCTGACGACGTCTATATCGACCTGCTCACCGACAGCGGAACAGGCGCGATGAGCGACCGCCAGTGGGCCGGCATGATGCTTGGCGACGAGGCGTACGCCGGCAGCCGTAACTTCTATCACCTCGAGGCGGCGATCCAGAAATTTTACGGTTACAAGTACATTGTCCCGACACATCAGGGCCGCGGAGCCGAGCATTTGATAAGCCAGGTAGGCATCAAGTCAGGTCAATTCGTGCCGGGAAATATGTATTTTACGACGACGCGTCTGCATCAGGAGTTGGCGGGCGGTATATTTGTCGACGTGATCATCGACGAGGCTCACGATCCCCAGATCCTGCATCCATTCAAAGGCAACATCGACCTCGATAAGCTTGAAACGCTGATCAAACGCGAGGGTGCGGAGAACATCGCTTATGTCAGCGTCGCAGGCACGGTCAATATGGCTGGCGGCCAGCCCGTCAGCATGGAGAACATACGGGCCTTACGGGAGCTGACGCATCGTCACGGCATCAAGCTCTATCTCGATGCGACACGAATGGTCGAGAACGCGTTTTTCATCCAGGAACGCGAAGAGGGATATGCTGACCGCTCGATCGCGGAGATCTTAAGAGAATTTTGCAGCCACACGGACGGGGCCTGGATGAGTGCGAAAAAAGACAATCTCGTCAACATCGGCGGCTGGCTTGCCGTCAACGATGAGGAGATATTTGAAGAGTTGCGTAATCTGGTCGTTGTTTACGAGGGCTTACATACCTATGGCGGCCTGGCCGGACGCGATCTCGAGGCAATGGCTATCGGCATCGCCGAAAGCGTACAGGACGAACACGTTTTCTCGCGTATCGGGCAGGTCCGCTATCTCGGCGAGCTGCTGACGACCTGGGGCATACCGATCGTGCATCCCGTCGGCGGCCACGCGATCTTTCTCGATGCCAGGGCATTCTACCCGCATCTCGAGCAGATCAAGTTTCCGGCCCAGACGCTCGCCGCCGAGCTGTACATAGACTCCGGCATCCGCTCGATGGAACGCGGTATTGCAAGCGCGGGCCGTAACGCCGAAACGGGCGACCACAATTACCCGAAACTGGAGCTGACGCGGCTGACCATCCCGCGGCGCGTCTATACTCAGGCCCACATGGACGTCGTAGCCGAATCGGTCAGGGCAGTTTACGAGGACCGTGAAAAGACCCGCGGCCTGAAGATGGTCCACGAACCGAAGTACCTGAGATTTTTCCAGGCTAGGTTTGAGCCACTTTAAGTCAATGGTTCACTGATATGAATGCCGGACCTATCGGACCCACCGCTTCGCAACTGGCTGCCAGGCTGGGCAAAGCCGTGGACATTTGGACGAGTATCATCGACTCGGTGTCGGCGAACTTTGCTTCTATCGATCAAGTCTGGCGATCGTCAAAGATCGATTTTGGCTGGGTGTGTCTGCTGAAGCAGAAGAAGAGGACCCTGCTGTACATGATGCCCGAGGACGGCGTGGTTCGCGTAGCCATTGTCCTGGGCGAAAGGGCAGTCGGATCAGCCCTTGCAAGTGACCTGAACGACGAGATCAAGAACCTCATTCGCGATGCCCGACAATATGCGGAAGGGCGGGGGATCCGATTTGGAGTGATATCGGCAGATGACGTTTCGTCGGTCGTTAAGCTCATCCGAATAAAGATCACACCGAAGTAGTCGTCCGAGGCTAACCGCCGATAAAACTCATCGTCCTCGCCGGCTGAACAAATTCCGCGTCATTTATGTGATGGCGCGGTTCTTTTTTCAGAACGACGGCTTCAATGAAATCGACGATCTCGGCGCGGGTTGCTCCGCTGCGGACTACGTCACGGAGGTTGTGCTCGATGGTTGAGAAGAGGCAGGTGCGGATCTGGCCGTCTGCCGTGAGGCGGATGCGGGAGCAGGCACCGCAGAACATCTCGGTCACGGGGGCGATTATGCCAACCTGGCCCGGCGCTCCATCAGAGAATTTATATTTCCAGGCCGTTTCGCTGCCGCGATCTTTATCAACTAACTCGAGCGGATAGACGGCGTTGATCGCGTCAAAGATCTCGCGGCCCGGGACGACCAGATCGCGACTCCATTCGTGGCCGCTGTCGAGCGGCATGAACTCGATGAAACGCATCTGCACGCCGTATTCGCGGGCAAAGCTGGCAAAGTCCACAAACTCATCGTCATTGTGCCCGCGGATCACAGCGGCATTGATCTTTATCGGGTCAAAGCCCGCCGCACGGGCCGCCCCGATCGCAGCAAACACCTTGTCGAGGGCATCCACGCCGGTGATCCGGGCAAACTTATCACGATCAAGACTGTCGAGACTGATCGTTACGCGGTCGACGCCTGCCGCCTTGAGCCCGGCAGCGAGTTCCGGGAAAATGAAGCCGTTCGTGGTCAACGCGAGGTCTTTGAGTTCAGGCTTGAGCCGTGAGATCTCTCCGGCGAGCTTTGTGATGTCCTTTCGCAGGAGCGGTTCGCCGCCGGTGAGCCTGATCTTTTCGATACCTAAGGAAACAAAGATCTCGGCGATATAGGCTATCTCCTCGAACGTCAGTATCGTGTCCTTGCGGGCCATCGGCGGTTCGCCGTTCGGCAGGCAGTAGAAGCAGCGAAAATTACACCTGTCGGTCACCGAAATACGCAGGTCGCGGATCGTTCGATTGTGAGAATCACGGAGCGGCACAAGTCTATGATACCGCAAACGGCGGTGAACTTAATCCTGGTCACTATCCCGGATCGCTACTGCGTTTCTCTTCAAGCCCGATAGTTTTGCCCGCTTGATCGCGCTGCCTCTAAATCTGACGACATATTCGTCGTGCGACATCTCCTCGATGCGTTCCAGATCAAGTGAAGTCTCGCCATCTCGAGGTTCGAAACGCGGCTCGTGCGTCTGCGTTTCAAAACGGTTCCACGGGCAAACGTCCTGGCAAATGTCGCAGCCGTAGAGCCAGCCGTCGAGATTTGGCACGATCTCCGGGGGAAGAGCCTGGTCGCGCAACTCGATGGTCGCGTAAGAAATACACTTTCGCGAATCGACGACGTATGGCTCGACTATAGCGCCTGTGGGACACGCGTCGATGCATGCACGACAAGTCCCGCAATGATCTTCGACAACGTCCGTATCGTATTCGAGCTCGATGTCGAGGATCAACTCACCTATGAAAACCCACGACCCAAGATCGCGTGTGATGACGTTCGAGTGTTTACCCAGCCAACCGATCCCAGCACGGACTGCCCACGCCTTGTCCATCATCGGCGCGGTGTCAACGCAGATCTTGCCTTCGGCGTGTTTGGCTCTTGAACGGATAAATTGGAGAAGTTCGTCGAGCTTTCCGCGCACTATGTCGTGGTAATCGTCGCCCCACGCGTAGCGTGAGATCTTGCCGCTGCTTGCCTCTTCAACATGCTCGTATTTTGTGTAGTAATTGACCGCGGCGACGATCACCGAACGCGCGTTCGGCAGCAAAAGCCGAGGATCCGTTCTTTTTTCCGGCTCCCGAGCCATCCAGGACATCTCGCCGTGATAGTTCCGACCGAGCCAGTCGGTGAGACGGCGTGACTCGACCTCCAGCGGCATCGCCGGCACGATACCGATCTTATCGATACCGATAGACAGGCCATGCGAACGGATCTCGGAGGTCAAGTTATTCACAACCCTATTATCGGCGCCGATATATGCAACCCGCAAAAAAGGCCGGACGGTCTGACACCGTCCGGCCGCAAAATGTTCTAATTTATAGCTAGAAACTGAGTTTCAGGCCAAACTGGAACTGCCTTGGATCGAATGCCGATGTAGGCTGACTATAGTACTTGGTGCCGCTTCGCTGTCCAAAGGCATTGACGACGTTAAAGAATGGATTAGCAGACGCCTCGTTAAAACGGTTGAAGAGGTTAAATCCCTCCGCAATGATATCGAGGTTAACTCTCTCACTGAACCGGATCTTTCGGGTCAACCGAGCATCGAGTGAGAAGAACGAATGAGTAATTCCGCGATTACGGCCTAGTGTCGGAGTGGCCGGAAATACTCCCGTAAAGCAGTTCGCATCGACTCCAGTTTGACAAAGCGTTCCATCATTGCGGACGCTGGGCCTTTCATTAGAGCTGGATAGATCGCCGTTTGCATCCCCCACCGCAAGAATATTGAACGGACGTCCGGACGATATCTCGAGGATAGGAGCGAACGAGAATCCGTGCATAAACCTCTTAAAAGATCCCTGCGAACGCCATGCCTCCGGAGAACTCATGACCCCACTGAACACGAATCTGTGCCGCTGGTCGAAGAGGGAATTTGACCGATCTCCGCGCAGGTTCGTGACATCCTGAGGCAGTAATAATGTCTGCAGATCGGACGAATCGTCGATCGAATGGGACCAGGTGTAGGACGCCAGGAACTGGAAGTTGTTGGAAAAGCGGCGCTTCATTTCCAGATTCATTGCATTGTAACTCGACGAACCATCCGACTTCTGGGCATTAACGGCACCGAATGGGCTGATCGGACCTGGCGTGCGAAGCGTTCCCGGCAAAAGCGAGTCGAAGGTGGCCTTGCTAAGCCCCGTTAACGCCTTGACGAAAAAGTAGTTAGGACCAAGCTTGCGGAAATAGTTCGCTGCGGGCGGCGAAATTACTCTGTTCGCTAGATTAGCCACCGGCGCCGCGATGAAGCCGGGGACCAGGGCCGCCCACGTCGCCCCAAGATTCGTAAAGCACAATGGGGCAGGCACACCCACTGGACAGGCAACTACCCGCGGATCGGTGGCAGCGCTCGGGATGGAGATGCCGAAGGCAGCGGCCGCAAAGCTAGGCGGTGGTCCACCAAAAAATCGGCGAAAGTTCTCAACCAGAGCTGATTGATCAACATAATTTGCCTCTCCCGGATGAGCGAGGTGTTTGGCATTGACCATGATCCAACTGGCGGAGATCGATGTGTTTCTTCCAATTGTTCGTTCAACCGCAAGATTCGCTTGCAGGGCCATGGGATACTTAAAATCCTTGTCGACGTGTAATGTGAACGGAAGGATCGGTCCGAACCCGGTGAACTTGCTCGAATCGAAACGCATGAAACCGAATTGATATGCTGCCGAAGTAGCAACGGCTTGCGTCACAGCAGTACCGCAAATGGCAGCATTGGACCCTTGGACACCACACACCGTTCCGTGAAAGACCTGCCAAGCATTAAATATGCCTCGTGGGTCAGGTCCTCCGATCGGCAGCAGCGTGGCTTGCTGCTGCTGCGAACCGTCACCGATATTTGAATTAAAGGAAACAGCTAGCAGCGGATGATCATAAAAGATCCCCGCCGCTCCGCGAATTACCGTTTTTCCGTCCCCTGCGATGTCCCATGCAAACCCCGCACGCGGCGCTACGTTATTCTTATCACGCGGAAATCCCTGCGTAACATTCAAAGCATCCTGGGCCGTCTGGATATCCGACTCCGATAACACTATTCCGGTTAACGGATCTGTGAAAGCAGTGGGACCGAATCGCTGGGTGAATTCGTAGTCGTATCTGATCCCATAGTTAATGGTAAAACGACGAGTGATCCTCCAGGTGTCCTGGGCAAAAAATGCTATAGGCTTGTTACCCAATGTACTGTTCGGGTCACCGAATCCCTGAATAAACGCTGCCGGAAATCCCAGTCCGTAGGCCTGTATTGGCGTAAACCCGGGACCGGTGCACGTAGTGCTAACGATCGGATTGCAGGATTGCTGGCCGAAATTGAAAAGTGCCGGAAAATTAAGATCAAACCGGGCCTGACCGCTAAGCCAACTGAAGTCGACACCGGCTTTAACCGTGTGAGAGGCCGCAGCCCATGTCACGTTGTCTCTGATCTGATGCCGCTTTTCGACCCGGCTCACTGGGGAAAACGGGTTGGAGCCAATGTATGCGGAGCCCGTAATCTGAATGGCTACGCTCGGGGTCTGAGAATCAAAACTGGCCCTTCGGCGGCCGAAGTTGTAGTAGGCCTCATTGACCA
>JBGAVC010000031.1:0-41655 GCA_044228265.1 Pyrinomonadaceae bacterium
GACGAGAGCGGTAAGCGTTCTTATAGTGAACCGGCCGCGGTAAAGATCACTCGTGATGCAAAAGGAAAGATCGTCTCGGCCGAGGGCCAGGATGGCCGGCCGCTGAGATACGCCATCGAGAGGATGTCGAAGTCAAAGGGCAACGGCGTCGATCCCGATGAGATGGTTGAGATATACGGCGCGGACGCGGCCCGCTTGTTCGTGTTATTCGCCGCTCCGATCGAAAACGAGCTCGTTTGGAACGAGGCCGGAATAGAGGGCGCCGTTAGATTTCTGCAGCGTGTTTGGCGGCTTGTCTACAAGTGGCGCGTGGCTGTAAAGGGAAATTCTGCGACAAGCGAACATGAGTTCGGATCGGCTGCGCGAAAGCTGCGACAGAAAACACACCAGACGATTCGACGTGTACGTGACAGCTTTGAAAGCCTGCAGTTCAACACACCCGTCGCTGCGTTAATGGAACTTTCAAATGCGATCGGGGAACTTGATATCGAGCCAGACGCAGCGGCCCCTGAGGACATTTTCGCGGTTCGTGAGGCGCTGATAGCCTTGTTGACCATGCTGACTCCGTTCGCTCCGCATGTTGCCGAAGAATTGTTTGCCGCGATCGCCGGGAACGAAAACGGAATGCTCGTGAACGGCGCGCGGTTTCCCGAACTTGATGAAGAACTTGCCAGATCTGACGAGATCGAAATACCTGTTCAGGTCAACGGAAAACTCCGGTCGCGGTTGATGGCCTCGCCCGACGCTTCGGACGAAGAGTTGCGGGAAATGGCCGTTTCCGACGAAAAGGTACAGGAATATACCGTTGGCCGCGAGATCGTCAAGATCATTGTCGTGCCCAAACGGCTGGTAAACATCGTACTGAAATAAAGGCTTCAGAACGCCATTGAAAGCGGGTCCTGATCGTTCGACGTGAGGCCGTAGTGTCTAATAAATCTTGATTGGACGGTTCAAACACACTAAAATCGAACCGGGCCGCCACCGCAAGAAACTTGCCGAATTTCGTTCCGGATAGAGGCCTGTTATTTCAGGCGGCCAAATGGTCGTCGGGGACATTTACCGAAGAATGAGAGAGTGCCAACTCTGTAAATATTGCTACTCGGATGACGTTGTTACGTGCCCCAAAGACGGGCTTCCGACGACGCACACGATCCCCGGTGAACCCATCCTCGAGGGCAAATACCATCTCGAACTCCGTCTGGGGCAAGGCGGCATGGGCGTTGTTTACAAGGCACGTCACGCTTACCTAAAGACGCTTTTGGCGATCAAGGTCATTCTTCCGGACCTTGTCGGTAATGATCCCGAACTTGTTACACGTTTTCGTCAGGAAGCGCTTGCTGCGGCGGCGATACGGCATACCAACGTGGTTAGCGTCACGGACTATGGCGTGGTCAGCGGTTCAATACCGTTCCTCGTGATGGAGTACGTCGAAGGCGAATCTCTCCACGATCTATTGGCCCGCGAAAACAAACTTTCTCCCGAACGAGCGCTCGAGCTGCTATCACCTATCTGTGCGGGAGTCGGAGCCGCTCATCATCAGGGGATCGTTCATCGCGACCTCAAGCCGCTGAACGTAATGATCTGCAGCGACAAGCCTTCGCTTGCCCAAGCAGTCAAGATACTCGATTTCGGACTGGCCAAGATCAAGTCAGGCGAATTGCTCGGTTCATTCATCCAGGCTCAAACGACCGGTTTGATGGGTTCGCCCTATTACATGGCTCCGGAACAGTGGGCGGACGAGGACCCCGATTCGCGTGCCGATATCTATAGTTTAGGTGTGATGCTGTACCAGATGCTTGCCGGCGACGTGCCGTTCAAAGGCTCGTCGATACCGGCGATCATGAAAAAACACATCAGCGATGCTCCGCCGCCGTTTGCCGCGATGGGCCTGCCCGTTTCAGCGGCTCTCGAAAAGGCGGTCTTCCATACGCTGGAAAAGGACCCGGCGAAACGAACGCCGACCGTCGAGGCGCTGATCGAAGAGATGCGAGCTGCAGTCTATCCGACAATAGCGGCCCAACCTCAGCCGGCGGTCAGCGGGACTTCGCTGCCGGTTTCTTCGCTCAAGATCCTGACTCACCCGCCCGGATCACGGGTTTTTGTCGACAATGTTTCGGTCGGCGAGACTCCCGACAGCGGCGAAATGCTGCTCGAAGGGGTCCAGAGCGGAAACCATCACCTTCGAGTGAGCAAAGACGGCTATCACGATTGGATAGGCGATGTTGTCTGTGACGGGGTCCCGCGCGAGGTGGTCGCTGAGTTAAGGACATCCGTGCCAGCGGACGCAAATGCGATACCGAAGCCGACGTTCAACTCGATGCCGATCCCGAACCTGGATTCGCAATCATCGCTAAGGAACTTTCGCGATACGCCTGTTCCTGCTCCGCTCGAGGCTACGGTGCACCAAAACCAGAGCACTGTACAGCCCGAGATCTCGGTCGCGACATTGCCGCCAAAGAAGTCCTTTTTCTCTCCGCTGGTTTTGGGAATCGGTGCAATATTGGGCCTTTTCTTAGTGGCAGCACTTGGTATCGCGGCAGCGTTTATGCTCGGTTATATTGGGACGTCCCGCTCGACGGGAAACGTCGCGAATGCATCGACCCCGCAGCCGACATCGAGCCCTGCCGCTACTCCGGCCGAATCGATCAAGGCCGAAATGGTGTCGATACCCGGTGGAAGTTTCAAAATGGGTCGTAACGACGGCGCTATGAATGAGCGGCCGGAGCACCAGATCCGTGTCGAGAGCTTCTTTATGGATAAGACCGAGGTGACGAACGCGGAATATGCGCAATTCGTTGCCGAAACGGGCCACGTCGCGCCGAAAAGCTGGACCAACAATCGTCCGGTAGCGGGCACCGAGATGCGGCCGGTGTCATACGTCGATCTGAACGATGCAATTGCGTTTGCAGAGTGGCGTTCGCAGCGTGACAAGGTAAAATATCGGCTCCCGACCGAAGAAGAATGGGAATACGCTGCCCGGAACGGCGCTAAAGGCAACCTTTATCCATGGGGCGATGTCTGGTCGGATTCAAAGGCAGTGATGTCGGTCGTGGATGCCGAACCCACAACGGTCGGGTCGAAACCGGACGGCAGGAACGACTACGGAGTGGTGGATCTGATCGGTAACGTTTGGGAATGGACAAGTTCGGAACTTAAAGCTTATCAGGGAAGTGAATTTGAGATCCAGAAGAAGCCGGGAAAAAGGGTTATCGTCCGAGGCGGATCGGCGAACGAAGACCCGAAGAAGTTGAACATCACATCGACGTTCAGGGCTGATGTCGCCTCGGATCAGAAGGAAAAGAATTTGGGATTTCGGCTCGTCAGGTCCGAGTAATGACGCCTCGGCGATCCGAACGGGCATCACGATGCAAACGATATGGACCTGTTCAAAGACGTCTCTCGCGATCTGCATCGCTCTGTTATCATGTTTGGCGATCGCCGGACAGGACCTCGGTACAAGTAACAAACTCTTCGGTAAGAAAAAAACGGTCCGCAAACTCACAAAAAAGGACGGAAGACGCTCGAACGCGAGTGCCTCAGCTGCAAAACTTCGTGCCGCAAAGACACGAGAAGTTCAGGCGTCCAAGCGATCTCCGGTACGGATCGCTCCACGCAGAGAGCAGGTGATATTCGGCCGGACGCCCGTGCGAACTGCGCCGCTTTGGATGCGTGAAACCCAAAAGATGCCCCCGCCGGCCGCACCCACTACCGTCGATCCGGCCGCGATCAGACAGTATGAGCAGATCTTGATCGAAGCGAATGCCGAACTCGCGGCAAGGCATTATCTCGCGGCCGAGAACGGGTTTAGACGCGCAATCGACCTCAAATGTCCTGACGCCCGGGCGGCGATGGCTCTCGGTGGCCTATACCGCGATACGGAACGCTGGGAAGCGGCGGAGCGGGCGTATCGCACGGCAATACAAAGGGAGCCGCAAAATGCTGCCGCGTACCTCGGCTTGAGCTACGTTTTGGTCCAGCCTGTGTCATCCGGCAAACTCTCTGACCGCTATTCCGAGGCCGAGCGGACAGTGCGAAAAGCTATCGAGCTTGGCGGCGAAAATGCCGTTGTTCTCGATCACCTTGGCGCCGTACTCGAAAGGCAAGGGTTCATAGGAGCCGAAACTGAAAGTGCTTATCGCCGTGCGATCACCATCGAACCGGCGTATGCTCCGGCGTATGCTCATCTGGACAGGCTGCTCTCGCGCCGCGGGCTTGTGCGAGAGGCATCCGATGCGTACGTTATGGCATCGTCCCGGGCAAATGACGCTCAGATGATCGTCGCGGTGGCAAAGACACTCCTCTCCGAACAGCGTTTTCGCGATGCGGTCCCGCTGCTTCGGAGAGCACTTGAACGCGATCCCCGTAACGCGAGGGTTTTGATCCTGTTGGGACGAGCAGTACTAGGGACGAACGAATTCAGCGATGCCGAGAAATATCTGCTGATGAGCACCAATGTGAGCCCTATGAGCTTTGCAGGCTACAGCCTGCTCGGCGGGCTATATTTGCGGCAGGGCCGGCTCGAAGATGCTGAGCGGACGCTGCAGCTGGCGTCGACAGTCGCGGATATTTTCGAAGTTCCGATACTCGTTGGCCAATTCGAAGATGCCGGAGACTTATTCTTGCGAGATGGCCGCCGGGCCGATGCAGAACGAGTCTACCGGAAGGCCCTCGCCTTAGATCCTGCACGCCGGTCGCTTGTTTCCAAGATCGCGAAGTCTCGCCGCTGATCTCGGGCAAACTTGCGGCAAAGTTGAAATCCGCATGGGATTGGCAGTATTTCGATTTTGACCTCTTGCGAACGCGGTGGTCCGGTGATCTTGCCGCCGGTATCTTGATCCGAACGAATAGTACCAATATGCATTGTCCGAGGTGCGGTCACATCTACAGCGAGGGTTCGCAGCGATTTTGCGACCTGGACGGAGCCCGCCTCGTATCGGGTGACACCAAAACCGCACGTCCGATCAAACAAAGCGTGTTTTCTACGATACTCCCGATCGGTGAGATCACTCCCTCTTCCGCACGAAAACATGAGGTTCAGCGCGAGAACGAAAGATCGTACAAGGTCGAGAATGGCTTCAGTGACGATGAGCAGGACCTTTTCTTTGAGGCTGAAGACGCGGATGAAATGCATTTTGCCCCGCTCGACGCGACCGAAACGGCTGGTGAACCGGAGATCGAAAATGAACTCGCCGTTGGCCGCAAGATTGCACCTGGCGAAATTCCCGCAGGACACATCGAGATCGGTCATGCGGGAGAAAGCGATCACCCTTCGGTGAAAGACGCGTCATTCTACGTGGACGATCCTGAGGCCTTTCTTGGAAAAATGGTAAAGGGGCGATATCAGGTGGTCGATATGCTTGGCGAAGACGACACCGGATACGCATTCCTCGGCGAAGACCGGCTCCTCGACGACAAGCGCGTAATGATCAGGATCCTTGATATTGCGGATGTCGATGAAGTGACCGCAAGCATCTTTGCCGAAGAACGAATTTCGTTATCGCACCTCAACCATCCGAACGTTGTTCGCGTCATCGATTCGGGCGAGTTCACCGATGGGACCCCTTTTCTTATCAGCGAACACATAGACGGGCTGAATGTCGCTGATATATTGCACATAAACGGGCAGATGGACATGGGTCGTGCTGCCCGAATCATACGACAAGCCGGCGAAGCTCTCAGCGAGGTCCATAGGGAAGGAATTCTCCATCGTGACCTGCGGGCTGAAGATGTTGTCGTTTGCCGCGATGACGAGGAACCGGAAACCGTTAAGCTCTCAAATTTTGGTGTTTCTGACGGATCTGCCAAGGACGAGAACCTTGCTTATAAAGCACCTGAGATCCTCGAAGGCAAAGTTTCGACGATCGCAAGCGACATATATTCCCTGGGCGTGATCGCATACATCATGCTCACCGCTAACCTGCCCTTTGAGTACCGGACGAGAAAGGATCTGTTGGAGGCGGAAAACAACGGCCTGAATGCTCTGCCGTCATCGATCAGGCCGGAACTCGGACCGGCGATCGACCAGATCTTCGAAAAGGTCCTCGCACCAGAACCACTTTTGCGCTATTCGACGGCGCGTGAGTTTGGCGATGCTTTATGCGTCACTTTGACGGCGGGGCCCAACGCAGATGGCGATAAAAAAGGCATTGCGTACTCAAGTACACGTCTTTCGGTAACGGCTGCCCGGCCTTTGGATACAAGTCGCGATCACCTAAACGACTCTGAACAGTCCGCTGGGAACCAAGACCACAAAGATTCGAACGCCCCAGAGGCCTCGTGGACGCGTCGGTCGCCCGAACCTCCACATGAGCCTGCTCGAAGCTGGATCAAGATCCTGGTCATTGCAATTGGATCTTTGGCGGTGATCGCCGCCGGCATTTGGTATTATGTTCTGAATCGGCCGCAAGAGCCTGTATTTACGGTTCCGCCCGAACAGCCCGCGCCGACTGCTAGCATCGACCCGGCATCGCAGCGACCGGACGGAACCATTCAGATCGAAGTTCCGCCCTTACCGCGACAAATACCGCAGCCACCTAACACCGACTTTTTCCAAAACAGCCGCCAGAATCTAAAAGGTGACTTATTACGGAACTTCGTTGGCTTCTCGCTGTACTATCCTAAAGACTGGAAATCGGCCGGCCCTCAGGAGAGCATCACGCCCAGCGGACGAGGAAAGTTTCTCGATATTTCAAAGAATACGCGGGACGATGAGCTTAGGGAACAGCTTTTAATCAGCTACTTTCCGAGCTCGGGAACGTATACGACCGACGCCCCGAGATTTCCTGTGCTTTCACACGAGGCCAATGAGACCCTGAAGAAACTGATACCCAATTATCAATTGGTTTCAGAAGGTGAAATCTCTGTTAACAACGGTTGGCGTGCCTATGAAATAAGGTTTCAGGGCAGCGGTGTGGCGGCGAATGGCGAGCGCCTACTGCTTTGGGGCCGCCGGTTGTTCATCCCGGCATCACGGCCCGGGGTAAGGTCCGGCTTTGAGATCACCATGCTCGCTACATCGAATGCCGACGAGGTTCACAGTGTGGACGATGTCGGGAACCGCGGCGAACTGGCGCAGATCTTCGCAACGTTTGAACCCAGTCAAAATTTCTAATCGAGTTATCGCAAGGCAACATATCCAATAGATGTCGTGTCGGACGCACCAGTGTCTGGCGGCGATTGTGTTCTCATGTGTTAATGCTATTATTCTGAACCGAAGGATATTGCAATTTAGAGAAATGTCGATTGCCGACTCTGATACCACGATCGCACGAACAAAGCGCGGGCGTTCCGCTCTGTTGACCTTTGGGGTCAGGTACGGAACCGCGGTGCTGTTGGTGGCGATAGCGCTCGGGCTGACCTTGGCGATCTGGGTATTCATACAATCTTTTGCTTCGCCGTTGTTTCTCTTGGCCGTAATGGTCATTGCGTGGCGACACGGGATATGGCCCGGTGTGTTCGCTACCGTCCTATCGGGAATCTGTATCGATTATTTTTTTGTGCTGCCGACCTATCAGCTGAGCGGCAGCCTGGACGACCTTTCCCGACTTGCTGTCTTTACCCTGGAAGGTTGGGCTTTTTGTTGGCTGATCTCGACACGGACCAAGGCGTTACAACTGATCAACGACTCGCGGGACAGATTACAGGCTCTTTCTCTTCGTCAGCATACCCTTCGTGAAGAGGAACGCAAACGAATCGCGCTTGAGATCCACGACGAACTCGGCCAGGCCCTTACGGGCATGAAGATGGAAACGCATTTTCTAAGCAAGCATCTGGCCTCCGAGCAGAATGACGAAGCCACCGGTAAGCGTATCTCTGATCTGATGGAATCGATCGACTCCACGATCGTAACTGTGCGCCGGATCGCAACCGAACTTCGCCCCCCTATACTCGATGATCTTGGACTTGTAGCCGCTATCGAATGGCAGGCTCATGAGTTTCAACGGCGTACCGGCGTAACGTGTCTGCTTTCCGCCAACGTCGAAAGCGTCGAACTCGACACAGAGTTTGCGACCGCCGTTTTCAGGATCTTTCAAGAGACATTAACGAATATCGCCAGACACGCCCGAGCTAATACCGTCACGGTCAATCTTAGGAAGCTTACCGACAAACTTATCTTGAAGGTGGAAGATGACGGCGTCGGAATTTATTTCGAGAATATTGATGATAAACGGTCGCTTGGCATTCTTGGTATGCGAGAGCGAGCGAGACTCATCGGAGGCGAACTCGATGTCTTCAGTGGCAAGGAAAGCGGTACGACCGTGTTGCTCACAGCTTCGCTTGCGCATTCTGGGACGTAAAGCTGATGATCAGGATATTAATTGCGGATGATCACGCTGTCGTAAGACAGGGCTTGCGAAAGATCATTGACGAAGACGAAAGCATGACGGTTGTTGGCGAAGCTTCAAATGGCGCCGAGGTGCTGGACTTCGTCCGTGGGGACTCGATCGACGTAGTGATCCTTGACATTTCGATGCCTGGTCGGAACGGCCTTGAGACCCTAAAGGAACTGCGGCGGTTGAATCCGGGCCTTCCGGTTCTCATCTTGAGCATTCATCCCGAAGATCAATATGCCGTCCGGGCATTTCGTGCCGGCGCCGCAGGCTATATGACCAAGGAATCGGCGCCCGAAGAACTTGTCAAAGCGATTCGGAAGGCCTATGCGGGCGGTAAATACATCAGTCCGTCGGTCGGGGAATTGTTGGCCGACCACGTTGAGACCAAGACTGCCGACGAACCACATACCGCGCTCTCGGATCGCGAGTACGAAGTATTTAACCTTCTGGCTAACGGAAAGACCGTGAGCCATATCGCCGCAGATCTTAACTTAAGCGTTAAGACCATAAGCACCTACCGAACCCGAATATTGGAGAAGATGGGCATGACGACCAACGCTGAACTTACGCGGTACGCGATCGATTACCATCTAATATAACACGTTGCTCACCTCCGAATCGTCCGCGGCTGATATGGAAACAAACTGGGTCGATAGCCCATAAACGCGCCTGGGAGCCGAACGGAAATTGAGGATTCCGGCAAAAACGTCTTTCTTTTTTTGGAAATTGATCATAAAATCCTTGAAGCAACGGAATGCCATCGGTTTGCGGCCGTTTTTGGTAGGGCACAGGCAACAATTAGGGGAGGGGCGTCATCGAAGCAGCGGATCGAATCCTACAATTTGATAAAGACGTTTCCCGCGCTACTTTTTCGGGCGACCTATTTGGAGTAAGTATGGACACTGCCTCGGCGATCGAACGCGATATCGCATTTGGGTTTGAGGAAGCAGCAGAACTCCCGAGCATTGGACTGGTCTCGCCTGAGACGGGCGTCACCACGGATGCCGCGCAGCCCGACGCTGATACTCCTGATATACAACTTTGCGCGATGGCTGCTGACGGCAATATCGCCGCGTTCGAATTGCTGTACAAGAAATATTCACGCCGCACCTACAGTTTGTGTCTTCGAATGACAAGCAGCCAGACCGAGGCTGAAGACCTGACGCAGGAAGTCTTTATCCAGCTTTTCCGCAAAGTCGGCAGCTTTCGGGGAGATTCTGCATTTTCGACGTGGCTGCACCGCTTGACGGTCAATCAGGTGCTGATGCATTTTCGCCGGCGTAGCGTAAAGAATGAACGGACCTCCGACGACGGCGAGATGCCCGAACAGACCGTTCACGGCACCGCGGACCCGGCAAAAATGCCGGTCGTCGACCGTATCGCGCTAAAGAACGCGATCGCTCAATTGCCCAACGGTTACAAGCGCGTGTTCGTGCTTCATGATATCGAGGGCTTTGAGCATGAAGAGGTCGCCCGGATGATGGGCATTTCGATAGGAACGTCGAAATCCCAGCTTCACAAGGCTCGGCTAAAGCTCCGCGGATTGTTGATAAAACAGAAGAGTTAGTTTGGGTGGTTAGAGCAGCTAACACGGACACGACAAGACGTCTGTTCGTGTTTTTTTGTCGGCAGCGGGCGTGGGCGAACGGCCACGAAACCGGCAAAAAAATGACCGGATGGGGCAACTATTCAGGAGGTTCGTTAATCTATCCAATTGAGAATGATTTGGCCTATTTTGCAGCCCTAATGCAGGTCTATAGGTCGGCTGCTGAGATCTTCACAGATGAAATGCGACGAATGCAGAGACTGTCTGGGAGCTTTCCTGGATAACGAACTTGACGAGACCCGTGCCTCGTCAGTCCGAGCTCATCTCGCCGACTGCGGCGAATGTGCAGTTGTCTGTGAGGACCTGTCGGCGATACTCGTGACTTGTGCCGAGAGTGAGGTAGAGCTTGTGCCGCCTAATCCGACAGCTTTGTGGCGACGTATCTCTAACACGATCGAGAGCGAAGCGAAACCGGTGCCGCTCGTGCAGGCACATGAAACGGGACGGCGGTTCTGGCGCTTTTCGCTCGTCCAACTGGTCATTGCAGCAGCAGCGATCGTTATTGTCACATCGCTGCTGACCGTTATTGGTATTCGTAATTATTTTCAGCCGAGATCCGACGACTTTACGACTCGGTCGGCACAGACCCAAACGACGTTCGAAAAGATTCTCGCAAGAGCAGGACTCGTCGAGACACCTCAGCAGGCACGCGAGCGCAGGGTCCGCGAACAGGAGGCGGCGATCAGTTACTGGAACAATCGGGTTCAGGCCCGGCGGATCCAATGGGATGCGCACACGAGGGAGGCGTTCGATCGAAATCTTCGAGTTATCAACGAGTCGCTCGATCAATACACATTTATATTGCAGCAGGACCCGGAGGACGACCTCTCGGCCGAGATGTTCGATTCCGTGCTTAACGACAAGATGAACCTGCTGCGTGATTTTTCGGACCTTTAGGTACGAGTTTTGACAATGGTCTTTAGATCGCCAGATCCGTTAGGTCGGGCCCGCAAGGCAAAAACTACGATCCTTCTAATGAGCGTAGTTTTTTTCTTTGCGCTCTCGGGCGCGGCAACTGCCCAAAAGCGGTTTTCTAAATCTTATCCAGCCGGACAGAAGGTGCGACTGGCGCTTATGAACCGGAGCGGTACTGTTACGGTCGAGGGCTGGAACCGTACGGACATCAGCATCACCGCCGAACTCGAATCGCCCGCCGCATACATCGTGCCGCAGAATTTGAGCGATACGATCGTCATAAACCTTGTTCGTGACAATCAGGGCCGGGCCGAGGTCGGTAATGTAAATTTCACGGTTCGCGTGCCGTATTATGCGATGGTCGATATTGAGACGCGTATCGGCAACGTCAACATCAGCAATGTCAGCAGCGGGCTGGTGCGCGCAAAGATCTCGAGCGAAGGCGACATAACGCTGACCAACATCGGCTCGAGCGCGGTCTCGGCAGAGAACGTGATCGGTGACATTTTCTTCGATGGGGAGATCGTTGGCGGCGGAACTTACCGGTTCTCCTCAATGCGCGGCAACATTACTCTCCGTATCCCGTTCAATTCGGCGTTCAGGCTTGTCGCAACGGCCCCTTCGACACGAAACATCTCGCTTGGCACATTTGCCGGCGGTATGAGCACACTCGGCAACGGACGACGCGTTGTCGGCAATTATGGCGACGGCACCGCTACCTTGTCTGTGACCAACCAGCAGGGAAGCATCAAGTTCTTTCAGCGCTGATCGGTTTGCCGGCGTTGACCGCATCCAACCTACCCACGTAAGATTTCGATAGGCATTCGATTCCCGTAATCAAAGGCAACATGCTGCATTCAAGAACTGCATCAACCCTGCTGTTTGGATCAATCTTGCTGGTCCTTTTCCTGTGCGTCGCCACCGAAGCCCAGCAAATGGTAAAGCGAACGACTACCAAGACGGAGAAGTTCGATTTTGGGGTCGGCGGGACAGTGTCGATCTCAGGCGCTCCGGCAGGGTCGATTCGGATCACTGGCAACTCAAGGAACGAGATCGAGGTATCGGCGGAGATCGAGATCCAGGCCGTTACCGAAGCGGACGCCACCCGGCTTGCCGCGGTGACGACGTTCATCACCGACGAGAGCACCGGCCGCGCCGGGATCATCACGGTGGGTACGAATAATAAACTGGGGGACAAAAAGCTCTGGCGAAAGTTCCCAAAGGAACTGATCGGGCTGCCCTACAGGATCGATTACACGATCAGCGTTCCGCGATATTGCGACCTACAAGTCGACGGCGGCAAAGGCGATATCACGATCGCGGGAGTGGAAGGGATGATACGCGTCAATTCGACGGCATCCGCGAGTATGATCTCACTTGTCGGCGGCGGATTTATTGGTACGTTCGGTTCGGGAACGGTGGACGTAACAATGCCCGACAGAAGTTGGCGCGGCAACTCGATCGATATCCAACTCGGGTCGGGCACGATGTCGGTGCATTTGCCTTTCAATCTGAGCGCGGAGCTTGATGCGGCCATTCTTCGGTCCGGCAAGATCGAGAACCTGATCACGGGAATGAAGCAGCGTGACCGGAATGCGCCATTTACCGAAAGGTCGATCATCGCACGAGCGGGAAGCGGAGGCGTTGCGATGAAGTTCACGGTCGGCGACGGAACGCTGCGTTTAGTTCCGCTTTCTTCGCCTGAGAAAGGCC
This sequence comes from Pyrinomonadaceae bacterium, assembly GCA_044228265.1. GTDB lineage: Bacteria > Acidobacteriota > Blastocatellia > Pyrinomonadales > Pyrinomonadaceae > OLB17. The sequence goes on from JBGAVC010000031.1 coordinate 12,568, forward strand.
GATGATGCTTTGCCGACACGGATCAAGATCACTTAACACAGTTATGTTCCCGTGAATTAACTAATTATGACGATCAAATCGGACCTCTGGCTGCGAAAGATGGCTGTTGAGCACCAGATGATAACGCCGTTCCTGCCGGAACTGGTCCGTGAAACCAACGGGCTAAAGATCATCTCCGCGGGCGCGTCCAGCTACGGCTATGACATGCGTCTCGCGGACGATGGATTTCGGATCTTCTCGTCTGTTCACGGAAAGGAGATCGACCCGAAGCGGTTCGACGAGCACTATTCGTTGATCGAGCCGGAACTGAACACTGCCGATGACGGGTCGAAATATTATCTTTTGCCGCCGCATCATTACGGCCTCGGCGTTACGGTCGAGACGTTTCGAATGCCCCGAAACATTACAGGGATCGCGCTTGGCAAATCGACGTATGCCCGTGCCGGCCTGCTTGTAAACACGACTCCGCTCGAGGCCGGTTGGACCGGCCGGCTTGTCGTCGAGATCGCGAACCTCGCGAATCTGCCGCTACGCGTTTATGTCAACGAGGGAATCGGGCAGATCCTGTTCTTCGAATCGGATGAGGACTGCGCGGTCTCGTATTCAGACCGCGGAGGCAAGTACCAGGGGCAGACGGGACTGACCTTTGCAAAGGTATAATGCACTCGATGGCTGCGAAAACTAACGATCATCTAAAGCGTTTGGGTGCCGCGGCGATCATGCTTACAGCATTTGCTGCGGTTCCCCTATGTCAGGAAAAGTCAGCGGGCGAGCGTCCGCGTGCGCGTGATATCGGGCTCACATTTGGGGTGCTTCCGACTGGCAAGCTCAACTCGATAACCGATGTCGACGGCGTTCTGGTCGGACAGACCACGATCATTCGCGGGGACAATGTCAGGACCGGTGTGACGGCGATCCTCCCGCATAACGGCAACCTCTTTAAGGAAAAAGTCCCGGGAGCGATATTCGTCGGCAACGGCTTCGGCAAACTGGCCGGGTCGACGCAGGTCAACGAACTCGGTGAGATAGAAACCCCGATCTTGCTGACGTCGACCTTGTCGGTCCCCAAGACGGCGGACTTCGTCATGGACTATATGCTCGGATTACCGGGCAACGAGACGGTGCGGTCGATCAATCCTGTCGTGGCTGAGACCAACGACGGCTTTCTTAATGACATCCGCGGCAGGCACGTAACACGCGATGATGTTTTCAACGCGATCAAAAATGCTTCGCGTGGCGCGGTTGCCGAAGGATCGATCGGAGCGGGCACCGGAACGGTCGCGTTCGGTTGGAAGGGCGGCATCGGCACCTCGTCGAGAAAGCTGCCGCCATCGCTGGGCGGATTTACGGTTGGCGTTCTCGTGCAGACCAATTTCGGCGGCGTTTTGTCGATCGATGGAGTGCCGGTCGGGGTCGAGCTTGGGAAATATTATTTGAAAGAGTCCGTTTCCGGCTCGCGGAATACTGTCGGTGACGGTTCGTCGGACCTGGCCGACGGCTCGATCATTATTGTCATTGCGACAGATGCGCCGCTTGACCACCGCCAACTCAGCCGCTTGGCGTCAAGGTCGATGGCAGGCCTGGCACGAACGGGTTCCTCGATGTCGAATGGTAGCGGCGATTACGTGATCGCATTCTCGACAAAGAACCGTATCAACGCCGACGAAAAGCTGCGAAGCGTAAGCGTCGTCGGCAATGACGGGATGTCGCCGCTATTCGAGTCGGTGATCGAGGCCACAGAAGAAGCCATCATAAACTCACTCTTCAAAGCAACGACCGTGAGCGGCGCAGGCCGGCACACCGTTGAGGCTCTCCCGATCAATGAGACGATCAAGATCCTTAAGAAATACGGCAAGGTCAAATGAACTGAGTGAGATCCATGAAAAAAGGAACGGGTTGCAAACCGTTCCTTTTTCCACGTGACTGAACTGACTTTGGGATCAAACGTCATCCGTTCCGGGATCGTAAGCAGGTGCAGCAGCGACGTCAGCCCCCGCGCTGGCGTCGAAGCCGGTATCGACCGCGCCCGCGTCGTAAGTTCCTCCGGAAGCCACTTCGGATGACGGATCATGCTCGTATAACGGCCCCGCGGGATCGGCGTGAGCGGCATAGTCATCGGCGTTAGCCTGGTAACTTTCGGCCCGGCCGGCATATTCCTCGGCTATATCGAACTCGCCCTCGGCAGCGTATGCCTCGGCATTGCTCGCCTGGTATTTGGCGTTATTCTCATCCCAGACAGCCCAGTCAAGGTTCCCTACATCTTTGTCGGCCTGCGCGGTGTGATCTGCTCCGCCCGCCTGATAGTCGGCGTCGCCGGTGTTATAGGCGACGTTCTGGGCGTCTTCCTTGGCCGCTTCGTAATCGCCGTGTTCGACGTGATACGTCTGCTGGTCGCGGTAATAGTCGGCGTCCTTTTGGCGATCCGCAGCGGTCTCCAACTCGCTCGAGTTCGAGCCCCTGAGCACGCTATTGTCGCCCGCTTCCCAGGCTTCGTTCTCGGCAGTCTCGCGCGCCTGTTCGGCGGCCTTATAGTCGCCCTGGGCAACAAACTGGTCGGCCGCGTCTTGCGCTTCCTTTGCGGTGTCGGCATGGGCCTGCTGTTCGGCTACCGCAGGATCGGGCTCGACGGCAGTATCGGTCGCCGCGGACGTATCCGGGGATGCAGCTGAAAGGCCCGGATCAGCGGCAGGCTCCGCCGGAGGATCTATGGTGCCGGGCGGAATCTCGACCGACGGAAATGTGTCGCGGCCGATGTTGAACTCGACCGATCGCTGCGACAGTTCTTCGTCGGTCGGCGTAAACTCGTACATTGCCGAATCCGTAGATTCGTCGACATCCTCGTCGTCTGCCTCGTCTTCGCCGGCATCGTCGTCTGCTCCATCGTCGAACAGAGCTTCGTACACCTCTTCGACCAGCGACTTGTCGTCACCGGACGCGTCGTCGGGCTTTGTTGTCGTCACCTCGATCTTGGTTTCCGTGCCGTCGGGTGCTGTTTCGGTTATGGTCATGTTCTCTTCATTCGGCATAACTCTGGTCTTCTCCCATCAATTCTCGCTTAATCGCGGTTTGAGCTTTTTTGGCCTCTTTCACCGATTTTCTAAGGTAAGTAATGGCGTTGCATTTCGCGTTCGGACATTTGACCGGCAATACGTCCTTGCCTTCGAGTACGGCTTTGGGTACACGCATCGGTGTGTTGCACGAACTGCACTTAAATCTCAAGACGTCGGCGCTCGCGGGCTTCGGTTTTGGAGTCGGAGCACTCCGACGGATCGATTCGGAGATCGTATCCAGATAATATTTCAGCTCGGGGCTCCGTGCATATTGCGCTAGCAGCTTCAATCTTGGCCCGATGTACGGCGTCGAGGACGTCGTGATCTCGGACAATTTCACGTAGGCGTCGTCCTCGACTTCCTGCTGATTTATCCACTCTTCGATATTCAACTGGCGAAACATCACGGACGAGCGCAGCGACCACGAGAGCAGCACGCGTCGGGCGACCTCCTCATTTCCGACGGCGAGCATGCCTGCACGATCGGCGGTGATCTCGGCCTGACGTGCCCAGGCGAGCAGCGGCATCTCGATGGCGCCGCTGATGAGGTGCGTCGGATTGATGATCGCGTTGAAGATACCGCCGGCCATAACGCCTTTCGAGGGTCCCTGCTCGCCGAGGAAAAATCGGATGACGGTCTTCCACAGAGCGTGACCGGCGCGGCAATGGCCCATCTCGCGAGCCAGCAGAAACAGAAGATCGACGCCTTGAAAATTGCCAGCCAGCGCCGAGCCGAGAATTATGAACGAATCGCGGTCCGTACCAAACGTCAGGCAATCCCACGCTCGGTCGCCCGAAATATAGACGTCCGGCATATGCGACATTCCGAGTATCCGGGCGGCGCGAACGGCTTGGCCGTATATCTGCGGCAACTGTTTTTCACCAAGCAGGACGCCGTTGAATGCGACTTCGACCCATCGCCGCCCGACTTTTTCGGAGACCGCTTTGGCGGCGGCGTTGAGCGGTTTGATCTTGCGAAGCGCCGCCATCGCCTTAGCGTCGGCGGCCCATTCAAACGCCGCCGAATCGACGGTGTATCCCGGGACCAAGGGTCGCAGCCAACTACATTCTGGGCAGATGACTTTTTTCTCAGGCAGTCCCTGTCCAAATCCACCGCACGTCCGACACGCTAACGGCTGCACGGATTGTTGATATTGCTGAACCTGCTGCGGCTGCACCACCGGAGCAAACTGCTGCCGAACCGGCGGCTCGACGTTGACCTGTGCGGGTGCTGCAGGCGGCGCTGCCTGAACAGGTGGCTGCGGGTTTACCGGTGAAGGAGCTGGAGGAGGAACGAATTGAGCAGGAGGCTGAGCATTCATGGGCGGCGCGACTGCGAGGGGTACGCCGCAATAAATGCAGAACTTCGACCCCGGACCGGGCTGCCTATGTCCGTTGCCGCAGATGATCTGATCCTGTGCTGTTTCAGCCATTTATCCAGTTGTTTTTCGTTCAGTACTGATACGGGTTCGACGCCGCGAGCATCGCGAATATCACATAGAAAAAGTAAATGACGACATGAATTACCGTGCATGCAATGCCGCCCCACAGGCCGACCTGTGCCATCCACTTACCGGCCGGAGACGACTCTCCACGATCGATCGCGCCAAGCTCCATCCAGCCCACGATCGCCGCGGGAATGCCGGTAAACGGCCCGCAGCAGATCAAAGCCGCAATAGCAAGGACGAGTGCTATGATCGCTTTTTGCGAAGCACCGGCATTCGCCGGTGGGGTGCGAGCCTGGTTTTGCTGCGGAGCAGTGAATTGTCCCTGCGGCTGGGCACTCAGCGGCGATGCACAGTTGTGACAGAATGCCGCCTCGGGCAGATTCGGCTGATTACACCGGGGGCAGGTTTTGGTCATATAGACGTTAATGACTAAGCGATTTTCGGTTCACGCCTGCCAAACGCGAACGTGACCGAGCTTCCACTCCCCAAACAGAAACGGTGAAGGTTTATTCCGGCGCCGATCTCGATGCTCGTACTATAGCTCAAGCCCGCGTAATTGTGAAGAGATCTTAGCCGGCGATCTTGCACGAGACGCCGGGGCCGGTTGAATTGCGCTTTTCGGTCAATTTGGCTTTAATCTGAGTGGAGTTATCGCGACGGCAATACGATGTTAAAGATCGAAAACTATATTGGCGGAGAGCATGTTGGACCGGTTTCGGAAGCTTATTTAGATAATTTCGATCCGTCAACAGGCGACGTTTACTCGAAGATCGCGGATTCGGATGACCGCGACGTCGAAGCGGCCGTCCGAGCTGCCGAGGCGGCTTTCCCGCTGTGGTCTTCAACCGCTCCTGAAGAGAGATTCGTCACGCTCATGCGGCTGGTCTCTCTGATCGAGCGCGACCTAGAATCTCTCGCGCGGGCCGAAAGCATTGATAACGGCAAAACGCTCGCCATATCAAAACGGCTGGACATACCGCGCGCGGCTTCGAATTTCCGTTTTTACGCCACGGCTGCTATGCACGCTGCCAACGAGTCGCACGACAGCGTCGGGCTCGGGGCGATCAATTACACCTTGCGTCAACCGCTCGGCGTTGTCGGCTGTATTAGCCCCTGGAACCTGCCTTTGTATCTGTTTACCTGGAAGATCGCTCCGGCGATCGCAGCCGGCTGCACAGTGGTCGCAAAGCCGTCCGAGGTCACGCCGATGACCGCCTATTTGCTGTCGAAGCTATGCATTGAGGCCGGGCTGCCGGCCGGAGTGTTGAATATTGTTCACGGCCTCGGTCCCAAAGTGGGATCCGCGATCGTCGCTCATAAAGACGTCAAGGCGATCTCGTTCACAGGCGGAACGCGTACCGGCGAAGCGATCGCTCGAACGGCCGCTCCGATGTTCAAAAAACTCTCGCTGGAGCTGGGCGGCAAGAATCCGAACATCATCTTCGCCGATTGCAAATACGACGAGATGCTCGCCGAGACGCGGCGGGCGGCGTTCGCCAATCAGGGCGAGATCTGTCTGTGCGGCTCACGGATATTTGTCGAGCGGTCGCTGTACGAGAGGTTCAAGCGGGATTTTGTGGCCGATGTTGCTCGACTGAAAGTTGGCGATCCCCTCGAGTCCGACACAGACATCGGTGCGATCGCATCGAAACAGCATTTCGACAAGATAATGTCGTACATAGATCTTGCTCAAAAAGAGGGCGGCCGGATACTCACAGGCGGAAATGCGATTCGCCTGGGTGGCCGATGCGCGGACGGATGGTTTATCGAGCCGACAGTGATCGAGGGCCTGCCCTTCGATTGCCGCACCAACCAGGAAGAGATCTTCGGCCCGGTCGCGACGATCATGCCGTTCGACAACGAGGAAGAAGTTCTGGGCTACGCGAACAGTGTCCGATATGGTCTGTCGGCCACTGTTTGGACCGAAAACCTCTCGCGTGCCCATCGGATCGCGGCCGCTATAGAGTCGGGTATCGTCTGGATCAACTGCTGGCTCCTAAGAGACCTCCGGACGCCGTTCGGCGGTGTGAAAGACAGCGGCATCGGCCGCGAAGGCGGGTTCGAGGCGTTGAGGTTTTTCACGGAAGAGAAGAATATTTGTATAAAAGTCACGTCCTGAGAACTCTGGCGGTCGGTCGGCTGATAGGTTCCTCCAGAAGCGTTAATAAGGGGAAAAATGTCGTTGAAACGCAGATCATTTCTAAAAACGCTGACGGCGGCAGGTTTCTTAACGGGTTTGTCCGGACGTGAGACATTTGGCGAGTCTGGAATCAAAACCTCCGACGATCGGAAATTCTGGGTGCAACTGCTCGATAAGATCGCCGATCCAGTATTGTCCAACATGTGCCGCGGCGAGCTGCGGAAGAACATGCCAGTCGAGTACTCGCCCTTCTGGGACAATAGGAAAAAAGAAGTCGCGTATATGGAGGCGTTCGGTCGTTTGATCGCGGGTCTCGCACCGGCTGTTTCGCTTGCCGATGATAATACGGAAGAGGGGCGCATTCGGACCAGATGGCGTTCACAGATCCAGAAGAGTTTGGTTCACGGTTTTGACCCGAAAAGCCCCGACTATCTTTACTGGGGTGACCAGAAAACGCGACAGCCTCTCGTCGACGCGGCATATATCGCTCAGGCGCTTCTCGCGGCTCCCGACGTGTTATGGAAACCGCTCGACAAGGCGACAAAAGATCGGATCATTCACGAATTCAAGACCATTCGTCAGATCGAGCCATTTAACAACAACTGGGTACTCTTTGCAGCAACGATCGAGAGCTTTCTTTTGAGTATCGATGAAGAGATCGATCCGAAACGGATCGACCCGGCCATCGAGACGATCAACAACTGGTATGTCGGCGACGGGTGGTACAAAGACGGTGAAAAGTTTCATTTCGACCATTACAACGGCTATGTGATCCATCCGATGCTCGTCGAAGTGCTAAAAGTCAATGTCGCCAAAGGCAGAAAAAGCAAGGATCTGTATGACACAGCCTATAGACGAATGCAGCGATATGCCTCGTTTCAGGAACGTTACATTTCGCCGGAGGGCACGTATCCGATCATCGGTCGTTCTTCGACCTATCGGGTCGGAGCGTTTCAGCCGTTGACTAAGCTGGTCCTGGAACATGCATTGCCAAAGGATATTTCCCCGGCACAGGTCAGGTGTGCTCTGACCGCTGTCATGAAGCGCGTTTTTGTTCCGGAGACCTTCAGAAAAGGCGGTTGGCTCACTCTGGGCGTGGTCGGCGATCGGCAAAGTGGTATCACCGATGTCTACTCGAACACCGGCAGCATGTATATTACTTCGCTTGCATTCTTGCCGCTGGGTCTGCCGCCATCCGATCCATTCTGGGCGGATCCGTTTACCGAATGGACGCAGCTAAAGGCGTGGAGCGGAAAGCCCTTTCCAAAAGACTATGCCGTGGACTACTGATGAAGGTCGTCTTTGAATCACTTCCGAGTTAGCTTTATATGTTCAAGCGCATTGTATTGACGTCCTGGATCCTTCTTGCTGTCGGCAGCCGATTGGTCGCTCAAAATTCCGATGTTTTCAACCGAGATAACATCAAATCGACGATGTTGAAAACGGCTAAATGGCAGCTTAGTAACCCGAATCATGAAACCAATGATTGGACGAACGGAGCATTTTACGCCGGTCTATTTGCCGCCTACGAAACCACGAGGTCGGACGAAATGCTGGAATCGATGATCCGGTCGTTTGACAAAATAGGCTGGAGGCCCGGCGCACGTTTTGACCACGCCGACGACATAGCTGTCTCTCAGACCTATATCGACATTTACAGGCTGAAAAAGGAGAAACGGATGATCGACCCGACGCTGAAGTCGGTCAATCGGATCGGTGTCGAGCCGAGCGGTGAAGTTCAGCGGCACGGAATTATTTGGTGGTGGTGCGACGCCTTGTTCATGGCCCCGCCGACGCTTGCCAAACTCGCCAAGGAGACCGGGGACAAGAGCTATCTCGAAAAGAACGACAGGTTCTTCCGTGAGACCTACGACCTGCTTTATAACAAGGACGAGCATCTGTTTGCCCGCGACGCTTCGTATTTGCCGGAAACGAAACGCGAGACAAACGGTAAAAAGATCTTTTGGAGCCGCGGTAATGGCTGGGTGATGGGCGGACTTGTCCGGCTGCTCAAGGAACTGCCCCAGAACCACCCATCGCGGTCATTCTACGTCGATCTATTCAAAGAAATGGCGGTGCGCGTCATAAGTCTGCAGCAGCCTGACGGACTTTGGCGTTCGAGTTTGCTCGATCCAAATGCATATCCGAGCGGCGAGGCGAGCGGCTCTGGATTTTTCACATATGCATTGGCCTGGGGTGTAAATAACAAGATCCTGGACAAGAAACGATTTCTGCCAGCGATCAAAAAGGCTTGGGTGGGTCTGAACACTCTGGTTACACCGGAAGGTAAAGTTGGCTGGACACAGCCGATCGGGGCCGACCCGAGACGCAATTTCAGCGCGGAGAGCTGGGAAGTCTACGGCACCGGTGCGTTTTTGCTGGCAGGGTCTGAAGTGATAAAAACAAAGTGGTAGAGTTTGATATCCCAACCGGCAGAATACATTGGGGAATTGAGTTTTCGCCGCCGGATCGAACGTCTCGGCTACGAGTACAAAGGTGAGAACGGTGTTCCCGAACGGCATTTCTTCGGCAAAGGCGTGCCGCGTATCATTCATCTAAACGTCGTCGAGTTTGGCGGTGAATTTTGGCTTGCTCACATCGCCTTTCGGGAGCGTCTTCGGGAGGATCCAGCTGCGGCCCGCGAATACGATCAACTCAAACAGAGTTTGGTAGCGAGATTTGCCGACGATCGTGAATCGTACACAAATGGTAAAGAGGCATTCGTCAAAAGAGTCGTGTCCCTTACCAAATACGCATAACAATATGAAAATTTTTACTTCGTTTCTGATTTCGGCGGCCTTGGCCGCCACGATATTGGCACAAGCCAAACCGCCTTCGGAGACTGCCATGTCGCGGTTCCTCCGTTACGTCAAGATCGACACTCAGTCGGCCGAGGACCAGTCGACGGTCCCTTCGACAAAGAAACAGTTCGATCTGGCCCGACTACTCGAAAAAGAGCTCAAAGAGCTTGGCGTTCGGGACGTTCGCGTTAGTGAGTTCGGCATTGTCTACGGCATGGTGCCTGGAAATCTACCGGACAACACTAAAGTGCCAACGATCGGATTTATTGCGCATATGGACACTTCTCCGTCGGTATCGGGTGCGAACGTCAACCCGATCATTCACAAAAACTACCAGGGCGGGGACATCGTCTTGCCAAATGACAAGACGCAGGTGATCACGGTCGCGAAAAATCCGGATCTTAAGAACCTGATCGGCGACGATATCATCACTGCCGACGGCACAACGCTTTTGGGTTCCGACGATAAATCGGGCTGTGCCGAGGTCATGACAATGATCGACACGCTCCGTCAGAACCCGCAGATCAAGCATGGCAACATTGCCATTGCATTTACACCCGACGAAGAGGTCGGCGGGGGCATCGACAAATTCGAGATCGAGAAGTGGGGGGCAAAATTTGCTTATACGGTCGACGGCGAGCAGCTTGGCGATATCTCGAACGAGACGTGGTCAGCACGTACGGCGACCGTCACGTTCCATGGCAAGAACACGCATCCCGGCACGGCGAAAGGGATAATGATCAACTCGATGTACGCGGCTGGCGACTTTTTGGGAAATTTTCCGGCGAACGCCCCGAACCGCCCCGAGACGACCGAAGGTCGCGTGGGGTTCGTCCATCCTTACTCGGCTAATTTGTCCGAGGAGACGTCGACTATCAAAATTCTTGTACGGGACTTTGACCTTTCGGGTGTCGCGGCAAAGGAAACACTGCTCAAGTCGATCGTGGCTAAAACGCAGAAAAAATATGCAAACGTCAAGATCGACTACGAGTCAAAACTCGGCTACCTGAATATGAAAGAGGTGCTGAAGAATTACCCGCAACTGACCGATTACGCTATCGAGGCGGCAAAACGCGCTGGCGTGACGCCTGAGATACGTCCCATCCGCGGTGGTACCGACGGCTCGAACCTGACTGCACGCGGGCTGCCGACGCCGAACCTGTTTACCGGCGGGCACAATTTTCACGGCAAGCTTGAGTTCAATTCGCGAAAGGGACTGGAAAAGTCGACCGAGACCCTCGTGAATCTAGTGCAGATCTGGGCAGGGAAATAGTCAGAACCGCCTGCGTAAGCGGGCGGTTCTGATTTACTTCTCGACGTAAAGATCGGGAAATTTCTCTTTCAATGCTGCGAGTTTCGGCAGGTCGTTATAGACGATATAAGGCTGGTCGCGATGCCCGGCGAGGTAGTTCTGGTGGTAGGCCTCGGCCTCATAAAAAGCCTTTAGGGGAACCACCTGCGTTGCCACTGGTTTATCGAATGCCTTCGATTTATTGATCGCGTCAATATACGCTTCCGCGGCCTTTTTCTGTTCGTCGTTCGCATAGAAGACGACCGAACGATATTGAGTGCCGACATCCGGACCCTGACGGTTTACCTCGGTCGGGTCGTGAGCCACCGAAAAGAACACGCCGAGGAGCTGCACGTAAGTGACCTTTGTCGGATCGAAGGTGACCCTTACGGATTCGGCATGGCCGGTATCTCCTTCGGATACACGCTCGTATTCAGCGGTCTTCGCCTCGCCGCCCGAGTAACCGGACTTGACGTCGATCACGCCTTTGACGTGTTTGAACACTGCGTCAACGCCCCAAAAACAGCCACCGGCGAATACCGCGGTCTCCCTGCCTTTAGGGTTTTCGGGCTCGTTGACGACTACTCGTTCCTGTCGGTCGGGGGCTGCCGAGGATGTTCCGATAACGCCGCAACCCGCAGCAACCGCCACGACCGATAAGATGAACCACAACCAGATACTTCGCATTCCAATCATTTACACTATATCATTCGTCGAGTGCAAATCTTTGGATGCGCCGGCCTCACCTGACGGCTATCTAACAAAAACAAAACTTCCGCTCCATCCGCCGTATGACAGACTGGTCACCCCATTCCGTATGGATGGCTTGTACGAACTTTGACCAGGTCGGATCTCGATAGTGACCCTGCCGCCGGCAGAAACGGTTATCAATCCCGCGTGAGCCGCAGCACTGCAGATCGACGAATCATCAGTATAAACGTCTGTTCCCCACAAGCGGCCTGATACTGGACCGCCCGGTTTACACTGATAAGTAAACCTCGTGCCATTGCGGCCCCGCAATGGATCGGCCTGCTTGTTCCAATCGATGGTTTCGACGCCCGTTTGGACATTGTCCATTCGTGCCCAAAGGCGGTCGTTCTGGGCGGGAATATTGCCGCCATTTGCCGCCAGCACAACGTTCACCCGCATCATACTCTCCGGGGTGGGAGAGCACATGATTATAACCGTAAACGGCGCCTTGTTCGCTCTATAGGCGTCCACGCCCGTCCAATCAACTACAAAACCCTCGGCCTGGAGCGCAGTTCGCGCTCTTGTCATGCAGTCCTGCGTCGACCACCGCCTGTTGTCTACATATCGCCCCACTGAAGGGGCCGATTGTGCTGTCACCGCCGTCGTTATCAGCAGAACGGCGACCGCAGATGCTACTACCGCAGCGGCAGTTGAAAAGAATGTCTCCTTTCGCATTGTTCACCTCCTTGTGAGAGGGCCGCCTTCCATTTGAATCGCATCCCGGTTGCCGGGTTGGAGGGTTCAGATGAGCGGCCTAAACCTCTCATCACATACCAGTACGACCTAAAACTACGCAAAGAATATGCCGAAGCCTCGGCCGCCTCCCGTGCGTGCAACGAAACAGCGAAAGGCCGAACAGACGGGCGAACCATCAAGTGAGTGCCCTGCCAACCGTTAATGTGCCATGTCGCAAGGCCGTACCCGCCGTGGATTTTTCCACAGCAGAACTACAGATATGCATCCCTCTGGTTCGGCCGCGGAACCTCGCCGTGCGATACTACTGAAAGATTAGAGCAAATGGAAGACTTGTTCTCATCAAGGGCTCCCGAACCGGTAGGTGCTTATCCGCATGCAAGACGGGTAGGCGACCTGCTCTTCTTGTCCGGGGTCGGCCCGCGAAAGCGCGGATCGTCTCAGATCCCGGGCGTGGAGCTTGACGACGCCGGCTCGATCGTCTCATACGACATAGCGGTGCAGTGCCGTTCTGTGTTCGCTAACGTGCGTGCCATTGTCGAAGACGCAGGCTCGTCGTGGGAGAACATCGTCGACGTTACCGTTTTTCTGACAAACATGAAGGCCGATTTTGCGACCTACAACAGCATTTATGCCGAGTATTTTGCCGACAATCAGCCGTGCCGAACGACCGTCGAGGTAGGCTCTCTGCCGACGCCGATCGCGATCGAGTTGAAAGTGATAGCGACAATTGGATCGTAAATTTCAAGGAGTAAATTAGTCATGATCGCACCTGAACAGGAAGGAATTGCTACCCGCGGATATGCGGTTCAAGGGCCTGAGGCAAAGTTTGGATCTTTCAGCTTCGTTCGCCGACGCGTCGGCGCGAACGACATTCTGATCGACATAGATTATTGCGGCATTTGTCATTCGGACATACATCAAGCCAGAGGCGAATGGAATAATTCGACCTATCCGATGGTGCCTGGCCACGAAATCGTCGGTCGAGTTACCCGGGTAGGCTCCGATGTAAGCAAATTCAAGGTCGGCGATATCGCCGGCATCGGTTGTTTTATAGATTCATGCCGTACATGTTCGGCATGTCAGGCTGATCAGGAACAGTTCTGCAAGGTCCATTGCGCCGCCACATACAATGGCACCGAAATGGACGAGGTGACGCCGACTTACGGCGGCTACTCTAAACATTACGTCGTCGACGAAGCGTTCGCGTTGAAGATATCGCCGAACCAGCCGCTCGCCGGCGTCGCGCCGCTGCTCTGTGCCGGTATCACGACGTATTCGCCGCTCCGCCGCTTTAACGTCGGGCCCGGGACCAAGGCCGCGATCGTCGGACTCGGCGGACTCGGCCACATGGGCGTCAAGCTGGCGGTATCGATGGGTGCGGAAGTAACGGTCCTCAGCACTTCTCCATCGAAACGGGAGGATGCATTAAAGCTCGGGGCACATCATTTTGTCGTTACCACCGATCCAGAAGCGCTAAAAAGCCTCAAAGGGACGTTGAACTTCATTCTAGACTGTGTTTCGGCCGACCATGAGATGGACATGTATTTGCGGCTACTGGACGTCGACGGAGCGATGGTGCTGGTCGGACTTCCTGAAAATCCTATCTCGGCAAAGGCGTTTTCACTTGCCGGCAACAATCGCATCCTTGCCGGCTCCAGCATCGGCGGCATCGCCGAGACACAGGAAATGCTGGATTACTGTGCGGAACACAATATCGTATCCGATGTCGAGGTAATCACGCCCGATCGTATCGAAGAGGCATATGAACGAACCGTCAAAGCCGACGTGAGATATAGGTTCGTAATTGAGATGGCATCGTCAGAACCCGCTGCGTAAGGGGCGGGCCAGTTCATTAACCTAACGGACCGCCCGTTGACGCGGGCGGTTTCGACAGTCTTCAATATGCGTTATATCGCTTTGCTCCGAGGGATCAACGTCGGCGGGAACAAGATGATAAAAATGGAAGCTCTTCGAGCGACATTCGAACGTTTGGGGTTCGAGAGCGTTTCCACCTACATCAATAGTGGGAATATTGCGTTTGACGCTGACAAAACCGCCGAGGTGAAACTTTGCGGTAAGATCGAAGACGCTATAGAGAACGACTTTCAGATGACAATACCAGTTATGGTCCGCGAACAGGCTGACATCGAACGCGTCTTGAGAAATAACCCCTTTGACGGGCAGTACGAGAGCCACAAACATATGCACGTGCTGTTTCTCAAAGAACCGATGCCGGCCGAAAAGGAGGCTCTTCTTCAGGCGTCGGCATTCCCCGGTGAGCGTTACGAGGTGCGCGATCGAGAGATCTACAACCTTTTGCCGAACGGCGTGGCCGGCAGCCTGCTGACAAAGGGATTCTTCGAAAAGAAGCCGAGGGTATCATACACCGGTAGGAACTGGCGGACGGTCGAGAAACTCGCAAGTCTGTAAACACTAAAGAACACGAAACTGCACAAATAAGAGTCATCAAACACCTTTTGTGATCTTTCGTGTCATTTCGTGGTTAAATTCCTCTATGATCCGACGTCCGTTTAACTTCAAACAATGGATCGACGAGCACCGGCATTTGCTCAAGCCGCCGGTCGGGAACCAGTGTGTTTATAACGACGAAGATTTCATCGTGATGGTCGTCGGCGGGCCCAACTCCAGGAAAGACTACCATTGGGATGAAGGCGAGGAACTTTTTTACCAACTCGAAGGCGACATCAAGGTGCAGATCCAGGAGGACGGACGCGCGGTTGAGGTGCCGATCCGTGAAGGTGAGATGTTCCTATTGCCGCCGCGGGTTCCGCATAACCCGATCCGCGGTGCCAGCTCGGTCGGCCTTGTCATTGAACGGAAGCGCCGGCCAGGCGAGCTCGACGGCCTGCTTTGGTTCTGCGAGAACTGCAACGAGAAGCTCTATGAAGAGTATTTTCAGCTTGAGGACATCACGACGCAGTTTCAGGGTGTCTTTAAGAGGTTTTACACTTCCGAATCTTTGCGAACGTGCCGTTCGTGCGGTACCAGGATGGAACCGCCGCCGGTCGTCTCGTAGAGATCGAGGATCGGTCGGTGTCTATTAGGAGGTTATTCACGATGAAATGTGAACGATCAATTCACCTGAGGATCGCTGCCATCACGGCTTCGGTCGTGTTGTTCGTTTGTGGGTGGTGTCTGGAAGCGATCACCAGGCGTCTGCATGGGACACGTCGTCAATGTTCAAGGACAAAAAGCCAGTTCGCCTCAAGCGAAGGCAAAGAACCAGACAGTATTTCTGGTCTGCACATGGGACACTTCGTCGATATTCAAGGACAAAGCCGGTAAGGAGAAGTTTGAGCGGAGATTTTACGTTTCAAACACGGTTTCGATGACGGCGGACGAATTTCTGAGGATCGACCGCGATGGCGACCGGATCGAAGGGCTTTGCAGCGATTATATCGACAAGACGGTGCTTTCGGCCGCGGCTGACCGCGGAGAGCGGCTCGATACGGGCGGGCAGCTTAAGGTGATCAGAAACATCGAACTTTCGGGCGAAGACATTGGCAGCAAGAATATGTACAAGTTCGCCACAAAGGAGCAGGTCGAAAAGCGTCGTGACGATGCCATCAAAGAGATGAAGGATGCGGGCCGGTTCATAATGAACTTCAACTGGGACGCGACGGGCAAGAACGTCGAGGCAGACTTGGAAAAGGAAAAGAAACGTACTGTGCCGACGGTCATTAAGTGATCCTAAGTGCGATTCGATAAAGTGCCGGTAAGAGGTAAGAAAAAGGCTGTTCGAGCGACTCAGATCGTTCGAACAGCCTTAGTTCTAGTTAAAGGAACTTCGCCGAAGGACCTTGAGCATCAGCCTCGTTACCAGTTCGCCTTGATATCCGGCCCCGGCGTGTATGTACCGTTGAGAAGCGGGTCACCGGCAAAGCTCGTATCGTCGCTTCGTTTGATATGCGTAGCGTACCAGATGACGATATCCGTGTTATCGGTCGATTCGTCATTGAGATATGACGACAGGTCGATCGACGGATCGACCGGGCTGTCACTGATCTCTGTCGGAAAGGGTTTGTACGTGAGCAGCCAGAGATCGCTTTTGCCGAAAGCGTCGTCCAGGGCGGTCCCGTCATTGGCATTCGGCGTTAAGGTAACCGAGTATCCGGTCGTGGTGTCCTGAATGATCCAGCTCATGCCGGCGGATCGCAGCGTGGTGTACTCGGTCGATTCGAGCACCGGCGGCCCTGACGCGTTCACCTGGTAAACTCGATTGAATGGGCTGATGACGTCAAAATCCATCCGCCAATATGTATGGTGTGTACGCTGGATACAGACGCAGCTGCTGGTTATCGAACCGAATCCGAACCGCGGCTTTATCGTTCCGTCGTTCAGGAACTGGTATTCGTTAAGGTAGCGGTACCAGCCTGCCGCCATCTCTGTTACCAGAACGGTCGCACCGTTCTGGTTGTAAACTGCGATGCCGCGGTAATTGCCCGCGTCCGAACGGTTCTCGACGATCGTCGTCGCAGGGCTGGGACAGAATCTGATGCCGGGAGCGAGGTCAGCGGAACCCGCCGGCGTGGTGAAATCGCTTTCGGCGTACTGCCAGTCACGGAACGGACCGCAGCCGAACACATACTGCACATTCAGCACAGGAATGTGCAGTCGCTTGAGCATAAGTTTCCCCTTGTATTTGATGTCCGTCAGCTCGATTCCAGAGCCGTCCGTCCCGCTCGACGAAGAGGGTCGATTGACGATGAAGTCCCATAATTCGACCTGTTCGGCGTTGCCGACGGGTTTTGAGATGGTTATTCGAGCAGATCCCGCGATCGCCCGGCCATTCGATCCGCCGCTGCTGGCAAGGCCGCAGCCCTGGGGAGCAGCCTTGGCAGTGCGAGGCGCTTTGGAAGGGTAGCGAATGACCTTGCCGCTGATCATGTTGACCCCGACGATCTCATTTTGGTTAGATCCGTCGGTCGATCGCAGCCCGACAAAGACCGTCCGCTCGACCTTGTCTTTAGCGTCGTAGGGGTAGAGGACGGGCGGCATCGGCGGATAGACGGCCTGCGATCTCGAGTTGAGGCCGGGGCCGAGGTCTCGATCTTTTTTTACGATATCGACGGCGGCGGAAAACTCTTCGTCGTTCGGCGGCAGTTGATCATTGGAGAACGAGATCTTTACGGGTTCGCTACGGTCGAACCGGCTCTCGGCAATTACATCCCGATTACGCGAGTAATCGTAAAACACTGCCCGGAATCGAAACGGTGGCTGGCGCGGTTCGCCGGATTTCGATTCTATCTGGATCGGCTGAAAAGAGATGAGGCGGTTGCGGCTGCCAACCAGGTTTTTGCGGACGGCGGAGCTGCGTGTGACATAGGCTATTGCAGCGTCGAACGCAGCCTGATCGGGCCCGAACGGCTCGGCGCGGACGATGTTCTCGGCAACAGGAGCGGGCTCTGCGGCCGAGCTTCCTGCTCTTTTCATCGTCAGAAATCCAAATATCGCGGCGGCGGCGAGTATGGAGCTGCAAACAAAGAAGGCTGTTCGTATTTTCATTTCGAGAAGCTCCGAGTGCGGCGCCGTGGACGTGCGACGAGGTGTGTTCCTTTAAGCTCGTTCACTCAACAAATTATAACATCTCGGATCTGCCATCCGATCGCCGGATGTTCTGAATCTCGTGCCTGACATAACGCGATACTGCCACCAAGGCCGCCCAAGCATTGTAAAGTTTTGCAAAGCGGCGATTTCAGGCGAGATCTATTTGAAAATTGTGCGGAAGTGCCCTAAATTGTTAGCAAATTCAAACAAAGTGCATTGTACTATTTGAATACTCTTTTCCAGAAAGAATTCCGACTATTACGAGGACAAGAAGATCATGAGAGTTTTCCGTCTGCGCAAACGCGCGTTCTCTTTCCTGTTATTACTATCATTTTGCGTAATTGCGATCTCCGGCCAGGAGGACAAGGCAAAAGGTAAGCCGAAAGGCAAACCGTCTGCTTCGCCTTCGCCGACGGCTCAACCTTCGCCGACGCCGGATCCGCAAAAGGCGTTTCAGTCGGCGGTGTCCGGGCTCAAGTTTCGCGAGATCGGTCCGGCCACCATGGGTGGACGTATCGATGACATCGAGGTCGCCCCGAACGATTCCCGTCTGATATACGTCGCGACGGCGGCCGGCGGCATCTTGAAATCGACAAACGGCGGAACCTCGTGGACGAACCTTTTTGACAAGGAAAGCGTTCCGAGCGTCGGCGACATCGCGATCTCGCCGTCAAACCCGTCGATCATTTGGGCGGGTACCGGCGAGGCCAACAACCGTCAGAGCTCGTCGTGGGGCAATGGCATTTACAGGTCTCTCGACGGGGGCAAGACGTGGAAGTTTATGGGACTTGGCGGTACCATGCATATCGCGCGTATCGCCGTTCATCCCACCAATCCCGACATCGTCTGGGTAGCTGCCACAGGCAATCTCTGGGCATCGAGTCCGGAGCGCGGCGTTTTCAAGACGACCGACGGCGGAGCGACATGGAAACAGGTCCTACGGGTCAATGACGATACAGGCGCGAGCGATCTGGCAGTTGACCGTGAGAGCCCCAACATCCTCTACGCGACAACGTACCAGCGTCGGCGAACGGCGTTTGGTTTTGCCGGCAGCGGTCCAGGCAGCGGACTCTACAAGTCGGTCGACGGTGGCGACACCTGGACGCGTATCACCAAGGGAATGCCGTACGACACCGAGAACGCGCCATCCCCACGGCCGGCGAATCTTGAAGAAACCGGACGCAACGCGATATCTATCTACGCCAGGGACACTAACATCGTTTACGCGTTGATCGAGCATGCCAACGGCGGTGTCTACCGTTCGAACGATAAGGGCGAAACTTGGACGCGCGTCGCCGACATAAACAGCAATCCCCGGCCAATGTACTTCAGCCAGATACGCGTCGATCCAAACAACGATCAGCGGGTATGGGTCGGCGGCGTCACGATGCAGTATTCGGAAGACGGCGGCAAAACATGGAGTGGCAATTTCGCCCGTGCTCCGCATGCGGACACTCACGCCATCTGGATCGACCCCAACGATTCAAATCACTTGATCATCGGCAATGACGGCGGTATTAACATCACATACGATCGTGGGCGCACGTGGGACTATGCGAACACCGTGGCCATCGGACAGTTCTACGAAGTCGGCGTGGACAATGGCATGCCGTACAAGATATGCGGCGGCCTGCAGGACAATAACGCATGGTGCGGTCCGAGCATGTCGTTCAATCCTCGCGGCATCACGAACGACGACTGGTACACGATCGGCGGCGGCGACGGTTTTTACGCTCAACCGGACCCGCAGGACACGGCGATCGTATATACGGAGTCGCAGGACGGTAATCTTATTCGCCGGAATGTGGTCACCGGCGAAAACAAGTCGATCCGTCCGCGGGAAGATTTTGACGAAAAGTTCTTCCGCTTCCAGTGGAACTCGCCGATCCTGATCTCGGCCTACGACCACAACACGATCTACTACGGCGGCAACTTTCTCTTCAAATCGACTAACCGCGGCGACAGTTGGACCAAGGTCGGCAATGTTGACCTGACCACCGGTGTCGATCGTAATAAGCTCGAGATATTGGGCCGGGTTCCGGACAAGAACACGCGGTCGCGCCATGACGGCGTCCAGGACTATCCGGCGATCACGAGCATCTCGGAGTCTCCGTTGAACAGAAACGTTCTCTGGGCCGGAACCGACGACGGCAATCTGCAGGTCACGCGTGACGCGCAGACGTGGAAGAACGTCGTCGACAAAATTCCGGGCCTTCCGAAAGGCACATATGTTTCGCGTGTGATTGCTTCGAGACTGAACGAAGGGACGGCGTTGGTTACGTTTGACGGTCATCGCAACGGCGATTTCAAGGTTTACGTTTACGAGACCAATGACTTTGGAGAGACGTGGAAGTCGATCTCTTCGAACCTAAAGACTGAGAACGGAACGGTAAAAGTGATCCGCGAGCATCCCAGAAACACCAACCTGTTGTTTCTCGGCACCGAATTTGGGCTTTTCACGTCCACCGACCGCGGCGGACATTGGATGCAATTTAGGCAGAATCTCCCGACCGTTCCCGTGTTCGACATACAGATCCATCCACGTGAGAACGATCTGATACTCGCGACCCACGGACGTTCGATCTGGGTGATGGACGACATCACTCCGCTCGAACAGTTGAGCCAAAATGCCATGAGCGGCAGCGTATATTTGTTCGATCCCCGCCAGTCGGTCATGTGGCGGACCTGGAATAACCGCTCGCCGACGACAGACAAGGCATTCTACGGCCAGAACCCGCCGGCAGGAGCGATGATCAATTTTTATCTCAAAGAACCGCTCGCCGAACGGGAAAATGTGACGATCACCATCCAGGATGCGGCGGGGCAGACCGTTCGTACCGTCAATTGCACCCGGCCTAATCCTAATGCTCCGCAGCTGCCCCAAGGCGGCGGCTTTGGCGGCGGCGGCGGAGGCGGCGGTGGCGGTGGCTTCGGATTTGGCGGGGGCGGAGCACAAACCTGCAACGCCACTCAAGGCATTAACCGCTATGTATGGGATATGCGCTCGCGTCCGGCTCTTCCGCAGGGAGCTCCTGCAGCGGGCGGTGCCGGCGGTGCGGGCGGTGCTGAGGGCGGAGCCCCCGGCGGCCCGGGCGGGTTTGCGGCGGCCCTCGCAAACCTGGGATTTCGTGTCGATCCGGGCACGTACACCGTCAAGATCAAACGCGGTGACACTGAGCTGACCAAACCGCTGACCATTATTGAAGATCCGCGCGTCAGTTTCTCAGCGGAAGACCGGGCTAAGAAGCGTGCGGCGCTTAATAAGCTCCAGCCCCTCGTTATGCAGGCCCAATTGGCCGGGAACATGATGACAAACCCGACATCGGGACTTCGTGCCAACCTGAACAACGCGATCGAGTCGTGGAAACGTCCCGGCGCCCCTCAGATACCGGACAACATCAAGACGATGGCGACGGAGTTGCTGAAGAAAGTGGATGCGGCCTATATCTCGTGGGGAACTCCGCCTTCGGAAGTCGCCAATCTCAGCGCGGCCGGCCCGCCGCTGGTTCAGTATCCGACGCCGCTTAGTCAGCGGGCTGCCCTGCTACTGGTCGCGATAGAGAACTCATCGAACGCCCCGTCTGATTACGAAATGGCGCAGATCGACGCCCTCGCTCAGCGGATACCGCCGGCAGCCGAGATTGTCAGAAAGTTGGTCTCAGAAGACCTCGCCAATCTCAATAACGCCATGCGGGAAGCCAAGATCCCGTACATCCAGCCTCCGTCGTTGGGCGCAGGCGGCGGCGGAAGGCGGCCCGGAGACGACGAGGACTCGGACGATCCTGACAGGATCGATCCATAAACTTCGTTGCTATTCCTCGATCATCACGCCCGGAAATGCCCTCAGGGTTTCCGGGCTTTTTTTTGTCGACGGGCAGGCGTAAATTTGGCTCAAGCCAAACTCGCGTGACACAATACCTGAGTGCTCAAGATCGACGTACATACCCACATACTTCCTCGCGATATCCCTCGATGGAAGGACCGGTTCGGATACGGCGGGTTCATTTCACTTGATCATTACAAGCCAAGTTGTGCACGTATGGTCCGGGACGACGGTACCGCTTTTCGCGACGTTGGCGACAATTGCTGGGACGCCGTCAAACGCATAGAAGAGTGTGACGAGGCCGGCGTAAATGTGCAGGTCCTCTCGACCGTGCCCGTGATGTTCAGTTATTGGACAAAGCCGGCTGACGGGGCCGAGATCTCCCGTTTTTTGAACGACGGCATCGCCGAGATCGTTTCGGAATTTCCGCTCCGGTTCGTTGGTCTTGGTACGGTCCCGATGCAGGACACGTCGCTCGCGGTCCGTGAGCTCGAACGATGCCGTGCGATTGGACTCGCCGGTGTTGAGATCGGGACCAACGTCAATCAGCTAAACCTGGGCGAGCCGCGGTTTTTGGAATTTTTCAAGGCTTGCGAAGAACTCGGAATGAGCGTCTTTGTCCATCCGTGGGACATGATGGGCGAACGAGACATGCAAAAATACTGGCTGCCCTGGCTGGTCGGCATGCCCGCTGAGGTGTCGCGGGCTATTTGCTCACTGATCTTTTCTGGGACACTGGAGAAATGTGCCGGACTTCGCATATGCTTTGCTCACGGCGGCGGCGGCTTTCCCGCAACGATCGGCAGAATAGAACACGGATTCGACGTGCGGCCCGATCTTTGCGCCGTCGACAACCCACATTCTCCGGGAAGATATCTCAAGCGGATGTACTTCGACTCGCTGGTTCATCGGCGGGAAATCCTTGACTACCTGATCGGGCTCGTAGGTGCGGAACGCATCGCTCTCGGGACCGATTACCCGTTTCCGCTCGGGGAACTGAGACCGGGGAAGCTCATAGAAGACGCCCGTTACGATGATGAAACGAGACAACAGCTCTTTTCCGGAGCCGCTCTTACGTGGCTAGGTAAAACCCGAGCGGATCTTGGCATTTGAAGGTGCACCGAAGCTGCCTGCTTATTTCATCGTGTCGATAATGTCACGGATGTCCTTTTCGGTGGTGTCGGGGCTAATAAAGCAAAATCGCGAGACCGTCTCGTATTCGTTCCCCACGCGCCATTTGGTCGGTGCCACAAGGGCAAAGCCTTTCTTGTGGTTGACGTACGTCCAGTTCCAATAATCGTCTGGCGTCCAGCCTATGCGGCGATACAGCACGCATGACAGGCTCGGTTCGCGTACAAGTTCGACGTGTTCGCTTTCGGTGATTATCTTGCCCGCGATATTCGCGAGTTCGATGCCGCGGTCTACGGCGACGGCATAGCGGTCGGTACCGTGCGTCGCGAGCGAGAACCAGAGCGGCAGGCCGCGGAGACGGCGAGTGAGCTGGATTTGATAGTCGGACGGGTTAAATCCGTTCGTTTCGCCGCGGAAAATGTCGAGATACGAGCCTTCCTGCGCGTGTGCCCGTTTTGCGAGTTCCGGTTCGCGATAGATCACTGCCCCGCAGTCGTACGGCGAAAACAGCCATTTGTGAGGGTCGATGGTGACGCTGTCAGCAGACTCGATCCCGCG
Source organism: Pyrinomonadaceae bacterium (assembly GCA_044228265.1). Lineage (GTDB taxonomy): Bacteria > Acidobacteriota > Blastocatellia > Pyrinomonadales > Pyrinomonadaceae > OLB17. The sequence continues at coordinate 35,823 of JBGAVC010000031.1, forward strand.
GAACAAATGACCCATGGATGTCGATGCCAGCGCTCCGCCGCCGTACGCGGCGTCGACATGGAACCAGATCTTTTCATTTTTGCAGATGTCGGCAATCCCGGCGAGGTCGTCGACGATCCCCGCGTTTGTAGTTCCAGCGGTCGCTATCACGGCGAACAGACGCTTTCGGTCGCTTGCGGAAAGGGAATCGATCTCCTTCCGTAGGCCTTCGGCTTCGAAACGCCCGCCGTCCGTCACGACAAGATGAATATCGACATCGATGACCTTTGCCATCGCCTTGACCGATGAATGTGCGCCGTCGGATGTGATGACCATACCGCGCATGGTCCGCCGCTCGTCGAGCCGTGAGCGCCAATCTTCGCGCGCGGCGACCATTGCGGAAAGGTTTGCCTCGGTGCCGCCGCTCGTGAAGACGCCGAAGGCCGGTTCGGGCATTCCGGTCAACTTGACGAGCCATTTCATCGCCTGATTTTCTGCAAAAATGCCGCCGGCGCCTTCCATCCAGTACGCTCCGTGGATGCTCGAGGCGGACGTAACGAGGTCGAACATGATCGCGGCCCGCGTGGGCGACGCCGGTACGAACGCAAGGTGTCGCGGATGATCGATCGAGATGCTTGCTTTTAAGAGCACGTCACGAAAGAGCTGAAATGCCTTTTCTCCGCCGATACCTTTTGGCGTGATCGTCTCGCCAACAAGAGCCTCGAGTTCTTCAGCTTTTTTTGGGAAACCAAGTACAGGGTCAGTCTCGGTAATGCGGTTGATCGCGAATTTTACGACGTCGAGCGACATCTCGACGATGTCGATATCTACGTTATGCATATAGATCGTTTCGGCGGTCCCGGCGTCGGGTCTCTCGCATGGCCGGTACCCACGAAACCACTTTCATAGCCCCGTAAAGTGGCCCGTAATGATCAAAGCCACCGTCAGTGATCCATAGATCAACTCGCGAACTCCGATCTTCATAGCCTTTAGCTTCTTTCGTCGCGGCGAAAGCCCTTCGGCCGCCCGGTAGAGCAGGATAGCCATCGCGAGCAATACAAGAAACGGTATCAGCCGATAATAGCCCAGTACGAGTGTAACGATAAACGCCGCTATGTGTAACGCCACGGGCAGGCCTCGCGAAAATGCCTTTCCTTTTTCCAACAGCAGCCGCTGGCGGACATAGATGATCGACGGTACCAGTCGGCAAATAAAGACCGCCCACAAAGCGGTCGCGGCTGGCCAGCCCCAGCCGCCCGCAAGAGCGATGGCGGCGGCCGTCGCAGAGACCGATACGGCTCCGCCCAATTCAGGCAACAACTGACGGCTTTTACGGCTCACATCGGCGTAGATCTGGAACGGCACGAGCGGCAACACGAACAGGAACGGAACCAACGGCAGCGAGCCGCCGGTGAACGCCGCGCCGATCAGTCCGGCTGCGAATACCGAACCAAAAAGGCTCAAAAACAAAAGCGCCGCATTTCCACGACCTGGTATCCGAGTCCCGATGCGGTCTGCAATGAATATTTTTAGCGGCTGGCGGGCAAGAAACGCTCCGAGGGCCATCAATGAGATCCAGATCGCGGCGGGCGAAAAAGCGATCGCTATCGCCGCCACGATCGGTTCGAACAGGAAGCCCCAGCCTCCGTGTTCTGTTGGGAGAGCGATCTGTTTTACGCGAAATGCCCGAACAGGTGTTATCGCCATTTCGAGTGTGGACATTTTTCACTCCCTGGATCACGCCGCCGCAAAAGCGGTTTCTTCAAGTTCCGCAGCGCGAGGGAACAAGACATTGTTCTCCAAATGTATGTGCTCATGCAGGTCGCGTTCAAGTGCTTCCAGCCGATTATAAAGCCCGGCGTAGCTCGGACACGCACCGTCCGGGATCGTGTAGTCGTTCGAAAGCCGTCTCATTTCCTTCAGTATGTCACCCGCGGTGTCATGCTCGGCCATCATCATGCGTATCGGGTGCTGGACCGTTCCGAACGGGGGGTACATTAGCGACCTGTTTTGGGTGATCGCCGTATCGACGTCCTTGATGTACGGGAACAACACGTTCTCTTCCTTGAACATGTGCTTGGATAGGTCGCTCGCGAGATTCGTCAGGAGGTTACGAAGCTCTAGCAGCTCGGGATGATGCTCGCCGTGCACACGAGCGACCTTATCCATCAGCGGAGGAAGATTGCGGAGTTCATCGTGCGTGAACGTGTGATGTTTGTCGAGAATGTGGTCGATCAGCTCAGTCAGCGGCTCCGACGCGAGGCGGACCTGGTCCGGCGTGGCCGGGGCGTCGAGTACATGGTTAAGGCCCTCGATCACCTTTTCAGGGTCGGCGTTCGCGTTTCGACATGCGTCAAAGAACATCTTTCGGCCGCCGCAGCAATAGTCGATCTTGAACGACTCAAACACGCGAGTGGTTTGGGGCAATTCGACTGCTATATCTCTTATCGTTCTTGTCGTAAAGTTCTGCATTTGTCCTCCGTCTCAATTTGCTATGTACGATCATCTCAAGAGAGCAAATGAAGAAATATGACCGAAATCACAAGTGTGAAAAAAGTTTTGGTATGCCGATCGAGGAATTAGGCGAACGACGGTGATAGCGTTCAGGATCGCACCGGCACGCACATCACTTTTCAATTTGCGGCGAGTCAATTACATTTGACAAGTGATCTTATGAAACCCGAATCTGCTATTTTCGAACCGACAGCCGAATTCGCGTCCCGCGCGGACGCCGCGGACCCGCTCTCGAGTTATCGTCAGCGGTTTTTGATCCCACGGACGAGCGATGGCAGCGAGGTTATCTATTTCACTGGTAATTCGCTCGGACTGCAGCCAACTACGGCCCGAGCGTATGTCGATCAGGAAATGGACGACTGGGCAAGGCTCGGCGTCGAAGGGCACTTGCATGCCAAAAAGCCGTGGCTGCCGTATCACGAATTTTTGACCGAGCCGATGGCCCGGATCATCGGTGCCCATGCGTCGGAGACCGTTGTGATGAATGCACTAACGGTCAACCTGCATCTGCTGCTGGTATCGTTCTATCGGCCGCAGGGAGAACGTCGAAAGATCGTCATCGAAAGCGGTGCATTTCCGTCAGACCGCTACGCGGTCGAGTCGCAGATACGTTTTCACGGACTCGATCCGGCGGAATGTCTTGTCGAGCTAGCTCCGCGCGAGAGCGAATCGACATTGCGCAACGATGAAATCATCGAATACATCAAACGCGATGGTAACTCGATCGCTCTGGTTTTGCTTCCCGGCGTCAACTACTACACCGGTCAGGCATTTCAGATGCGGGAGATCACCGATGCCGGCCATCGTGCGGGTGCGGTCGTGGGATTTGACCTCGCCCACGCGGTCGGAAATATCGAGCTGCAAATGCACGACTGGAATGTCGATTTTGCCGTCTGGTGCTCTTACAAATACCTCAACGGCGGTCCGGGAGCGGTCGGCGGTGCATACGTGCATGAACGGCACGCAAACGCGGATGGCGTCCCTCGTTTCGCCGGCTGGTGGGGCCACGACAAGGGAACGCGCTTTCTGATGGGCCCCGACTTTCACCCGATCGCTGGGGCCGAGGGCTGGCAGTTGTCTAATCCTCCGATTCTCCAGATGGCCGCTCTGCGGGCATCGCTCGAGATCTTCGACGAGGTCGGGATGGACAAGCTTGTCGAGCGTTCGAGAAAGCTAACCGGCTATCTCGAATCGCTTATTGATTCGATAAAGGATCCGCGAATCGAGATCATCACGCCGCGAGATCCTAGCCAACGCGGTTGTCAGCTTTCGATACGGCTGAGAAATGCCGACCGGACGCTGCTCGACGCGATCTGCGACCGTGGTGTTTCCGCCGACTGGCGTGAACCCGACGTTATCCGGGCTGCTCCGGCACCGCTCTATAATTCGTATGGCGATGTTCAACGATTCGCCGGCATACTGGCGGACGTTCTGCCTGCCTGATGCCGGGGTTTAGGGGGCAGCGGTGTCAGAACCACCTTCTTCACCTATGGGAAAAATATGAGAAACAAGGCAAAGCTGGCGTTCATATGCATCTTTGTGCTGATCGCGTCCTCTGCAGCGGTCTTGCCCGCACAGGCTCCAAAAATGACTGCGGTCCGCGCGGCTCGAATGATTGACGTCAGAAGCGGCGTCGTGATCAAAAATGCAGTCGTCTTGGTGACGAACGGCCGTGTCGTCGACGCCGGTGAGAATTTGAAGGTCCCTGACGGCGCTACCGTGATCGAACTCGGCGACGTAACGTTGCTGCCCGGGTTGATCGATTGTCATACGCATCTCCTGCAAAATTACGATTCACGTCTTGGCGATGACGATCCGAACATGATCCTGACGGTCACGCAGCTCGGGACAACTCGTCGAGCGCTTCTCGGAGTGGCGATGGGCCGGCAGATGCTCGAGGCGGGGTTTACGGCGGTCCGCGATCTGGGCAATTCCGGCCTAAACGGAGATGTCGCACTTCGGGACGCGGTTCGCGATGGCTGGGTCGTAGGGCCCCGTATTTATGCCTCGACGCGTGCACTTTCAGCGGCGGGCGGCCAGTTTGGCCGAATGAGCGCAGAAACGCAGAAGTTGATCGAGCAGGAATATGTTGCGATCAACGGCGTCGAGGAGGCCCGTCGGGCTGTTCGGCAAGCGTTGTATGACGGGGCCGACCAGATCAAGGTCATCGTCAACACAGGGCCGCGGATCGTTTCATTGGATGAATTGAAAGTGATCGTCGAGGAGGCACACCGCGTCGGCAGAAAGGTCGCCGCCCACGCTATCGGCGATATGGCGACGCGCATCGCGGCCGAAGCGGGCGTCGATTCCATTGAACACGGTTACGTAATCCCGGACGACGTCCTGACGATGATGGCACAGAAAAAGATCTATTTGGTGCCGACCGATTACCCGGCAGATTTTTACGCCAAGTTTTTGGCCCAGCCCGGAGCGACAGCCGAGCAGCAAAAGCAGGCCGTCGAACAGGGAAACCAGTTTGCAGCGGGAAATAGCAGCCGTCTGTCGAGAGCCATCAAAGCCGGCGTGCGTATTGCCGCCGGCTCGGACGAATACTACGATGTGCCGGGGATGTCGCGAGGCGAATCGGCAAAGTTGATGTTCAAGGCCTATGCGTCTTCGGGGATGACGCCGCTGCAAGTGATCCAAGCGGCCACGACAAATGCGGCCGATCTGCTCGCGGGCGAGCGGGCGATGTTTGGCAGCATCGAGAACGGGAAATTTGCCGACCTGATCGCTGTCACCGGAGATCCGCTCAGAGATATTGCGGCGCTCGAGAACGTTAAATTCGTCATGAAGGGCGGCGATGTGATTGTTTCAAAAAAGTAGTGATCGCGGGGTCAGGCGTTCCTTCAAAAAGGACCGCGCGTCAGGTGTGACCTAGGTCACGTGGGGAGGGTTGTATAATTTAAGCAAGCGGATCTCTTCTTCGCCGACGCATATTTTTTGTCCCAGAGAGGAGGGCCGAGACCCACGACCTGCAGCAAACGAGGATCGCCATGGTAAGAGCTACGATAAATGGACAAGAAGGTGAATTCCCGGATGGCGTAACCGTACTTGCCGCCGCACGCCAGATGGGCATCGACATTCCGACACTTTGTAACGACGACCGTCTCAAACCCGTCGGAGCATGCCGAATGTGTCTCGTCGACATTAAGGGCCGAGCTCACGAGACCGTGTCCTGCACTACTGAACTTACCGATGGCATGGAGGTCGAAACGCACAGCGACAGCGTCGAGGACGCCCGCAAATGGAACCTACGGATGCTCGCCGGCAATTATCCGGCTGACGCGTTCACGAAGTTTCCTGAGAAACCGTTTCACAAACTTGCTAGCGAATACGG
>JBGAVC010000032.1:0-41599 GCA_044228265.1 Pyrinomonadaceae bacterium
CGCGTCTTCGCCTTGCAAAGCGATGTTACGGCTGCCGTGAAAACCGTTAACGGATCGAGAGATCTGTTGGACGAGTTGGTAAAAGCCGCTCCGCAGACCAATGAGCGGATCAACGCCCTTGCCAAAGAGATCGAATCGATAGCGACACGAACAAATGTCGAGCCGGGGGTCGATAGTTGCCGGGCGGGGGAGAGATTGCGCAATTCGATCCAGACAGCAGGGACGAAGGCCGCGGCCCAGGAGCAGTCGCTCAGATCCCTCCTGGACCAGAGCGCCGGCCTCGCACAACAGTGTACAGACCCGAAGAACCCGCGGGACTTCTCGAAGGATCTTCAGACGGCATATCGCACGGCTGTCGATCTGGCACGGCAAATTCGCGAACTCGACAAGCAGGCAGCCAAGGATAACCAGGAACTTGCCAAACTCGCTGATTCTCGAAAGTACCTGATCTCCGATATCGCCGCGAAGCTGGACGAACTGCAGGCTGAAGCACTCAAAGCCCAGACAGCGGCAAGCAACGCCAAGGCCCTGCAAACTCGCGCCGCCGGCTTGATTGCACCACTCAAACCCAGAAATGCCTCGCTGACCGGCGAACTTGCGGCGCTGAAGAAGACGTTCGGCTTACCTCAGAACAATGCGGACGTGCCCTTGGATCTGAGGCAGCGCATCGACACAGTAACGCAGCTGCTGAGCAGTCAGAATTCTATTCTTGCGCGTGATTACTCGGCGTCGGTCAGCGAAGTGGAGGCAGTCGCCGCTAACGCCAGCAGTAAGCTGGGCTCAGCCCGGCAGATCCTGGAAAAATACCGGCAAAACGGCTCACAATGCAATCTTCAACCCATGGACAATGTCGTCGAGGAGATCGACGCGATAGTCGCCAGCTCGACAATTGAACTGGCGGCCGCGGCGCTGAATGAGAAAGCTCAAGCCTGTGTCAATAAAAACTCATGCAACGCTGATCTGACCCAGGCTCGCAGACTTCTTGAAGAAGGGGCGATCGATCCCGCACAAGGTATCATCAATAGCGCGGCTGCCAAAGGGTGTGACGTTACCAACATCAACGAAGAGCTGGACTATTGGAAGACCGTCGTTGACGGGGCCGCTTACATCAAGGGGATGGAGGGCACTTGCAGGTTCCGTGATGCCTATGAATGGTCGCTGAAGCTGCCCGCCTCTATCCGCAACCGCCCGCTGATGGCCAAGGTGATCGCCGAAAATGCAAGCGGTATGAAAGCGCAGGAGCGCATCGCGCAACTGCGTGATCAGGCTAAGGCGGAAGTGGATAAAACCGGGCGACCTGGCGCGGCCGCGCCCTTTATCACGGAAGCCGAGTCGTTAGCGGCGCCATACGACTGTCTGAAAAAGGAAGCGGCGGAGTTTCGGAAGCAATACAAAGGAGGGGCCTCGCCTGCCGACCCCGGGATAGCGACAGCTGGCGCCATATTCGTAGTTGAGGAGATCCCCAACGACGCGATTAAAACGAAGCCACCCACCCCGCCTGAAGTGGAAGACCTCCCGGATACGGATAACGCAATTAAAAAGTCGCCTCAGGTAACGTCTTCTAAGTCAGGCGGCAAAGGAGACATTAAGCCAAGCACGCCGCTCGGTGTCAGGCCCTGCACCGCCGACGAGTTGTCGGCGTTCTCGAAGCTCACCGGAACGTGGGGCGTCGGTGGCGCAAAGATAACCATCAGCGGCTCGTGCGAACAGGTAACCGGGGGCACCGATTGGGCCGAATACTGTGGTGACCCGGACAACACGACTTATGCCAAATATCACAGCACGTTCAAAGGTCACATGGAAGGCAGTACTCTCCAGGTTAACTGGGACCTCCCGGCGCAGGGCCCGCATGACGCCTATAAGGGTAACGGAAGTTGCAGCCTGAACAGCGATGGATCGCTCAACTGCACCGGTTTTCGTTGTGGGGTTGGGGGCAAACGAAAGTGACTTTGTAATGGAGGTGAAATGATATGATTCGCATAACATTGTTCACTATTCTGCTTCTGCTCATGAGTTTTGAGACTTACTTTGGGCAAAGTGCATTCAACGGCCTGGTACCGGGAAAGAGCACCAAACAGGATGCGGAACGCGTACTGGGCCAACCCCTACGCGATATCAGTGAAACCCTGTCGGAATACAAGTCGACCGACGCGGAGGCACAGCTCTTTGTCCAGTATCGCCGTGGAACTTCGATCGTTGAAAGAATCGAGCTCGTTTACGCCCGGACAAAGGAGCGGGCAGGGGTGCTCCGGTCGCGCGGGCTAACAACTCCCGCGGCTTCGCAGACGAATTCACGAGGAAAGTTCGAAGAGTACTACGCCACGGCATTCATCGTTTTGACATACGATGGCGCCGACAGTACTACGGGTGTGTCCCGTGTGGGACACTACAGCCGGGAACTCTATGAAAGCGCTTCGGCCAAAGTCTCAAAGAGTGGCGGCACTGCTAAAACGGTCCCGGACAGTAGACAGCCGGATTTCTTGATCGAAAATGAAAAAGTGCTCAGCGGAACATCGCTCGGGTACTACCCAAAGGATCGAGTCGAGCAATGCCAGTCCGATTGCGCCAATAACCCCAATTGCAAGGGCTTCACCTGGATCAAAGCCGACAAGTACAACCTTGACGATTCTGCTATGTGCTATTTGATGAAGACCGTTACCGGCAGCAGTCCGGCCCGTGGCCACACATCAGGGAAAAAAGTGAAGCAGTAATTAATGGACGGCATGCCGCTTTGGAAGTATGTAGGCGTCGCCCGACTCTTCTCATATCAGCCAAACGACAAAACAGGGCACCCGTCTAATTATTGCGGCGCCGGCAATTCATAGATCGCAAATTTTCCGCCACGGTTACTGCTAAAGATGATCTTCGTTCCGTCCGGCGACCACCGCGGCGTCAGGTCTTCAGCCGGATCTCGTGTCAGCCGCAACAACCCTGTACCGTCGGCATTCATTACATAGATCTCGAAATTGCCGTCCGTATTACTGACAAAAGCGATACGCCTTCCGCTAGGCGAATATGCCGGAGTCACATCATAGCGAGGACGAAATGTGAGCCGCGATTCCGGGTCGCTCGTAAAGGGCTCGATACTGAAGATCTCAAAATTTCCCCGGCGGTCGTCTTCCTTGTCGTTTGCGAAAGCAATGTGTTTGCCGTCGGGCGACCAACTAAGGTCGGCGCTCATCGCTTTGGAGTAATAAATGCGCTGTTGATTGCTGCCATCCGCATTCATCACGTAGATCTGAAAACGGTTGTAGTCGTCGCGATTAGAGACAAATGCGATCTGCATGCGGGAGGGCGACCACGTGGGCGACGCATCCTTCGCCGGGTTTTGCGTCAGGTTCTTCAGACCGGTGCCATCGGGGTTGACGAGATAGATCTCTGTTTGCCCGTCGATCGTGCCCTGAAACGCGATCGAATCGCCATTTGGGGACCATGCGGGGATAATTCCGGCACTTCCAGTCCGTATTACAAGAGATTCTCTTTTGGTTTCCGAATCCCAGACCCGGAGTTCTCCGCTTTTGTTCTCCGACGTCGACTCGTACGCGACGAACCGGCCATTTGGGGAATACGACGGAAAATGCAAGTCCCTCGCCGCATCCGACAAAAACACTTGCGGCCGGACGCCCTCAGCGCTCGTCACAAACAGATCGCCATTACCGTTTCGATCCGACGCGAAAACGATCTTAGTTCCATCCGGCGACCAGCATCCCGGAACCACATATTGAGACGAGTTCGGCCAATTTATTAGATTGACGGGCTGACCGCTGCCGTCTGCGTTCATTATGAATACATCCGAATGCTCTTTCTCCCGGTCCGAATCAAAGAGTATTTGCGTCCCGTCCGGGGAGAAGACAGGATGAGTGTCGGTTGCAGGATCAAAGGTCAGCCGCCGAATGTGGCTCCCGTCCCTGTCCATGATATAGATCTCGGAGTTACCGTCGCGATCACTGAGAAAAGCTATCTGCCGGCCATCAGGCGAAAATGTCGGATCTGCGTCAAAGTCGTTCGGTCGGTTTGTTACGTTTCGAGCCTCGCCCGTTTCGAGCGAATAAATAAACAGATTGGTCTGCACCCCGAGCTTCTTCTGGTAAACGATGTCCCGTGAATCAGGAGACCAATCCCAGTTCCCCTCGTAAAACGGAAGTACGATCTCATTTGACCCATCGACATTGGCAAGGTAAAGAGCACTCTTGTCATTTGGCTTAACAAATACGACCTTTTGGTCGTCAGGGGACCAACGCCCGTATCTTGGCGCCGGAAATTCATTAACTCGTTTTTGATCGCTACCGTCAACATTCATTATCCACGACTCGGCCTGGTGATCGGGGGTGATGCGCATAAAACGAATGCGGCCGTCTTTCGTCCAGTGCGGATAGGCGTCTTGCACAGGACTGTGCGTCAGAGCGACCGGAGCATAACGATCCGTTTCCGTCGGTGTCGCCCTCTCGCGGCGAGTCACCAACAGTGATATCCCAATAGAAGCAACCAGCACCGAACCGGTCACCAACAAGATCGGCCAACGCCGGAGCAAAGAGACGATTCTTGACGGAGGCAACTTCCCACTTTTTTCTCCGCTGACGAGACCCGCGTCCGCCTCTCGTTTCGCATCAAATCGAGTCCCAACCGACTCAGATGTATCGCCATCGTCTTTAACCGGTTCGACCGCGGCGACAAATCGATAACCGATGCGCGGAATCGTTTCGATAAGGCGGTTCTCGTTAGGCCTTTCGCCCAGCGCCTTCCGGAGATTCGAGATCGTGTGGTTGAGGTTTCCTTCTTCGACGATCTGTCCTTCCCAGATGTCGGTCAACAGAGCTTCCTTAGTCAAGAGATGACCGGCATTTTCTACCAACTTGACGAGCAGACTGAAACAGCGCGGTGAAAGCCAGACCCGCTCGTCCCCGCGCAAAAGTATGTGTTCGTCTACATAAAGGCGGAACCCGGCGAACGAATAGACCCAATTTTGTGAAACGGAAGTCACTTTCGGAGTTCTCCAGCCAATTTTCAGTCAAAAAACAGAATTTCGCAAGGATTTCGTCCGGACGTTCTATCTATTCTTTCAAGGTCTAAACACGGAGATCACTATGCGACGCCTCTGCACGATCCTATGTCTTTCGCTGATCTCGGCCGCAACCGCCATGGCACAAAACAAGGCCTACGCTAAATTCAATGCAGAAGGCTCGACAATTGGCCTTTATGATCTGCTTCCGCACGACAGCGAGTGCAGCGAGATACGCATTGTGTCGGGAACGATAAGAAAGGTAATGCTCGACGTTGGCGAGACTTCCTATAGCTACACCTTCACGATCGATCTCGGCGGAAAAAGCCAGAAGATCGGCGTCGAGATACAAAACGGCGACATCCTGCGCCCTGATGTTGAGGACATTATCGTCCCAAAGCGCCGCGTGCGCGTGCTCGTCCGTCAGTGCGGACGAGGCGAAATATGGCTCGCGCAAGAAGTCAGGCGTCGGTAGTTAGTTCGTGACGGTATGGGCCCTTTACGACAGTTAATTGAAGAACAAGGAGCAAAATAATGAGAATTTTTTCAAAGCTTTCTACGTTTTTGACCGCCGCGGCCCTGGTTTTGGCCGTGGTGGCCATTTCGGCGTCGATCGTAAGCGCGGTCGGCAAATCTCGTTTCAAAACGATCGACTACCCGGCAGCTGTCTATACAGCGGCATACAGTATCAATCTCGGGGGCGACATAGTCGGGGAGTATAAGTTGAGCGACAACATATCGCATGGTTTCCTGCTGAAGAACGGTGCATTCACCAGCATCGACTACCCCTCCTCGGTCTGGACACAGCTCTGGGGCATCAACGCGCAGGGAGACATCGTCGGCCAGTACAAGGTAACCGGCGATGCCAATATACATGGCTTTTTGCTGCGGAACAGTATCTTTTACAACATTGACATTCCACTGCAGTCCAATTCCATGCCATACAAGATCACCCCAAATGGCACGGTTGTGGGCTGCACCCATGGTACCGGCTATATGTACGGGTTCAGAATGGACGCGATGGGAGTGACCTTGGATCCGATGTTGATGGCGATGCACACAGGCGTCAACGCCGCCGGCGATATCGTGGGGAACTACACCGACCCTGCTACCGGACTATTCATCAACAGCTACCTCATCTCTAATGGTGTTACGACGATGTTCACTTACCCTGGCTCATATGTCACGCGGGCCTGGGACATCAGCTCCACCGGAGACATTGTCGGATTTTACAGAGATACGGTGCCGTCTTCGCATCCATTCCACGGATTCCTGTATCGCCAAGGCTCAATGACGCCGATAGACGTTCAACTTCCTGGCGTGACGGCAACGCAGGCATATGGGATCAACGCGACAGGCGACGTCGTAGGTTTCTACAACGTTGGCAGCGCGGTGCATGGCTTTTTAATGACGAAGCGGGCGAGTTCGGACTTTGACGGAGACGGCCGGACGGATGTCGCGGTTTATCGTCCGACCGAAGGCATGTGGTACATCAACCGTTCAACCGCCGGTTTTAGCGCTGTTCAGTGGGGCATTTCAACAGACGCTCTCATCCCGGGCGACTATGACGGCGACGGCAAGGCGGACTGTGCCGTGTGGCGGCCGGCGAACGCCGCTGGTGCTGCGGCCTTTTACATACTGAATAGTAACGGATTCACGATGAGCGGATACGAATGGGGCCTTCAAAGCGATGTTCCTATGACCGGTGATTTTGACAGTGATGGGAAGTCCGATATCGCGGTTTACCGGCCGTCAACCTCCACTTGGTGGATATTAAAGAACCAGGCACAGACCGTCGATTCGTTCCAGTTTGGGACTGCCGGTGATATCCCGATGGTGATGGACTATAACGGAGACGGTAAGACCGACCTCGCCGTCTATCGTCCGGGTGACCAAACATGGTACATGAACAACGCCTCGGGAACGCCAACACAAAACGTTAAGGCGGTTCAGTGGGGGTTCTCATCGGACATACTTGTTCCGGCCGACTACGACGGCGATGGCAAGGACGATATCGCGGTGTTCCGTCCCTCCGACGGTAGGTGGTACATCGTGCGAAGCTCGGACGGCGGCCATTCGTTCGTCCAGTTTGGGGCCAGCACCGACATTCCGGTTCCGGGAGATTATGACGGCGACGGCAAAGCAGATATCGCTGTTTACCGCGGTGGCACTTGGTACGTTAACGGTTCGACCACCGGCTTTTCGGCCCAGGTCTTTGGCTTCAACACAGACAAGCCTGTTCCTGCGGTCTATCATCCATAAGCCGCATTTGTAGGGAAAGAGGCTGTCCGAAAGGGCGGCCTCCGTTCAGCGCAAAAAACCGTAAAAGTACTCGGCTCGAAAGAACGCGCAGTTTTGTTAAAAGAAAAACAGCCACGGTCAGACCGCTTCAAATAAATCACCAGATCCAGACCAAAGGCTCTCGTTTCATGTTGCATTTGTGAAACGAACGTGATACGATCACCTTCCAATTTCGAAAACCACTAAAGGAGTCAACCTTATGAGTTCAAGCACAGCTACGAGTTCGGGCCGGATCGCGGCCGCGTTTTTGGGGGAGTTGGATAACGAGGCCAAGGTCACGCGTCAGTGTATCGAGCGTGTTCCGGCGGACAAGTTCGATTGGAAACCGCATGAAAAGTCGATGACGATGGGCCGCCTGGCGTCGCACTGCGGCGAGATGTTCGGCTGGACCAAGGAAACACTGAAGAGCGACGTTCTGGATTTCGCCGGCATGGATTTTACGCCGTTCGAGCCCAAATCGAGCGAGGAATTGCTCGCGTTCTTTGACGATCACGTCGCCAAGGCCAAGGCAATTTTGAGCGAAACGTCCGACGAGACGTTCATGACCGACTGGACGATGCGTAACGGCGACCAGGTCTATTTCACGATGCCGAAAGTCGCGGTCATGCGGACGTTTGTCATGAACCACATCATTCATCACCGCGGCCAGCTAACGGTCTACCTGCGGCTCAACGACATTCCCGTGCCGTCGATCTACGGACCGTCGGCGGATGAAGGGAAGATGTAAGAGAATTGATAATTGATAGTTGATAATTGAGAATGGCGGGCCCGACGTGGCCCGTCGTTTTTTGTACGAAACAGCCGCGGAGCGGCGACATATCAATAGCCCCACGTGAAGCAAAGCGAAACGTGGGGTACGTCGACTCCCCAAAATAGTAAGCCCGCTAAGCGGGCGACAGAGTTGCGCAGACAAATTAGGCGCAATGGTTAACCGGGCGTATGTCGCCCACTTTGCGGGCTCCGGAACATTGTGCCGTTCGCTCCCCACGTTCCGCGTCGCTCCACGTGGGGCTATCGATATGCCGCTGCTCCCGCAGCTCGTTCCAAGAGTCTTGACATATCCACGGCAGATAACGGGACGTATGGCCTGCCGCCGCGTCAAGCCCCTGCCTGACAAAGCCTGCACTAAGATCGTGTTTTGAGAACGCAGTCTTTGTTTTCAGGATCGATAATGCGAGAATTCTCTGTTATGAAACGTAGCATTTGGCTGATCTTGCTGCTGTTTGTTCTCGTCGCGGCTGTGTCGGCGCAGAGGGCGAGGGTGCCGAAGTTTAGCCAGTATCCGGCGGCGGTTGAGAGGGTGCGGGCACGCGGGGTTGATTTTAGGCACAGCAAGGGAGCGGCGACTTATAGGACGCGTTTGAACGAGGGTTTTGGCCGCGGGGTCAATTTTGCGGGGCATTACATCATCGTCGGCTGGGGCTGCGGGACGGGCTGTACGAACGCGGCGGTGATCGACGGACGTACGGGCAAGGTCATTTGGCCCGAGGAGTTTTATAACGTCGACGCGAGCTATGGCGAAGGATACTCGGATGTGCAGCTCGACTTTCGCAAGAACAGCCGCCTGCTGATCATTCACGGCCGCCCCGGCTCGGCCAAGGAGAGCGGCCCGACCGCTCCGATGGGCGACCATTATTTTGAATGGCGTAACAACCACTTTCGCCTGCTCAAGGTAGTCAAGAAAGCTTAAGTCAGATGCCCTCCATCGATCTTCTCGAAAAACTGTTTGCCGGCGACCCGCGTTCGATAGCGCGGGCGATCACTACGGTCGAAACCGGCGGCGACGAAGCTGCCGAGTTGATGAAGGCCGTCTATCCCCGCACCGGCAAGGCGACGGTGATAGGCATAACCGGCTCGCCCGGCGCGGGCAAATCTTCGCTCGTCGATAAGCTTGCGTTCTATTACCGTGAACAGGGCGAGCGGATCGGGATCGTCTGTATCGACCCTTCGAGCCCGTTTTCGGGCGGCGCCATCCTCGGCGACCGGATCAGAATGGCGACGCTCGGAACGGACAAGAACATCTTTATCCGTTCGATGGCGACACGCGGCAATCTCGGCGGGCTTTCGCGAGCGACCGTCGATGCTGTCGCGATATTGGACGCGGCCGGCTACGACCGCGTGATCGTTGAGACGGTCGGCGTCGGCCAGGACGAGGTCGAGATCGTCAAGACGGCGGACGTTTCGGTCGTCGTGCTCGTGCCCGGCATGGGCGACGACATTCAGGCCATCAAGGCCGGGATAATGGAGATCGGCGACGTTTTTGTCATAAACAAAGCGGACCGCGAGGGCGTTTTGCGTACGCAGAAAGAGCTGGAGGCCTTGCTATCGCTTGCTCACAGGCCCGACATGTGGAACCCGCCGATCGTGAAGACCATCGCTACAGAGAGCAAAGGGATCGAAGACCTCTCGACCGCGATCGCAAGTTTTTTGGATTTTCAGACCGAGAGCGCCCACGCCGGCGAACGCCGCAAGGCTATCGCAAAGTGGCGCCTGACCGAACTGCTGAGAGAACGGCTGCTCGCAGACCTGTTGGGGCGAAACGGCACAAGTGAGATGCTGGACAAACTGGCTGGAGAGATCGCTGAAAAAAGAAGCGATCCGTATTCGGCGGTTGAAAAACTAATACGGTAGTGTCCCCAAACGTGAAATGCCGGTAACCACGTAATTGCACTAAAGGGCACGAATACACAAAATGAAGATCAACCACCTCGGCATCGCAACGAATGGCATCGACGAGTCTCTAAAATTCTGGTCCGACGCTCTCGGGCTCGAGAACGTTCATACCGAGACCGTCGAGGACCAAAAGGTCCGTGTGGCAATGCTTCCCCTTGGCGAGAGCCGCGTTGAGCTGCTGGAGCCCACCTCCAACGACTCACCGATCTCGAAGTTTCTCGAAAAACGAGGGCCGGGCATTCATCACATTGCCGTCGAGGTCGAAGACATCGAGGCCGCACTTGCGAAATTGAAGGCTCAGGGCATGCGGCTCATCGACGAGACGCCGCGTGTCGGTGCCGAGGGCTGCCTCGTGGCATTTGTGCACCCCGCATCCACCAACGGCGTGCTTTTAGAATTAGTACAAACCCGCTGACCG
Organism: Pyrinomonadaceae bacterium; assembly: GCA_044228265.1. GTDB lineage: Bacteria > Acidobacteriota > Blastocatellia > Pyrinomonadales > Pyrinomonadaceae > OLB17. Next base: position 10,392 of record JBGAVC010000032.1, read on the forward strand.
CTCCCTTCATCAAATGGCGTTTCCCCGCCAAGATTGGTCTCGTCGGGTGAATTAGGGTATGATGTCCGTTTGGCATTCGGTAGACTTCGTGTAAGTGAGGACTTGGTCAGTTGAGTAATTTAGTAAAAGGACTTGTTTTGGTCGTCGTGATCATCGGGATCGGATTCGGCCTCGTAGTTTGGAAAAAGAAGGTCGGCGGTCAGGCGAGCGAGTCGCTCAATTCGATCAGCCGTCAAGAGGTCGAGATGCTGTTGGCGGACGTGGCCAAGAGCAACCCGATGGTCTTGAAGCGGTTCACTGAGGACCCTGACCAGAAAAAGCAGCAGCTCGAGAACCTGAAACAGCTCTTTGCATTTGCGAGCCAGGCCCAGAAGGACGGCCTAGCAAATGACCCCAAAAACAAGCAGGAGCTGGAGAATATCCAGGAAGAGGTCACCGCCGTCAACTATGATCGCGAGATGAACAAAGACAAAGGACCGATGCCGCCGTTCGGCTTCATCTCCGAGGACATGATCAAGGATTATTGGGGCCAGAGCACGACTCCGCCTGCGGCGAAAGGGTGGTTTTCTTCACTTATGGACAAGATCGGCCTTGGTGAGGCGGCCGAGACACGTACGCACGAAGTCGAGTTTCAGGATTTTCTCGATACAAAGATCGCCTTGCTAAAATCCGGCAACCCGCAGATGGCCGATCGCGAGATCTCCGAAGACGAGAAAAATCAGGCCCGCGATATATTTGCCAAGATCAGGATCTATTACGCCGAATACAAGAACAAGCAGGCAGCCGGGCAGATATCGAAGGAACTTTCCGATCGGATCGCTCTGCAGGTCAAACTTCAAAAGGCGCAGTTCTTAGCCCGTATTTATGCCGATACCGTCGCCGATAAGCTCAAGGTGACGGACGAAGAGGTCGATAAGTACATCGCCGAACACAAAGAGTATGACCCGGCCGAGAAGCGAAAGAAAGCGGAAGATCTGCTGAATCGGGCCAAGGCAGGGGAAGATTTTGCCACACTCGCCAATCAGAATTCGGACGATCCGGGCAATAAAGACCAAAAGACAGGCGAATTACAGGGCGGAGCTTACAAGGACGTCCAGAAGGGCCGGATGATGCCCGCGTTCGAACAGGCTGCCCTTGCGCTGCAGGAAGGCCAGGTGGCGCCCGACCTTGTTGAAACCGATTACGGATTTCACATCATCAAACTCGACCGGAAGCTCGGGAAAAAGGCCGGCTCCAATGACGAGACGTACGACGTGCGTCACATACTGATCTCGACAGGCGTCAAGGACGACAAGGCCACTAAACCCGGCATGCCGCCCGCACGCGAAGTACCTGTCAAAGATTACGTCCGCGAAAAGCTTGAGACCGAAAAAGAAAAGGCGTTGATCGACCAGATCGTTGCGGCCAACAACGTCAGCGTTCCTGAGGATTTCACGGTTCCCGAGGTCACCGAGGAACAGATGCAGCAAATGCGGCAAAAGCAGATGCAGCAAATGCAGCAGATGCAGCCGCCTCCGGGAGCAGATGCGGATGCTCCGCCGGCAGCGAACAAACCAAGCAAACCGGATGCGAAAAAACCGGATGCTAAGAAGCCGGATGCACCAAAAAAATAGCTAAAGGGGCATAGCCGGTGTTTTCGGCGTTCGATGTACGATTGCTATGCAATTTGGTGATTATCGCGTCGAGATAATACCCGACACGGAATTCAGTCTAGACGGAGGGGCGATGTTCGGAGTCGTCCCTCGCGTCGTTTGGGAACGGGTTTGCCCGCCAGACGAGCTTAATCGAATAAAGCTGACCTGCAATTGCCTCTTCGTCGATACCGGCAGAGAAAAGATACTCATTGAGACCGGGATGGGCGAAAAGTGGTCGGCAAAGCACGTGGCAATGTACGGTATCTCACGCGAGCGGCCATTCGCAGCATCGCTGAAAGCGATCGCCGGATGCGGCCCGGAAGACATCGATGTCGTCATCAATACCCATCTTCATTTCGACCATGCCGGCGGCAACACAATTTTGCCGGGAACACAGGCGACGCCGCAGTTCAAGAATGCGCGTTATTTGGTCTCAAAGAATGAATTCCAGGCCGCCGAAAGCCCGCACGAACGAGACCGCGCAAGTTACCTGACGGATAATTGGGAGCCTCTGATCGAGTCGCGCCAGCTGGAGTTGATGCCGGATACTTACAGTCCTGCCGAAGGCATCACCGTCGAACAGGTCCGCGGCCACTCGGAAACGATGCAGACCGTGAAGATCATCAGAGACGGCGAGACGCTTTTCGGTTTTTTCGATATGATACCGACGCGTCATCATGTCGCTCTGCCGTGGATAATGAGCTACGACCTTTATCCTACTGAAACCCTGGAGTTCAAGAAACGAATCCTGCCGCAGGCTCTCGAGGAGAACTGGGTCTGCCATTTCTACCACGACGTCGAGATGCCGCTTGCCAGGCTCGTCGAGACTAACGGGAAGCTCTCCGCCATCAACGCGTTTTAGTTGTAACATTTCGCCATTCTGCGGGGTCTTTCTTATTGATATCTGATATCGGTGAGTTTTTATGCCCTTATCTCGAATCCCGTGGATCTTAGCCCTGTGCTTATTGATCTTTTCAAGGATTGCGGCCCAGAATGCGGTGCCGCGCTTTGAGTCGTCGAAGTGCGCAATCCCCGTGCCCGAGACCGAAAAGCACGTCGAGTGCGGTTACCTCACCGTTCCCGAGAACCGTTCAAAAAACAACGGTAAGACAATACGTCTCCCGATCGTGATCCTTAAGACCGACAGCCCAAACCCTAAACCCGATCCTGTTCTGAAGACGCTCGGCGGCCCTGGAGCTTCGTCGCTCAAGATGATACGCGGCAGACGCTCGTCACCGTGGCTGATCGACCGGGATTACATTATTTTTGAGCAGCGTGGCACCAAGTACGCTCAACCGTCGCTTGAGTGCCCCGAGGTCGACGAAGCTGCTGCAACAAATACCCGAACGCGCGCCGATAGAAGAGCTGCAAGAAAAAACGAGCTTGACGCCGCGGCGAAGTGTTATGACCGACTGACAAAAGCCGGGATCGATCTCAGTGCCTACAACAGTGCCGAAAGCGCGGCCGACATTGAGGATCTCCGGCGTACCCTAAAACTCGACAAGATCAATCTTTACGGCGTCTCCTACAGCGCAAGGCTGATGCTCGATGTAATGCGTTATTATCCCGCAGGCATCCGCAGCGTGGTGCTCGAATCGGTCCTGCCGCCCGAGGTCAACTACGACGAGGTCGGCGTCGACGGTGTGGTCAGATCGCTCAATGAGATGTTTGCCGGCTGCCGTGCCGATAAGGACTGTTTGGCGGCTTTTCCCCAGCTTGAAAAGGAATTTTACGCGGTCGTCAAACGGCTGAACGCAGACCCGTTGGTCATTAACAAGGCCGACCCAAAGACGGGAGGCCAGATTGAGGTCAAGATCAACGGCGACGACTTCGTCACCTGGATAGTCGATTATCTTTTCTCTAACGAGCCGGCAGCAACGGTCGATGCGCCTTTTGTAACCCACCGAGCTTTCAACGGTGACTACGCCCCGCAATTCAAACGCGATGGTGGTACAGGTTTCGGCGGCTCGTTCTATTCGTTGGGAATGCGCTACTCGGTCTGGTGCAGCGAAGAGTTTCCCTTCGAGAAAATGTCCAGGATCCGAGCACAGTCCGACAGGTACCCCAATCTCAACGGATACGAAGTAATGGCCCTCCCCGACATCTGCTCGGTCTGGAAAGTGCCTCCTGCTAAACCGGTCGCCAACCAGCCCGTCGCAAGCAATATACCGACGCTCATTTTAGCGGCCCAATATGACGCATATACTGATCCGGCGTGGGGACGAACCGTTGCGGGACGACTGAAGACTAGCTTCTTTTTCGAGGTCCCATGGGCGGGGCACGGACCCGCGTTTTCGGTTCCGTGCGTTAGCTCGATGATCGCGGCTTTCATAAGCGACCCCAGAAACTCGCCCGCGTCCGAGTGCATCCAGACAACACGGAAGCAGTTCAAATTCGCGACCGGGACTCCCTGACGCCTGAAATCGCCCCCGCTAATTCGCCATTCGCCACTCTGAAACCTATAATTTCGGTTTGCGACAAATGTCGATATGGCAATGGAACAAGTAAACATCGGGATCATCGGAGGCTCGGGCCTCTATCAAATGCCGGAACTCCAGAACGTGCGGGAGGTTGCGGTCGAGACGCCGTTCGGCAACCCGTCTGACGCTTTCATTGTGGGTGAATTGGACGGTGTAAGTGTGGCGTTCCTGCCTAGGCACGGGCGAGGACATCGGCTGACGCCGAGCGAACTTCCCTTTCGGGCAAACATCTATGCGATGAAGCTGCTAGGCGTCAATTACATCTTGTCGGTCTCAGCAGTTGGCAGCCTGCAGGAGCAATATGCACCGACCGATTTCCTGATACCGGACCAGTTCTTTGACCGAACGCGGGCGCGTGCTGATGAATCGACGTTTTTCGGCGAAGGCATCGTCGGCCATGTCGCGTTCGCTCATCCGGTCTGTGACGAGCTTGGTGACATTCTCGAAGCGTCTTGTAAAACCGTCGGTGTCAAGACCCATCGCGGCGGGACGTACATCTGCATGGAAGGACCGGCGTTTTCGACCAAGGCGGAATCCAACGTATATCGCCAATGGGGAATGGACGTGATCGGCATGACAAATCTGCAGGAGGCCAAACTCGCACGCGAGGCCGAGATCGCATACGCGACGCTCGCTCTCGTGACCGATTACGATTGCTGGCACGAGGGACACGACAGCGTGACCATCGAGATGATCGTCGAATATCTCAACAAAAATGTTCGCAATGCCCAGCTTGTCCTCAAGGACGCCGTCAAACGCGTCGCTGCCAAACAGACGCCAAATCAGTACGGCGACGCCATCAGGAATGCGATCTTCACGGCACCGGACCAATGGCCCGCGGAGACGGCAAAGAAATTGGAAGCTATTGTCGGCAAATATCGTTAAAGACAGGTGGAAAACTATTCAACGACAGCAAACATCTGTATCTAGTTATGAAGACGAAGATCCTTTTAATGATATTTACTTTAAGCACGGTCGGCATCTTGGCAGGTTCGACTTTCGCCCAGCGTAATCCTGTTCCGGCAGTTGACCGCGATCCTGTGATGGAACAAGACGCCAAACACAATCTTGACGTCGCCTGGCAGGCGTTCGGTCCGGCGAGAAAGGCTTACAAACAAGTGATACTGCGTTTCGACGAAACGTTTGTCGCATATCCTGAATTTTCCAAGATGGACGAATTTCTCTATCTTGCGGGTATGAGCAGCTACTACTTGTCCGACAATAAAGGCAAACAAAAAGTCGATCTCAAGTCCGAGAAGGAAAAGAAACGATTCGCTCCCGAAAAGCTCCGGGAAGATGCGGCCACATATCTATCAGCGGTCATTGAAAGATATCCGCAAAGCAAGTATCGGGACGAGGCCGAAAAAACTCTCAAGCTGCTCAAGCCCGATAAATGAACCTCAACCAGGTAACCGTTTACACGGACAAACCAATTGAAACGGTCGAGTTTTTCCAAAAGCTCGGCCTTTATCTTATTGTCGACTCACGGCCGCGGTACGCCCGACTCGCATGCCCCGACGGTGACGGCACGCTGTCAGTCCACATAAGCGATCACACCCCTGCAAATTCAGGTATCGTGCTCTACTTCGAGTATGAACGTCTGGACGCCGAAGTCGTCCGACTTAAGAACATAGGTCTCGACTTTGATCAGGAACCGCGAGATGAACCTTGGCTATGGCGAGAGGCGTATTTACGTGATCCCAACGGCAACCGCATCTGCCTGTTTCACGCTGGCGAAAATCGCAAAAACCCTCCTTGGCGAGTAAACTAGCTGAACGATGCCAAATCCTTTTGCCAAGCTGGCATTTACAAATAGCGTAAAGAAAACTCAGGAACATTACGGCGTCCGCCGCGCGAATGAGCGGCTCGAGGTTCTGGACCGGCTCGACGAGCTCACGCAAAATGAAGCGTTATTTATCAGCGACCGTGACAGCTTTTATATGGCGACCGTTGGTGAGCAAGGACAGCCATATGTGCAGTTTCGTGGTGGTCCGCAAGGTTTTCTAAAGGTCCTCGATGAAAAGACGCTCGGCTACGCCGATTTTCGCGGCAATCTTCAGTACATCTCGGTCGGCAACCTTTCGGCGAATAACAAGGCCGCTCTATTTTTGATGGACTACCCAAACCAGGTCCGGCTAAAGATATTTGCTGAGGTCGAGGTGATCGACGCCGTTGACGACCCGAAGCTGATCGAATTACTTACAATGCCTGATTACAAAGCCAGGATAGAGCGAGCGATGGTACTCCACGTGACTGGGTATGACTGGAACTGCCGGCAGCATATCACTCCGCGATTCACGCTCGAAGAGATCGAGCAGGCCACGAAGCCGCTGAGAGACCGGATCGCTGAACTAGAATCCGAGCTAAATGCAAAACTCGGCCGTTAAAGACTCGCGATCCACCATCTCCAAATCGCTTTAATGCAAAATCCTGCCTCCGCGTGTAAAATAGTTATCTTTGCGGTCATAGATCATTTTCGGAGATTTTTTAGTAAATGTCTTTAACAGTAGTCGGTTCTGTCGCGTTCGATGCATTGGAAACGCCATTTGGAACGCGGGATAAGATCCTGGGTGGTGCGGCGACGCACTTTGGGCTTTCGGCGAGCTTTTTTACGCGAGTGAACGCGGTCGGCGTGGTCGGCGGCGATTTTGGCAAGGCGGAATGGGACGTTTTTGGCAGGCATTTCATCAACACGGACGATATCGAGATCGTCCCGGACGGCAAGACTTTTTTCTGGAAGGGCCGATACGACTACGACATGAACACTGCTCACACGCTCGACACGCAGTTGAACGTGTTCGAGACATTTGAACCCAAATTGTCCGAAAACTCACGTAACGCGAAGCTCCTATTCCTCGCTAACATATTGCCGTCACTGCAGAAACAAGTCCGGGAACAATGCCCTAACGCGGAATTCGTGGCGATGGATACGATGAATTTCTGGATCTCGTCGATGAAGGACGCCGTCATCGAGACGATAAAGGTCGTCGATTGCATCATCATCAACGACGCCGAGGCCCGACAGTTGACTGACGAACCGAGCATCTACAAAGCCGCTAAGACAATAATGGACCTTGGCTTGAAAGCGGTCGTCATAAAGCGCGGGGAGTACGGCGCGACATTGTTCACACCCAACGGCTATTTCGTCGTACCTGCTTATCCTCTTGAGAGTGTTTTTGACCCGACAGGAGCAGGCGACACTTTCGCGGGCGGCTTTATGGGTTATCTTGCGAGCCACGATGAGATCAATGATGACATCTTACGACGCGCTTGCGTTTACGGCTCGGTGATGGCGTCCTTTAATGTCGAAAAGTTCGGCACCGAACGAGTGGACGCCCTCGATTATCCCGAGATCAACGAGCGGTTCAGGGCATTCAAGCGGATGACGCACTTCGACGAGATCCCTTTCGAAAGGGCGACGTCGGCGTCTTAGCGTGTTGAGTCTCTAATATGGCGGACAACGCTGACAATTCGCTTGAGCGATTTGATCGTCCCGTTGCGGGATACGCTTCGATCGGTGCGGGAGCACTCGTCTTGGTGTGTCTCGCGGCCGGAGCTGTCGTGGCTGTCCGTGATCAGGATTGGCCCGCAACGGCGATCTTCTTTGCGGCTGCATTTGCTTTTGCCCTGTTCGTCTTCTTGTCGGTCAGCCGAAATAGACGGATCGATGCCGCCGGCGACCGCCGGTTTATCAAATGGGATGCCGCCTTGCCCGAACTTCAGCGGCAGAATGTGAATCTGGAGGTCAAAGAGCTCGCGCGGCTGCTCGAGGTTGAAAACGATCAAGTCTCGGATCTGCTGTCAGCATACATCGTAGCCGAGGACCTTGCCCTTCGACAGATCCAGCAAGAGGAGAACCGTCCGCTTCTTCGTCACGTGCAGCTTGGCGGCATGCCGTTTGACGCGGTCTTGATCGAACAGGATACGATCACTTGTATCGAGGTGTCATTTCTGGTCGTCCCCGATGTCCGACAGGACAAGATCGAGGCGATGCTCAAGAAGATAAGCTCAGCGAAGAAGAACCTGGCCGCTGCAAAGATCCGCTTACGGCTTCGGCTGATGGTGGTTCTGGTCACCCAATTGACACAGGACGAAGAGGAGCATCTTCGTGGAATGTTGATAACGCGTAGATTTACCGACACGCCTGTCGATATCGACATTCGGCTTCTCGACTTCGAGGCGTTGCAGAGGATCTACGTTACCGATTAGTGACCTGTAACGGGTTACGGGTGACGGGATCATTGACTCGCCACTTGTTACCCGTCACTGGTCATTGGAAGAATTATGTTGAAAGACAAAGTTGGAATGATCTTCGGGGTCGCGAACAAACGCTCGATCGCATGGGCCTGTGCTCGGGCGTGTGCCGAGCGTGGGGCACGGCTTGCGTACACGTACCAGGGCGAACGCCTGAAAGAGAACGTCGAGAAGCTCGCAGCCGAATACGGAGGATCCCTTGTCGTTCCGTGCGACGTCTCGAACCAGGCGGAGGTCGACGCGGCGTTCGAGGCGGTTGCCGCAAAGTTCGGCAGGCTCGATTTTGTCGTTCACTCGATCGCCTTCGCGCCAAAGGAAGCTCTCGAAGGCGAGTTTGTTTCGACCGAACGTGACGCCTTTCGTATGGCGCTCGAGATCAGTGCGTACTCGCTGACACAGGTCACGCGGGCCGCGGCACCACTCATGACCGAAGGCGGGAGCATCGTAACGATGACCTATTACGGTGCCGAAAAGGTGGTCTCGAATTACAACGTGATGGGCGTCGCAAAGGCCGCGCTCGAGGCGTCCGTGCGATACCTGGCTGCAGACGTAGGAAAGCTCGGCATTCGCGTGAACGCGATTTCCGCCGGCCCGATAAACACACTTTCAGCTCGCGGTGTCAAGAATATGGGATCGCTGCTCGGATACGTCGGTGAGCGTTCACCGCTGAAACGAAATGTGACCGTCGATGAGGTCGGCAACACAGCTCTTTTCCTCGTCAGCGACCTTGCTACGGGTATCACGGGCGAAACAATTTACGTTGATTGCGGATATAACATTATGGGCATTTGAGCCCTGTTGCTTTTATGGCACTGATCCGATCGAAACAAACTAAACCGAACGGCACAAAAAAGAAGTCGGTAGTGCCTAAGACCGTGGCCGAGGCGAAAAAACGTGAGACCGAGGCCGGATACTGGCATTTGACGGATGACGAAGTTCTGCTGCGTTCGCCGGAGCTCGAAGACGAATACAAAACCTCGGATTCGTGGCGGGTGTTCAGGATCATGGGCGAGTTCGTCAACGGGTTTGACCATCTGGGAACCATTACCCGGGGTGTATCGATATTCGGTTCCGCTCGGACCCGCGAAAATGACCCGTTCTACGAAAAGGCCCGCGAGACCGCGAGACTTCTCGGCGTGGCCGGCTTCGAGATCATAACGGGCGGCGGTCCCGGTGTGATGGAAGCATCGAACCGCGGCGCGCACGATGCGGGCGCGGTCTCGGTCGGCTGCAACATCGAACTGCCGTTCGAACAGATCCCGAATCCCTATTTGACCAAATCACTTTCGTTCAAGTATTTCTTCGTCCGCAAGACGATGTTCATCAAATACAGCAATGCCTACGTTATCTTCCCGGGCGGCTTCGGCACGATGGACGAGCTTTTTGAGGCACTGACGCTCATCCAGACGCGCAAGATCCGCAATTTCCCGGTCGTGCTCTTTGGGTCGCAGTACTGGCGTGGCCTGCTGCAGTGGCTCACGTCAACGATGCTTAACGAAAAGATGATCAACCCCGAAGATCTCAGTCTCATTCACCTGACCGACTCGCCCCAGGACGCGGTCGACTTTATTGTAAGTACGTTCAAGTCCTCGGTCGAGGAGAGTTCATCCAAGTAGCTGCCGCATCCAGTCAGCGTACGGCCCTGAAACTCTTTCTGCCTCAATGGCGACGATCTCCGGCACTTCGTAACTGTGATTCGCGGTGATGAAACGTTCGAGTTCGTCATATTTCTCAGCCACGGTTTTGATCAGCAGCAGATGCTCGCCGTCCCTGGTAACACGGCCCTTCCAAATGTAGATGGAAGTCATACGTCCGAGGACTTGAACGCAGGCGGCAAGGCGTGCCTCGACGATCTTTGCGCCGAGTTCTTCGCCGGCCGCCTGGTTTGACACTGTCGTGAGGACTATTAACATGCCGGAGATTATAGCGTATTGAACCGAGCTGTCGCCCGGGTCCCATTTTGCCTAGGATTTACGCTTGCTATTTGACCCGCAAAGCCTCATTATCAGTTAAGTAATCCTACTCTCGCGTTTCGCCAAAGGGTGAACGCGGCTCGTCTATAACGATTTCTGGATAAGTTTGAGAGCAGGCCCTGTTAGAAAACCATAGAAGTTGCTCTCGATTTTTTTTGAGTATCCGATGTCGTCTCCTTTCCTTTTCGAAAGCAGCTCCGAATCGACACTTCTGCAGACATCCCCTGAAAGGGGAAAGGAAATGACAAATGTCAATGAAATTATACGTAGGAAACCTCTCCTTTAACACGACCAACCAGGACCTGAACGACCTCTTCGGAGCGATCGGTACCGTCGAGTCGACCAACATTATCGAAGACCGTGAGACCGGCCGTTCGCGCGGTTTCGGTTTTGTCGAAATGGCTTCGCAAGCTGAGGGCGAAAACGCAATTGCCCAGCTTAACGGCAAAGAGGTGGACGGCCGCGAACTTAAGGTCAACGAGGCCAAGCCTCAGGAAAGCCGTAGCGGCGGCGGCGGCCGCGGCGGATACGGCGGCGGCGGTGGTGGTGGCCGTGGCGGCAACCGCGGTGGTGGCGGCGGATACGGCGGCGGCGGCGGTGGCAACTACGGCGGCGGCGGCCGCTGGTAATTGTTTCGTCATTTGAAATAATGATCGAATGCCCGTCGTCCGATCGGCGGGCATTTTTGACCTCTCGCAGCCCTTAACGTGTTAAACTGTTTATATGACTTACGGTCCGATCTCGTTGTCACGGCGCCATGTCCTCGGTGAGCTATACTCACGATGCGAGGCCATTGAGAGCGTGCCCGTCTTTTTGGACGGCGGTGACGGCGAGATGCTAGGCTACGCGGACGAGAGCCTCGGACATTACGCCGACGCGTTTTGCTTTCACCTCCCGGAAGATATCTGTAAAAAACTCTCGTCTGGCCACTTCACATATTCCTTCGAATATGAATTGACGGGCCCGGATGACGCCTCGAAGAACCGCGTGAAGCTCAGCAGGATAATCCTAAATGCACGCAAGGGATATGCTAAGCCGGTGCCTCGATCGAAGCCCGATGCGCGGCTGAATTTGGCCGACCTCGCCGAGGCTGACCCGCTCTCCTAGATATAGCTGCACAGGTCCTCAGCAGAAGTATTGCCGCCGCAAAATATCAGCACGACCTTGCTGTCGGGCCCGAAGTTATGACGCAGCTTGTCGGCAGCGGCAAGCGTGCATGAAGCGGCCGGTTCAGTAACCACTTTTAATCTCTCGAAAATAAAACGAAGAGCCTCGACCGCTTCGGCATCTGTCACGACAGTTACGCTTTCGAGGTACTTTTTGGTCGCGGCCAGGCTCGCCTCGGTCACGGCGGGAGCTCCAAGCGTTTTGGCGATCGACGTGATCGCCGGCAGTTGTACCGGATGCCCGGCGATCAGCGCCTGAGACATCGCATCCGCGCCGACCGTCTCGACTCCCCAAACCCGTGCATCGGGCCTTAGAGCCTTGACGGCGGTCCCGACTCCGCCCGCGAGGCCTCCTCCACCAATGCTGAGAACGACGTCAGTTACTTCGGGAAGGTCTTCTACTATCTCGAGGCCGACTGTTCCCTGGCCCGCCATCACAAGCGGATCGTCAAAAGGGTGCACGAAAACCATCCCCTCTGAACGATAATGCTCGATCTTGGCAAACGCTTCGGCAATGGTCGGCTGCAGATCGACCGTGGCGCCGTAACCGCGGGTCGCCTCGACATAGTTTGCCGGCGTCGATCGCGGCATAAGAATGACGGCCCTGACACCGAGGACCTGCGACGCGTAGGCCACCGCCTGAGCATGATTGCCGCCGCTGACGGCTACCACGCCGCGGGAGCGTTCGTTGTCTGTAAGGCTCAACAACTTGTTGAACCCGCCGCGCGCCTTGAATGCACCCGTCTTTTGGAAAAGCTCGTACTTTACGAACGTATTCACTCCAAGCCGGCTGCTGAGCGAGCGGCTGTATTCAAGCGGCGTGCGCTTGACGTACCCGGCGATACGGCCGCGGGCCGCTTGTATGTCACTAAGTTCGATCACGTTGCCGTCCTGAAAAAGAATGCAAGAAGTCTGCAGCGATACGTTCCTTTCACGATGAATTGAGGATACCCCTGCGGTCCGCAACTGACAAGCAGGGAGGTGTCGGCAGTACAGGAACCGATACTGGGCAAAATCGATAACAATTGTCGCAATCAAATGCAGTAAAGACGTATAATCACGTCATCTGACGCGACTGGGGGAGCGGCCGCCTAATGAAAAGACTCTATTGTGCGATCGGGCTTTGTCTTGCCTTGTTGGTATTCGAAGCCGCGGTATTTTTGCCGTCGTCGGCCGCAAAGACCGATATTGTCGCCCGGCTCCTCGAGGTCCCGGCACCGCCGCCACCAAATCCTCTTGTCCCGTCCAGGTCCAAACTCACGAGGGACATCGAGTTCTACAGCAAAGCAAAAGTACCCAACGACGACGCCCCCATCGAGGACCTGATCGAATACTGGTCGACCAATCTTCGATCGGTCCGCAATATGACCTATTCGCCGGAGCCGTCCGAGAAGTCGCTCGAGCGGCTCTATCGTGAGATCGAGAAAGACGCGACGCTATTGCCGAAATTGATTGGATCACTTCCCGATACGGAGCGGGCAGCCGATCTGGTCAAGAGCATTTTCGACCGCGAAGGTACGACCGGGGTATTCGATGCCGACAGCCGCGCGGCAATTCGGCAATGGCTTGTCTATCACAGCCCTTATTTCTCGAACGAACTCGCCCGGCTTGCAGAAAAGGCAGGTGATACCGAGACTTATGTGAACAGCCAGGACGAGTTGCTCGCCTTGGCGAGGGTCGATTTTGACAAGGCCCGGCCGATCATCAACCGGCTATATGTGGGCGGTTCGGACAAAGCTTCACGTGTTCTCGCACGATGGGCTCTTTACCGCCATGCGCTCGATACCGACAGCTTAAGCGACATAGACCGATACCGCGACGAGTTAAAGGCCGTCGTCGAGAACAAAGGCCTGCCGGGTCCGACGCGCGACCTGGCGATGGACGCCCTTATTACGGAAAAGGAGTGGCCCGGACGCGACGATTGGTACTTGTCGCTCATGTCGGACGAAACGCTTGCCGATCTACAGGGCTACACCGGACTCACGACGATAATCAACGTATCGCCGCCTGACAAGTACATCGACAAGATGCTTGCGATGCTGAAAAGCGACAGCCGTGCTGTACGCAGCGCAGCCGTGCGCAACTTGCTGCTCCAGGGTATCTCGAAGCGGCCCGACGTGGTCTCTGCTCTGCTGCCGTGGCTCGAGGACCCAAATTGGGCCAACGACATCGCCGATTCGCGTTCAGGTATCGTCATGCTCCTTCGCTCGATCAAACTGTCTGAGAGCGTTCCGGGACTGATCAAGATGCTGGACGAGCGGAAGAAACAGCTCGTTTATTCAGGTGATACGACAGCGGCGGTGGCCTCTAATGCCGCAAACGCGGCAACGACCGTTCGTCCAGGATCGTCGGCGAACGCGAACGTGTCAGCGTCGCAGCCCGGCATGACGCAAGTAGAACGGTATGCCTACCGCTCTTCGGCCATCCTCGCCCTGGGATTTCAAGGCGATCCACAAGCGGCCCCGGCACTCAGAAGGGTCCTGCCAGAGGTCGAAGGCTACGAACGCATGGGCGTGGTCGAGGCGATCCTAAAGTGCCGCGGTTTCTCCGTCGCCGAGCAGGTAGATGCGCTCGAGGCTGCGGCAAAGGCCCAATCTGTTCAGATGGAATCGGCAAACTCCGCGAATTCGAACGCCTCGTTCACTTCAGACGGCTCGGGACTCGCGAACACTGCTGAAGCCCGCCCCGGCATCGTCACCCCCGCAGAGATCAAACAGATGCTGGGCACAGTGTTGATGCAGACCACAGAACCGGGCGATGACCTGGCAGCCGCAATGGGCTCACGCATCGAGGTGCTCGACCAGCGCGACCCTAAGCTCGCGTCGATGCTGCGGAATATAATCCTTCGCTGGCCAAATCAGGTCGTAAATTTGATCTTCATTCGAGATCTGAAAAACGAACGGTCGGAGGTCGGGCCAGTGATAAGGCTTCTGAGCCAGCGTCGGGCGTTGCGTCAGGCTTTTGGCAGCGAGTTGGCAGACGCGGCCGCGGCCTCTGCGTCCGCGGCCGGAATCACGTCGTGCATTGCCGAGGACCTCTCGCTTGTGGATGGAATACTCGATGGTGAGAATGCCGAGACAAAAGCCGCGTTTCTTGCGTGTGCAAGACTTCTTCGAGCCCCATTACCCGTCGTCAAGGTTGCAAATCTCACCAGGGGACCTGACCGGCGTGTTGCTCTCGCGGCTGAGAGGTACCTGGAAGCGGAAGATTCTCCCGCAGCCCGTTCGGCCGTTCTCGCACTTCATCCGGGTGAGGCGAAGATCCTGGGCGCTACGACCGCGTTCTTTTCGGGAGGCAACGGTGATCTTTCGATGCCGTACCTTTTCGCCCTGTTCGCAAGCGTCGAGCCCGGAGCAGGCGACCAGAGCGCGACCGCTAACATGGACGAACGGATCCATGAGGGAGCGATCGAAGAAGAAGGCGAAGGTGAGGGCGAACCAGCCGAAAAGCCGGCGGCCACTGCCAATGACTGGCAGAAAGCGGAACGGGTACTGCAAGCGGAGGTCAAAAAAGACATCAGCCTCCTCGGAGTTTATGCCTACGACGGCAACTACGTACGGATATACAAAGACCGGATCGTTTACAGCTTTGACGACGACGAATCGCGATATCACGAGCGGCCGCTGACCACTTACGAATTCGAATCGCTGAAGGCCTATCTCACCGATAACCATGTGGACGAACTCGCTCCTTTCCTGACATGCGCGGTCGAGTACTGTGCCACAAAGGAACTCCTCATGCTGGGCCGCGACGGCGGACGCCGCGTCTATCTCGAAGGAGACCCTCCGGAATTTTTCAAAGGGCTCGACAAGTACTTTGCGGATCTGCGACTCACGCCGTCGACACTGAAATACGCACTGAGCCGAGAGCTCCAGGGACTCGAGATCCTGCTTGCAAACGACGACCTGCATGCCGAAACGGTGTGGAAGAATGGCGAAGATATGCGAGTGGCGATCTCGGATAAGATCGCCCGCAAGAGGGTCAGGGACGAGATCGAGAAGGCCGTGGAGGCCGCCGCCGAGGCCGAGGAGCAGCCTGGCGAGGACAACTCCCCCGAAGCCGTACGCGCCCGGCTAACGGCCAAACGCGAATACGACGGTTATTCATGGCGAAAGGTAGTCGGCGGCAGCGACGCCGGCCCTGCGCAGCAGCCTAATGGGGTCGAACTGATTCCTGTACGCGATGGACTTTCGGTGGCGGCGACGCAGGAGCAATGGAAAGCCCGAACCCCGCTGTTCGAGATCCGCGCGTCCGAGCAAGGCCTCTTCAAAGCTGCAGGCGGCAAGGCGACCTTGCTCAAGGGCGGTTTTGCTCAGTATCCCGTCACTAGCCAGGACGGCAAATGGCTGGCTGTCTATCATTCCAACGACGATAACTCCGGGCTGGCCCGTATGAACCTGCTGACAAATCGCATGTACCCGGTCAAGACCGAGGACTATAAGACCTATTATCCGTACGCATTTATCACTACGATCAGCAAGTTCCTGGTCGTCGAACAGAACCAGGAAGAAGGCGAGGGCGAAGGACCGTATGCTCCGCAGGAGCCGGACGACATCGTTTCAGACGACCCCTCGGCTTCTGAAATGATGCTGCTGGACCCGCTCACCGGGACCCTTCAGACGGTAACCGGGGAATTTCGGCCGTTGGCGCAGCAGACGTTTCGGCCGCTGCAGCCCACCGGAAAACTGAACGAGTTCTGGGCGGCGATTCCAAACAAAGACAAGAACGAGACGCAGATCGGCACGTATGATATTGTGCATTTCGCCTTCAAACCGCTGCTGAGGGTGCCGAAGATCGCGTTCAACAGTATGTCGATGTGGGTCGACGAACCGGGCAAAAAAGCCTATTTCGTCTATCGCGGACATCTGCTGTCATTGCCGTTGGTCAAGTAGCTGTCCTCCGATCATGTTGAACAGTCGACTTACTTCGAACGATCGGAAACAAGACCGACAAGCCGGTCGATAGAGTCACGAGTCCTAAGGACCGGGCCCGGATTGACATTCCAGGCGGTATAGACCGCGACCATATCATACTCGGGCAAAACAAGTGGACGTTGGCCGCCGAACCCGTTGCCGCTCCACGCGAGCATTTTGTTGTCCGTTCCGTACGGATATAACCACCACTTTAGACCGTATTTCGCATTTGGACCGAGATCCATATGCGGCGTGAGCGAATCCTTGATCCATTCGGGCGAGACGATCTGTTTTCCGTCCCACTTGCCACCACGCAGAAACAAATACCAGAGCTTGGCCACATCGCGCGGCCGCAGGTAGATGCCGCCTTCGGCATCGACCAATCCGCTCGGACTTCGTTTCCAAAAGAACTGCTTGATGCCCAACGGAGTGAACAGATAGCGGACGGCATAATCCTCGATATCCATACCTGTCGCTACGCGAAAGACCTGGGCGAGGATCTGCGTCGCACCGGAGTTGTAAGCAAACGTCTTGCCCGGTTCAAATGCCATCGGCCGGTCGATGGTATATGCGACCCAGTCGAGTGAGGCCTCCATCTGGCTGCCCGTGTTCTTTGGGTCCGAATAAGGCAGGCCTTCGTTCCAATCCAGCCCCGCGGACATCGTCAGCAGGTGCCGGATCGTCATCCGGCGCTTGCGATCGTCCACGTTCGCGACCTTAGACGCGTCAAAGAAATTCATGACTGGTGTATCGATATCCGGAAAATCGCCGCGTGTTCGTGCAACGCCCACGATGATCGACGTAATGGTCTTTGAAACCGATTGCAGAGTATGAAGCTCGCCCCGCTGATACCACGGATGCCACCAGGAATTGTAGTAGTTATACGGACCGCTCGGGTCGTGGGCGTTCAGCGGGCTCGTTTTCTTCGCATCTTCGCCGTAGATCTTGTCATAGTCATGTGCGTAACGTTTTTCGAAAACGAGCTTGCCGTGGCGAATGATCGTTAGGCCGTCGATGTTACCGAATTTCCCGGAAGCGATCTCGGCGTCGAACGCTGCGAGAGCCTTCTCATCGATCCCGACAGACTTTGGCGAGGCCGTCGGCCAGTCGCTCGTCTGCGCCCGGACAACGACCGAGCACAGAATTACGAAGAAAATCGCTCTTTTTAACATATTGTTGCCACCTTTCTATCCTATCGGGAATCGAATCAAGCGCGTTTTTTGTGGTTTGACCGTACTACGCAAAAACGATGTCTCAGGTTCTCGCTACGCGACCTCATCATTGTACACAAGAACGTTTATCGTGATATTTTCTATTGTTCCTATCCTTTACCGTCGAGGTTTGACCATCATGAAAAAGAGAAGTTGCATCGTAACGCTGCTTTTGATCTGTTTGTCGGCCGCCTGTACGTCGATCGGCAAAAATGCAGAGTCCAACACACAAGAAAACCGTCAGCAGCCGGCAAATACCACAGAAGCAGGCTCCCCAGACGCCGGCTCCGAACGTGTCGCACCACCGGCCCGCGTGGGAGCTTCATTCAGGGGCACTATCGGTGAGCTGAAGGTCGAAATGGACATCAAACGCGACGGCGGAAACCTAAGCGGCAGCTATTACTACGTCAAATCCGGCAGTTCTAACCGGCTGATGCTCAAGGGCAAGATCGACGCGGACGGCAGCTTTACCATGCAGGAGACGGACGCAGCGGGTAAGCAGACTGGCGAATTCAAGGGCAAGTGGAAGGAAGAACCGTATGAGTCAGGAGCTACGCTCGAAGGCGAATGGTCCAAGCCGGGACAAACCGGTGACCCGCTCGGATTTTATGCCTTTGAACAGATGGTCTACTTCACAACGACTCAGGTCACGACACGGGAAATGAAGGAGTCGATCAAGGCTAAGAAGGCGGAGCTGACCGCCGCTTATCCGGAGCTGTCGGGAGGAGCGAACGCCGCGGGATTCAATCAATTGGCAAAGGCCCGGGTGACGAAGTCGCTCGCAGGTTTCAAAAAGGACCTCGCAGGTGTCTCGGCCGCCGACATCAAGGCGATGGGCGATATGGGTAACTATATCGAAGTCGATTACAGCATCGAATATGCGGACGAGGACCTCATCAGCATTAATTTCGGCGAAGAGACATTCACTGGAGGCGCTCATCCGAACCATGGGACGTTTACGCTCACGTATGACCTGAAAGCAGGACGCGAGATCACGCTCGCCGATCTTTTCAAACCCGGTTCGAAATATCTGGCTGCGATCGCCGATTATTCTCTTCGCGATCTCCGGTCCCGCAAGGACCCCGAAACCGGCGAGAACATGGGCATCGCACAGGACGTTTGGGAAGAGGGAGCAAAGCCGACGGCCGCCAACTACAGCAACTGGAACATAACCAAGAAGGGTTTAATGTTGACATTCCCGCCGTATCAGGTCGCAGCATACGCACTCGGGCCGCAGACCGTGATCGTGCCCGTTTCGGAACTCAAGGATGTCGTGCGGGCGGAGGGAGCGCTGTCGAAGGCGAAAATGTAAAACGCGGTCGCCGTAGAGAGGGCTTGCGACCCGTGAAGTCATTTCTCGCGGTCTGGCGCCCTATAGACTTCCGCATCCGCGATCTTTTGCAGTTCGCTCTTGGTGTCTTTCCATTGCGAATCCAGTATCGCGAAATACTCGATCTCTCCGGTGTTCAAACGTTTAGAAACGATCTCGAGAACGGTTGCCGCGCTTGCGTCGTTCTTCTCTTTCGGCCGTAGTTCGATCCACATTACGCGGTACGGGAATTCGGGATAATACTCTACTTTCTTATGCGCGACATAAAGGGCGGCGATCTCGTCCATGCCTGACAACTTTCGCGAGATAGATTGGATGAATTCCGGGGTCAGGTCGTGCGGTTCCCATAGATCACTTTGGCTGACTCCACGCCGTTCATCCTGCGCCTTTTGAATTGACTCCCTTTGGGCGTCGATCGCGTTTGCGTATTTCATGCTTTCCTCGTGGCGCCCTTTGCCACGCAGGAACGCAAACACAAGCTGGTTGCCGTCGAATCGCAAGGACTCATCTTGATTCATCGCTCGTTCGATATCCACTAATCCGGAGTCGTCGTCAGTCGACAGCTTGGCGAGTCCCAGGTTGTACCAAACCACTCCTTCCTCAGGAAATCGGTGTGCAGCTTCTTCGAAATATGGCACGGCGGCCTCGATCCCATCTCGTTCACTGATCAGTCGGCCCATCTCTCGTAGTTCGTCAAGCGTCAATTCGCTCTCTCGGCGCTTTGCCTCAAGTTCGGCGGTCCTGGAGGAGGTTTCCTGGAAATGAGCGTGCCGGTCTTTCCATGTCGAAATCGCTTGTTCGTGCCATGTATGGTCAAATTCTGCCGATAAACGGTCTGCATAAGATCCGAGGAATACGGTCGCGGCATCCACATTTTTAGGATCAGGCATCGGCGGCAGTTCTCCACTCCGCCAGTACCCGATCAAGCGCAAACGGTCCGATAACGAAGGGTGCGTGTCCTCAAAATCGGTGGGTACAGTGACCGCTTTGACGAGATTTGTTGAAGCACTCTGGACGTTGATGGCCGAAAGTGCTCCTAACATTCGGCTAAACAGTTTTTCGGAAGGTTCATCGTTCTCCAGGTTTTCCTTATGTATATCAAGCCAAAACTCCTCGGACAGCTCTAGGCCCTTGATCTCCATTTGGATCAGTGCTTCGCCAAACGGCTTTACTCCGATCAGGCTTGCGGCTTCACGATCAGCGTCCTTTTCGTGTTCACGCATCAGGACAAACGAATAACCGTTAAAGTACGGAAAGAACCAGTCGACAAAGCGTTGATAAAGCGCTGCGAACTTGTGATCCGTCGCGGATTGCGATTCGATAAGTCGACCCCAGGATTCGCGCATCTGATATGCCCATTTCGTAAAACCACCGTGTTTGCTGGAAATATGACCGATTTCGTGGACAATTACTGCTTCGAATTGTTCGGGTGAAAGAGTCTTCATAAGCGGAAGGCCGACAACTAGCAGGACCTTTCGCCCAAAGATCCCAATGCGGGGCATCGTCACTATCGCCGCGTTGAAGTCGTCGTTGATCAACACGCGTTTCGGTCTTCCGGCCTTTAATGATGTACAGGTCTTATCGATGAATCCGAATAATTCAGGAGCGTCGGACCTAGTGATCTCATGCCCTTGAGGATCAGGAACTTTTGCCGTTATCGATCTAATCGCCGATCCGATAAATCCGAAATAAAGCCCTAGACCGGGAATGATGACCCACAATAATTTGCCCAATACAAGGGCGATCCGAAAAATTTCGGCAGGTGCTGAAAAGATCACGAGAGGAACCAGTCCGATCGGAATTATCAACAGGAGGATCAGGCCAACGAAATATCCATAGCCGAGCATCGTGAGCATCATTACTTTTAGCTCATAGAGTCTTGGGCTTCTGGCGGCACTAACTTCAAGTTTTTGAATGAGGGAGAGATATTGCTCGTATTTGATCATAAGTACTGCATTTTGAGTGGAATTCAAACGACTTCGAAATTCGTTCGGAAACTCTATTGTGATCCTATCGATTCGGAACACGTGAGACAAGGGCGTCCTCAGGTCACAAACGGCCAATACTTGCGAAATTCAATGAAATCGTGTCTAATAATTGTTTGCCCTCGTGGGCACATCTTCGGCCGAAAGGAGGTGAGTGAATAAATGGCTTTTATAACTGTAAACAATAACGAATCGATCGAATCCGCGCTTCGACGCTTCAAGCGAAAAGTGATCAGCGAAGAGATCATCAAGGACCTCAAGAAACACGCTCACTTCGTGCCGCCCGGCCAGAAGGCAAAGCTCAAGTCGGCCAATGCGCGCAAGCGTAATCGAAGGCGTTTCCGCCAACAGCGTCCGATGGGTGCCGGCCCCGGCGGTCCGGCGGGCAGGCCGTCAGGACCACCAACACGGTAGGCATCAAGTAATAATCTCAGAAAAGGTGAGAGCGTGAGAGTTTGATCTCGCTGTTCACCTTTTTTGATTTTCACACCAATGGCTAAGCTACGGCCCAAAATATTGATCACGAACGACGACGGCGTCCATTCGGAAGGCATCGCGGCGCTGGAAGCAGCGATGTCGGCGATCGGAGAAGTTTTCGTGGTCGCGCCTGAGTCCGAGATGAGCGGCGCGGCTCACAGCCTGACCCTCGCGAGGCCGCTGCGAATACGGCAGGTCTCGGAACGCAAATGGTCAGTGGACGGCACGCCGACTGACTGCGTCACGCTCGCACTGAATAAAATACTCCCAGAAAATGACCGTCCCGACATCTGCTGTTCAGGGATCAATCACGGAGCAAATCTCGGCGATGATGCGACCTACTCCGGCACGGTCGCCGGGGCATTGGAATCCACGATCCTCGGCGTCCCGGGGCTTGCCTTTAGCCTAACTGCCACGCGGACCCACGATTTTACCGAGTCGGCGAGAGTCGCCCGCACGATCACGGAGAAGGCCCTGGCCGAAGGTATTCCGCCATGGACATTGCTAAACGTGAACATTCCCAAAGGGATCCCGCTCGGGATACGCATAACCAAGCAGGGATTTAAGACGGCCCGGCCCGTCATCAGTGAGCACATCGATCCGCGCGGCAAACCGTATTACTGGATCGGCGAAGTTCGTGAAGGATTTCGTGCCGAAGGCGGAACTGATTTCGAAGCGATCGACGCCGGCTACGTTTCGGTGACGCCGATGAGAAGCGATCTGACAAACCACCACGTCCTTGAACATCTCAAAAGCTGGAATACTTGACCCCAATGAGTGCCACGGTGATGCAGAAAAATCCGGCCGACGGTTACGAGATCGTTCGTGGTGCCATGGTCGAGCGTCTTCGACAGCATTACAAGATCGAAGACGAGAGCGTC
Organism: Pyrinomonadaceae bacterium; assembly: GCA_044228265.1. Taxonomy (GTDB): domain Bacteria; phylum Acidobacteriota; class Blastocatellia; order Pyrinomonadales; family Pyrinomonadaceae; genus OLB17. The sequence continues at coordinate 32,696 of JBGAVC010000032.1, forward strand.
CTCGATGTAATGCTGCGGGTCCCGCGTCACCTATTTTTGCCTAGCGCCCTGCGGCCCCAGGCGTATAAGGACAATGCAGTTCCCATCGCCGGCGGTCAGACAATGTCGCAGCCGTTCATTGTAGCGAGGATGACACAATTGCTGGAACTAAAAGGCAATGAAAAGGTCCTCGAGATCGGAGCGGGGTCAGGCTATCAGACTGCCATTCTCGCCAGCCTTGCGCGAAAGGTATTTGCCATCGAGCGGCTCCCCGAGCTCATCGCCGAGGCCGAACGCCGGCTTAGATCGCTTGGGATCAGAAATATTACCGTTAAGATAGCTGACGGTACGCTCGGTTGGGACGCATATCAGCCATTCGACGCGATCCTAGTCGCCGCTGGCGGGCCTGAGGTACCTGAGCCGCTCCTACAGCAATTGGCAACAGGGGGTAGAATGGTCTTGCCTATCGGAGAAGACAAGCAGATGCAGCGACTTGTCCGCGTGACGAAGACTGAACGAAGTTTCGTTACCGAGGATCTCGGCCCTTGCACATTTGTCCCGCTGATAGGCGAACATGGTTGGAATTGATCAAGAACTCTCAAAAGAGAGTATGGCAATACACCGGCACTCGTTATTCAGTCATCGCTATTTTCGGACTTCGGATTGCTTACGACTATGGAATCTATCGTCGATCTGCTGCGTCAGGCCCGAGAGATGCTCAATCCCGGGCATCTGATCGATTACCTGCTGAATCTGCTCGGCAATTACGTATATTTCGGACTTTGGTTCGTGATCTTCGCTGAGACGGGGTTGGCGGTCGGGTTCTTTCTCCCGGGCGACTCCCTTCTGGTGGTCTCCGGCCTGTTCGCTGCGGCCCATAAACTGAATGTCTGGCTCGTGATGCTCGCGTTCTTTCTGGGATCGGTCATCGGCGACAACACTGGTTACTGGACGGGACGTGCGATGGGCAAAGCGCTTTTCAATCGTGAGAGTTCGCGGATATTCAAACCGAGCCGCGTTGAAAAGGCCCATGCGTTCTTTGAGAAATACGGCGTCAAGACAGTCGTGCTCGCCCGGTTCGTTCCCATCGTTCGGACATTCGCCCCGCTTGTGGTCGGTGCCGCTATGATGCCGTATTCGACATATCTGTTCTTCAGCATCGTCGGCGGACTGCTATGGATCACCAGCATGGTTCTGGCAGGATATTTTCTCGGCGGAGTTATCGAGAACGCACTGAACATCAAGCTCGAGGACCACATCGAAAAGGTTGTGATCGTCGTCGTGTTCCTGTCATTGCTGCCGCCGATCATCGAGTTTTTGAGGCACAGGTTCGGCAAAAAGCCTGAACTCACAAAATAAAGTTTGACTTCAGGTTACGCCGTAACATAGACTCATTGTTTGCCCTTGTCGGGGCGTAGCGCAGTCTGGTAGCGCGCACGGTTCGGGACCGTGAGGTCGGAGGTTCGAATCCTCTCGCCCCGACCATTAAATTAAGCGAAACGGCTGCCGTAATCGGCAGCCGTTTTTGTGTTTTGGGACGCTGTAACGTGTGGATCAGGGCGGAGATGAAGATAGCCCTCTCTCTGATCGGCCTCTGATACGACTGGCTAGCTCGATATAGCGCGGATCGTCGCGAACGAGATCAAAAAGCGGTTCTACTTCTAGAGCAGCTAGAATAACCTGGTGTCGCTGAAATGATGTCTCCAGATCTTCTAGTGCTTTGTCTTTGTTACCTAACCTGGCATTCCAGCCTGCACGGCGGAAGTAATTCGGGTTAGCGTCAGCCGAAGAAGCACGGTCTCGTTCAAGTAAAACTCCCTTCCAACCGGACGTTTCATATGCCGTGCGATAACGTTGAATCGTTACAGCTTCAGTCTCTCGGATCGTTAGTGATCTATCGAACCATTCAAACGCTTCTGATTCCTTTCCCTGCATTTCCAACGTCCTAACAAACCATTCGTAAGTGGCAGGGTCTTGATCATCCATACCTATGATCTGTTTATATTGAGCTTCCGCTTGTTCATAGCGGCGCGCAAAATACAATAAATTCGCGTACATTCGTTGATTGAAATACGAGGTGGGCGCGAGTTCGATGGCAGTTTTGATCTCAGCAATGGCCTCATCATGTCGCCCGCGATTTCCCAGGAAACGCGCGTAGATCTGGTGGGCTATCGAAGAGTTTGGATCGATCTCCAACGCTCGCCTGCATTCGCGCTCGGCCCCTACGAGATCATATTCATAGCTAAACTTATTTTCGCACGACGCGCTATGTGCTTCGGGGAGATCCGGATCGAGGACCAGAGCCCTATTAATTGCTTCGGTCGACCTTTGATATTCTTTGCTGGTATCGGCCGAATTGACGTAGAGGATGGATGTATGCACTAGGGCTTTGCCCGCCCAGGCCAAGGCATAGTTAGAGTCGAGCGCCACGGCTTGGTCCAATTTTTCGATCGACTTGAATAGGCCGGCGCCGCCCTTATCGTAGAAATACATGCCGTCAAGATAGAGCCGGTAAGCCTTTTCATCGCTCGTTCCGCGTTTTGCGGCCCGACCGACCGAAGCGCTGTCGAATCGTGTCATCAACTTTTTCGCAACTTCGCCGGTAACCGCATCCTGGATCGCAAAAACGCTGTTCGCTTCTTTGTCGAATTGATAGGACTCTTCGGTCTGTCCGGTCGTGGCGTTGATGAGTTGCGAGGTGATCCTGATCCGTCCGTCCGCCAATTGATAATTCGATGCAAGGACGTAATCCACCTTCTGCTCGCGGCCGGCAGCAACTGGATCCTGCCCTACATCGGTATATTTACGCGTCGAACTTAAAGGTCGGACAATAAATCCCGGGATCGAATTGAGCCGGTTGATCAGTGAATCCGCTATTCCGATCTCGTAGAGGTCGCTACGATTCGCGGGGTCGATCGGCTTAAGAGGCAACACGGCAATCGACCGGTTGGAGCCGGGGGCCGTTTTCGGTCCTGCAAAAAAATAGTAGGTTAGGCTCGTAGCGACGATCAGCGATCCTACGATCGCGAACGTCCCAATTGTCCGTTTCCGTCCCCAGGTCGGAACACCAACCGCACTTCCATGAGTTGACGCGTCTTTAACGACCGGCAGCGGAAATCTTAGTAATTGAGGTGCGTTGGATCGCGGAAGTTCAGCCACCTCGCTAGGAGTAGACTGATCCTTGAGCTTTAATTCGCCGTTGAACCGGTAACCGCGGCGATGGAGCGTCTCGATCAGCGGTTTGCCGTTTGCCGACTCGCCCAACGTCTTTCGTAAAACATAGATGTTCTGATTCAGATTCGATTCTTCGACAAAGGCGTTCGCCCAAACCCTGTCCATCAACTCGTCCCTGCTTACAATTTCGCCGCTTCTTTCGACGAGTGCCAGCAGAGTTTCGACCTGCTTCCGCGTCAGGGAGATTTCTGCGATGCCGCGGTAGAGCATCAAATGAGCTGCATCCAGACGAAAATCCTCGAACTCGTAAACAGCAAGATCAGGCGGTCCATCCTCTTTGATTCTCTTTTGATAACTATTTGATTTTAAATCCGAAGACATCTAGACGTCCCAGTTGTAACCTTGCACAACGACGAACTGAAGCAGCGATCCCCGATATTCGTTAGTACTGGCGAATTGTATGCCAAGTCATAAGAAAATGACAGCTAAATCAGGCAGGAGGATAGCTGCCGCGCCGTTTCACAAGTTCTGGGAAAAGGTAGGAGATCATGAGAACAAAGTTTACCAGTAGATTCGCGGGACTGGTCCTGACGGTTTTCGCATCGATATTTTTGGGGGCGACGATGAGCATCGCCACGCCGACATTGCATAAAAACGGCAAAATTGCATTCACTAGTGACCGCGATGGGAACCAGGAGATCTACATCATGAACGACGACGGGACGAACCAGATTCGACTCACTAACAATTCTCTCGTTGACGATTTCCCCACCTGGTCGCCTGACGGAACGAAGATCGCTTTTTTGAGCCAAAAGACCTCAGGCGGATCTGCAATATTCCTAATGAATTGGGACGGAACAAGCAAGGAAGAGCTGACGCCGGTCAACCTTACTCCTAATCACTGGTCAATGACCTGGTCGCCTGATGCTACCGAGATCGCATTTCAAGACGACAGGAACGTCTACATCGTAAACGTGGTAAGCCATGTTCGACGATTTCTGACAGCCGGCAGTGAGCCTGCATGGTCACCGGACGGCGCCAAGATCCTTTTCAGTATCAAGATCTCCTCAGGGTCTGGCCTACCGGCGACCCCCTTGCACACCATAAATCCGGACGGCACGAACCTACAGCCCATAGAGAGACTCGGTGAAGGGTGGACCTACGATGTGGATTCGAGTTGGTCGCCGACTGGTGGGGCGATAGTTTTTAGGGTTGTTGATTTTGCAAACGAGGATGTGATCTCTACGGCCCGTGCCGACGGTTCAGGCCGACGGCAGGTTTATGACCAATATGCGCTTGGCATCAATCAACCCGCCAAACCCGATTGGTCTCCGGATGGCAACAAGATCGTTTTTGACGACGTTCACTTCGATGCCCCTGCGACCTTTAGCCGTGAGATCTTCGTCATAAACATTGATTCAACAGGGTTCAATCAGCTAACCAACACGATCGGCAATAACTTCAATCCGTCATGGCAGTCCCTTGTTCGGGCGCCGTCACACGCGGATTTTGACGGCGACGGTCGCTCCGATCCTTCCGTTTTTCGCCCGTCGGACGGAGTTTGGTACGTGAACGGATCGCAAACGGGATTTTCGGCTACTCAGTTTGGCTTAAGTTCCGACCAGATCACACCGGGCGATTTCGACGGCGACGGCAAAACCGATATCGCGGTCTGGCGGCCATCGACCGGTACATGGTATCTCCTGCGAAGCACGGCGGGATTCACCGCGATGCAGTGGGGCCTATCGACCGATCTACCCGTACCGGAAGACTATGACGGTGACGGCAAGACGGATATTGCCGTCTGGCGCCCCTCGACCGGTGTCTGGTATGTCATCAACAGCTCCAGTGGTCAGACTGTGGGAACGCAGTTTGGACTGGACGGTGATAAGCCGGTGCCCGGAGATTACGACGGCGACGGCAAGACGGATCTTGCCGTTTACCGTCCATCGAGCGGAGTCTGGTTCCTGAATCGAAGCAGCCTTGGTTTGACCGGAGTCCCGTTCGGCATCTCGACCGACAAGGTCGTCCCTGCGGATTATGACGGCGACGGAAGGACAGATATTGCGGTTTATCGTGACGGGACATGGTATCTGCAGCAGAGCAGCCTGGGGTTTGCTGCCATGACTTTTGGGTTCCCGACCGATGTTCCGGTTCCCGCGGATTACGACGGCGACGGCAGAACGGATGCAGCGGTTTTCCGAAACGGGATTTGGTATTCCCTCAGGAGCACCACAGGATTCTCGGCCATGTCATTCGGATTTGCGAGCGATACTCCGGTTCCGTCAGCCTACATAAAATAGAGCCGGTCCCATCAGAAAATGAACTTAATCCCGATCTGCGCCTGACGGCTGTCTAGGGATGTTGATTGGTTGCGTGCCCTGAAGTCCGGGAGTGGGCCGGTCAACTCACCGGTATTAGGATCTGTCGCTACGGTCGTGTTGTTGAATAGGATAATGGTGTTCGTATTGAACAGATTTTGAAATTCGGCAAACGCTTCCAACTTGAATCGCTCGGTAAGATCAAAGAAACGCGAATAACGAAGGTCCACATTGAACTGTGACGGAGTTGTTCCGGAATTACGAGTTATTCCCACTGGCCTGTCCGTTGTTGAAACGCCGTCGCGATTGAGGTCTAAGCCCGAAATGATATTGAATGTTTCACCGCTGTTAGCGTTCGCGATTATGCCAGCCAGATTGTGGTTGAAGAGATATCGAAGCACTTTGTTTTCAAACTTGAATTGCGGGCGGGCTACCATGCTCATTATGAATGTATGACGCTGATCGGCGAAGGAACGGCCTTTGTCCAATCTCCTGTTGGTCGGGTCGGACAAAACCAAACCCTGACTAAAACCGATCGCCATATTTTGTTCGGGCGCGTCGTCAGTGGCTTTCGATAGCGTATAGTTGGCACTGAATTGGAGCCCTCGGGAGAATCGCTGGGTCAACTGAAGTGTGAAAGCGTCGTATCGGGAAACGCCGACGGATTCGACCATCAAAATGTTGTTGAAATTGGGGTCCAGACGGGATGCAGCGCTAACCAATGAACTGAAAACCGGCCTTCCGTCCGCCAAGGACCTGATCGGGTTTATCGGGTTGATGTTGCGATAGATCGGGATATGACAGCCGGAGGAATGGACATACCCGACGGCTAGCGAAAGGTTTTTAGCGAGTGCCTGTTCGATCTGGATATTTGAATGTATGGCATACATATTCTCAAACTCCGGCGAGACCGCATCAATATTCTGCTTTTGCAGAACCGATCCCACAGGCAGCGATCCAACGACACCGGGAAACGCAGGAGAACCGACCGAAGCCGGTGTAAATGTAAAGCTGAGAAATCTCAGACCGCCATTGTTCTGTAACGCGCGCTGATACATCGCCAGTAGCGGCTGGTCAAAGTAGATCCCGGCCCCGGCCCGGATAATTGTCGGGCGATCTCCTTCGCGTAAAGCATAAACAATCCCGAGGCGTGGAGATACGTTGTTTTTGTCCACTGCGAATCTTTGCGATGCGGGAAAGAGCGACGTCGGATCGGCTCGCGGAATTTGGTAAAGGTCGTACCGGAAGCCGTAATTGACCTTTAGCCGACGGGTCATCTTCCAATCATCCTGTAGAAAGAGACTCCAAAAAGTTGCTTTGTAATTGATCTCGGGGTCGCCGAAAGTTTCGGCGTAACTCGCATAACACCTTACGGCCCCGTTCGGGCAAAACGCCCCGGTCTGCAGAACTCCGGTTTTTGCAGAGACATAGTTCGGGATCGAGGAAAACGTATATCTGGCAAAGACCGACGAACGCTCTGTGTGGTTATAGAAGTGAATGCCGCCGCCGAATTTGGTAACGTGAGTTCCAACGCTTCGCGTAAGATTGTCCTGGATCTGCGTTACTCTCTTTAACGGGAAGATCGTATCAGTGGCTTCGGGCGAGCCAAAGTTGGCCACGCCGGTAATTACGATCGACGGTCCCGTGCCGGACAATTCATTTCGTCTGTTGCCCGCACTTCGTTGGGCGTATTGGAAACGAAATTCGTTCAGAACTCGCTGCGTGTATGAGGACAGCTGCACTGCTGCTCCATAATCAACGCTTGTCGTATCGGCGCTCCGATCTAATGTGTTGAGCCCGCCGTTAGTAAAATTCCTGATCGATCCGCGGGAGTGATTGACCCGCGTTGTCAAATGATTATTGTGATCGAGTTGCGCATCGGTCCGAAAGATATAAAAGGAGGGGTTTTCGTCGGTCGGCAGGGCCGGCGGAAATATCGAAGACGAGAGTCCGGCCGCAATGAGCTGAGCCTTGTCCTCTTCTTTGATCGTCAATAGTCGCGAGGCGGTCGCCCGATCGTCGCGTTTGATATATTCGGAGCCAAAATAGAAATGCAAACGGTTTTGGACGAACGCTCCGCCGATCGCCGCCGTAATATCGTTAGCGTGATTGTCCGGGAGATCAGCAACTGGATAAAAGAAAGGACGCGTGTAAAACGAGGGAATGCGGAAACGATATGTGACCGCGCCGTGCATCTCGTTGGTTCCCGCGGGCGTCACGACATTCATGATCAGTCCCGGCGTATTGCCAAATTCTGCCGCAAAAGCGTTTGGCACCAACTGGACCTCGCTTATATAGATCTCGGAGATCATCATTAGGCCTTTCGCAGCCTGGTCGCCCTGGGTATTGGTGTTACCGTCAAGCAGGAAATTAAAACGTCGCACATATCCGTTTGCATTAAAGAACGGAAACCCGAACCCCCGATTTGCGTGCCCTGTGACGTTGGTCTGCAGGAACCCAAAGGTGTACGGATTGCGGGTAATAAGCGGGACATTGTGCACTTCGCGGTTGTTCATCACGCGCCCCAGATCGGTCTTTCCGGCGTCTGCGATCGATGTATCCGACGAAACTGTTACGGTTTCCTGAACTTCCCCTGCTTCCAAGTTCAGATCTACGGTGGCTATCTGTCCCGTAGCCAGAGTAATTCCCTCTTGGACGCGCTTCTTAAAATTCGCGGCTTCTACCGTGATGCGGTAATTTCCTAACGGCAAAAGCGGAAAGCGATAAACGCCGCTCTCATTGGTCGTAACGGTTCTTGTCGTGCCTGTGTTTGAGCTTGCGATTGAGGAAATGCAGTCGCGGCCAAGCCTGCCAATAAAACGACGACAATAACAAGAAGGCTCGAGTTGTGAGGATCTCTGTGCTTCATCAGAGTTACGGCGGCAGCCGTTATTCAACCAGCGAACGACTTTACTGACCCCTGATCCGCTTGACCAGATCAGAATAACGTAGATCACTGCGTAATGAGTCCAAAAGAGGTTCCACTTCGATACACCCGAACAAAGGCTCATGCAGCTTGAACGATGCCTCCAGATACTCGAACGCTTTGTCCCTGTTTCCTATCCGGGCATTCCAGCCAGCGCGTCGAAAGTAGTTGGCGTCCGCTTCATCTGAGGTGCGGTCTCGCTCAAGCAGTACACCGGCCCAGCCGGAGGAACGATACGCTTTTCTAAATCTCTCGATGGTTTCGCCGTCTTTGTTCTGGCGTTTCAACGATTCGATAAACCAGTCGAACGCTTCTGCTTCCTTGCCCTGCATCTCCAACGTTCGGATGAACCATTCGTAAGTGGCAGGGTTCGTCTCGTTCATTTCGAGTAATTGCTTATATTGCACTACAGCTTCGTCATATTGTCGGGACAAATACAGAGTATTCGCGTATATCCGCCGATTAAAATATGATGTGGGCTCTAGTTCTATCGCTGTTTTGATC
>JBGAVC010000123.1:0-4985 GCA_044228265.1 Pyrinomonadaceae bacterium
TTGATCAGTGAGTGGCCGGCTTTCCACATGACCGGCACGCCGCCGCGAGCAGCGATGTCGTCGAACAGGTTTTGCGAACATTTGACCTCGGCGATGATGCTCGCTCCAGGAATATTTTCAAGGATCGAGCGTGAGAACAGCACCATCAGCTCGTCGCCCCATATTATTCGTCCGGTCTCATCGACAACACCGATGCGGTCGCCGTCGAAGGCGATACCGATATCGGCCCCATTCTCCTGCACGACGCGAATGGTGTCCAGCAGGTTTTCGGTGACGGTCGGGTCGGGATGATGATTGGGAAAATTGGAATCGGGATCGGTAAACAGCTCGATCAGCTCGACGCCAAGCTCGCGGTAGACCGGAACGCCGGTCACGCCGCCCATTCCGTTGCCGCCGTCGACGACGGCCTTAAGCTTTCGGCCGCCCATAGAGATACGCGAGACGATGTCACGGCAATAGTCGTCGAGGACGTCCATGTGCTCGACCTTGCCGTCACCCTCGGCAAACTTGCCATCAAGAGCGATCTCTCTGATCTCGGCTATTTGCGAACCGTAGAGCGTCGATTTGCCGAGACAGATCTTAAAACCGTTGTGATCAGGCGGATTGTGCGATCCCGTGATCATGACGCCACCGTCAACGTCCTTTGTATGGGCAGTGTGATAGAGCACGGGCGTCGGTACCATGCCTATCAGAACGACGTCGCAGCCCGAGGCGGTAAACCCCCGGGCGAGAAGATCGCAAAATCGCGGCGAACTCACACGTGCATCGTAGCCAACCGCGATCCGACGAGCGGAATTACGAACAAAGAACGTTCCTATCGCCCGTCCCAGAACGGCGACGGCTTCGTCGGTCAATTGTTCCCCGACGATCCCTCGAATGTCGTACTCCCTAAAGATGTTGATGTGCATAGATGGGTAAAACGTTGATTCTCGCCCAAAATTGACGCATAAGCAAAACCGACAAGGCCCCGGCGAAGCACTGTCCACGTGGGGCTTGCCGCCGCGGTTTGGTATACTTCGATGGTTGGGCCTCAAGGGGCAACAATCGCCCCGCACGCAGCATCGAAAACAAGCGTACTTGTTGGGCGTATCTAGTGGTCCGTAATTTATGAAAGCAGTATTTCGCTCGTTCCCAGCACTTTTGACGGCCTTGTTTTTCTTGGCCGCCGGGGCTTTCGGCCAGAAGCCGACAGCTTCGCCGACGCCACCGGACGAAACCGGTACGACCAAGGTCTTTGAGGTCAGGCTGCCCGTTACCGTCACGACCGACGACAAAAAGAAGACGCTCGTCAGTGGCCTCAACCGCGGCGATTTTCAAGTTCTCGAAGACGGCGTACCTCAAGAAGTGACGTTTTTTTCGGACGAGAAGACCAATCCTCCTATCTATGTGGGCGTTCTAATGGACACCTCACCGTCGACGGCCGGCAAGTTGGCTTTCTCGAAGGAGGCGGCAAAGAACTTTATTTACACTGTCACGCGGATCCGCAAGGATCGGGCGGCGTTCATGACGTTTGATAACGAGATAAGCCTGCTCCAGGACTTTACCGACAAGCTTGATTTGCTTGATCGGGCCGTCGACAAGGTGAAGAAAGTAGGTTCCCAGACGGCACTTTACGACGCGATATGGCAGTTTACCGACGAGAAGCTGCGGAGTGTTCCGGGCCGCCGCGTCATCGTTCTGATCACGGACGGCGACGACACGTTCAGCCGCGCCGATATGAAGGACGCGATCGACATTGCACAGCGAACCGAGACGACCGTTTTCGGCATTTCCACAAAGGCCGGGTTTCTCGGTTCAGTGCCGGGCGTCGAGGCGGGCACGGTGAAGGACAAGGGCGACACCATCCTCACCCGACTCTGTGAAGAAACGGGCGGCGAGGCTTTTTTCACCGGCGATATGCTCGCACTCGAAAAGGCGTTCAAAAAGATCTCAGACGAGCTGCGGTCGCAGTACATCATTACCTATCGACCGGCCAATCAGGAATACGACGGCCGCAGCCGCAAGATCGAGGTCAGGTTCACGAACAAGGACAACGCGAAAGACTATAAGATCCGCACGAAATCCAGCTATCGGGCCGTCAGGGACACACTGAGATAAAGATCGGAAAGTATTTTGATGTATTTACGACGCATTCTGATTTTGACGTTTTTGGCGGTCGCAGCTAGTGCCGGCCTTGCGATCGGCATCCCGCAGGTTGACGCAAATGACGGACCGGTAACCCGGGGGGCTGTGCCGACACCGACCCCACCTGAGGACGAGGTGATCAAGGTCGATACCGACGTCGTAAACGTTCTGTTCACGGCACAGGACCGAAGCCGCCGTCTATTGACAGACCTCAAACAGTCCGATGTGCGGCTGCTCGAAAACGGACAGCAGCAGGAGATAACGGCATTTTCGAGGCAGGTCGATCTGCCGTTGAGCCTCGCCATCCTGATCGATACGAGCGTTTCGCAAGAACGGACCCTGCCCGAAGAGAAGGCGGCAGCGATCTCCTTCCTCGAATCGGTTGTGAGACCGTCAAAAGACGAGGTCTCGGTCGTGTCATTTACCGGTGAATCCACGTTGGAACAGGGCATGACGAATAACATCGTAAAGCTTAGGCGAGCGATAGAGCGTGTTCAGTTCGTGCCGCCATCCGGTTATATCGGCGGCGGCGTCGTAACCAATGGCGGCCGTGTTCCTGGGACGCCGCCGATCTCGGGAGACAATCAATCCGTTGCCGGTTCAACCGCGATCTGGGATGCGATATGGGTGACTTCGGACGAGGTCCTCGGGCCCGCTCCCGAGAGAACGCGGCGAGCGATCATTCTGATAACGGACGGAGACAACACTTCCGGAAGGAAAAAGCTCGACGATGCGGTGGATGCGGCCTTAAGGGCCGAGGCGATCATCTACTCGGTGGGCATAGGCGACAATTTTTACAGCGGCGTGAACAAATCGGCACTAAATAAGGTCTCAGAACGCACCGGCGGCCGCGCTTATTTTCCGCGAGACGAACGAGAGCTGCGCGACGCCTTTAGACAGATACAGGAAGAGATGCGTTCGCAATACCTGATAGCTTACGAACCCTCAGACCAAAAACGCGACGGCTCATACCGTACCATCGAGATCGAACTTACCAATCCGCAGCTAATCAGGGACAAGATCAAGCTGACACACCGTCAGGGCTACTTCGCCAAGACAGACAAAAAGAAATAACGTCAGGAAAGTGCTGTTCTTGGGGTTCTTTGCGCCTTTGCGTGAAACGCGCCGCATATCACGCTAAGCCGCAGAGCTCTCAAAAATGGTCCCGAAATAGGCCATTGTCGGATATTATTAGGTTTCGAACATTCAGAGGCCTATGAGCGATTATCAATTCGTTTCCGTGTGGAACCTCGACGCTCCCGTCGAGAAGGTTTGGGACGCGATCCACGAAGCGGACAAGTGGCCCGAATGGTGGCGTGGCGTCCTAAAGAGTGTCGAGCTAAAGAAAGGTAACGGAGATGGCGTCGGCAGCGTTCGGCGAACGACGTGGAAGAGCGCCTTACCGTACAAGCTCGAATTCGACTCGGAGATCGTCAGGCTCGAACGTCACCGGCTGATCGAGGCTCGAGCATTCGGCGAGCTCGACGGCGTCGGGCTGTGGCAGTTCTTTCCTGAATCCGACACCACGACACGTGTCCAGTACGACTGGACGGTAAAAACGACCAAGGCGTGGATGAATGTCCTGGCGCCCGTCGCACGTCCATTCTTTCGCTGGAATCACGACGTTATCATGCGTTGGGGCGAAGAAGGCCTGAGAAAGCATCTCGCCGCCTGAGCCATCAGCCGTGAGTCGGCCAGTTGAGCCACCACTGATTTCCCCAGCGATCAACGAAACCTGCCGAGCGTCCATATTCGCGAGTGGCCGGCTCCTGGTTGCCGGTAGCACCGTGCGCTATCCCGCGTTCGTAAAGCTCATCGACCTTTTCCGTCGGCAGATACAACGGAGCCGGGAACGCCGGCCATGATCCGCCGGCTTGACCAATAAGTATCGTGCCTCCATTGAGCGTAAACTCGGCATGCCTGACCGAGCCGTCAGTGCCGCGGACGACAAGCTTTTCTTCGGCGTCAAAGACGGCACGGATGAATTCGATAAATGCATCCGCATCCTCGACCACGATGTACGGCATGATCGGCTGGTAATATTCCGGAAGTCCCATTCTTCACCTCAGAGAGGCATTATCGCACGGTGCACTTTTGGAATGTACACCGTGTTGTTTGTCTTTGATTGAGAGCATGGCCCCAGAGCGGGAAAATGATATGTTGTATTTGCTCCCAAAACGAAATGAGGTGTCCTGAAATAAACAGCGTTCTGGAAAGCCTGGTACGCCTTATATCCGAAGACAGGGCGTCGATCCTTGCGGCAAACCGGATCGATGTCGCCGGTTGTCATCCCGATGACGAGGTCATTCTCGATCGGCTAAAGGTCGACGACAAAAAGGTCGATCTGATGATCGCATCTGTGAAAAGCGTTGCCGCGCGACCGGACCCGCTTGGCGTCATTTCGTCGATAGTACGAGATGATGGATTGCGGATCGAGAACCGACGCGTACCGTTCGGCACGATATTGATCATTTACGAAGCCCGGCCAGACGTCACCATAGAGGCGGCATCGATCGCCGTAAAGGCCGGGAACAAGATCCTTTTAAAGGGCGGCAAAGAGGCACGCAACACGAATCTTGTCCTTGCGAAGTTGTGGCGGCAAGCACTGGAAGAGAATAGCGGCGACGCCGAATTTGTCCGTTATCTCGATCTTTCTCGCGAGGAGACCCAAGAGCTGATCAGCGGCGGTCGCGAATCGTTCGACCTCGTTATTCCGCGAGGCGGCGAGTCGCTTATTGAATACGTTTTGAAGAACTCGGCCGCGCCCGTGATAGTCAGCGGACGCGGCAATAACTTCTTGTACATTGACCGCGAAGCAGATTTTGAGATGGCGCTTAGCATTGCGGTAGACGGAAAGCGAC
>JBGAVC010000033.1:0-40523 GCA_044228265.1 Pyrinomonadaceae bacterium
TGCGGATGATGCCGGCAAGGAAGGCGGATTCGGGCAGCGAGAGCTGCGTAACATCCTTGCCAAAATATGCGTTAGCCGCCTCGCCGACGCCGTAGATCGAGACGCCGCTTTGCTGGCCGAGATAGATCTGGTTCGCGTAGAGCATAAAGATCTCCTGCTTGGTCAGCCGCGTCTCAAGTATCACGGACATGAAAGCCTCGGTGATCTTTCGCGTATAGGTCTGTTCGTTGGACAAAAGCAGATTCTTGACGAGTTGCTGCGTGATCGACGAACCTCCCTGATTGGCCAGCGGCCCGGCCTCGTCGCCCTCGTAGCGGCGCCATAGAGCACGCGCGATCCCACGGATATTGACGCCGTAATGTTCAAAAAACGAACGGTCTTCGGTGACCGTGATCGCTTTGATCAGGTACGGCGGCAGATCGTTAAAGCCCACTGTGCGGCGGCGTCCGCTGCCTTCGGCGGCGATCGAGCTCAACAATTTTGGTTCAAGCCGGGTCTCGCGAACAGCCGAGCCCGAATCCTTGTCAGTTATCGAGGCCACGCTCTTGCCGTCTTTCTTGAATTTGACGATCAACGACGGGAATACCTTTTTTTGGTCGATCGTCCCGGTCACGCCGGGCTCGATGACGAGCGAGTCGCCATTGACCGAGAACCGGCTGCGGGAGACGTCGCCGCGCTCGTTCTTTTCGACGTATCCGGCGGTTTTTAGATACTCGACGAGGTCGAGCATAGAGACGTCTTCGTCGACCTTTAGGTTCTTTGGCGCCGAATAGATCCCGGCCGACGGCGTAAAGATCTCGCCACTCAACAGCCGCTGGTCGATGCGGTCTGAGAACTCGAACCAGAAATAAGTAACCGTCAGAAACGCCGCGAGTAACACGACAAGCGCGACAGACAGCGAGTATCCGTTGAACACGAATCTCAGCGTCCGACGCACTCTCGACCGCGGCGGAGCGATGTACACGGATGGCCGGCGCGCTTTGACCCAGCCCTTCGGAGGCAGTTTTGAGCGCGTTGTTTTTACCGGCAAATTATCCTGCATCAAGGGGTTGGAAATACTTAGAAATAAGTGAGATTATCGAATTCGGCGAGCACCTCTATTATTTTATATAGATTTGGACGGCCGTGTCGACCAAATTGTGAAATATGACAATGCCGCTCTTTACGACGCTTTCACAGCTGACGCGACGCCGCCTCGCGTTCGCGGCGTTGTTGGTAGCGGTGATCATTACAGCCGGCGCCTTGGGGTTTCGTTTCTTCGAGGGCTACGCCTGGCTCGAGAGCATCTACATATCGACCCAGACGGTGACGACCGTCGGCTACGGCGATGTCGCCCCCAAAACGCCAAGCGGACGCGTTTTCGCGGTAATTTTGATGCTGCTGGGCGTAGGAACGGTGCTTTACGCTTTGACCGTGCTTGCTCAGGCGGTGATACAGTCCGAAATAGTCGAGGCTTATAGCCAAAGGCGTAAGTTAAAGGAAATGGAGCGATTGGACGACCATTTTATCGTTTGCGGAGCCGGCCGTGTTGGCCGGAGGATAATACGCAATCTGCAGCGTCAGAAGCTTCCGCACGTGATCATCGAGACGAACGAGAAGAAGCTTGTCGATATCGAGCAGGACGGTTCGATCTTTCTGATCGGGGACGCGACATCCGAAGAAAACCTTATGCGGGCCGGTGCGGCGAGGGCCAAGGGTCTCGCAACCTGCCTCGCGGACGACGCTGACAATGTGTATGTCGTACTAACGGCTCGCGGGCTGAACCCCGATCTTCATATCGTCGCGCGAGCGGTAGAGGAACAGGCCGAGCCGACTTTGGTCCGGGCGGGGGCCAATCGAGTCGTCGCTCCGACCATAATCGGCAGCCAATCAATGGCCCGCGCACTGCTAAAGCCCGCCATTGCCGACTTTATGGACTCGATCGTGGCCGAGACGCTTGATCTTGTGTTCGAAGAGATCGCGATCGATTCGACGTCGCCGTACTCGGGCAAATACCTGCGGGACACCGATCTTATGAGCGAACATAATTTGATAGTCGTCGCTATACGGCGCAAGAACGGCGAACTGTCGTTCCAGCCGACCGGTGACACCCACGTCGACGACGGCGACCTGCTGATCGTGATCGGCAAGGCCGAAACGGTCCAAACGATCGTAAATACAAAGCGAAAATGAAGATACTCGTGACCGGCGGCAGCGGATATCTGGGCACGCACGTGCGGAGATCCCTCGGCGCGGACGATATGTCGCGACGGTCAGGACACGACGTCCTCAATTTGCAGGATGCCGCGATGGTCGCCGACTATGACATGGTCGTCCATCTTGCCGCCTGCATGGACAAGCGGACGACGTCGACCGAAGAAGTCTTCCTGACAAATGTCGAGGGCACCGTCAACCTGCTTCGCGAGATGCGAAAAGACAGCGTTTTTATCTTTGCGTCGACAAAAGACGTTTACGGGCGGTTTGCCGATAATTACGGAGATGTGCCCGAAACTTGCCCGACACTCTATTCCGGGCAATCGCCGCTCGAGTGGTCCAAGCTGATCGCCGAGCGATATGTCGAATATTACGCACATATACGAGAGTTTCGCTCCTGTATATTCCGACTTTCGACGGTTTATGCCCCGGTTACCGAGGGTAACCAGCCGAATTTCGTTAACGGCTACGTCGACGCGATCAATAAAGGTGAGCCGATCAAATTGCCGGGCGGCGGCGAACCGCGGCGCGATCTGATGTACGTCGACGATCTCGCAGGTGCATGCCAATCGTTCAATGCGTCGGTCATTCGACATGGACTGTACAATGTCGGGGGCGGACGCCAAAAGTCGCTGACTTTACGCGAGCTCGTCGCCAAGCTCGAAGAAGTTTCGGGCCTGCAGGCGGTCATTGACGAAAAAGAGCCTTTGCCACAGCCGGTTCCGGTCGACTACGTAACCGATCTGACGCTTGTCAAACAGGAGCTCGACTGGGAACCATGGGTAGATCTCGAAAAGGGACTCAAGTCGCTGTTCCAGCCAGCGAGCATTTATTAAGCCCCGTAGCTAGTTAGTTTACGGTCCACTCCTTCCACCTTTTGATGAAGATACTTGTTCGAGGGTCAAACTGGATCGGCGATGCCGTGATGAACATCCCGGCTATGAAAGAGCTGCGACGTGTTTTTCCGGATGCCGAGATAACGTTGCATACGAGGTCATGGGCTGAAGGGTTGTTTCGCGATTCTCAATTTATCGACGAACTCGTCACTTACGACGGAGCGAAATGGAAATTTAAGGACGTTTACCAACAATCGGAGTTCTTGAAAGGCGACAAGTTTGATATCGCGGTGCTTTTCCCAAACTCATTCGAGTCCGCGTTGACAACTCTACTGACGAACGTCCCTCGAAGATTTGGCTATAATAAGGACCTGCGCGGGCTGCTGCTCACGGATCCGATAGCCGTTCCCGAATGGAAAGGCCGGCGTCACGAGGTCTATTACTATTTGAATCTCGTCGCCGAGATCGAAGCTCGCATGCTCGGTCAGCGTACCATTCTCGAGCCCCCGGAGATCGCTCTCGATATAACTGACGAACGCCGCGCTGAAGCGCGGGCCTTCTTGCGGTCGGCGGGTGTGCCCGATGGGCAATTGATCGTGGGTCTGGGCGTCGGATCGACAAATTCGATGGCCAAACGATGGCCGGCGGAACGTTACGCGGCATTGAACGACAGGATTCAGGACGAACTCGGAGCAACGGTTATGCTGCTCGGCGATAAAAAGGAGATCGAGGTCTCAAACGAGGTCGCTCGGCTTTCCAAGCGGAAACCCAATGTTTTGACCGGTACGACGGATCTCGCTACGGCCGTCGCTGTGCTGACCGAGATCGACCTATTTGTCTCGAACGACATGGGCCTCGCTCACGTGGCACCGGCGGTAGGAACCAGGACGCTCGTGATCTTCGGCCCAACGAACAGCGTTACGACGCGGCCATTTTCGCGACTCGCCGAGATCATCGAAGCAAAGGTCGAATGTGCACCTTGTATGCTCCGTGATTGCCCTATCGACCATCGATGCATGACAAATGTATCGGTTGAGAATGTGTTTGATAACGCTTTGATGCTGCTTGACTTAGATGGCACAGACTGAATCGGCAAAACCTGCAGTTTTCCTGGATCGCGACGGGACGCTTATCCATGAGGTCGATCATCTTTCAGACGTCGATCGGCTTGAAGTGTTCCCATTTTCGCTTGAGGCGGTGAACCTGTTGAGAAATGCCGGCTTCCGCGTGATCGTGCTCTCGAACCAGTCGGGCATCGGCCGCGGGTACTTTGACGAAGAGTCGATGCACAAGATCCACGATGAGATACAGCGCCAACTGAACGGCGCGATAGATTGGTTCTATTACTGCCCGCACCGACCGGATGAAGGCTGCAGGTGCCGCAAACCACGGCTTGGTTTGATCGAAGACGCGTGCCGGGACTTCGCGATCGATCTTTCGAGGTCATGGATGGTCGGGGACAAGAACATCGACGTAGAAACCGGCCACAATGCAGGTATTAGAAGTGCATTGGTCTCAACGGGTTACGGAAACAAGCATAAGGAGATACTTAAACAAGAGCCTGAGGTTTTCGGCATTAACCTGCTGGAGGCGGTGGAGAAATTGTTAGCTGAGGATCTTAGCGGCCGCGATCGATAACGACTGTTTCTTCCTCGGTGTCAGATCTCGGCATCGTGCCTACGACTCTTAACGGGGTCCCGTCTCGTAGACAATAGTTCAATTCCTCGTCGGTATAGGTGCTATCGCATCGGGAACAATGTTTTATGCCGATGCGATTGCCGATATCACTATATGACACCGGTCTTTCGGCCGGATCCGCGGAACCCTTGCGACGCCTGACCCAGAACATTAAAGCCCAGACGAGTCCCGCTGCAATTAGACAGCCAGCTAGGAATGCCACAATGACTGCGATCCAGTTAAACGAAACCACATCCATTCCCAACCCCCTATTTCGATCTGCCGTAATCGTCCTCGAGCCGAACGATGTCGTCCTCGCCAAAATAGTCGCCCGTCTGTGTTTCGACAAATACGAGCAATTCGCTTATGTCCGGGTTCTCGACGCGGTGGGCCGTCTCACGGGCGATGTCGACCGCTTCGCCTGCTTTTACTAGTATTTCACGGCCATTTAGTGTTACTTTAGCAATGCCGCGCACGACGAACCAGTGTTCTGCGCGTCGCGAATGCCGCTGGTAACTTAAACGTTTTCCCGGCAAGACTTCTATCCGTTTTACTTTGTAATTTTCGCCTTCGTCCAGGACGGTAAAGCTGCCCCACGGCCTTGCGTCGTATCGCGGCGAGTTGTCGGGCGACTTTTCGGATTCCATAGTATTTCGACTCTAAGGTATGTCCAGTTTAGTCGAAAAGGTCGCTTCAGCCAATTCTAACGTAATGCAGCGGATACAGACGCTTGTGATCGGCAGGCTGATGGTCATTTTCCTGCTGCTGGTGACAAGCTGGGTCTGGCACAGCGGCAGGCTGCGACTGTCGTTTGACAATTTTCCACAGGGGCTTTTTCTTGTTTTCCTTATTTCGGTCGGCCTGACGATCGTTTATTTCTTCCTGCTTAGGCTAAGCAAGGAGTTTGCGTGGCAGATCCGTACTCAATTTATTCTCGACGCGCT
This sequence comes from Pyrinomonadaceae bacterium, assembly GCA_044228265.1. Classification (GTDB taxonomy): domain Bacteria; phylum Acidobacteriota; class Blastocatellia; order Pyrinomonadales; family Pyrinomonadaceae; genus OLB17. The sequence continues at coordinate 5,651 of JBGAVC010000033.1, forward strand.
GCTGATCACGTGGCTCGTGTGGCGGACCGGCGATCTGACATCGCCATATATCACGCTCTACATTGTGCTCATCAGCGTCGCGAGTTTCTACCTCAAGCCGCTAAATACGTTGTTGATGGCCGTGTTCTGTGTCATCCTTTTCGCTTCCTTTGCCGTGTTGACGGTAAACAGCGTGATCGAGGCCTCGGGGCCACCTCAGGAGACGGGCAAGGCGGTCCAGATCGTCAGTTTTCACATCGTCGCGTTCCTGGTGGTCGGGCTGCTCGCTTCGCGGCTTTCGGACAGGCGGTACTTCGGCGAGGAACTTGAGGAAACAGCAAAATCGCTTGCAAGCCTGCGTGTCCTCCACGAGCGAATTATCGAATCGATCCGTTCCGGCCTCATAACGACCGACCTCGAAGGCCGGATCATCACGTTTAATGCCGCGGCGGCAGAAATCACGGGCCACACGGCCGAGAGCATTCGCAACCGGTCGATCTACGACTTTTTTGGTGACATACGCGAGCCTATCGAGATCTCGCTGGATTCAGCGGCTCGCGGCGAGCAGCCGCCGCGTTTCGAGGCCGACCTCGGCACACCCGAAGGTTTTGCCGTGCGCATAGGCTACGGCGTCACGCAGCTCTACAGCGAGTCGAACGAGGCCACCGGGCTGATCATCACGTTTCAGGACCTTACCGAGATCCGCTCGATGGAAGAGAGTGTCCGCCGCAAGGACCGCCTGGCCGCCGTCGGCCGTGTCGCCGCCGGCCTGGCACATGAGATCCGCAATCCGCTCGGCGCTATGCGCGGGGCCATTCAGGTGCTCGAGTCCACGACACCTCCAGATTCGATCCATTCCGAATTGATGGATATTATTCTTAAGGAATCGGATCGCCTCAACTCGATAATCACGAATTTTCTTAACTACGCCCGGCCTGCGGTCGCCGAATTTACGTCGACAGACGTCTCGGCGGCGATCGGCGAGACCATCAAACTCCTCAAGCACAGCCCGGACGTACATTCGAACCATCAGCTTATCAATGAAGCCGGGGATGAGCCGGTCATCATCACGGCTGACACTTCGCAGTTGAAGCAGATATTCTGGAACCTGGCTCGCAACGCGATACAGGCCATGCCCGACGGGGGCACCTTGCGAGTCGGGCTTGAGACGATCCAGAACAACCGTATTAGAATTACTTTCGAGGACACTGGCCGGGGCATGGCTCCCGATCAGGTCGAACAGCTCTTCGAACCGTTCTCGGCCTCGACTACAGGCGGAACAGGTCTCGGGCTCTCGATCGTTTATCAGATCGTCCGCGATCACAACGGTGTGATAAACGTCCGCAGCCGCCAGGGAAAAGGCACGACCATCACGATCGAACTTCCCGCCGAAGTTCGTCCAAATATCTTGCAAAACGGCGACCCGGTGCCTCTCGAAGCTCAGAACTCGCCTCTGAACCGCTTCCTGAACGTAAAAACGGACGAACAGGAAGTTTCTTCTTGAAATAGCGTCACCGTATCTGTGAAAATAGTTAAGTCGGCGAATTAACATCACTGGGCCGGCATCCCGCACCTTTTTTCGACCAGCTTAAAACTCGCATGGCAAATGTATTGATCGTCGACGACGAACAGAGCTACAGACAGTTACTCAGCCTTGTATTCGAAGGTGACGGCCACGTCATACGAACGGCGATGAACGGGCGCGAAGCTCTCGAAACACTGCAGGCCGAGCCGGCGGACATAATCATCTCGGACGTACGCATGCCGGACATGGACGGTATCGAGTTGCTCAGGTCGATCCGTGAGGCCCAACCCGACCTCGGTGTCGTGTTGATGACGGCATTTGCTTCGGTGGACACAGCCCGCGAAGCTTTCAAGCTTGGGGCCGACGATTTTATCCAAAAACCCTTCGACGTCGAAGAACTCAAGCTGATCGTCAAGAAAACCCTCGAAAAACAAGCACTGATCGACGAAAACCGTGCTTTTAAGCGTGCCCAGCGTGAACGTGGCAGCGTTACGAACATCATCGGGTCTTCCGCAAAGATGGCGGCCATCTTTCAGATGATCGAGACGGTAGCCGGAGTGCAGTCCACTGTTCTTCTGACCGGCGAAAGCGGCACCGGCAAGGAACTGGTCGCCCGGGCTATCCACGATCTGAGCCCGCGGGCCGAAAAACCCTTCATTTCGATAAACTGCGGTGCGTTCACCGAAACGCTGCTCGAATCCGAGCTGTTCGGTTATGTAAAAGGCTCGTTCACCGGTGCCAACTCCAACCGCAAAGGCCTGTTCGAGGCCGCGAACCACGGCACGATCTTTCTCGATGAGATCGGCGAGATGACGGCGGCGATGCAGGTCAAACTGCTCCGCGTGCTGCAGGAACGCCGTGTCCGCCCCGTGGGCGCACACGATGAATTGCCCGTCGATGCACGCGTGATCGCCGCGACAAACCGCGACCTAAAGCAAATGGCGGACGAGGGGACGTTTCGCGAGGACCTCTTTTACCGTGTATCCGTTATCCCGATCAATTTGCCGCCGTTAAGGGAGCGACGCGAGGACATCGTCGAGCTGACGGAACATTTCATGAGGAAATTCTGCGATCAAACGGGCCGCACCCTCACCGTTTCGCCAAGAGCAATGCAGTTGCTTGAAGACTATGCCTGGCATGGCAATGTCCGCGAGCTTGAGCACACCATCGAGCGGGCCGTCGCTCTCGAACAGATGGAAGAGATCCAGCCCGAACGTTTGCCCGATCACATCAGCAACTACAACCCGGACCGCATCAGGTCCGAATTCGATCTGCCTGAAACCGGACTGAATCTTGTAAGCCATCTCGAAAACCTCGAAAAGACCTACGTGGTCGAGGCCCTTCGCAAAGTCGGCGGCAACCAGACCCGCGCCGCCGAACTCCTCCAAATGCCCGTCCGTTCGCTCCGCCATCTGCTCGACAAACATCACATCCGCGCCCTTTCTGCCCAAATGCGGGTAGGAGATTAAGACGGCGACCACGAAATAACACGAAAGAGCACTAACGGAAGATCTCGTTTTAGGGATGTTCTGCGTTGCACCACGCGGGATCCGCGCGGGGTATCAATTCACGTTTGTGTGATTTCGTGTACTTTTGTGGTTCCCTTCCCGGTTTCTGACACTTTTTGTCAGACTGCGGTTACCAAAATCTGTGAATTCAGAGGCAATTTCACTCCAACGATAACCTGACATTGCTCCCGCGGTGTTCGTAACTCTCCTAACTACACTATTTACAGTGTCAAACACTGTTTGGCACGCGGGTTGTATAGAGGACTGCGGCCTGGGAAAGGTACAAAAGGATTTCTAAAACTTCAGGAGACTGTGAATTACAAAATGAAAAATCAGAAAGGTTTCTCGCTCATCGAGCTTCTTATCGTCGTCGTGATCATCGGCATCATCGCCGCGATCGCTATTCCCAATTTGCTTGCCGCCCGTCGTTCGGCTAACGAAGGATCGGCAATTTCCGCCATGCGTACACTGCACGGTGCTCAGATGACCTATGCGTCGACGTACGGCAATGGCAACTATGCCGGTGCGACGACCGCGACCAACGCTGCTCTCACCGCACTAGCTGGCCCGGGTCTTGTGGATTCCGTTCTCGGCGGCGGAACGAAAGCTGGCTATAACTTCGTCGGCGGCCAGGTGGCGAGCAGCACGAGTGTTCCCGCTCAATTCTGGTTCTCGGCAAACCCTGCAACGACCTCTGGTATCACTCAAACTGGTTCACGCCGCTTCGGCATCTCGACCGACGGTGTGTTGAAGGCTGACGCCACGGCTGCTAACTTGGCGACCGCGTTCGCCGACGTCACTGCGGTCAGCAACGCTTCGCCCCTTTCTAACTAACCTTTCGTAAACAATCACGACTCGAGGCGGGGAGCATTTTATCAGATGCTTCCCGCTTTTTCCGCGTTGCGAGGACACTCGCCAGCCGCCAAGAGCAACCGCACTCCTCATCTTCAAGATGACCGCACTCTCTTCCAGGAATTCAGAACTGTCTTACGCCCGATGGCTGCCGCCAGCGCTGGCGGTTTCGCTTTGTATGACACTTTTTCCGCTTGTCTGGACGACAGTGTCAAAGCACCCATATCGTGTAGAACTTTTTACCACGATAGTCCTGGCGGTCATTTTGGTCTTTGGGCTTCTGTACGATCGGAGATCCATCGACGGGTTATTTGTGTTCGACGACCGCCGGGCCAAATTGATCGTTGCTTCCATGGCGGCCTTTGCCGTTTGGGGGCTGATCTCGGCAATTTGGGCCAGATCGCCCGCATCCGCGTGGAATCACACTGTGGTTTGGGCCGAGTATATTCTCTATTTTGCCGTCTTTTGGCGGCGATCATTGAGTTCCAAGAGCATCACCCTCATAACCGCCACCTTTATTCTGGTCTGCGTCCTGGTCAGCAGCCTATGTTTTGCGGACTATGTCGCAGCGCCCGATTTTCAGGCGCTCGAGCCGATCATTCGAGTTAGGTATGGGAAATTTGGCGAAATGCTTGCCACCGTCGCACCCGTAATTTGGATCGCAGCATTATACTCACGTCGAAAGGCCAGGTTTCTGCTCGTCTTATCGGTCGCGGCCGCGGCTTGGATCACGGTCATGCTGGCTCTGAGCAAAGGGGCGTTTCTCGCCGGATTGGCCGGCTTTGCGGTAATGTTCACCGGCTGTCTGCTGCACGGAAGACACGCCCTTCGCAGGCGGCTGCTTTTTACGCTCGGTGTCTGGGTTGTAGCGACCATAGCATTCCAGGCCGGTATTTCCTTTGTCTCAAACGTCCCTTCGACGACAGACCTCATTTCCGGAAAGGCAGATCCAACGAGGTCGAGTTCCTTTGATCGGATCTTTATTTGGAACGTCGGTAAAGAAATGGCGATCCGAAATGGGCTGATCGGCGTCGGGGCCGACAACTTCGGCGAACGCTTTAACGATTATCGGGAAGCTTACAGGGTGGAACATCCGGATGATCCGCCAAATGAACTTGTAAGTGACGGCCTGGTCGAGCGCGCACACAACGAACTGCTGCAGACTGCGGCCGAACTCGGTGTTGTAGGCCTCATCATGCTGCTCGCTCCATTCGGAATTTTCGCCGTCTGGCTTTTTCAAACGCTTGCCGCCAGGGGCTTCCGCCTGTCGTACATGTTCTGGGGTTCACTTGGCGGGCTCGTCGCATTTGCGGCAAGTTCAATGGTCAGTTCATTCTCTCTTCGCCTCACGCAGAACGGCATCGTCTTCTTTCTTGTGTTTCTCATCGCGATAAACGAGCTTCGCAAGGCCCGACCCGCGCAGATCGTCGCGGCACTTACGAACGGCCGATCAGCACTTACCGTAAAGCACGTGGCAGTGGGCATATTCCTTTCGTTGATGTTAGCGACCGGCGTTCTAAAAGCAGCAGCCGAATATTACGTCGTCCTCGGGGACCGATCTGGCGACACCAAGTCGGCCCTTGATCTTTACGCCCGTGCAAGGAGATTGGATCCGGATTACAGCACGACATATCTACACGGTGCATCACGCAGTGCCGCCGAGGGCGACAATCGCACCGCTGCACAGCAAATGCGCAAGGCGATCGAAAGCGGCTGCGGAGTTGTGCTAAATTACTCGGTCCTCGCCGGCTTTGAAACGGACACAGGCGATCTCGAGGCAGCGTCCGCGACACTGGAAAAGGCTCTTCACATTTATCCCAATTCGGTCTTTCTTCGCGTCAGATATGCGTTGCTTCTGGCAGGATCGGGTAAAAACATGGATTCCGATGCCCAAATGGAAGCTGCACGGCGGATCGAACCGAGACAAGCGGCGGGATGGTATCAATTGATCAAAAAGGGCAGCGTAGCCGCGTTCTACGCTGCACAAAATGACCGCGGGATAGCGGCCCCCGCTGAACTGCTCCCCGAAAAGGCGGTGCTAATGTACCTTGATAAAAGTCCCGATGTCTCGATGCCCTAGCGGGTTTCGCGGGTCTCGGAGGACTTCCTACGTGTGGTGCTTCTCCGGACATTTTTCATCCGGTCCGTGCACGCTCGCTTCGCCAACCGACTTCGTGCCCTTTGCGGCAATTCTTTGCATTCTTTGCGGTTAGAGTTTTTTGACGCGATCGGCATTGACGGCGTGATAAAATAGTCGCGTCGCGGCCGTGCCTGCCGTAGTCTTCATTCGAACGAGGGTTCTTCACACATTATGTCCAACGAAAGGGCGGGATCCGTGCCCAGGATCCTGGCCATCGCCAAAAATGCGTTCCGTGAGGCTGTCCGCGACCGGATCCTATATAACCTGATCCTTTTTGTTTTGTTGATCACGGCAAGCGCGATCTTTTTGGGCGAACTGGCCGGTGGCCAGGAAGCCAGGGTCATCGTCGACCTGGGCTTGAGTTCCATTCTGCTGTTCGGTGCTTTCATCGCTATTTTTGTCGGGGTCAGCCTGGTATGGAAGGAGATCGAGAAACGCACGGTTTACTCGATCTTCGCAAAACCCGTCGGGCGAGGCGAATTCATCGTCGGAAAGTATCTCGGCCTGTCGGCCACGCTATTTTTAAATGTCGCGGTCATGGGCCTCGGGTTGACGCTTGCTCTTATTTATGTGGGAGGCGGACGTTTTGCCGCGGCGATCTGGGGCACGGCGCTGCTCATCTTTCTGGAACTGACCATCCTGACGGCCGTTGCGATCATGTTCTCGTCCTTTTCAACGCCCGCGTTATCTGCTCTGCTAACCTTCTTTGTCTTCCTGATCGGACACTTCAGCTCATCGCTTCGGGATCTGGCAGAGAGCCTCGGTTCACGAGCGGCGATAGTATTCTTCAGCGGAGTTTACTATCTGCTTCCAAATCTCTCTAATTTCAGCTTTATCACAAACACTGCTAACGGAGCTTCGGTACCCATGCCGATGCTTGGGGCCTCGGCTGCGTATGCGGTGATCTATGACATTGTTTTGATCTCGGTGACGGTAATGATCTTTAGCCGGCGAAATTTCAAATGAGAGCGAGCGACAGGCAAAAAAACACCGTTCTGCCGGCCGTTATGGTCGTCGCGGGACTTATCACTGCCGCGCTCCTGAGTGGATATATTCAGATCGTTAGGCCCCAGCTTCCGGAAAATTACGAGGACAGCGACCTGACGGTCAACGGAGCGCGGCTCAAAGGGTTTGCTCTCGGTTTCGACAGCCTCATCGCCGATTGGTACTGGATGCGGTCGTTGCAGTACATCGGAAACAAGATCGTTGCATCGAAGTCCGAAGACATCGATCTCGACGATCTTAGGTCGCTGAATCCGCGACTTCTCCATCCTCTGCTCGAAAACGCGACCGACATGGACCCGCATTTTACGGCCGCGTTCGCGTACGGTGCTGTGGTCCTACCGGCGATCGACCCCGAGAAGGCTATCGCCATCGCACAAAAAGGGATCGCCAACAACCCGAACGAATGGCGACTTTACCAGCATCTCGGGTATATCTATTGGAAACTGAAGCAATACGACAAGGCCGCCGAGACGTACGACCGGGGCTCCGAGATCCCGGGAGCCGCGCCGTTCATGAAGATCATGGCCGCCGCGATGCGGACCGAGGGCGGCAGCCGCTCGACCGCTCGCCAGATCTATCAGGCAATGCTCGATGGCTCGGACGACCCGATGGTCCGCGTTACGGCGGAACGGCGACTTAACTTACTCGCGTCCCTGGACGAACGTGAGGCCATCGACCGCGCCCTTGCCGAGCATAAAGAAAAAACGGGCCGCTGCGTTACCGACCTCAAGGAGACCATCCCGCTGCTTATGCCGGTCAAGCTTCCCGAGGGCCGTGAATTTCGCATTGACAGCAAGAACAGGCTCGTCGACCCGACCGGTGCCCCATACGGGCTCGATCGCGACAAATGCCGGGTAATACTTGATGAGGAAACAGGCCTGCCGAAGAGTTAGTTATGGAATTTGCAGTCGAGATCGATGGTCTCTCAAAAACCTATGAAACCGGCTTTTGGGGTAAGAAACGCGTCCTTGCTCTCGACCGGTTGACGCTAAACGTCCCGACCGGGCGAATTTTTGGATTTCTCGGCGGAAACGGGGCCGGCAAAACGACGACCATCAAGACGCTAATGCGGCTCCAGTTCCCTACCGAGGGTTCTGCACGCATACTCGGGCACGACATCTCGGACGTTCAGATGCACCGCCGCATCGGTTACTGTCCGGAAAACCCGTATTTCTACGACTATCTGACCGCACGCGAGTTGATGGAGTATTTTGGCGAGCTTTTCGGATTCGACGTCGCGACCAGACGTCGAAAATGCGAGGCACTGCTGACAGCGGTCGGCCTGGAAGAAAAAGACTGGCGGCGTCAGCTTCGCAAATATTCCAAGGGCATGCTCCAGCGCGTGGGGCTGGCTCAGTCGCTAATAAATGACCCTGAGGTAGTGTTTCTCGACGAACCGATGAGCGGCCTTGACCCCGTTGGCCGTCGTGAGATACGCGAGCTGATCGCTGGCCTTCGCGAGCGCGGCACGACGGTTTTTATGTCCACGCACATATTGTCTGATATCGAGGCTCTCTGCGACGAGGTCGCGATACTTCGGAATGGCAAATTGGCGGCGACGGGAACCCTCACCGAGCTGCTCGCCGCCGACAGCTCGCAGCGAACTTTAGAGATCAGCGTTCAGGGCTTAGACGGCCACGCGATACGTGAAAAGGTGGCATCGATAGCGGGTGCGACACTAAAGGCCGAACCCAACGGCGCGGTGATCCAGGTACTCGATGAATCGAACATCGACGCCGTACTGGCGGTCACGCGGGCCGCGGGTGGGCGACTGGTGTCGATCCAACCGGTCAAACAATCGCTCGAAGACCTGTTCGTGAAAGAGATCTCCTAGCCCTAAAACTCTATCCGCAGCCCGAAGAGCGGTATCCGCACGCCTTCGCCTATCAGTAGAACGCCGCTTCGATTGAATTCATAATCAACCTGCGTCTTGTAATTGAGCGAGAACGCGTTCAACACGTCGAGGTACGGCGCAACGGACAAGCGACGAAAATTGAATTTTTTCTCGACACGCATGTCAAAATCACGATAGAACGGCAGCCTCAGAGCATTGCTGTCGCTCGTCGACACAAGCCGCTGCAGGAAAAAGGACGGCGACGTCGATATCCTAATTGCCGTTCTCCGGTCGTACGGCAAGCCGCTTGCAACGCGGTATTTACCGGCGATGATTATCCCGAAAACGCGTGTGATCCCGATCGCGGTGAACTGGTGAGGCCGGTCTTCGTCGGTCGGAAAGGCGAACCCACCGGGAGCGAGGCGGCGTTTGGAATCGGTGAACGAGTACGAGATCTGGCCCGCCCAATGACCGCTCAGTGCCTTTTGCATCGAGATCTCGACGCCGTTTGCGCGGCCCGATCCGGCATTCGAGTAATTAAAATTGCCGAGAATGGGCTGCACGACCAGATCGTCGTACTTTTTTGAAAACACCTCCGCCCGGACACGAATATCTTCGGTCGCGAGCCACTCGACGCCTCCAATAATGTGGAAAGCTGACTGAGTTTTCAACCCGCGGTTCGCGGGAGTTAACGACATCGCATAAAGCCCGGGCAACTGCCGGTAAACGCCGGTCGCAAACGTGAACGCGAGCCGTTTCGCGGCCGTGAAACGGGCCGAAAGCCGCGGGCTTACTTTGGTTTCGCCCGTCAATCCGAAGTGCTCGACTCTCAGCCCCGGAGTAATTGAAAACCGCGACACCGGCGTTAACCGAAACTGCGAATAGGCGTAAGCCGACGCGGTCGAACCGATCGACATCAGGCTTGTGCGGTTTGGCGCGTTGTACTCTTCTTCGAGCGGGCTGTAGCCAAAGCCGGTTCGCTCGAAGCTGAAATATCTTGCCTGATCGGAGTAAACGCCTCCTCCAAGCGCAAGCTGTGCCTTTTGCCAGATCGAGGCGGTGATCTCCTCTTTCACGCCGAACTGCGAGTCTCGCAGGTCTCGCGTCCGCTGCAACGTTCGTGCGGTATCGAGTCGCCACAGGCTGCCGTCAACGTGCTGCACATTTCCCCACGCCGTCAGCTGCGAGAACGTCTTGTCCCCGATCGTCGAGCTTAATGTCGCACCGAAAATGCCCCGCCTCGAACGCCGGTCGGTCTCAAGCCTGTCAGTGCGGCGGTCTGCTTCCCGGGCCTGGGCAGGTGACAGATCAAACGTCTCGAACGAGTCGATCGCGGTCAGCGAGAGCTTGTTTCGGCGTCCGATCTCATACACGCCATGGTTTATGATGTCCCAATTTCGCGGGCGTCCGATATCGCCGAGTTTGAGAACATCGAAAACGACGTCGAAATAGCTTCGCCTCACTGACGTGAGCCAACCGCCGCGTTTTCCGAATGGCACCTCAACACTGCCGCCGGCGTTGCCGAGATCGCTGAATATCGACATCTGGACACGTTTTCTGTTCGACTCGCGCAGGTCGATGTCGAGCACCGACGACATCTTGTCGCCGAACCTGGCTCCAAAACCTCCGGCCGAAAAGTCCGCGTGTTCGATCACGTCCGAAGCGAGCACCGAGCCGCGGCCGCCTTTGCCGCCGTCGTATTTGTCACTGAAAAGCGTAAAATCGGCCACCGGGATGTTATCGATCCAGACGAGATTCTCGTCCGCCTTGCCGCCTCGAACGAAATAATCGCCAAATTCGGCCCCTACCGCCGTGACCGACGGCAGCGAACTGATCGCCCTCAGCGGATCGCCTCCGCTGCCGGGAGTGTTGCGGATCTCGTCGCGATTGAGCAGAGTCTGGCTGACCGGTTTGTCGTCCGTGTCCGCAAAAATGTCGTTCCGCACCTCGACCATTTCGCGGCTGAGTATGATCTCGAGCTTTGCGTTCTGAACAAACGTCCTGTTGGCGGTGACGGTTATTTGCGAAGTGATCGTTTCCACGAAGCCGGGAGCAGAAAAGCGCAGATTGTATTCGCCAGCAGGAACCTCTAGACGATAGTTCCCCTCGTCGTCAGTCTTTGCTTCTCTGCCGCCCGCGAAGACTGTAACTCCCGCGACAGGCCTGCCGCTGAGTTTTTCAGTAACCCTGCCGGCGACCGCTCCGACCATTCCCTGAGCTAATACGAATGACGAGCCGAACGCGACGATAAAAGCCGCGTAACAAATATTTTTTCTCATGCGGTTAGAGGTGTGCGCGGACCGTAGATCACGTTCGATGGACTACGATGCAACCCTTATAGCCGTTACTTTCCAGTGAATATTCGCTCTATCATCTTTGCGGTCAAAACCGTCCATGGTGAGTGTGATCGGAATCACCTCGCTGGGACCCAGACTCGGCTGCTGTATCGGGACAACGAGAACTCGCTTTTCACGGAGGACTTCGTTCAACTGTGTGACGACCGAGACGTTGACTTCGAGAACCGTGATCGTCTTGTCGCCTTTATTTCTGACCCGGCCCGTGATGTACATCGAGATGGTGCCGAGACCGGTCGGAGATTCGACGGTCTTGTCGTCTGTCCAAATGATGACGTCCTTGTTGACCTCGGCAAATCCGGGCTGCCCTTCGCGAAGAGCGCTTTCGAGTATCTTCGCCGCCTGCTGGTCCATCGGCGGCTTGAACGAAAGAAGGTAGATCGCGGCACCGATCAGCACAAGTCCGACGATCACGCCGATGATCATTAAAGGATTCAGTTTGCGTTTGTTCTCAGCCGGTTTGAATATGTCGTCCATACCTCTGATATTACCCCAGAAATGGCGAACTTCGGCAAACGGGAGGCGATAAGGTATCATCTTGACCAAAGCAAATTCAATGTCCGCTCCTGAACCCGCATTTTCAGCATGTCCACGATTTGTCGAAGCCGCTTTGCCGGTGCCGCTGCGACGTGTATTTACGTATCGTCTGCCCGAAGAATTCGGCAGCACGATAAAGCTCGGGGCTCGCATGCTGCTGCCGTTCGGAAAGCGAAAGTTGACGGGTTACGCGGTCGGTCTGTACGACGAAATGCCTGCGGGCGTCGAGATCGATGAATCAAAGCTGAAGGACGTCATCGAGGTACTCGACGACGAACCCCTGATCACACCCGAGATACTCGCCCTGACGCAATGGGCCGCCGACTATTACGCGACATTTTGGGGCGAAATGCTGAAGGCCTCGCTACCGGCGGGGATAAACACTGAAAAAATAAGGCCAAAGCGTCGAAAGGCGGTTCGACTCACGAGCGAAAGGGCCGGCCCCGATGACAAGCCGCTGACAGAGCAGCAGACGGCAATTGTCAGCCTTCTCGACAATAACGGCGGCGAAATGCTGTTTGCGGACGTGCTTGAACGCTCTGGCGGGGGGGCATCTTCGCTAAACACGCTCGCCAAACGCGGCGTGGTCGAGATATTTGTCGCCGACGTGCGGCGCGACCCGCTCGGCGGTGCCTCGTTGCCGGCGATAGACGACTTTGAACTGACGGGCGAGCAGCAGCTGGCGTTGGGACAGATCACCAAAGCCCTCAACAACGGCAAATTCAATGCGTTTCTATTGCATGGCGTGACCGGCAGCGGCAAGACCGAGGTCTATATCCGTGCGATGCGTTCGGCCCTCGACGCGGGACTCTCGGCAATGATGCTCGTTCCCGAGATCGCGTTGACGCCGGTATTCTCACGGCGTCTGCGGGCAGTATTCGGCTCCGAGGTCGCGATATTGCACTCAAACCTCTCGGCGGGCGAGCGTTACGATGAGTGGCGTCGAATTCGCCGCGGCGACGCCCGCATCGCGATCGGAACGCGGTCGGCGGTGTTTGCCCCGCTCGAGAATATCGGTCTGATCGTCGTTGACGAAGAGCACGACCCTTCGTACCGCCAGCACGAAAGCCCGTTCTATCATGCCCGCGACGTGGCCGTGATGCGGGCCCACCTCGCCGGAGCCGTCGTCGTCCTGGGTTCCGCGACGCCGGCCATCGAGTCGTTTTATAACGCACGAAGCGGCAAATACGAGTATCTCCGCTTGCCTGAACGAATCGGCGGACGCGGCCTTGCGGCGGCCGAGCTCGTGGACATGCGTGAGGTATTCAAGCGTTTCGGCCGGGACGAGCCGCTTTCGCCGGAGCTGATCGACGAGATCGCCGAGACGCACTCGCGGGGCGAGCAAGTAATAATTCTGCTAAACCGCCGCGGATTCTCGCAGTTTGTCCTCTGCCGGACATGCGGCGAGACGATGAAATGCCGGAATTGCGACATTACGCTGACGTTCCACCGGCAGAACCGAAAACTCATTTGTCACTACTGCAATTACAGCGAGCCGGTGCCGAACGTGTGTCCGCAATGCGAGAGCGAGTTTCTGTATTTTGTCGGCGAGGGCACCGAAAATATTGCCGATCAGCTCACAAAGAAGTTTCCCGCGATGCGAATCGCACGTGTCGACCGCGACACGATGGCACATAAAGGCGAGGTTGACGAGGTTTTGCTACGGTTCGCCGCCGGCGGCCTCGACATGCTCGTCGGGACCCAAATGATCGCAAAAGGCCATGATTTTCCAAACGTCACTCTTGTCGGCGTAATTTCGGTAGATATCGGACTTGGGCTGCCAGATCTGCGCTCGTCCGAACGCACTTTTCAATTGATAACTCAGGTCGCTGGCCGTTCGGGCCGCGGTGAACGGCCGGGGAAAGTGTTGATCCAGACCTACTATCCCGAACACTATGCGCTTGTTCACGCAAAAGCGCAGGACTACGATGGCTTCTACGACGAAGAGATACGTTTCCGCGAGCGGCTTGGATACCCGCCATTTACTTCAATGGCGAGCATCCTGGTAAAACATAGCGATCTCGGCCACGCGGGCAGGAACGCCAACCTCATCAGGCGTGCTCTCGACGCCGCAAATGCCGAGCGGAAGGTAAGGATACTCGGCCCGGCACCCGCAGCGCTGTCCCGGCTCAAGAACGAATATCGTTTGCAATTGATATTACGATCCTCAACCCGCCGTGCCCTGAGGACGACGCTCGATATCGCTCTCGAAGACGCAGAGCGGCAGGGCTGCGATATGCGATTCGTCTATGTTGAGATCGACCCAGTGAATCTGATGTAAAGGCCGCCTCGATGGGTGTTGACTTGGATTTTTGTCCGGAATAGTATCAGAGCAGGGGTTCATTCGGCGCGTGAAAGGAGGCCCGCCGCGCGCGGGAGATATCCATGAAGATGTGCCCTTTGTGCGGGACTTCCTACGTCGACGAGTCGATCAGTTATTGTCTCGCGGATGGCAGTTCTCTTGTCGCAACCGCAGATGAACAAGCAACCGATAAGTGCAACGCCCGCCGCTGGAGGCTTAGGGTCGGTTGTCAAGGTCCTGCTTGCAGCGGCCCTGGTGCTCTTTCTGCTGCTCGCCGTGATGGGAGCCGCAGGCGTGCTTATTTATTTGAATTCAGGCACGCGCGAGTCGGCGTCAGGTGGAGCCGTTCCTACGCCAACACCGGCAGCATTTCCCACAATGACACCCGTCGCGGCAGATTCACCCGCGATCAACAGCTCGCCTACGCCGTCATCCTCGGTGACTCCGCCGCAGACCCCGCCTCCGGGAATCGATAAGGATGCGGCGCTTCGCGACGTTTTCGAAATCGAGAACGTTATCATTCGTTCTACCTTTAAGGGCGACATAGCGGCTCTTGAGTCTAATACGACTGACGATTTTACCTCGACCGACGCACAAGGCCGCAATTTCAATAAGCGCCAGATGATCGCCGAGATCCGCAAAGGCGAGGCACGCAACTACGTGTACAAACTCGGCAAGCCCACGCTTGTAAGCGCGGACGAAAGTACGGTGGTCTTTCGCTACCAGCTACAGGCCGGCCCGCCGCAGTCCGAGTATGACCGCGTCACGCTCACAGAGACCTACGTAAAACGAGACGGCCGCTGGCTCCTTCGTTCTCAAAAGGCAGGCGGAAGATGAGTGCGGACTCGCGGTGTGGCCCCTGTCAGTTCACAGCCTTTGAACTTAGTTCGGATTCTTTAAGCCTCACCTGCGCGTAAACCTCGGCGAGCGACAGCTTGCAGTTTATGGATTCAAGTGTGATGACATCGTCGCGTTCATCGTAGATCCGGTAGATCCACTGTTTTGGATTCTGGCGGGCATAATGCTCGACGCGCATTTCGCCCTCATTGACCAGCAGGCATTCCTTCAACTTGGCAACGGCGAGGAAACCCTCAAGCCTCGGAGTACGGTCCGATGACTTCATCGAGCTCGAGAAAACCTCGATCACCACGGTCGGGTTAAGCAGCAATTCTTCGCTGCCATCTGCGAATTCAGGTCCGCCGCTAACGACGACAACGTCGGGAAAACAGATCGAATTCTTCCCAATTCGGACCTGCATATCGTTGACATAGAGCTCACATGACCCTCGTTGAAATCGGCTGCCGATGGCGATCGAAAAATTTGAGGAGATCAGGTTGTGGCGACGCGCCGCGGCCGGTTTGGCAACCGTTTTGCCGTCAATAAATTCGTATTTGACGGCGTTGCGTCGGTCCGACGCGGCGGCGTTCTGGTTCAGTTTATTCGCTGTTTGATCGGTCGTGGGTTGGTTCATAATGCGATAGTACTCCTGTCAAAAATGCAAAAGGGCCTGGGAGAGCGGATTACAAAGAATGAAGACTTTGCGTGGGTTAATTTGTTTGCTAAAAATAGTGTGACACATCAGCCGCGGATGTATCAAGGAATTTTTGATGAAACTTGTTGAGCTTGCCGAGGCAACCGGCGCGACCGTTGAGCGAGGTTCGCCGGACTTGGAGATCACGTCAACCGCTGGATTGGATATCGCCGGTGAGGGACAGATCACCTTTCTTGCAAACCCGAAATACACGTCTCAGATCGGCATGACGAAAGCTTCGGCGATCTTTCTAAACAACGATGTTGAGATCGCGAGGGACGATTTTGCGGTGCTGCGTGCACCCGATGCCTATGTTGCGTACACCCGCGCGATGCGGCTTTTTTTTCCCGAACCGCCGATCAGGTCGTTCGTCCATCCATCTGCTGTCATCGACCCAAGCGCAAAGGTCGCCGAGAATGTAGAGATCCACGCAAATGTGGTCATCGGCCGCGATTGCGTGGTCGCAACCGGCGTGCGGATCTTTCCTAACGTGACGCTGTACGACGGTGTCAGCATCGGCAAAGGCACGACTATACATTCCGGGGTTTCAGTTAGAGAAAACTGCGAGATCGGCCTCAACTGTATCATTCATAACAATACGACGATCGGTTCGGACGGCTTTGGTTACGCCAAGGACGAGCAAAAACGTTGGCTCAAGATACCGCAGACTGGACGAGTCGTCCTCGAAGACGATGTCGAGATCGGGGCCAACACCGCTGTCGACTGTGCATCAGTTGGTGAAACCCGCATAAAACGCGGGGCAAAGATCGATAATCTCGTTCAGATCGGACATTCGTGCACGGTGGATGAAGACGCCCTGATCTGCTCGCAAACAGGCCTGGCAGGCAGCTCGCACATCGGTAAGCGGGTGATACTGACCGGACAAGTAGGCATCGCGGGGCACTTAAAAGTCGGCGACGACGCCGTTCTGACAGCGAAATCGGGCATTTCTCATGACGTCGAACCGGGAAAGGTAATGTCCGGCATTCCGGCCTTTGAGAACCGCGATTGGCTGCGATCGACAGCTGCGTTTCGCAAACTCGGCGATCTGGTCAAAACTGTGCGTGAACTTGAGAGGCGCCTGATGAGACTGGAAAAAGAGTAGAACAGCAAGCTTTCCGAGCGGCCAACTTGGTCAACCAGACGTGTGAGCGAAGAGGGATATTCCGAACCAAATGTAACTCCGCCGATACGATCAAGGCAGTTCTTCCACGTCCGCGGGATCGCTTATTTTCAAATAATCTCTCGTAACCCGGTACAATCCGGATGCCGAAAAAGCGACGATCACCACGCCTAACCAAAAAACCACGAAGCTCAATAAACCGGCGCGGATGTAGATCTGCTGCATGGCAAACACGCCCGACGTCAGCATCAACGGCAGCAAGATTATCCACACAACCGCCAGTTTGAGTTTGGTCGGCCGCCGTTCTTCTTTGTGGCCCGGCAAGACGCCGCCCCACATTTTCGCCTCCGATCGCACGGTCCCCATCGGTGTGAGTACATTTCCGCCGTCAAGGGGCTGGCCGCAATCGACGCAAAACTCGGCCGATGCCGGATTCGGCGCCATGCACGACAGGCACGGCTTGATCTCTTCATCAACGACTAGATCGTCCCGGACCTGGTCATCAGTTTCCATATTTTCCTCCCTTTTCGGCTTGTGATCTTCGTCATTCTACTGCGCTTTCCCCGCTGCAACAACACATTTTCGTTCGCCGGGTATCGCTGTAGAATGGCGTCTGACACCATTCACATCAGATCCAGTTTGCTTGTCCTGTGGAACGAAAAGAGAAGATAGTAGTTGCCCTCTGTGTTGCGGCCACGGCCGCTTCAGGGATCCTGTATTATACCCACGCCAATGCGGTCCTGGCGTTCGTAGTGACGGCGTCAGCACTTGCCCTGCTTGCCGTTATCGTCGGTGACGCGACGGAGCAGCTTGGCAGCCGACTCGGCCCTGGTGCGACTGGTATTTTGCAATCGGGACTGGGAAATCTGCCGGAGCTTTTTGTCTGCATCTTTGCATTGCGTGCCGGTTTGTCGGAGGTTGTACAGGCCGCCCTCATCGGTTCTATTTTGGGCAATTCCTCTTCTGGTTCTGGGCCTGGCCCTGTTCCTCGGCGGCCTCAAGAACGGGACGCAGAGGTTCAAATCCGAGCCGCCGCGGATGATCGTCGCGCTCATGCTTCTCGCTGCGTCGGCATTGATCGTACCGACGCTGGTCAAGGAACTTCACACACCTCGCCGAACCGCATATGGCGAGTCTCGATATTTTTGTCGCCGTCGTTCTGTTGATCCTGATGGCAGCAAGCATTTATTTCTCGGTCAAAGGCGATCCGTCGGTAGCCCCGCAAACGGCCGACATCGGCCATGCCGGATGGTCAACGAAGCTGACGATCATAGTCCTGGCGGCGGCCGGCGGTGCGGCGGCTTTCGTCTCCGACTGGTTTGTCGAGGCTCTGCAGCCGGCGATGAAAACGCTCGGCATTTCCGAAGCATTTGCGGGACTTGTAGTCGTGGCGGTTGCGGGAAATGCGATCGAAAACGTCGTGGGCATCCAGCTCGCGTGGAAAAACCAGGCAGATTACGCCGTCAACGGTGTCATTCTCAATGGCACATCGCTGGTCGCTCTTCAGCACTGTTTCCGCTGCTGGTAGTGCTTTCGTTCGTGCTCGGCGGGTCGCTATTGACATTTATCCTGTCGCCGCTGCTCGTCGCGGCACTGGCACTCGCCGTAATTGTCAGCGCGTTCATCATTTACGACGGCGAGTCGATATGGCTCGAAGGTCTTGCACTCATTGGCCTCTACTGTATAATCGCCGCATCGTTCTGGTGGGGATAACGGACTGCGAGCGCGTGGCTACGGTGGGCTGTTGGATCGTCAGGAAGTTCCCTGTCCTACCGCTCGCAGTTGGTGTCTTCGGCATAGACGGCAAGCCGTTGCAGCTTGCCGCCAACTCGTCCACGGACGGCCATGTAGCCCTGATGCTGGTCGAAGCTAACAACTGTGAGCGACGCCCCACGAGCCAGGAAAACGCTCTTTCCGGTGGCGACGATCGTCGCTCGGGTGCCGTTCGCTTTGGTTACGCGGCAGGTTTTAGCGGCGACCGGCGGATCAGCAATTGCGGCTATGTTTGAGGACGCGACCGTAAGCGTTCCGACGAACAAAACCGTTAAGACAGCGACGATCATCATATAACTGCGTATTTTCATGTTTTTTCCTCCTATTTTTTCGCCTCAATGTAGCGCTGTTTGGACTTGGATTGCAATCACACACGTTCAAAACCAGGCTCCTATAAAGTATCATTTGGAAAAGCTAGACGTTTGCGAGATCTGACCAAACACATATGGAGAATCTATCTGATAGCGGTTACGACATCACACCGCTCGCGTCCGAAGCAGTCGAGCGACTCGCACAGGACCTGAACGAAGAGGAATATCGTATCCTTCTCGACCATGGCACTGAGCCGCCCTTCTGCGGCACGCTGCTGGACAACAAGTTGGAGGGGACGTACGCCTGCCGTCTTTGCGGTTTGCCGCTGTTCAGTTCTAGTCACACGTTCAACTCCGGTACGGGCTGGCCGTCATTCTACCGTCCATTCGACAAGGAACACCTCACAGATATCGACGACAACAGCTATGGCATGCGCCGGACCGAGATCCGCTGTGCCCGCTGCGGCGGACATCAGGGGCACGTATTCCCCGACGGCCCGCCGCCGACGGGACAGAGGTACTGTCTCAATTCAGCTTCGCTTGAGTTTTTCGAAGACGGCGAGGACATCCCGCAGAAATCTTAGTCAGAACCGCTTGCGTGGAGGAGCGGCTAGTTCGGTAAAAAAAGGTGGCCACCGATCAAGTGGGACGCACAGACCCAGACCTTAATCCACGTCGTCCATATGAGCGGTGGCTTCTGTCCCACAAACTGACCGCCCGCTAACGCAGGCGGTTCTGACTTATTTCCGGTCCTTAAACTATCGAACAGCCGCGTATGGCGGCTCGTAAGCGGGATCATTCGGCCCGTAATGAACATGTATTTGATGTTCGTCCGCGCCTCGAGGATGTTACCGTCCGCGACGACGATGTTCGCCATCTTTCCGACGTCGATCGAGCCGACCTTGTCCGCGATGCCAAGTATCTCAGCGGGATAAAGAGTCACGGATTTCAAAGCGTCATCCTTTGACAGTCCGAACGCACCTGCCAAACCAGCGTGATACGGTAGATCGCGGATCTCAGGCCCCGTGTTCCCCGTCGAAATGCAGAACTTGATACCCGCGGCCTGCATCTTCGACGGTGCCTCGAACAAATAGTCATACGGGTCGTCCTCACGGACCGGCAGGCTGTAGATGTGCGTGTAGATCACGGAAATATTGTTCTTTTTGAGGTCATCCGCCGCTTTCCATGCTTCCTGACCGCCTTCGATGATGCCTTTGAGCTTCATGTCGGCGACAAATTTCGCGACGCTGCGAATATCGCGCTCGCGTTCAGCCGTAAATATCACCGGCTTGTCTCCGCGAATGTACGGTGCCATCGATTCGAATTTGTAGTTCGTGGCAACGTACGGCATCGTCTTATCTTTTGAATACGCTTCCTTTGCACGAAGATAATTTGCCGCGTCGCGAAACGTTTTCTTCAGCTCCTCGACGGCAAGATCACGCTGCCTGACCAATTCGTTAAAATCGGCTGCCGGCCCGCGGCCAAAGCCGCCACCACCGCCTCCAAATCGCCCGCCGCCCGCTACGCGAGGGTAGTTGATAACCAGGCCGAATTCCGGAACCAGAGCCATCTCGGTCGGCGTCGCTCCGTTTAGATTGATGACCGCTGCTTGTCCGGAGATGATACCGCCGGTCGGCTCGGACAAAACGGTTGTTATCCCGTTCACTCGGGTGACGTTTATGTGCGCGGAGTCCGGATTTATGCCTTTGATCGCCTTTGTGTCAGCGTTCATATTGCCAACCTCGGTCAGGTCGACCGAGCCATTGACACCGAGCGTGATCTCCGCCAACCCTAAATTTGTTCCGGCGTCGATCATCCCCGGATAGACGCTTAGGCCCTTGCCGTCGATCCGCTCCGCCCCGGACGGAACCGAAACGTTAGCTCCAACGGCAGCGATCTTCCCGTTTTGAATGACCACGGTGCCGTTCTCGATCACCGCGCCCGAGACGGTGACAATGCGCGCTCCGACGATGGCGAAGGTCCCCGCACGGCCGATCTGGTTCTGCTCCGAACCGTCATTTTGTGCGAACGCGACCAGTCCCAAAAGCAGGATCGAACCGCAGAGACGCAAAGACGCAGCGAAAAAAGAGGTCACTTTTGCCTTTTTACCGTTTTCTTTCGACATCATTATCGATTGCCTCCATCGCCGTATTCTGCTTCGTCGCGTTCGGCTTGTCGCCGTTCGGTCGGAACCCGCGGCGGGCCGCCGCCCGCGGCGGGGGACCTGTTGACGTCGAGTTTTTCGAGAGCTTCGCGCTCCTTAGCGTTATCCAGCCGCATTTTCGCGTCTTTTGCACGGTCAAAGAACACTTCGCCTTCGATCAGCGTCGTTTCAACCCGCGAGAACACGCTGAACGGGTGGTCATTCCAAATGACGAGGTCGCCGTCTTTGCCGACCTCGATCGAGCCGGTGCGCTTGTCGATGCCTAGCTGCTTCGCCGGATTGAGCGTGATCATTTGCAGTGCGTCCTGCTCGGGAACGCCGCCGTATTTCTCGACCTTGGCGGCGTCGAGGTTCAGACGTCGCATCCGCTCGTCGGAGTCCGAGTTTATCGACACGACGACGCCGTTCTTCCACAATATGTAGGCGTTATACGGTATCGCGTCCCAGGCTTCGAGTTTGTAGCCCCAGCTGTCAGTGAAGATCGATACTCCTGTGCCGTGCTTTGCTATCTCGGGAGCGATCTTGTACGCCTCAAGACCGTGCTGCAGTGTCGCGATCTTGAAACCGAACTCATCCGCGAGCAGCATCAGGTTGAGATGCTCGTCGGAGCGATAGCCGTGACAATGAACGAGGCGTTTGCCTTCGAGCACCTCGACGAGCGGCTCGAGTTCGAGGTCCTTTCGAGGTTGGACCTTGGACTTCCCGGCCTTGTAGTCGTCCCAGGCCTGTTTGTAGTCGCGTGCCCGCAGGAACGCGTCCCGCATGACCTCGATCGTTCCTTGACGCGTCCTCGGGTATCTGAGCGGACGTCCGGGCTGCTGAGCCTGCGTCGTCTGACGGACATTCTCGCCCATCGCGAACTTGATCCCCGGAGGTGCATCGGCGATCACGAAATCTTCGACCGGATGGCCCCATTTGAACTTGACCGTCGTATTCTGGCCGCCGATCGAGTTCGCCGAACCGTGCAGCAAATTTGCCGAAGTAACTCCGCCCGCGAGTGCACGGTAAATAGTGATATCGGTCGGATCCAGCATGTCGCGCGTCCTCACCATCGAAGTCACCGAGAAGGCTCCCTCGTTTATGGCATCAAGCATCGAGTGCGAATGGCAATCGATAATGCCGGGCGTCACGTACTTGCCGGTCGCGTCGATAACGGTGACTCCGGCAGGGGCCGACAGCCCTTTGCCTATCTTCGTGATCTTGCCGTTCTGCACGAGTATGTCCGTGTTCTGGAGCGTTCCCTTCACGGCTGTCAAAACGGTGGCATTCTTGATCAAAACGTCATTCTTTGACTGGGCCAGGATCAATACCGGCGATAACGGCAGTAGCAGGAATATCGTCAGGAAAACTATTAACTTTCGCATCATTATTACCTTTTCACCCTTTCACTCTTTCACTTTTCTATGCTTACGGATTTTTAGTACCCGCAAACGGGACCGCACCGGCCGGAGAATCGATCGTGCCGCTGATCTGGTTGCCGTTGACCGTCCCGGTGACGGTGATGTCTATATTCGATCCGCCATAAGGAACGGTCGCGGCGAAACTAAATGTGCTTCCCGTCACACGGCCGTCGCGAAGCGGTGCAGAACCGCCTCCTGCGGTAGCCATAGTACCCGAAAGGCTCGATCCGCTTTGCGTAAAATTGAACGTGCCGCTTACCGGCGATCCGGGTATGTCGATGTTTATCGAATAACTGCCGCTCAGGTTGGGCCCGCTTCCCCCGCTTTGTCCCCCGCCGCCTTGCCCGCGGCCGCCGCCCTGGGCACGGGGTGTCTCTTTCTGCTCAAAGACCTTTCCGTCAATGATCAATTGCGGAACGAACTTGTCCCGTCCGAACAGATCGCCTTTGACGATAGCAATATTCGCTATTTTGCCGGCTTCGATCGATCCGAGCCGGTTGTCGACCCCAAGGATCTCGGCCGAGCCGAGCGTCATTGCACGGATCGCAGCATCGCGGTTGAGCCCGTTCTCGACGGCCTTACCGGCGTTCGTAAAGAAATCACCGAGCGACGTCGCTCCGCCGGACTCGAAAGCAAATCGCACACCGGCTGCAGCCAACTTGGCCGGGCCTTTGGGCGTCTCGGCACGCAGCCGTAGAGTTTCGAGGCTTTCTGGATCGGCGTCGGGCGAGGATGCCGACGTCCGGCGTGGAAAGTTCAGCGAGAGGAGCACCGCGACATTCGCGGCTTTCAGCCGATCGGCGACTTTCCAAGCTTCCTGCCCGCCGCCGATGATCCCGTTGAGCTTAAATTCCCTGATCAGGTCGATCGACCGAATGATCTCGCGCTCGGTATTGGCATTGAAAACTACGGGCATTCGTCCGTTAATCACGGGGAACAGTGACTCGAGTGAGCGGTCGGCCTCAGGACGCTTCAGCCCTTTCGGACTAGCCGCATAGTTCTTTTGCCATTCCTGCAGTCGCTGGGCATCGTAGAGCATCTGCCGCAAGGCGGCGAACGTGCCAAGCAGCGATTGAGGATACGTTCCGCCTCCGATCGTCACATACGAAATATGCTCGGCGAAGGGCGATTTGATCACCATGCTCGAAACGTTCTCGCCGGCCAGATTGATGACCGCCGATTGGCCATTGAAAATACCTGATCTGCCGACGGAAAGGACCGTAGTAAATCCTGCGTTCCTGGCCGCTTCGAATTGCGACTCGCCCGCTCGCAGATCATCGGCGGTCACGTCTTCGGGCCTCAGCCCGGCAGGATAATTCGAATTTGAAGCTGGAGGTGTCGACGCGGGATTTGCCGCCGCCTGGAACTGGCCACCACCACCGCCGCGTCCGCCGCCTCCCGTGGTTGCCGCCGTCTGACCCAGGCCGAGATTAGTCAAGGCGTCGATAAAGCCCGGGTATACCGTCAGCCCCGTCGCATCAAAAACCTGTGCGTCCGCAGGCGGTGTCACGCTCGCCCCGACCGAATCGATCAGGCCGTTCCTGATCACGACCGTGCCCTTCTCGATCGTCGGCCCCGAAACCGTCACGATCTTTGCGTTGACGATCGCGTAGCTCTGTGCGCGGGCCGTTGCACCGAGGAGCGATATGGTAGCCGCGATCGCCACCAAAAGTAGCTTTGATCTCATAACTTTTCAGAAATCTAAATTGTAGGTGCTTAAGAAAAACGTTTTGTACGCAGAGGATATATCAAAAGTTTCGGATGGCAAAGTGCGGCGACACCCAAACTGGGATGGCCGAAAACGAAAGTAACAAAAAAATAGCGGGCTTTGCATCTTTGCGTAAAAACAAATGCGTTCACGCAAAAATGCAAAGCCCGAAAAGGATAACAATTGGCGTCGGGCGAGCGATCAAGCGGCTCGTTCCTTTTCCAGTAGGCGTTTCTTTCGTTCGACACCCCACCGATAGCCACTCAGACCACCATTAGCTGCCACAACCCGGTGACATGGTATGACCATCGCCACGCGATTTTTGGCACATGCCTGAGCGACGGCCCGGACCTTCTTTTTGTCGCCCAATTGTTCGGCAACTTCGCTGTACGAACGGGTCTCGCCGTAGGGTATTTTTCTCAGGAAGTCCCATACCTGCATCTGAAACGCGGTCGCCTGCAGATCGAGCGGCAGGACGAGCCGCTTGTTCTTTCCTTCTAAATACTGAAGTATCGCATCTGTCGCTTTTCTCAGGTCGTGGTCGTCGGACACGATATCCGCATTTGGATATTCGGTTCTTAATCCGGCAGCAAGCTTTTCATTCGAATCGCCAAACGTTACGCTGCAGATGCCGCGGGGCGTTCGGGCAACAAGCAGCTTCCCAAGTTCACAGTCGGTAATTATGTAATTGATCTTCATTCCCTTTCCACCTTTTTTATAAATTGCGGGCGTCATGCCGAGATTGGCGGACGCCTTTTCGTATAACCGGCTGCTCGAGCCGTATCCTGCTTCATACATTGCGGTCACGACATCGCTGCCGCCGCGTATCTCGTCCTTGAATCGCTCAAACCGCTTGACCTCCGCGTACTTTTTCGGGCTAACTCCGACGATTTCGGTGAAGGTCCGTTGAAAATGTGCCGGGCTTAGTCCCAACTCGCGGCTGAGGTCTTCCAGACTCATCTGGTCATCGCTTTCGATCAGATTGCAAGCGTGGATCACCATTTCGATCTGCGGGTCGATAGCGTTCTCGAGCTTGGGCTTGCACCTCAAGCACGAACGGAAGCCTTCTCGTTCGGCGTCGCGAAAGCCATCAAAAAAGACAATGTTCTCCCGCTTTGCAGGCCTTGCGGTACACGACGGTTTGCAAAATACGCCTGTCGTCTTTACGCCGAAGACGAATGCGCCGTTGAACCTGGCGTCGCGGTTTCTTATTGCGTTCCAAAACAGCTCGTTGTCCATGTTTTCGAGTTTATTCACTTGGGGAACTGAAATCTATCCGTTTTATGCTGTAGAATTTTTTTTATGGGCCCGGTCGTACTTTTTGACGGCGTGTGCAACTTTTGCAACGGTGCGGTCAACTTTATCATTCAACACGACGTCGAAAAAAAGTTTCGTTTCGCACCGCTTCAATCGGAGATCGGAGAAAAAATGCGGGCGAAATTTGCCATCGGCGACGAGATCGATTCGATCGTCCTGGTTGAAAATGAGCACGCATACACTCATTCAACAGCAGGGCTGAGGATCGCTCGGGGTCTAGGCGGCATATGGTCAGCAGCGTCTGTTCTTACAGTAGTGCCAGCCTTCATCCGCGACTATTTTTACAGGGTTTTTGCGAAATACCGTTATCGGCTGTTCGGACGACAGGACGCGTGTATGATACCGACGCCTGACGTACGAGAACGGTTTTTATAAGAACGATTAACCACAGATGAACACGGATCGGCCACTGTAAGTTACTTATCCAATCTGTATTTATCGGCGCCCATCTGTGTTTTCAAGGGATTTTGTGACCTATTCACTCGACATACTTGAATTCGGCCGCTTGCTCGAGTTGGTCGCGCGAAATGCGCAGACCCCAATGGGTGCAGAGCGAGTACTGGAATTGCGTCCGCACTCCAGCACCGTCGATCTCGACCGTGCCTTAACGGCGATCGCTGAAACCATTGCCCTCAACGAGGATAAACAGATCTCCTGGTCATTCAGCGGCCTCGAAGACCCAGCCGAGGCGGTTGCGATACTGCGGATCCGGAACGCCGCGTTAGAGCCGACAGTCCTCCTCGATGTGGCCAGGGTGTGTAACCAGGCTCTGTTCGCGCGTTCTGCCATTCAGCCGGAAAAAGAGAACGCATCAATTCTCTGGAGCATCGTCGAGAACATTTCACCAGAATTGCTAGGAGTGATCGGACAGATAACCAAGAAATTGCTGCCGGGCGGCGAGGTGGACGATTCGGCGTCGCCGGAACTGGCCAGACTTCGTCGCGAGATCAATCAGCAGCGAGGCCGGCTTACTAAATCGCTCGAATCGGCTATGCGCGCAGCCGGCACGGCGATCCAGGACGAGATCGTGACCGTCCGCAATGACCGGTTCGTGATTCCGGTGAAAACAGACTTCCGCGGCAAGGTCAGCGGTGTCGCTCACGGTTTTTCGTCTAGCGGGCAGACCGTTTATGTCGAGCCGCTCGAAGCGATCGAGGCGAACAACGAGTTACAGAACCTAAAAGGCCAGGAGGAGCGCGAGGTCGCGCGTATTCTGTTCGCCCTGACCGAATCGCTCCGCGAGCAACTGCCTTTCGTCGAAATGTCGGTCGACGCAGTCGCCGAACTGGATCACATCAAAGCCAAGGTGGAATTCGCCCGCAAATTCTCGTGTGTGGTTCCCGAGATCGCCGACGACGAAACTCTATCGCTTGTCGATGCCCGTCATCCTCTGTTGGAAGAGAGTCTGAAAAATTCCGCTCCTTACGAAGGAGTGGTGGCTGCCGCTTCGGCAGACGGGGTGGTTCTCTCCGGTATCGTCCCTTCAACTTTCGGCCTGTCCAAAGACCGGTCAGTAATGATCATCTCCGGCGCCAATGCGGGCGGCAAAACGGTAGTTCTTAAAACCGCCGGGCTCCTCAGCCTAATGGCCATCTCGGGTCTGCCCGTCCCGGCAAACGAAGCAGAAGTTCCGTTTTACCGCTCGGTCCTCGCTGACATCGGCGATCATCAATCGCTCTCGGCTAACTTGTCGACGTTTTCGTCGCACATGTCGAACATCGCCTCAATGATCCGCGACTGTGTCACGCCTTCACTCGTTCTTCTCGACGAAGCCGGGACCGGGACCGATCCTGAGGAAGGTTCTGCCCTGGGTGTCGCGATCGTTGACCATTTCCGGCAGATCGGAGCTCAGGTCATCGCATCGACACACTATCGCGGGTTGAAAATGTACGCCGCGAACGACGATTCGATCGTCAACGCGTCCGTCGAATTCGATGAAAAGACCCTGCAGCCGACGTATAAACTTCTTCTCGGCCTCGCGGGTGCTTCATCGGGGATCGAGATCGCCAGAAGATTCGGCATCGATCAAGAAGTGATCGACACGGCTCGAGAAAACCTGGACGTGTCGGCCCAGGAAGCCGAAAACTATCTCAAGAAGCTACAAACCGAGACGCGTACCGCCACGGATCTGCGACTAGCTCTGGAAGAAGAGCGTGAAGCCACCGCGATGAAGTACGCCGGTTTGGAGGTTGAGGCCGTAAAGAAGGAAAAAGCGAGGCAAAAGCAGTTCGAAAGCGAGCTTGCCCAAGCGGTCGACGATTTTGAACGACAATCAAAGGCGTTCATGAAGACTCTTGAGGACAAAGCACTTAAGAACCGCCTCGAAAAAGAACGACTCGCACGCAAAGCCGAACTAAACCGGGCAGTGATGGGCAAGATGTCCACCGCCGAGACGCAGAGACGCCGAGACAACCAGCCGGAAACACGATCTGCAGAAAATACCTCTGATAGGATCGAGATCGGCTCCAAAGTGGTCACGAGCTTCGGGAATATCGGCACCATCGAAAAGATGGACAAAGAAGTCGCCGAGATCCTCGTCGGCGGTATGCGGCTTCGCGAAAAGATCATTGATCTACGGCTTGCCGACCAGTCGGAAACACGAGCGGCAGCGAATATGCCTACGAAAAACAGAGGAGTTCAAACGACACGCTCGATCGAAGGAGGCGACGCCCCGGCCGAACTCAACCTGATCGGAAAGACTACCGCGGATGCTGAGTACGAGTTGGACCGCTTTCTTGACGAAGCCTACATGTCGTCGCTTCCTCGCGTGCGTATAATTCATGGATTTGGCACCGGCGCGCTAAAAAACTACGTCCACCATTTCCTGAAAGGCCATCCGCACGTGTCAAAGTTCGGCTTTGCATCGTCGGACCAGGGCGGAAACGGTGCGACAGTCGCGGAATTGAAGCAATAGTGCTCTACCCTCAATACTTCATCGACGACCTCAAGAACCGTGCGGACCTCGTGCGGATCATACAACCGTATGCGCAGGACCTGAAGAAAAAAGGGGCGAACTGGATGGCGTGCTGTCCGTTCCACCAGGAGAAAACGCCGTCGTTCTCGGTCAATCCGGCGAAGGGCTTTTACAAGTGTTTTGGCTGCGGCAAAGGCGGTACGGCGTTCAACTTCGTCATGGAAATGGAGGGGCTCAACTTTCCCGAGGCCGTCAAACGAGTCGCCGAGATCTCGGGTGTGATGCTGCCCGAGCCGGTCGACAGCGCGAGCTATGAGCGCAGCAAAAAGAAACGCGAAGAGACAAAAAAGATCGGCGACCAGATAATCGAGCTCAACACGATCGCGCTCGAATTTTGGGAAAAGGAGATCGCGGGCAAAAGTGCCAAGGCAAAGGCGGCGAAAAAGTATCTCGCAAACCGAGGTGTTTCCGACGAAACGCTTGCAACCTTCAGGATCGGTTTCGCACCGGACAAATGGGACGCCCTGCTCGGCGTGCTGAAAGAGCGTGGATTCGACTCTAAACTCATCGAGTCGTCCGGCCTGGTCTCGGTCAGCGAGGAGAAGGACCGAGTGTTCGACCGCTTTCGCGGCCGGATCATGTTCCCGGTCCTCGACGCTGCCGGGCGACCGGTCGCGTTCGGCGCGCGGGCGATGGGCGACGACCAGCCAAAATATCTGAACTCTCCCGAAACTCCCGCGTATACAAAGGGTCAGCATTTGTATGGATTATTCCAGGCTCGCGAAAGCCTACGCTCGAAGAAATTCGCGATACTTGTCGAGGGGTATCTGGACCTTATCGCTCTCTATCAGTATGGATTCACGAACGTAGTTGCAAGTCTCGGCACGGCTTTTACGGAAGAACAGGCACGGCTGCTGGGACGTTTTACAAAGCGGGTCGTCATCAATTACGACGGCGATTCGGCTGGCGTCAAAGCGGCCCGGCGGGCGATCGAACATCTGCTGCCTCAGGATTTCGACGTCAAGGTGCTTGTGCTGCCCGACGGCAAGGATCCCGATGATTTCGTTCGCGAGAACGGAGCGGAAATCTACAATCAGGCACGCGGAAAGGCGACGTCTTTTCTTCAGTTTGCGCTCGAATCAGCCGCAGCCGGCCGTAACCTGCATAACGCCCGGCAAAAGGCGGAGGCGATCGAAGAGTTTCTGCCGGTGATCTCGGCGATCCGCAACAATATCCAGCGCCGTGAGAGCTTTGACCAGGCGATGATGTATTTTCATGTCGACGACGCCGGACTCCGGCGGGAGATCTGGTCGGGACTACGCGCTGACCGCCACGATGAGCCAGAAGTGGCCACGCGAAGATTTTCGCGAGCTATGGCCGCCAAGGTAACGATCGCTGAAAAACGCCTGCTGGAACTGTTGATCGCTGACAACGACGTACGCCGAACGATATTGCCGCAGCTCGAGCCGAGCGATTACGCTGATCTCGCCACCGCGGACGTGTTTGCCGCCCTTTTTGAGATCGAGCAGACTGGCAAGGCCGTCGCTCCGGATACACTGCTTGAATACATCGGCGACGATCAGCCGCTTGTGGACCTGCTCGGTTCCCTGCTGTCCGCGGCTCATCGCCATCGCCCCGACCTGCCGGCTGACGAGGTTTTGAACGAGGCCGAGCATTGTGTGTTTACATTAAGGGAAATGGCGATCTCGAACAGGATCCTCGAGGTCAGCCGCGAGGCCGCGCTTTCCGAGTCGTCGGGAGACAGGCACCGCACCGAACAGCTCGCGCTGGAACAGGTCGAACTTGAAAAGATCAGGCGCGACCTGCACCTGCGACTGGCTGAAGTGTGATATAATTTGGGTTTTTAAATCCGCTGCGGCTCCGCAATGCCGGGACCCGCGCTTTTAGCGGTATAAATATTCAGCGAACAACGATTTACGCGGCTTTTTAATCAAACGCTTTTGTTAAATATGGCAGATTACGACGAAAAAGAAGACCTGATGGACCGTCTGGTCGCCCTCGGCAAACGAAAAAAGTTTCTGAGCCTGGACGAGCTCCATCGCCAAATACCCGAGAACATGATGTCGGCGGACGATCTCGAGGACGTACTCGACCGTCTGGAAGGCGCCAATATCTCAGTCGCAGAGACCGACGCCCAGTTGCTTGAACGTGCGTCCAGCCTTGCTCTTGACGAAGAGGAAGAAGAAGAGGCAGCGGACGAGGACGATCTCGACCTCGACCTTTCGGCTGGTGCTCTTGATAAATCGAACGACCCAGTGCGTCTCTATTTGCGGGAAATGGGCGTCGTTCCGCTCCTGAACCGTGAGGGCGAGGTCACGATCGCGCAGCGTATCGAACGGGGGCAGATAAAGACCCACAAATCGATATCGCGTTCGCCGATCGCGGTCGAACGTCTGTTAAAGATCGGCGAGGACCTTGTTGCCGGCAAGAACAGCATTCGCGAGACCGTCGTTTTTTCAGAACAGGCCGAGATCTCGGTTGAAGAAGATAAGGCCGAAGAATACATGCGATGGACGCTCGAGGGCATTGCAAATATTCGCGAGCACTACACGACCGCACTCAAGACGTGGGTGGCGCTCATCAACGAACAGAAGAAGAGCGAGGGCAAGCGGACAAAGAAACTGCTGAGCCTCAAACGCAAAACGGCCCGCGCCCGGTTGGAGATCGCCCAGGAGATCAAGAGCCTCAACCTTACTGAGAATTCGAACCAGAAGATGATCGCGGCCATCCGAAAGGTGGACGAAGAGATCCGCAAAGCAGAAAAGGCGATCAAATCGGCTGAGACGAAGCTCGAGAAGAAGCCCGCTGCTGCCGAAAAACGAGCCCTTCAGGCAAAGGTCGCCGAGAACCGCGAGATCCTGGCGGCCATCGAGGAGAAATATCATCTCCCGACGGTCGAGATAAAGCGCTCTTATCAAACGATCAGCGTCGGCGAGTACGAGACCAATAAGGCCAAGCGTGAACTGGTCGAGGCCAACTTGCGTTTGGTCGTGTCGATCGCAAAGAAATATACAAATCGCGGGCTGCAGTTCCTCGATCTGATCCAGGAAGGCAATATCGGCTTGATGAAGGCGGTCGATAAGTTCGAGTGGCGACGCGGTTACAAGTTCTCGACGTACGCCACGTGGTGGATCCGACAAGCGATCACGCGTGCTATCGCAGATCAGGCACGCACGATCCGCATTCCGGTGCACATGATCGAGACGATCAATAAACTCATTCGTACCTCGCGCCTGCTCGTTCAGGAACTTGGCCGCGAACCCACGAGCGAGGAGATCGCAAAGCGAATGGACATTCCGGTCTCGAAGGTCCGAAAGGTGCTAAAGATCGCGCAGGAACCCATCTCGCTCGAGACGCCGATCGGCGAAGAGGAAGACTCGCATCTTGGCGATTTTATCGAGGACCGCTCGATACTCAATCCGGCCGAGAGCGTCACATTCTCGAACCTTCGTGAGATCACCGACGAGGTGCTCGCGACTTTGACGCCGCGTGAGGAAAAGGTCATTAAGATGCGTTTCGGTCTGGGCAACACCGGCTCGGAACATACTCTCGAAGAGGTCGGCCAGCATTTCGCCGTTACACGCGAACGTATTCGACAGATCGAGGCAAAGGCCTTGAGAAAGCTGCGTCATCCGTCGCGGTCGCGTCGCTTGAAGGCTTTCCTCGAAGGCAAACAATCATAAAATTTCCGTAAGAATACGCGATTGACGCGCGGGTTTTTGGGCATCAGGCTCGTAGATCTTACTTTTGTAAGTTTTACGGGCTTTTTGTCTTTTGTAGGCAAAAACTCCTAGCGCTTAACGTCCATTATCTGTTCGATAATTCAGAACTGGCTCCCCGCTTCGTTCGGAGCCGCACATTATGAGCAACTATGATATTTCCCCTGCCAAAGAAAGTTGATAGTTATAAGACAAATTTCCAATGTCGCTTCGGCGCGCCGCGCGACGGCGGCCGCAAGCACGGCGGCTGCGATCTCGCCGCCGGTGCCGGAACAGCGGTCCTTGCGGTCTCCGCCGGCAAGGTCATCGAGGTTTCGTCGAAGTTCAAATATGATACGAGCGTCGTATCAATACAGCACGGAGACGATATATATGACGACGATTACTTCGTCATTCGGTACGGGGAAGTCGATACAGTGCTCGTAAGCGTCGGTTCGACCGTATCCGAAGGCCAGCAGATCGCAAAGGTCGGACGCCAGCCCGGCGGCACCCAGCTTCATCTTGAGATGTACACGGGTTTTGAGGACGGACAGTTTCTTCAGGAAAATAGTCTGCCCTACAAGCGGCGCGGCGATCTGATGGACCCGACCGACTATCTCGATGGCTGGTCGGTCAAGTCCTGAAACCTCCCACAACAACAAACGAAACGTGACGATGTCGAAATATATTCACATGGTCACAATTACTGTGTTTGATCACTTTGTTTAATAAAGGAGAGAGCAGAAATGGGAATGGTTAAAGTCACGCCGGATGTCGAGGCGGAATGTCAGAAGAGCGCAGCCGCATGCTGGTATAGCGGTTTGAGAATGTTATTCAAGTGGAAAGCCGCTAAAGGAGATTCAAGCAAGGATTACACAAAAATACTCGAGATACTCGACCAATCGCCCGACCTTTACCCCTACGAAATGGTCGACCATTGGGGCATTGACGTGAGCGAATGCCGTCTTGTGGCCCGACTTCTCGGGTTGACCGCGACGGGCGACGGCGATCTCGATGCAGGAGCGATGGCGACGGTACTTCGAACAAAGGGCCCGGTCTGGGTAGCCGGCAACTGGGGCCGCGGCAATCACGTTATCGTCGTGACGGCATGCGATCCGGACAGCGGCAATCTGCGGATCGTCAATCCCTATCAAAACTGGAGCGGCTCGGATTCGCCGATGTCGATCGGCGACCTCAATAAACGCGGCGACCTGTGGCGTCAATGCGACGCGAGCGTCATGTACTGGAAGTAAGCTATTCTTCAGCGGCCGCGGTGACAGCTTTTTGAGGTCCGTCCCGCGGCTTTTTTTCCGTCATTGTTGCTTTATTGTCAGAGGTCGTTTAACGTGCAATGGTCGGCTGGTCCAACTATATTTTTGTCAGGAGGTGAGAATGATGGTGCAAGACAGTGATAGATCTTACAAGCCGTTCCTGACCTTTGCCATTCTGATCGCATGTCTGTTCTTTTTGGGCGTGAGCAGCACGACGGCGCAGGAGAAAAGCAGTCTTGTTGACAGGCTCTCCAAAGGAGAGCATCCCATCGAAGTGATCCTCCGCCCTAAGAAGAGCGTGCAGCTCTTTAAGCAAGCGATCGACCGTAACTATGTACATATTAAGTTCACCGATACCAAAGGGGGGACCGAAATAGGAATGATGCTGGACAAAGACGCGTGCAACTTGGACGACGCCGATTTTGAGAATGAGGAAGGTACGGCCCATCTCGAAGGCACGCTGACGCTAGACTATGTAAAAGTGCGGTGTATTGTGGACATTGACCTATCTACGCTAAAAGGAAGCGGCCATCTGGTCAAACAATGATGTTAGGAAAGAGGCCAGGGTTCATTCGCCTTACTTCGGTGATCGCTTCCTCCAGATCGGTAACCTGGCCATCGAGCTGCAGTTCGTAAACAGCGTCGAGGATACGCTTAAAATCTCGTCCCGGCGTCATTCCCAATTCGATCAGGTGACGGCCCATCAATATCGGGTCCGGCGCCTTTTTTTCTACGTCGAGCGATCGGACCTTCTCGATGAACCACTCCTGCGCCTCCGAGCCGAAGTGTTTATCTTTCGGCAGCCAATCGGGGTTGCGACCGAGACTGTCGGCTTTGGCCACACGGTAGAGCAGATCAGGCTCGACCTTGCGGGCGAGACGCCGAAACGCGCCGTCACCGACCCGTGTCTTGGCTTTGTAGTATTCACCTGGCTTCAGATGATATCGAACAAGCTGTACGACCTGATCGCGAACATTGTATCCGTCGAGTGTGTGAATACCGAGACGGTCCAGCAGTGACAAAGAGGGCTCGACGCCTGCTTCGTCGTGTCCGCGTGAACGAATACGGCCGTCGACGAATTCGGTCGTCGGCGGCTTGCCCAGGTCGTGACAGAGGGATCCCAGCATGACGGTGACCTGCCGAGGATGATCGAGCCCCGCGATAAGCCGCCGTGCCTCGTCAACTACCATCATTGTGTGGACGTCGACATCGCCTTCCGGGTGCCAGTCCGGCTCTTGCGGGACCCCGACGAGCGTCGCAAGCTCCGGGAAAAGCTGATCGACGACGCCCAGATCGTATAGCCATTTGAGGCCGATGGACGGCCTGCGCGCCAGAAGCAGCAACTTCTCCATCTCGCCCCAGACACGTTCCTTCGGCAGATCCGTCACATCGATACCCTTGCACAGATCAACCGTCGCTGCATCAATATCGAACTCGAACCGGGCCGCAAACTGTGCAGCTCGCAGCACGCGCAGGCTGTCTTCGGCGAACGTTTCGGCTGAGACCATCTTTAGGACTTTTTCTTCGATATCGACACGCCCGTCGAATGGGTCGACGATCTCGCCTGTCCGAGCATCTTTAAGGATCGCGTTGACGGTAAAATCAC
>JBGAVC010000034.1:0-42292 GCA_044228265.1 Pyrinomonadaceae bacterium
ATTTTCGGCCCGCAACCCAGGGCAATGCCCTGGGCTAATTTCCGATGTGCCTTCGGCACAATCAATTCAGGATGAGCATTATTTCGTGTGACAACCTCCCCGAGGCTATAGAGCAGTACAAGGTACAGGGTTATCGCCTCGACATGATCTTCCCGGCAGATAATCCGCGGGAGGCGTTGATGTCGCGTGAGTCAGAACCACCTGCGGTAGCGGGTGGTTTAACATCGGATTCTGCGTCGACGGTTAAAGACGATACGATCCGCATCGTCCTGTCTCAGCCCGGACTTCAACCACCCGCTGCCGCAGGTAGTTCTGACTGGATCCGCGGGCGAGCGGGGATGGAATATCGCGATCTTGTTCCAGATCGGATGAACGGCGAAATGATCGCTTCACATATTCGGTTAACGCACGGCGGCGAGGTTCCGGATTACGTTCACTACCACAAGGTGGATTTCCAGATGATCCGATGCATCAAGGGCCGGATCAGGGTCGTTTACGAGGACCAGGGCGAACCGTTTTGGCTGGAGCCGGGTGATTGGGTCATCCAACCGCCAGAGATCAGGCATCGCGTGCTGGAGTGTGACGCCGGATCTGAAGTGATCGAGATCTCGATGCCGGCGGAACACGAGACCTGGGTCGAACACGAAATGACGCTGCCAACTGGCGAGATCCGGCCAGAACGAGAGTTCAACGGTCAGCGGTTTGTTCGCCACATTGCGAGAAAGGAATGATCGTCGAGGGTCTGGGCTCTAAGTTCGGGCCAACTTTGTTCTCTGAGGATCTAACTTTTCTTTGCCGTCTCAGTTCCAAACGTTATTGCCCGCTGGCTTCCCCAGAACCCGTCAAGAGATTTGGCCGAATTGACCTTGTAGATCGCAAAGGTGCACTGCTTACCCCCAAAACCTATAGCGGCGCGGTCGCCTCGCCAAATGCCAAAGCCGACACCGGAAACGACGGGCGTGTTCCATGTCAGGAAATATCCGCTCCCCATCTTTTCGATCGTGATGTTCCCCTGATAGTCCTTGCCGTCGTTCGTGCGGCCTGTGACCGCGTATTTTCCAACAAAGCTGGTTCCTTCGGTGCGGACGGCCTTTTCGGTACCGAACGAATACTCGCCCCATTTCGCCATCTTGCCGTCGAGAGAACCATTCGGACTGATCTTATAGAGCATGACTCCACAGCCTTTACCCTGATCGCCCTCGGCTAATACAGCGGCGAGGGCATCACCCATCTGGACCCCGACACCGCTGGTCCTCGATGTTTTGGTTTGCCGCAATACCTTGTATGCGTCGCCCTCGTTGCGCAGATCAAGCGTGCCTTCGTAAGGATTTTGGCCGTTTTCATCGGCGCCGGTGATGGCATAATCGCCCGAAAGCTCCAATTCGGCTGCAGCGGAGTTGGCGTTGGACGCGGAAGATCGGTTTACGTTCGACAAGTCCGGGCCGGTTTCACAGGAAATGACCAACATTGTGCAAAACCAGATGAACAGTGTATTGACGAATCGGCGCGCCGAATAGCGATTGGCAATCATTATGAGAAGTCTAGTTTATCTTATCTGAGTTCCGTAACTTCCCGGGCGGCCCGGCCTGGAGGATCTATTCGCTTCGCAAAGTGAGAAAACCTATCTGCGGCGGCATCATGAACCTGATCGGCAAAATGCTTGTTCCGATGCCTGAGTCGACGAACATATCCACACCGTTCTCCCTCACATGACCGTAGGCGTATCTTTGGCCATAACTCGACGGAACAATAGGCGTTCCGAGCAGGGGCAGCCAGACCTGGCCGCCGTGAGTGTGTGCTGCGAGGATCAACTTGAGGTCCGGCGAGATCGACAGATCGCCCGTGATCATAGGCGCTACATCGGGACTGTGCTCGAGCACGATAATTTGTCCCTCGCCAGAGCCGGCGAGTATGGCCCGGAGCTGCCTCGAGGTCTTTGTCCACGCGTCCTGCATATGCAGGTGGTCTTTGAGGCCGAGTATGCGAAGGCGCTTTCCATTTATTTCCAACGGTGCGACCTCGTGCTGCAGCACACGGTATCCAACACGAGTGAATTCGGCAGCCACCTTTTCATCGCCGTAGAATCCATCGTGGTTTCCAAGAACCACGAAAACTCCGTATTTCGACCGGATGCCGGCGAGGCCATCCGCTATCTGTTCGATAGGCATTCGCAGCAAACGACCCCGCCCTGCTCGCTCAGAAACGTAATCGCCCAACAGCACGACTAGGTCTGGTTCCTGGATATTGGTTAACTCAACGATCTGCCGCAATTTCGCGGGAGTGACGTCGTTCGAACCACCATGAACGTCGCCAATGGTAACGATCTTTAATCCGTCGAATGCCCTGTCAAGCCCTACGATCCGCAGTTCCTGACTGTTTACGACCAATTTTGTTGGTTCAACGAAATAAGCATACCCCAGGCATATGAAAAAAAGCGTGGCGAGGAGTGCCACGGAAAGCATCATGACCTTGGATAGTTTCGCTCTCATCCGGTGCGGAAATACTCGCCCCAGCGCTCGTCAACGAGGCGGACGATGTCATCACGCGGCTCAACGACTTTGGGGAACCACGGCTTAATACGAGCATCGATGACGATGGGTGCTTTGTATCCGATATGGTTGTCTCTGGTCTCGATGTTTGCTGCCGTGATGTCCCTCGCCGGATCGAAACGGGTCCACGTCGCCCAAAGGAATTTTTCCGTCGAATGCGACGGTTCGATGTTGTCGTGGATCACAACAACCTGCCAGTCTGCGAATGCCCCGGATCGAGCGATGCGTTCACCAAGGTCCTTTTCATTGTCGTACGACTCGCCTTCGACGACCAGACAACCGCTGCAAAACGGCGCGGCACGTTTGACGCCGGTCGGCAGCTCTCCATTGAACTCGCGGGGCAATTCCCTTTTTTTATCGCCGAGACCCATCAGGATCGCTTTGCTTCCGTGGTTGATCGTCCCGCTTGCGTAGTCGAGCGTGTCAAAAGCCGTTCGGCCAAAAATGAAAAGATCGCTCTGCCAATCGACCCTTTCTAGTATGCGCTCAAAAAGCGAACGAAAATCGTGAAGGTCCTGCGGTTTGTCGGTCAGAAGCAGGAATTTGGTCAACGCGAGCTGGCCTTCGCCGAGAATGCGAAAGCCGGCCGAAAGTGCCTCGCGTGCGTATCTTTCCTGGACGACCGCCGCGGCAAGTGAGTGAAAACCCGTCTCTCCATAGCTCCACAGGTCCCGCACAGCGGGCATCACGAGCGGAAACAGCGGCGAAAGCAGTTCTTGCAGGTAGTCCCCGATAAAGAAGTCTTCCTGCCGCGGCTTACCGACCACGGTCGCCGGATAGATAGCGTCCCGGCGATGAAAAACCGCATTCGAGCGAAATACCGGATATTCGTGCTGCAGCGAGTAATAGCCGTAATGGTCGCCGAATGGGCCTTCGAGCCTTCGCTCGTGTGGAGCGACCGAGCCGCAGATCGCAAATTCGGCTTCGGCGATCAGACGGTGGCCGCCTTTGTCGGGATTGGCTGTTACAGGCAATTTAGAGCCGGACAGCAGAGACGCCAGCATCAGCTCGGGAATGCCTTCAGGCAAGGGAGCGACCGCAGATAACATGAGTGCCGGCGGCCCGCCGAGAAACACCGTCACGGGCAACGGTTCATCCCGCTGTTCGGCTTCGTAGTAATGAAATCCGCCGCCCTTCCCGATCTGCCAATGCATGCCTGTCGTGCTTTGGTCGTAACGTTGCATTCGGTAGATCCCGAGGTTATGTTTTCCGGTTGACGGGCTCTCAGTGTAGACCAAAGGCAGCGTGAAAAAATGGCCGCCGTCTTCGTGCCAAAGCTGCAGAAGCGGAAGCTTTTCAAGATCGACGCTTTTTTGCCTCGTTTCAACGACCGGGCCCGACCTGACGTTCTTTGTTCCCAGTTTTGCGGCCGACGCCGCAAGATCTCGAAACTGCCAAAGCTTTCCAAGTGTTGGCGGCAAGATCGTCTCGGCCGCTTCAACGGCGCGTTTGATGAAATCCAGCGGTCTCGTGCCAAAGGCCAGATCGATCCTCTTCTTGGTACCGAAAAGATTGGTGACCAGCGGAAAATCCGACCCCTTCACGTTTGTAAAAAGCAGGGCCTTGCCTTCCTGTTCGATGACCCGCCTGTGGATTTCGGCGATCTCAAGATACGGGTCTACCTCGGCCGCGATCTCGATGATCTCGCTCTCTTTACGCAGGCGATCGATGTATGCGCGGAGATTCCTATGCATGAGTGAATTCGCAGATACGGGTGATCTTAACGATCTAGATTTTGGGCCAAACTTTCCGAATTTCGTTCATGCATAGATCCAATTTCTGCCGGATCGGTCCCGGGATCTGTTCGTTCTCCGCCAGGAATTCGCGGATCGCGGCGCCGCTCTCACCCAGCATTTCCGAAGACGTCGTAAAAGCGGCGAACGCTCGCGACTCAAGCTTCGCGGCAGAGTCCTCCAAACCGATCTTTCTGGCCTCAGAGATCGCATCTCTGAGGATGCTCGAAAAATCGTCTACTCGAAGGGGCATCATTGATAGTCGTAGAAGCCTTTGCCGCTCTTACGTCCCAGCCATCCGGCGTCGACGTACTTCTTGAGCAGCGGGCACGCTCGGTATTTGGGATCTCCCAGTCCTTCATGTAATACATTAAGTATTGCAAGGCAAACATCTAAGCCAATGAAGTCTGCAAGCGTGAGCGGACCCATCGGATGATTCATTCCGAGCTTCATGATCTCGTCGATCGATTCCTTTGTTGCGACGCCTTCATGCAAAGCAAAAACCGCCTCATTGATCATCGGCATCAAGACGCGATTTGAAATAAATCCGGGCGAATCATTGCACTCGACCGGGACTTTGCCCATTTTCTCGGACATCCCCTTAACAATAGCGAATGTCTCGTCCGAGGTCGCGATCCCTCGGATGACCTCGACAAGCTTCATCAATGGGACGGGATTGAAGAAGTGCATTCCGATGACCTTGTCAGGACGCTTAGTTACTGCCGCAATGCGGGTTATCGAAATAGATGACGTGTTTGACGAAAGTATCGAATCAGCCCGAGCGATCGTGTCCAACTGCTCGAATATTTGCTTTTTGATATCAAAGTTCTCGGTAGCGGCCTCGACGATAAGAGAGCAATCGGCAAGATCGTCTAGCGTCGTCGTAGTGTTGATGCGACCGAGCACCTCGTTCTTTTGGTCCTCGGTAAGAGTTTCTTTTTTGACGAAACGGTCAAGGCTTTTAGAGATATTTGCGATGCCGCGATCTACGTAGTCCGATGTGACGTCGCACATTACGACATCAAAACCCGATCCGGCTGCAGTCTGAGCGATGCCATTGCCCATTGTGCCGGCCCCAATGACGCCTATTTTGTTATTCATTTTATTATCCTGTTTTACGATACAAAGAATCGCGCCGATACCTTCGATTTTAAGTCAGTGAACGGGCACAAACAAAACGGGCAGAAGAGCTTTGATACCCTGCTGCCCGCATTGTTTACATTCTCAATGGCCCTACTGCCAGCTATTCGGCGGTGGTGCCGTTGGGTCGGCGATGTATTGAGGTGCCCTGCCGCCGAGATAGAAATTCTTGCCAATGTCGCCAAAGAGGAACCACAAACCATAAACTCCGGCCGCCGTCCCGAGCGGAAACGACAGACATGAAAAAATGCTTCCGACGATCCCCCAGTTACGCGCGTTAGGCAATTCTTTGTACAACTTGTATCCTCCGAGGATCTGAGGGGCTATGAACACCGACGCGATCACGCCGATCAACACAACAACTCCGATGAATGCGGCTCCAACGATCTTTCCCTCTTGTTGCGTAGAACCTACGATCATGGCTCCCCCAACAATGCCGTATATCAGGAAAATGAAAAGCAACACACCCGCCTGAAGCGTTCCGTGAGCCATAAGGAAAATTCCCGCTAACCTGTTGTGCTCTCTTGCCGTCATAGTCGACTCCTTCGCCAAAACATTTGGCTAAAGAAAGAAACGCTCAATATAGGCCGGTTGTTCCGAAAATCGCTCAATCGCGTTCCACCGCCAGTGCGACCGAATTACCGCCGCCGAGACATAGTGCCGCAACCCCGCGTTTTGCGTCTCTTCGCTTCATTTCGTAAAGCAGCGTCGTCAGAATGCGGCCCCCTGAATTACCTATGGCATGGCCCATTGCAACAGCGCCGCCATTGACATTCACTTTGGCCTGATCGAGCCCGAGTTCCTGCATCACACCGAGGGCCTGTACTGAAAAAGCCTCGTTGAGTTCGAAGAGATCGACATCCTTCATGTCCCAACCTGCTTTCGCGAGGACCCTCTGGACGCCTTTGACCGGGGCCATCATGATCAGTTTGGGTTCGATGCCGGAGCTTGCCCACGCGACGACTCTGCCCAGCGGCTCGATACCTGCTGCCGCGGCTTTGTCGGACGATGTGACCACCAGAGCGGAGGCTCCGTCATTGACGCCTGGTGCATTTCCGGCAGTGACGGTCCCGCCATCTTTCTTGAACGCCGGCTTGAGCTTTGCAAGGCTTTCGACCGTCGTGTCGGGCCTGACCGGCTCGTCATAGTCAAGAATGATCGGATCGCCTTTTTTCTGAGGGATCTCGACCGGCACTATCTCGTCCTTAAAGCGGCCGGCCTGCTGGGCTTCGGCGGCCTTTCGGTGAGAATCGAACGCAAAATGGTCCTGATGCTCGCGGGAAATACTGTATTTCTCAGCAACGACCTCTCCAGTGTTACCCATATGCCAGTTCTCGAACGGGCACCAGAGTCCGTCGTGGATCATCAGGTCGGTCGCGACTTGATTGCCCATACGAAAGCCATCCCGAGCGGTCTGCAGCGAATATGGAATGTTCGACATCGACTCCATTCCACCGGCAACGACATAGTCAGCGTCACCAAGTTGAACGGCTTGTGAAGCAAGAGCGACGGCCCGAAGTCCCGAACCGCAAACCATATTGATGGTCAGCGCCGAAACTTCCGGTGGTAAACCAGCCTTGAGAGCGGCCTGACGCGCCGGAGCTTGTCCAATCCCGGCCTGTACAACGCAGCCAAGGATGACCTCATCGACCTGTTCACCGGTTATGCCGGCACGTTTTACAGCCTCTTTTATTGCGATGGCCCCAAGTTCGGGCGCGGTGAACCCCTTTAGGGCTCCTTGAAATTTACCCGTCGGCGTACGGGCGGCACTTATGATCACTGCTTGTTTGTTATTCGTCATGGTAGATACTCAGACCTTTCTTAAAGTTATTTTCTATATGAACAAGAGTATTCGGGAAGAATCGAGTTCCCTTGCCCTTTATTTTAGGACTTATCAGCAGCCCTTACAAACCGGCGTCGGGCAACTCAAACGGACGGCGAGCATAGGAAAGATCATTGCTGCATTTGGATTATCGGCCGCTTTAATTTAGATTTTCAGCATTGCAGTTTCATTCAATTCGATCTCACTCACTGCTTCGGAGGATTACTCATGATTTCTCGGCTTAAGGTCCGATGTCTCGCTCGATGCTTTTCTGCATTCGGTCTTGCTCTCGTCATTATCACGATGGTTGGCAGCTATTCCAACGGTCAAACGGCTCTCGCTACGCCCAAGAAGGATGACCCTCTGAAAAACCTTAAATACCGCCTGATCGGCCCGTTTCGCGGCGGCCGTGTGGGAGCGGTCGAGGGGGTTGCCAACCAACCGAACGTCTATTATTACGGCGCGACCGGCGGGGGCGTGTGGAAATCTACCGATAACGGCACAAATTGGATCAACATTTCGGACGGGTACTTCAAGACCGGCTCGGTCGGGGCCATAGACGTCGCGGATTCAGACCCGAACATAATCTACGTCGGAATGGGCGAGGAGACCGTCCGTGGGAACGTGTCGAGCGGAGACGGCGTTTATAAGTCCATCGACGGCGGGAAAACGTGGAAGAACATCGGCCTGACCGACACCCAACAAATATCGCGTGTCCGCGTCGATCCAAAAGATCCCAATATCGTCTATGTCGCCGCGCTGGGTCATCTGTGGGGAACGAATGAACAGCGTGGCATATTTCGCAGCAAGGACGGCGGCAAGACTTGGGAAAAGATCCTCTATCGCAACTCCGGAACAGGCGCGAGCGATCTCGTGATCGATCCGAGCAATCCGACGACCCTTTACGCCGCATTTTGGCAGATCAGCCGCAAGCCCTATCGAATGGACAGCGGCGGCGACGGCAGCGGGTTATTCAAATCGACCGATGGCGGCGATACGTGGACGGAGATCACACGAAATAGAGGATTGCCGGCCGGCGTCGACGGCAAGATCAATATCGCGGTCTCGCCTGTGAATACGAACCGACTGTGGGCGATGGTGGAGAACAAGGACGGCGGGCTTTTCCGCTCCGATGATGGTGGCGAGTCGTGGCAGCGAACCAGCGAAAGTGCGAATATTCGTCAACGGCCATGGTATTTCAACCGCGTCTATGCCGACACCGAAGCCATCGATACCGTCTATGTCATGAACGTCCAGTTTCAGAGATCGATCGATGGCGGACGCAATTTTACGACGATCGGCGGCTCGCACGGCGATCATCATGACCTCTGGATCAATCCGAAGGACGCCAAGCGAATGATCAACGGCAACGACGGCGGAGCCACGGTTACGAGTGACGCCGGTGCTACCTGGTCGGAGGAAGATCAGCCAACGGCTCAGTTCTATCGGGTCGCGTTAGATAATGACTTTCCGTACAACATTTATGGGGCCCAGCAGGACAATTCGACGGTCAGGATAGCGTCGCGATCGGACGACTTTTCGATCACGACGCAGGACTGGTATGACGTCGGGGGCGGTGAGTCGGGTTGGATCGCTCCGCATCCGGACAATTCCGAGATCGTGTTCGCAGGCAGTTACGACGGGCTTTTAACGCGTACCGACCACCGGACAGGGCAGAGCCGTGACGTCAATCCGTACCCCGATAACCCAATGGGCTCGGGAGC
This sequence comes from Pyrinomonadaceae bacterium, assembly GCA_044228265.1. Taxonomy (GTDB): domain Bacteria; phylum Acidobacteriota; class Blastocatellia; order Pyrinomonadales; family Pyrinomonadaceae; genus OLB17. The sequence continues at coordinate 8,969 of JBGAVC010000034.1, forward strand.
AGAAGGAACGAAATACCGTTTCCAGTGGAATTTTCCCATCATCTTTTCGCCCTTTAAAACGGACGGAAAATGGGCCCTCTACGCCGGGGCAAATGTTCTGTTCCGCTCGCTCGACGAAGGACAGTCGTGGCAGGCGATCTCGCCCGATCTGACTCGCAACGATAAGTCAAAGCAGAAAACCTCCGGCGGTCCGATCTCGCAGGACAATACGAGCATTGAGTATTACGACACGATCTTTTGCGTCGACGAATCGCCGGTAAAGCAAGGTGTTATCTGGGCGGGCACCGACGACGGTCTCGTGCAGATCACTCAGGACAACGGCGCGAACTGGAGCAATGTCACGCCAAAGGACATGCCCGAGTGGGTCCAGATCAACCAGATCAAAGCGTCGCCGTTTGATGCCGGAACCGCGTATTTCGCCGCGGTCAATTACAAGAATGACGACCAAAAGCCGTATATGTTCAAAACGACGGATTACGGCAAGTCTTGGAAAAAGATCGTGAGCGGCATCCCAGCCGACCAGTTCACGCGAGTCGTCATCGAGGACCCGAACAAGCGGGGATTTCTCTATGCGGGAACCGAGCGCGGTATTTATTACTCGTCCGACAGCGGCGACAACTGGCAGAGCCTGCAACTCAATTTGCCGATAGTTCCGATCCACGATCTCGCTATCCAAAAACGCGACAAGGACCTCGTTGTTGCAACGCACGGGCGTTCGTTCTACGTGCTCGACAATCTGCCCGTTCTCTATCAACTCGCCGACGCTCAAAAGGCGGATGCATTTCTCTTCACGCCCGAAGACGCATATCGCCGGGCCGGAGGTGGAGGAGGACAGATTCCGCCTACCGCTACCGTTGGGGCGAACCCGCCGAACGGTGTGGTCGTCAACTATTATCTAAAGCAAAAAGAGCCTCGAGAGGTCACGATCGAGTTTTTGGACGCCAGCGGCAAGTCTATCCGTAAATTCACCAAACGGCCTGACGGTCCCGCCGGTGCGGCACCCGAGGCTCCGGCCGGCGGCGGTGGATTTGGAGGACGTGGCGGTGGCGGCGACGCTCCCGTGCCGGCCGAGGCGGGCTTGACCTCGCATCGTCCCGGGCAATTATCAGGTCCGGCTAAGCGTCGGCGGAAAGGTCGTCGGAACCGAATCGTTCGTGCTTCGCGCGGATCCGCGGCTTGCCCTGACGCAGGAAGATTTCGCTAAACAGTTCGAGCTGATGTCGAAGATCAGCGCAAAGGTCACCGAGACGCACAACGCGATAACCGACATTCGCGATATTCGCACACAATTAGAGACACTTTCGCGCCGGTTGAATGCGAGTCAAAATAAGGACCTGATCGACAAGGCGAAGGAGATCGGTAAGAAGCTGACGGACATCGAAGAGGCCCTGATCCAGACAAAGATCAGAAGCGGCCAGGACGCGCTGAACTTTCCGATCCGCCTCAACAACAAGATGGCGGCTCTGGGCTCATCGGTCGACAGCTCAGACAACCCGCCGACCGCACAGGCCTACGCGGTTTTTGCCGACTTAGAAGGGCAAATAAATGCGCAGCTCGCGGCCCTGGCAAAGGTAAAATCGGAGGATATTGCGGAGTTTAACAAGCAGTTCGCGGCGAAGGGATTGCCGGTAATAACGGGAAAATAGACGGGAGTTGAATCACAAGTCCGGTCGCTAGCAATGGAATCTTTCGTGCGCAGCTTTCTCCAGGGCCTCGCGATGGTCCGGATGGGCGATCTTGATGAGCTCTGAAGCACGTTGGCGCAGATTCTTGCCGTACAGGTTCGCGACGCCGAATTCGGTAACGATATAGTGGACGTGGGCCCGGGTTGACGTCACGCCGGCCCCCTGTTTTAGATAGGGAACGATCTTGCTTTCCCCGCGTTTTGTCTGCGAAGGCAGTGCGATGATCGGCCGGCCGCCTTCGCTCAATGAAGCCGCGCGAACGAAGTCCATTTGGCCGCCAACGCCCGAGTACTGCCGCATCCCGATCGAGTCTGCACAGACCTGGCCGGTGAGGTCGACCTCGATGGCAGAGTTAACGGCCGCGACCTTTGGATTGCGGCGAATGACGGCTGTGTCGTTGACATAGGCGATGTCAAGCATCAAGACTTGCGGATTGTCGTCGATAAAGTCGTAAAGCTTCTGGGTGCCCATCACAAATCCGGCAACCATCCTGCCCGGATGTTTGACCTTGAGCCGCCCGTTTATCACGCCTTTCTCGACAAGTGGGATGACCCCGTCAGAGAACATCTCGGTGTGAACCCCGAGGTCCTTGTGATCGCCAAGCGACGCGAGCACGGCATTTGGTATCGCACCAATTCCCATCTGGATCGTCGCTCCGTCATCGATGAGATCCGCAATATGACGGCCGATCGCCATATCGGTATCGGTGAGCTCTGGGATCTTGGCCTCGAGCAGCGGCTCGTCGATCTCGACCATGTAGTCAATGTCGTTTACGTGTATCAACGCATCGCCTTGCGTGCGGGGCACGCGCGGGTTTACCTGAGCGATCACGCATTTTGCCGTTTCAAATGCTGCCCTCGCGACGTCGATCGAGATCCCAAGCGTGCAAAATCCATGCTGGTCCGGCGGCGAGACGTTCAGCATCGCGACGTCGAGCGGCAGCACTCCCTTGCGAAACAAAGCCGGCACTTCGGACAGGAAAACGGGAATGTAGTCGGCGTGTCCTTCAACCAGGGCGTGCCGGACGTTCGCGCCCACAAAGAACGCGTTGATATGAAAGCTCTCGGCCATCTCGGCCTTAGCGTACGGAGCCTCGCCTTCGGTGTGGAGATGGACGATCTCTACATTTCGCAACTCAGGCGCTCGAGCTGTCATCGCCTTGATGAGCTGCTGCGGAGCGGCCGCGACGCTGTGAATGAAGACACGGTCACCAGATTTGATGCACTGGACGGCTTGTTCTGCGGTGGTGGTTTTGCTCATTATCCGAAATTACGCGTTGCCCCTATGACCGAACATTACTCCCCAATATCCTCATTCCAAACTTCCGGATGCTCGGCGATGAATCCGCCTAACAATTCCTTACATTCTGCGTTATTGAGATCTATCACCCGAACACCATTTTCGCGTAGCCAGTCGATGCCGCCCTGGAATGTTTCGGATTCGCCGACGATGACGGTGCCGATGCCGAATTGGCGTACCAGGCCGCTGCAGTACCAGCACGGTGCGAGCGTCGTTGCCATGATCGTGTTGCGATAACTCCGCTGCCGGCCGGCTTTGCGAAAGGCATCCGTCTCGCCGTGGATCGAAGGATCGTTTTCCTGCACTCGGCGATTGTGTCCGCGACCGAGGAGATCACCATCTCCACCAAATAACGCGGCGCCGATCGGGATCCCGCCTTCAGCGAGGCCCGCGCGAGCCTCTTCGATCGCGACCTCCAGCATCGCTTGGTAAGATATGTCTTGTCCGGGCGTTGACACTACCTAAATTTTATCGGCAATCGGAGCAATATGCTAATCTCGAAAATTATGACGTCTGCCCACGAACCCGGCGATTTTTTGGTTTTTCAGTTGGAATCGGGATTTGCATTGCTGCGACTGCTGGCGGTCGATGAAATGGACGGCGACAAAGTGTGGCACCTTGCTGCTTACCAAGATTTCTTCCCGGATGTTGCGACCGCGGAAGCGGCGGCCGGCCGACCGGAAACGCTTCGCATGTCAGAACCTCATCTCGCAGTTACAAATCGTGCATTTGAAAGCACTCAGGTCGCCAGGATCTCACACGCAACTCTCACGACTGCCGAGACTTCCCCGCTCGAAGCGTGGAGACAAGATCCCGCCCGCGAGGTTTCGGACCGGTCGGTCAGGCTACTTCTTGGACTTAGATAAGCCGATCTATCTCTCAGCCAGTTGGCGTGTCGTGCGTTCCACCACGCTCGGCGGTTCAAAAACTCCGTCTTGAGCCTCTGAAAGCTGGAGATCGGACGTCGCGGTCCCGATCTGCGCGGTGGAATTGAAGGCCTCCTTCCTGCCATCGGCCTCCTTAAAATGCCGGCGCAGCAACAGCGATCTCCAGACCGTTTGAATGTGCCAGATCCCCATTGCCAACAGTAGGCCGAACATAACGTAGATCACCGGGGGAGCAGCCGGAAGGCCGAGAAAGAACACGTATAGCAATATGGCTAGAGTGAAGGAGGTGACAACGGTCATCGATCCTAGTATCAAATTCGCGGTGACGTGCTGTTCGGGTTTGGTGATAGAGACCAGAGTTTTCGAAATATCAGGCAGGAAAAGCCCGCAATTTCGACAATATGTCTCAGCCGACTGGTCCGGTCTTCCGCATTTAGGACAGAACATGTTCATTCGTTCCCCGGGAACTCTTTACGACAGAGAGAACCAATTGTTCACGACAACTTACGGCGCTTTAACTCTTTATCGATCAGCTCCAGCTCGCGGCTTACCTGGCCGGCGGCCGACGTATTCTCCTCGGCGCGGCGAATAAGGTATGGAACTGCGTCCGCTACGGGGCCATAGGGTACATACTTTGAAACACGGTAGTCGTTTTTGGCGAGCACGTATGAGAGATTGTCACCCATCCCGTAAAGCTGCGAGAAGAACACATGAGGATGATCGTTTGGTATGCCCATCTCCTTCATTTTCGCAGCCAGAAGATTGGTGCTTTCTTCGTTATGCGTCCCGGCGACGAACGCGATCTCGTCGATGTGTTTGAGGCAATATTCGATCGCGGCATTAAACGCCGAGTCCGTTTCGGCCTTGGTCTCGTAGATAGGCGACGGATAACCCATCTCGGCGGCACGTTCTCGTTCCTTCTCCATGTAAGCGCCGCGAACGAGCTTGACGGCGAGTATATAACCATCTTCACGAGCCCGTTTTCGCGAGTCCTTGAGATACTGCAGCCGATCGGTCCGGTACATCTGGAGCGTGTTGAAGACCATTGGTTTCTCGAGGTTGTATTTTTCCATCATCTCGATGGCGAGATCGTCGATGGCGTCCTGTATCCAAGAGTCCTCGGCGTCGATGAAGACGGGCTGCCCGACGGAATATGCATACGCGCATATCTCATTCACGCGGTTGTGAATGCGCTCGCATTTGGCCTGGCCCTTGGCATCGAGCTTCTTATTGGCACTCATTTTCTCGAGCGTGCCCAACGGTGCGATGCCGGTGACCTTAAAGACCGAGAACGGGATCTTCGGATCGTTTTTCGCCCTTTCGATGGTCCGGATTATTTCGTCCTTTGTGGCGTCGAAATCACCTTCGGTCGATTTTCCCTCTACCGAGTAGTCAAGGATCGTACCGATCTTTGAGTCCGCGAGCATCTCGATAGTGGGTTCAGATTCCTCGATCGTTTCGCCGCCGCAGAACTGTTCGAACACGGTCTTCTTTATCAGGCCCTCGACGGGCAGCCCGATCTTGAGGGCAAATTTCGCGAGACCGGAACCTATTGAATTGAGGATCGGCGAATTTAGAAGCCTGAAAAGCCTATACTTCTCTTTGAGTTCAGCGTCCGATTTGTCCGCGAAGGCGGTCGAAGTGTCCTGAAAGTCCAGCGGTTCTTCACTCATACAATCTCGGATTCTAGCATACCGGCAAGAGTCATCACATCCTCGGAAACGTGCCTTGCTCGTTCGTGAAATTGTAAGTCGTCGCGAATTATTTTATGATTTTCGTTTTATCCCGCCACTTCAGTCAGGGTTAAAGAACGATCAGACAAACCTTATGAGCAAAGCACTTCCGAAACGGTCGGAAAACTATTCCGAGTGGTATAACGAGATCGTCAAACGGGCCGACCTCGCCGAGAATTCCGCGGTCCGCGGCTGTATGGTCATAAAACCGTACGGCTATGCCATCTGGGAAAAGATGCAGCGAGCGCTCGACGACATGTTCAAAGCGACCGGCCACGTAAACGCATACTTCCCACTTTTTGTACCCAAATCGTTTCTCGAAAAGGAAGAGGAGCATGCCGAAGGCTTTGCTAAAGAATGCGCGGTCGTCACGCACTACCGTCTAAAAGCCAACCCTGAAGGAAAAGGCCTCATCGTCGATCCCAATGCGAAGCTCGAAGAAGAGTTGATCGTAAGGCCTACATCGGAAGCCGTGATCTGGAACACCTACCGTAACTGGATCCAATCGTGGCGCGATCTGCCGCTGCTTATCAATCAATGGTGCAACATTGTCCGCTGGGAGATGCGGACTCGGTTGTTCTTGCGGACCACGGAGTTCCTGTGGCAGGAAGGCCACACGGCCCACGCCTCGGAAAAAGAAGCGATAGAGGAGACCGAACGCATGCTCGACGTCTATTCGACGTTTGCCGAGGATTGGGTCGCATTGCCCGTGATCAGGGGCCTAAAATCGCCTAACGAGCGTTTTGCAGGCGCCATTGAAACCTACTGCATCGAAGCGATGATGCAGGACGGAAAGGCGCTGCAGGCGGGCACCTCACATTTCCTCGGCCAAAACTTTGCGAAAGCGTTTGACGTCAAATTTGTCAACAAACAAAACGAACAGGAGTACGCGTGGGCTACAAGCTGGGGGATGACGACACGTATGATCGGCGCGCTTATCATGGCTCATTCGGACGATCAGGGCCTCGTCCTGCCGCCGAAACTCGCGCCGATACAAGTCGTTCTTATCCCTATCTACCGCACTCCCGAGGATCTCGACACGATCAGGACGAAGCTCAGGCCATTAGCTGACGAGCTGCGTGCGGCGGGCGTTTCGGTCAAGCTGGACGACGACGACAGCCAGCGTTCTGGATGGAAGTTTGCTGAGTATGAGCTAAAAGGCGTTCCCGTTCGCCTCGGCGTAGGCATGCGCGACATCGAGGCCGGTACGGTCGAGGTCGCACGAAGGGACACACTCTCAAAAGAAACTCGCCCGCTCGAGGGCGTAGTCGAACACGTCAGATCACTTCTTGACGAGATACAGGTGAATATCTACAAAAAGGCCCTTAACTTTCGAGAACAGAATACGTTTCGCGTCGACACGTGGGATGAATTCCGTTCCCGTATCGAAGAAGGCGGTTTCATACTTGCCCATTGGGACGGCAGTCCCGAAACCGAAGAGAAGATCAAAGACGAGACCAAAGCGACCATCCGTTGTATTCCTCTCGACGCGCAGGAGGAGGATGGCAAATGTGTATACACGGGCAGCCCCTCGAAAAGGCGAGTGGTTTTCGCACGAGCGTATTAGTTTCGCCGCTTCAGCGTGAAGCGATAAGTGAATTCCCGTCCTTGAAGGTCTTTGACCCTGAACTGGTGCGCCGACGCTTTAAGGTCTTTTGTTGAGATCGTTACTGTAACGGCCTTGTCTCTGCTGCCGGAATCTCGTACGTCTACATGGTCCGAGATCCTAACGTCGTCTAAATACACCTCAACGTAGAGAGCCGATATATCCGCAGGCACCTTTAGCTCGACACGTACTGCGTTTTCGTTCTGGTTTAGATTCAAAACGGCCGGCGTGCCTTTGTCGTCAGGCGAGAGCACGAAGGGAGGTGTACCCGGGACCGGTGTCGGCAGGGTTGCCATCCTGTTCGAATTCATATCGGGACGGGGCGTCATGGCAGGCCGGTTGTATGGCAACGGGGCGTCGCCATGTTGTATGGAATTGAGTACGATGATCGCGGTCATCAGGGCGATCCCCGTCCCGGCCACGAGCACGAGCGAGGCGAAGCTCACACCTAACATCATTTTATGACCGAAGACCCAATCGGTCAGGTTTTTCAACCACGACACCTTGTTAGAAACACCGTCGGTCTTGGCGGACGTCGAACTCTCAAGGATCAACCGTCGCATGACGGCGGCGTCGGCAACTTTTTCGCGTCTTTCGGGACTCGATCCAAGGCTTTTTACAAACCGCAGCCGCGTCTCATCCGTCATTCTCCCGCTCACGTACTGGTCCGCAAGATCATTTTCAGCATCAGCCAGCTCGTAGAACACGGCATCGTCGTCAAAGAAAGATTCCTCGATGCGATCGCGTTCTTCATCCGATAACTCATTTAAGAGATATGGTATGAACTGCTCGGATGATATGTCTTTAGGCCCGGTCATCTAATACCCCGTATGATAAGTGTCAAAAATTTGATTTTCATTACAAATTAATTTCAGGACGCGCACGCTCGAACACATTTTTCGAGCTTCATTCGGAGCCTGCATGCCCTGACGCGGAGCAGTTCTACGGTCAGGCCGAATTTTTCCGCCAGTACACGCCGTTTGTCCTTGTTCTTCTCGCTTTGTTCGGTATCGTAATATCCGAGGATCATCGCTCGTTCAGATTCGTTACCCGCGGTGATCTGTTGAAGGCATTTCCTCAAACAAACGAGCCTTATTTCCGTGTCCTCTGACGGATCATCGGACACCACCGCAGTGTCAAAGTCCTCGGATATCGGGTCTTCTCTGGCCGTTCGCAAATACTCGAGCCAAACAAAACGGCCGATCTGGAGAGCATAAGCGTTGATATTTTCGACATTAATGCCTTGTTCCAGCTTCGTCGCCAAACGATCGATCGCCTCTTCCGCAAGAAGATCGGACCTTGTGCCCGGCGCTCCTCGCCAGCAGAAGAATCTGATCAGCTTTTCGCGCAAACGCTCGTACTTGTCCGCGGCAGCGTCCACATCCTCGGGATCAAGCCGCATCAAAAGCAGTTTGAGTGCATTTGTCGTTAGCTGAACCATCGCCTGCCGCTCGGTAAGTCCTTATTGCGTTTTTTTGCCGCATTATACCTGTTGATCAAAACGTCACACAATCTCGGCGCGTGATATGTCGTCCGAACGATAGACCGTTTTGCAAACCCATTTGACTGACCGAAGGGTGCACCGAGCGCGACGAGGCCCGCTGTTTTGTCAGCGGGCGTAATCGTCCGATCGGAATTCCGGAGGCGAGGCTGCCACGTCCCATACATCCCTTCTAAAGTCCAAAGGCGTATTGCGGCTGTGGGTCAAGCGTCCGGGCCTTCTTCTTTCGCTTTGATCGGATCCGGATCAGCAGTATGATCCCAAAAGACAATAGAGCCATGCCTCCGCCCAACGCTACAACCGCGATCCCGGCAACGATCAGAGCAGGTACATAATGACGTTCTTCCCCCTTTCGGGCCTCACACTCTTTGATCAGCGATACCGCATCGACATATGCTTTTTCGGACCGCAGCGTCTCGAACTTCGCAAGTGCCGACGAGTACCGCCCGCCAAAGTACAGATCGAGGCCCTCGCGATAATTACGATCATTCGATCCACCCTCGTTTTTAACACCCGCTTGCGTCATTAACTCACTGACCGAGCTCGAAGTGATAATGAAATTGAACCCTTGGACTTCCTGCCCATAGACCCTATCGCCGCCGAATGTAAGCAGGCCCACGATCTCCCCCTTATCGTTGACGACCGGGCCGCCCGAATTACCGTGAGTTGCTGGCGCGTCTATCTGTATCACTTCGACGCCATTCGCCAAATTCTTTCTAGCCGAAACCGTGCCATTGGTGATCGACGGCTGAAGGCTCGATTTCTCGTCAAGAAGCACCGAATCGCCGGCCCCCGGATAGCCCAGAACCGTTACATGCTCTTGAAGACGTACCTTGTCTGAATCGCCGAGTTTGATCATCGGCATATCCTTTACCTCGATCTTTATGATCGCAACGTCCTTTCCATCATCCGGCGAACTATAATTCAGGATCTGAAAAGGAAATCTGTCACCACTCTGCAGAACTACATCGTGGATATGGCGATACTTGAAGCTGCGAATGAACTGGTTCTTCAATGCCGCCCAGTCATTCTCGGTCAACTGTTCGACGCTGATCCGGTACTCTCTGGCAACGGCTGCAGCATATTGTGAGAAGAGCGCCCGCGTCGCCTTATCATCGCCTTCCTTGGTTGCGGATACCACGTGAGCATTTGTCACTATGAATCCGTTCGAATCCACGAACGCTCCCGATCCGGAACCGCCGTGCGACAAGTTGAACTCCTTCGAAAAACTGCCCGCCTGCCACGATGCCTTTCCAACGTAACCGTCGAGGATCTTAACGACCGCGGGTTTTGCTATCAGGGCCACCCGTTCGCCGGCCGTGACCTGGTTCTGTGCGTTCGCAACGAGTGCGGCCAAAGTGATTACAAATGTCATGAATGTTGCCTTTTTCATTACTGATCTTCTCCTCATAAATTATTCACGTCACTGACGCGTTCAAACAGGAGTGCGAGGAATCAAGAAAACATTACCGCCTGTTGCGAAAAAAAATCGAAAATTTGAACATTTGCGCTGATGGCCGGTTTTTGTCCTACTTTCAAGGCGTATGCCTTCGCATTTTTCGACTTTCCCATCCATCTTTGCGTCTAATCAGTTGAACGCGAGATAGTATCGCGTCAGTTTTGGCTGTTTGAGCTATTATTCTCGTGGGAAGAGCGCTGACACGAGTTGATGTTTATTGACCTGACGGATGAGCAGCTTGTCGAACTGGCGGTTTCGCAGGAACCTGATGCATTTGGCGAGATCGTTAGAAGGTGGGACCGAAAGATCTTTGCCCTCTGTTTCGGCATGCTCGGACGCGAGGACGAGGCCCGCGACGCGGCCCAGGAAGCGTTTATTTCGGCGTACCGCAACCTGGCGAACTTTCGCGGAGAAGCCAAGGTTTCATCCTGGCTCCATAGGATCGCGGTCAATAAATGTTTGACAACAAAACGTCGTGCACGTTCACGGAGTGAAGAATTTATTGACGACGATGAACCAGGAGAGTCCACTGTCTTCGTCGCTCCGGCAAGCTCATCGCCGCTGCGCTCGACCGAGGGTGCCGAGCGGCTGCGTATCGTTCGACAAGCAGTCGGAGCACTGCCGGCGGAACTCAGGCAGGTCGTCATAATGAAAGAATTTGAGGACATGACCTTTCAAGAGATCGCCGAAACGCTGGAGTTGCCGTTGAGCACTGTGAAAAGCAGACTTTACACGGCCTTGAAGCAGCTGAGAATGAAATTGGAGCGGACACCGGTTGATATTGTTTAAGTAGAGATGGGTGACGGATATGTTGGAGAATGTAAATAACGGGACTGGGCATTGCGGCAACGACGAAATGGTAGCGTATGTATTCCACGAACTCGACAGCGCGGGAACCAAGAAGTTCGAGAAACACCTTGCCGCCTGTAAAAGTTGCTCCGACGAAGTTGCCGGGTTCATGTCGACCCGTCGGTCTGTCGCTGAGTGGCGAAACGAGTCCTTTGAGAAACTGAGCCCGCTCGCAGTCGAGATCCCATTCGCCCTTTCGACGACGTCGAGGAAAAATGAAGACGCCGAACCGATGGGATGGATCGGGAATTTGATTTCGCAAGTCAGGGCGTCGGCAGCATTGCAGTTTGGGGGTTCGCTCGTGGCCGCCTCAGTTGTGTTGTTGGTCGGCTATTTCGGATTTGTTTCCTTAGCATCGACGACCGGCCGACCAGCCGTAGCCGAGAATTCGGTCCGCCCGGTCAGCGAAATAGCTTCCCTTCGAAAAGTTGATGAAAATACGTCCGCACTCAGCGCTAAATTAAAAGCGCCGGCTGGGCAGCCTGCCGAATCCCCGAATTCGCTAGGTTCACCGGGACCTCGATCCGTCCGGAACGCGGTCGCTTCGTCACCACGCAGGGAGCTCAACGGCCAGGTCGCGCGTGTTGTTATTAAGAAGAACGGAAAGGGTGCCCAGAAACGGCCGACACTTACGGCAGATACTGATGATGACGACACATCGCTAAGGTTGTCGGAACTGTTTGATCAGATCGGCGGATGATCAAGGTGCAATAAGACAATGTTCAAACGTGGCTTTTTCAATTCCCTAATTTTGATATCGGTCGCCGTGGTCGCCGCGGTAAGTAGCTTTTCCCAGGACGTAAAGCCTGGTGTTTCGCCACAGCAGCCAACGGATGCCGGACCGCAACGCCCTCAGCTTTTTCGTCAACTCGGACTGACGCCGGATCAGGTCGAAAAGATCCGCCGACTTAACACTGACCGCAAACCTCAAATGGATGCGGCACAGCGTAAGCTGCGCGAGGCGATGAAGTCGCTTGATGAGGCCATCTATGCCGATCAGGTCGACGAGACGGTCGTTTCTGCCAAGATCAAAGACGTGCAGTCGGCGCAGTCTGAAGTCCAGCGATTGCGCTTCATGAATGAATTTGCAGTCAGAAGAATCCTGCTCCCGGAGCAGCTGATGCGATTTCGTCAGCTCCGGTCGCAGTTTGCCGCCGATCGCCAGCAGGTCAACCGCAGGAGGGCCGCCGGACAGCAGCTTGATCCTAATCGTAGGCCGATAAACCGTGTACGTCCCGTGATCCGGCAAACGCAAAACAAGCCGCCTAAATAGATGCAGTAACAGATATTCAACAGACTTCGGGGAACAGCCGCAAGCTCGTCGAGACGCGGCTGTTTTCAATTTTGCGAACACGGCGGGTTCATTGTACTCTTGAGCCGAAGCGTCAAAACGTCGGGCAATGAATCCAATTACCAGTTTACTCTCAAGCTTGCAGGAGATCGGTTCGCTTATCCTGCGAATGCTTCGCGGGATACGGAAGAAGCCGCGCTATTTTGGCGAGATCGTTCGACAGATGGACGAAATAGGCGTCGGTTCACTGGGTATCGTCATTCTTACGGGATTCTTTACCGGCGGCGTACTGATATTGCAGGCGTATCCGACACTTCAGTATTACGGGGCCCAGAGCAACGCGGGCCAGGGCGTCGCGACCTCATTGGTCCGTGAACTGGGGCCCGTTCTGACGGCGCTGATGGTCGCAGGACGCGTGGGGTCGGCGATCTCGGCGGAATTGGGCTCGATGGTCGTCTCGCAACAGATCGATGCCATGCGGGCTCTCGGCACGTCTCCCGTCAGAAAGCTCGTTACTCCGCGAGTTCTTGCTCTGGTTGTCACGCTGCCGCTTTTGACGGTCGCAGCAGACATTTTCGGCCTGTTCGGAGGCGGTCTGGTGGCACTCAATCTTTATGGTTTGGATACCAACGTTTATATTTCGTCCGTTCGAGCAGGCGTCAACTACAAAGACTTGATCGGCGGGATCATCAAGCCCATGACCTTTGGCTTGATCATCGGCCTCGTTGCGTGCCAACGCGGACTTGGCACCACGGGCGGAACTGTCGGTGTCGGCCGTTCGACAACCAATGCCGTTGTTTTCTCGTCGATCAATGTCATCGTCGCCGATTTTTTCATGTCCAAGCTGCTCCAGAGCTTTTTCTCCAACACGCTTTTCTGAAAACCCGGCATCGGATGACACTGAACTCAGAGATGGCCGATATTGAGACTGTTAGCGAAAGGCCGGTAGCCGTAACGCCAACTGGCATGGTCAGCAACCGGAGTGTACCGGCGATCGAGTTTTGCGATGTGGAGTTGGCATTTGATGATCAGATCGTGCTCGACCGTGTGAGTTTTAAGGTCCGCCGCGGCGAGACGAAGATAGTCCTCGGCGGTTCAGGCAGTGGCAAATCGACGATAATCAACTTGATCCTGGGTTTGCTGAAACCCGACGCCGGCCGCATCCTGATCGACGGCGAAGACATCATCGGTTTTGACGATCAGGAACTGATGCGCATCCGAAAAAAGATCGGCATGGTCTTTCAGGAAGGGGCGCTGTTCGACTCTTTGTCGGTTTACGAAAATGTGGCGTATCGGCTTGTCGAGGAAGGCGTGGACGAAGACGAGATAGAGCATGAAGTCGAGCGAATGCTCCATTTTGTGGACCTCGACGACGCCATCGATAAGATGCCGATCGAATTATCGGGAGGCATGAGGCGACGCGTCGGTATCGCACGTGCGCTGGTCGGAAATCCCAGCATCGTACTCTTTGACGAACCTACGGCCGGTCTCGATCCCCCGACCGCAAGGACGATCTGCGAGCTTGCGATCAAGCTCCGCGATCTCGAAGACGTCTCGTCGATCTTTGTCACGCACGAGATGAACAATCTCGATTACCTGAGTTCTGAGTATGCTATTGTTGATGAAAAAGGCAACGTGATCTATGAGAATGAAGGGGAGAGGCTGTGCCTGATCAACACCGGAGTGATAATGCTTCGGGAAGGAAAGATCATTTTTAGCGGATCTGACGAACAGCTCAAAGCGGTGAACGATAGCTATATTCACCGGTTCATTCGGGGCAAGTAGACCTGAAAAATGCCAAGAACAAAGCAAAAACTATCGATCAGTGAGCTTCGGGTGGGGATCTTCATGCTTGCCGCTTTGCTTGTGCTGGGATTTCTGATCATCAATTCGAGCGGCGATTTTAACCCGTTCGAGAAACGCCTCAAACTTAGGGTGCGTTTCGCGAGTGCCGACGGCCTCAAGTCGAATGCCGAGGTGCAGCTGGCGGGTGTTTCGATCGGTAAGGTCTCCGATGTTCGTTTCCTCCCTGCCGATAGTCCCAACGGCGAAAGGATCGAAGCAAAGCTGTCGGTAACGCAGACCCTGGACGGCAAGCCTATCTCTGATCTGATCCGAACGGACTCGACCGCACAGCTCGTTGCCACTTCGGTGCTTGGCAACGACAAAATGATCAATATCGTGCCGGGAACTGTAAAAGGACAGCCCGCCGAAGAAGACACTCTACTAGCCTCGGCCACTGCCATTTCGATGAATCAATTGACTTCTACGGGCAACGACCTTCTGAACCAGATAAATAAGCTGGCTATTCCGGCGAACGAGATACTTAACAAAGCAAATCAAGGCGAAGGCACGCTGGGCCGCGTTATTAACGACGAATCGCTCTACAAGAGCCTCGACGGTGCAGTCAGTGAGACTCGAGCGACGATGACTCGGCTGCAAAAGACGATCGACAAGATCAACGAAGGTAAAGGCAGCGCCGGCAAGCTGGTCAATGATCCTGCTTTGTATGACAGCCTGAACAAGACCGTCGCCCATCTCGAGTCGATCTCTGCCGACATCAAGGCTGGCAAGGGTTCGGCCGGCAAATTCGTCAATGATGACGCACTCTATACCGAGACCCGGGCCGCAGTTAGCGATCTGCGAACTGCCGTAAATAAGATCAACTCGATCGCAGACGACATCAAACTCGTGACCGCGGACCTACGTGAAGGCAAAGGCACCGCCGGAAAACTGTTCAAAGACGAGAAGCTCTATGACGACGTCCGCGAGGCTGTCAGCAAGTTCAACTCGACGACCGCCCGGATCGAAGCCGTCATTGCGGACGCCCAAGCTGGAAAAGGCACCATCGGCCGGCTTGTGACCGACGAAACGCTTTACAACAACATCAATCAGACAGCGTCGAACATCAATCAGTTCTCCAGCGAGGGCACGAAGCTTCTCTACGACTTTCGTCAAAATCCCAAGAAGTTCCTTCGTATCAAGCTAGCTCTTTTCTGATCCCCATTAGATCGCGGTCGAAGTCGATGCTCAAAGGTTGACACGGTCTCACTCTCTGGATATACTTCGCATATATGCTGTGAATATGCATTTTAGATAGCATATTAGCGCATGACTCTGCATGAATATTCAGAAGATCGCAAGACAAGAGGCCCTGCTTGAGATAATCGGTGCAGAGCGAGTATCACGCCAGGAGCAGCTTGTCGATCTGCTCAACAAACAAGGATTTGGCGTGACGCAGTCAAGCGTTTCGCGGGACCTGGACGAGTTGGGAGTGGTCAAAGTGTCGGGTGTATATGCCTCGCCCGCTGTAGCCCTAACTACACCATATGGGCATGTCGATATCAACACGGCAGGGGACAATCTGATCGTCGTTCGATGTTTATCGGGCCTCGCTTCTGCGGTGGCGGTCCAGATCGACTCGGCCGCGATCGATGATATTGTCGGAACGATCGCGGGGGACGACACTATTTTTGTCGCCATCAAGGATTCGGACGCACAATCACACGCGGTAAAGAACCTGCGGGAGATCTTCTCCACCTAGCGATAAGTTTTGAGATGAAACAAGTTATTGTTGACAAGATCGGTTCTGCGGCAACGCGTCTCAATGTTTCGCGCACGGTAAACGTCGTTTCGTCTAACGGCGGGCCGAGATCCGGCGACGTCGTCGCTGTGAAGGCTCTCGGTGAATCGGCGACGTACGGTAACCTCGAACTCACGAACGGCCGGCTCGCTCGCATTACCACCGGCGACGTCCTGATCGGCGTGCTTGGGGCCCGGCGGGCGCTCAAGGGATTTGTCGGAGACGTTCCACAAAACGTCGCCGAGGGCGATAAGCTTCACCTTCTCAATATGGGAGGCGTGATCGGCGTCTGCAGCGGTCATCATTCGTCCTTCTCCGATGCGATCCAGGTCGAAGTATTAGGCCTCGTGTGCAATAAGGAAGGCCAACTCCTAAACATTGGCGACAATTCCCTGCCGCCCGCCGACGACTTGCGAGTCACGGCACCGATAGTCGTTATTGCCGGCACGTGCATGAATTCGGGAAAGACGGTCGCTGCCACTGAGATCATCAAACAGGCCAGTCACCGAGGGCTGCGGGTTGCCGGGGCCAAGCTTTCCGGTGTCGCCGCGCTGCGCGATACTCTGAACATGCAGGATCACGGAGCGTTCGCGACAGCCAGCTTTGTCGACTGCGGGCTGCCGTCAACCGCGAATGTGGAAGACCTTTCGCCGGTCGCACGAGCGGTGCTCAACCATCTCGACGCACTCGACCCTGATCTGATAGTGGTCGAGCTCGGTGACGGCATTGTCGGCGGTTATTCGGTCGATTCCGTGCTTAGAAACGACGAGATCCGATCGGCGATATCCTCGCTCGTCTTCTGCGCGTCCGACTACGTTGGCGTCATCGGAGGAGCATCGGTTTTGCGGGACATGGGCCTTGAGATCAGCGTCGTAGCCGGTTCCGTTACGGATTCGCAGATGGGCGAGGACTACATCCAGGAAAAGTTTGGCCTGACCGCGGGAAACGCCCGTCGGAACGGTTCAAGGCTCTTCGATATTGTCTATGCACCGTGCGTGGAAAAGGCCGCAACGGAACAAAACAATTGATCGTTCAGAATGGACACCAGGAAAGCACGAGTTTACATTTTTGGCGGTTCCGGATACGGCGGCAGCGAGTTGCTGCGCATTCTGTTGTTTCACCCAAATGCAGAGATCGTCGGCGTCAGCGCCAATGAGCACGCCGGTAAGGCGGTAAGCGATGTCCATCGTAATCTTTTGGGTCTGACAGATATGCGTTTTGATCCGACGCCTGCTGATCTCTCTGAACTCAAGGACATCGATCTCGCATTTTTTGCGCTTCCCCACGGCCAGGCGTCCCGGATGGCGGCAACGCTTCCGGAGGAAACGCGGATTATCGACCTCTCGGGCGATTTTCGCATAGACGATCCCGAGGTTTTTGAGCGGAATTATAAGATCGATGCTCCCGACGCCGCGTTGCAGGGCGAATTTGTCTACGGACTTACCGAAACGAATCGCGACGCTATCGCAAACGCTAAGTACATCGCAAATCCCGGCTGTTTCGCGACCGCGACGCTTCTTGCTTTGTCGCCGATGGTCAAGACGGGACTGCTTTCGGGAAAGATCGTCGTGGACGCCAAAACCGGCTCGTCCGGCTCGGGCGCAAAGCCCGCGGCGAACACTCATCATCCTCAGCGGATGAATTCGTTTTACGCCTATAAGCCGTTCACTCATCAGCATTTGCCCGAGATCGAACAGCATTTGCGCTCGATCGGCAAATTCGATAACGAATTGATCTTCATGACGCACAGCTTGCCCGTCTCGCGGGGTATTTTCGCTTCGTGCTACATGGAGACGACCAATCTGTTGACCAACGAAGACCTGCGCAATATTTACGATCACTTCTACACAGGTTCGTTCTTTGTCCGGATGGTCGACGGCTCGCCTGATATCAACTGGGTCAAGAACACGAACTTTTGCGATATAGCACTGCATTCGAACGGCAAACAGATCGTCGTCTTTTCGGCCCTCGACAACCTTGTCAAAGGTGCTGCCGGCCAGGCCGTGCAGAATATGAATCTCATGATGGGCCTCGATGAACGAACAGGGCTCGTCTTTACCGGGAGCAATCCATGACAA
This sequence comes from Pyrinomonadaceae bacterium, assembly GCA_044228265.1. Lineage (GTDB taxonomy): Bacteria > Acidobacteriota > Blastocatellia > Pyrinomonadales > Pyrinomonadaceae > OLB17. Next base: position 26,940 of record JBGAVC010000034.1, read on the forward strand.
CAGCGACGACCGCACGAGAAACCTCAACTATGAACTTTGACGCCATCAAACAGGCCGAGGACCGGTATCAGGTCACAACGTACAAGAAAATGCCGATCGCGGTCGAAAGCGGTTCGGGCTCGTGGATCGTAACCAGCGACGGCGAGCGTTATCTCGATCTCTACGGCGGCCACGCCGTCTGTGCGACCGGCCACTCGCATCCTCATGTTGTAAAAGCCCTGCGCGAACAAGCCGAAAAAGTGCTGTTCTATTCGAACCTCGTTTATTCCAGCGTTCGAGCCGAGGCCGCGGAAAAGCTCGTTTCGATCGCGCCTACCGGGCTGACACAGGCTTTCTTCTGCAATTCGGGAACCGAGGCCAACGAGAACGCTATGCGTATGGCCCGAATGGCGACCGGACGAGAAAAGGTGATCACGTTTTCCGAGGGCTTTCACGGTCGTACGGCAGACTCGATATCGGCGACGTTTCTCGGCGATTATCGCGAGATCGGCAAGCCAAACGTACCTGGCCATGTCTCGGCAAAGTTTGGCGATATCAACGGCTTAAAGGCCGTCGCCGATCTCGAGACAGCGGCGGTTATGCTCGAGCCGATCCAGTCGATGGCCGGAGTTCGCGAGGCGCCGCCTGAATACTTTATCGAGCTGCGTCAGCTCTGCGACGACCTGGGCATCATGCTCATCTTCGACGAGGTCCAAACCGGCGTCGGACGGACGGGCCACTGGTTCTTCGCGGGCAGCCCGAACGCGGCGGGTGTCGTACCCGACATCGTCTCGCTGGCAAAATCGCTCGGGAGCGGCATTCCGGTCGGTGCGTGCCTCGTCAACGACAAGGTTTCCGAACGTATCAAGGTCAATGACCTCGGCACGACATTCGGCGGCGGGATGCTGGCGATGGCCGCCGTCGTCGCCACGCTCGAAGCGATCGAGTTTGACGACATGATCGCTAACGCCCGCCGGGTCGAACATCACCTGAGAGACTCGCTCACGGGCGTCAATGACATCAAGGCGATCCACGGCAAAGGCTGTCTCCTCGGGCTCGAATTTGACGGTCCCTGCGCTCCCGTACATGCTAAATTGCTGGACAACAAGATCATCACCGGTACATCGAGCGATCCCAACGTCCTGCGGCTGCTGCCGCCGCTCTGCGTCAAAACGGACGAACTCGACCTGTTTGTTGAGGCACTCGCAAATTGAACAACTTCCTCAAAACATCCGATTTCGACCGGCAAACGCTCGAGGATATCGTCACCGCCGCGTTCGAATTCAAAGAGCGGACGATCGCGAGCAAACCGCTCGAAGGTCGCTCCGTTGGCCTCGTCTTTTTTAACCCATCCCTGCGTACGTGCTTCGATGCAGGTCGGTGTGTACGAGCTTGGCGGCAACGCGGTCATACTTGAGCCCGGCGGCACATCGTGGACGCTTGAGCACCGCGACGGCGTCGTGATGGACGGCGACAAGACCGAGCACCTTGCCGAATTCGTTCGCGTGCTTGAACGGTACACATCCGCGATCGGCGTACGTACATTTGCGGCCCTCAAGGACTGGGAAACCGAGCGGACCGATCCGATCCTGGGTGCGTTCGCGAAATATTCGTCAAAACCGGTCATAAATCTCGAATCCGCGATGCATCATCCCTGCCAGTCAATGGCTGATATGATGACGATCCGCGAAAAGCTTGGGCCCGGCAAGAAACGCGTCCTTCTGACGTGGGCGTGGCATCCCAAAACGCTGCCGATGGCCGTCCCGAACAGCTTCGCGCTCGCATCTGCCCAGTTTGGCCACGACCTAACTATCGCTCATCCCGCGGGTTACGAGCTTGACGGTGAGCTGATCGCCGAGATCAAGCAGCAGGCCGCCAACAACGGCGGCAGTGTCGAGTTCACGAACGACGTCGACGCGGCTTTTGACGGCGTCGAGGCCGTTTATGCCAAAAGCTGGGGCGGCAAGGGCTTTTACGGCTCGCCCGAGGCGGATATCGCACATCGTTTGCAGTTTCGCGACCGCTGGATCGTCGACTCGTCGAAAATGGCGAGGACCAGCGACGCGATCTTTATGCACTCGCCTGCCCGTGCGTCGAAACGTCATCGTGACCGACGAGGTCATCGATTCAACGCGATCGGTCGTGATCGACGAGGCCGAGAACCGGCTTCACGTCCAAAAGGCCATTATGTCGAGGCTCATCAAATGAACATCGGATCGCTCGACCTGCTTCGCGAAGCCCTGCCCTACATCCAGCGATTCAAGGGCATGACGTTTGTCGTCAAATTCTCCGGCAAGGTGACCGAGGACAAGGAAAACCTCGCGTCGCTTGCCGAAGAGCTTGCACTGCTCCACCAGGTCGGCATCCGCATCTGCGTCATCCACGGCGGCGGCAAACAGCTCAACGAACTTGCCCGCAAGCTCGGCGTCGTGCAGACCGTTATCGAAGGCCGCCGTGTAACCGACGACGACACGCTCGAGCTTGCCAAGATGATCTTTCGCGGCAAGATAAACACCGAGATCCTGGCCCAATTTCGACGTCGCGGCATTCACGCGGTCGGCCTCTCGGGCATCGACGGCGGCGTCGTCAAGGCCGTCAAACGTCCGCCTCGCGATGTCGTCAACCGCGAGACCGGAGCGACCGAATCGATCGATTTTGGCCACGTCGGCGACATCGTCGAGATCGACGCCACGCTCATAAACACTTTGCTCGACAGCGGCTACGTGCCCGTCATTTCGTCGCTCGGTGCCGATGACGACGGCAAGGTCTTTAACATCAACGCCGATACCATCGCCGCCGAGATAGCCGCCTCGCTCGGTGCCGAAAAACTGATCCTGCTCTCCGACGTCAACGGCATCTACCTCGAACCAGGCCGCGAAGACACCAAGATCTCTCGCCTCACCGTCGACGACGCCCGCGAAATGATCGCCTCCGGCCGCGCGACCGGCGGCATGATCCCAAAGCTCCAAAACCTCGTTTCCCTCCTCGAACGCGGCGTCCACTCCGCCCACGTCATCGGCGGCACCACCCGCAACGCCCTCCTCGCCGAAGTCTTCACCGACGAAGGCACCGGAACGATGGTGGTGCGTGACTGAGTCGATCCGTGGCGAGATGACTATCTATTAGGCAATAGGGCGAGCTTCGCACCTCTTTTCTGTTCTTTATTCCCGACAGGGCCACTAGATTCGCTGCCGCGAAGAAATCCACAACATTTTAGACAGAACTTTAAGGACGATCCGGCGATCCCGCCATTTCCTCCATTTTATTTGGTTCGTCAATGAGCATCAGTTGGCACATCAGTTGCGTAACTGTTACTTAGAAGAGATTCATACGTGATGCGTCGCAGCAGGTCGGGTTAATCGTCCGTGAGGTTCAGTTTCGCCGCCCGCCCTTATCGCCGGCGCTAGCACCGATTGAGGAGGTGACCCCATGAAGATCACATTATTACGAGCTTTGTCTTCAGCTACGATCGCAGACTTCATCCGACTCGTTGTCATGGCGATAGTCTCATTACTGACGATCGGCTCGCCTGCATTGGGTCAAGACAAAGTGAAGCTTTGCAATGAGAAGCAAGCTGAATATTTCAGGCTGGAACAGGAACAGCAATCACTGCAGAAGGACATTGATTACGGACCGTCGATGATCAGTAATGCCAGGGTTGATCTCGGTTTGTTCAACAGAGCACTTGCCGGCATAGATAACCCTGAGTGGCGGACCAGCAAGATCCGGAGCGATCTCAATATCAGGTATGCCGGCGATCATGCCTTTACGATATTAGCGAGTATGTACGGCGTCGATCAGAACTATGACAATGTTCGACTGGATGACCGCCAATCGCTACGCTCGTTTTTGCGAGCGATCCGTCCACATATCATAAATCGGATCGAGAGGCTCAAGTATTTGGCTGCCAACCCTGCAGCCGCCCAACAGGAACTCGAAAATTATCGAACGCGGCAAATGGCCGTGATGGCGGAGTTCCGTTCAATGAATTGCGACAAGCCCGGAAAGCCCGAAACACAAGGATCGCCCTGCACCCTTGAAGGCACGTGGACGCAATTTGCCGAAGGCCTGGGCAGTTCGACTTGGTACGTAACGGCCGACGGCAAAGCCAGGGAAACGGGTCTCGGTGCTTCGACCGGGACAGCCAATGTGAACAAGAACGTCGTGCGTATCGACTGGACGAACCCGAATGGCTGGTCCGGCTATTACGAATGGACCATGGACTCCAACTGCAAGACCGGAACGGGCACGCTAGTATTCAAGTCCGGCGGCAGCGGTTCGCGAAAAAGCAACGTCGATCACTAGCGTGGACGCCGACACGGCCGGATCCTATCCAGCGGCGCCATCCTCATGCCGGCGCCGTCTCCGTTCCACGCAAGATCCGGGCCTTTTATCACGGCATGATCGGGCTGACGGACCGATCGCAGTTCAGAACTGGTTGATCCTCGAATATGCCTTGAGATCCCTTTGTTTGAGCTAATTCTTGAATATAGTACTCTTACGAATAGGAGAATTAATATGAGGCCTAATATTCAGAAGTACATAAGGAACGCGGTGGAATTGTTGGTCATTGGGGTAGTGGTTGTTTCAGGTGTGATGGCGCAGGATTCGCAGAAGGCTGTGGCTTCGAAAACGGCGAAATTTGCCACTGTCTCGAAGACCGACGAGGCTTATAAAAAGGCCCTCGATGCACACGATCTGGAAGGGGCCAGGCTGCAGGCGGGCAAAGACGGACTGTTCAGAGGAACGGTGACGCAGGTGTTTACGCCCAGGAGCGGAACGATCGCGATACTGAACTTTGACAAGGATTACAAGACCGCTCTGACCGCCGTCGTCAACAAATCGTTCTGGGCCAAGTTTCCCGACCTGACCGAACTCGTCGGAAAAGAGGTCGTGATCACCGGAAAATTTACCGACTTTCACGGAGCCATGCAGATCGTCCTCAACGCGCCGAATCAAATTGGAGTTGTCCAGAAGTAGAAAGCGCTGAGACGGGCGAATGAGGAATCGTCTCTACGGCAAAGAGCACAAAGTCGGGACGCAAAGTTCGCCAAGATAGATCAAGTTGAAAAGGCCGTCAGATGATCGAGTCATCAGACGGCCTTCTTCTTCTAAAATGGTGCTCAGGGCGAAAACTCGAGTTCGCGCGGATCATCTCTCAACTACGCGCGGAAGAGGAGTTTTCCCGCCATTACGCCACCTGCTTGGTGACCGCGGTACGATACTCGACCGATTCCCACCGTAACATTTGCTTCCCAAGCGTGAGCCAAAATTCCATCTTTTGACGCGTACTGTTAATGGAGGCGGGATTTCCTTCAGCTGAACAGGTCATGCGCGGATTGAACTCATGCCAAAGGCAGTTGACGCGGTGGGTAAGTTCATTGACTTATCCGGCGGGCGAATCTATGATTGCTGCTCGACCTCAAAGACAAGCAGCAATTTCGCCGATGAATTCCGCCTCTACATCTCGCAACGAGATCACGGCCATGCTTCGCGCATGGAGCGATGGCGATCAGCCGGCGACGGATGAATTGATCCGCGTCGTTTACGAGCAACTTCAGCGGCAGGCTCGGCGGCAGCTTCGCCGCGAACGCCGCGACCATACTTTCGACACGGCGGCGTTGATCAACGAGGCCTATCTAAAGCTTGTCGACCAACGATCGGTAAAATGGCAGGACCGCGGGCATTTTTTTGCCCTGGCGGCCGAACTGATGCGACGAATTTTGGTCGATCACGCCCGGGCAAAGCATCGCCAAAAACGCGGCGGCAATGACGAAGCGATCACCCTGGAGGACGCGATCGGTTCCGCCCATCTTGTTTCGCCTCCGTTGGACGTCGATATGATCGCCCTTGACGATGCCCTTCACCGGCTCGCATCGCTTGATGAACAGCAGGTGAGGGTCGTCGAATTGCGTTATTTCGCCGGTCTCGGCCTCGAAGAGACGGCCGAGGCCCTAAATATCTCCGTCGCGACCGTCAAACGCGAATGGGCGGCCGCCAAGGCGTGGCTGAAGCACGAGCTGACGAGAGGGCCCGATGAATAAGTCCACCTGGCAAAATGCGAAAGAGATCTTTGAGGAGGCTCGCGTGCTCGAGTCGGGCAAGCGCGATGAGTTTGTTCGAAACGCGTGCAAGGACAGCGACGAACTCCGTGAGCAGGTCGAGAAGCTGTTGAACGCGTACGACAGCGATTTTCTCGAAGATACTGCATTAGGAGCGGCCGAGGTGCTGGTGACACCAGCTCTTAGCCCTGGTCAAAATATCGGCCGGTATGAGATCAAGGAGCTGATCGGCACCGGCGGAATGGGGCAGGTTTTTCGAGCCGAGGACACCGAGCTTGGCCGACCCGTCGCCTTCAAGGTGCTGCACAAGGACGTCGCCGAAGACAACGAGCGTGTACGGCGCTTTATACAAGAGGCAAAGGCTGCCTCGGCCCTTAACCATCCAAACATCCTAACGATCCACGAGATCGGTTCTTTTGAAGGCTCTCGTTTCATCGTCTCGGAATATGTGGCCGGCAATACGCTCCGCGAACAAATGCGTTCAGGATTGTCCGTAAATCAGAGCATTGATATCACCTGTCAGATCGCGGCTGCGCTCGATGCAGCCCACACGGCCGGCATCGTTCATCGCGACATCAAGCCTGAGAACGTCATGGTGAGAAGCGACGGCCTAGTAAAGGTGCTCGACTTTGGCCTCGCCAAGTTAACTGAGGCCGACGACATTCCCATCGATCTAAATGCATCGGCGACCTCACGTGTACACACTAGCCCGGGCCTCGTCATGGGCACCGTTGCATACATGTCGCCGGAACAGGCCCGCGGCCAAGCCGTTGACGCCCGCAGCGACCTTTGGAGCCTCGGCATCGTGCTTCACGAGATGCTCACCGGAAAATCGCCCTTTGAAGGCGATTCAGTGACCGAGTTGATCACGTCGATAATCAATAGCGACAGCACGCCAGCCAATATCGACGCTCTGCCTGCAGAATTGACGCCAATTTGCCAAAAAGCTCTGACAAAAGACAGAAACCAAAGATATCAATCCGCGCATGACCTTCTTAACGACCTCAAAGGAGAGAAAAAAAGAATGGAATATGCGATACAACAAACCCCCTTCATCAGATCTGCGACGTCTGATGATCTCAAAACTCAACTGATCGGCCGCCGTCCGACGTTAAGTGCCGAATACATTGTCACCAGCGTTAAACGGCACAAGCTTGCAACGCTCATGACCGCTCTCGTGGTACTTACATTTGGCGTCGGCATCTCAGTATACAAGTTCAACGCAGCTTCACCTTCCGGCAATAACGATATAGGTGTTCCCGCCATTACCGCGGCGACAACGGACAAGGACCTCAAGTTAACACGTCTGTCGACCTCAGGAAGAGTCTATGAGATCGCGATCTCCGCGGATGGAAAACTAGTAGCGTACACCACCGGCGAAACGAATCTTAAAAACCCGCTACGCCTTCGTAATCAGGAGACTGGCGATGAGAAGGACCTGGTGGCCGCCCCTGCATCGGGCCGCTATTATTGGCCTAGTTTTAGTCCTGACGGAAAGTATATCTACTACGGCCATATTATCCCGAGTAGCCCTGAAGCCATTTATCGGGTACCAACATCGGGAGGAGAGCCAATGAAGGTTGTGGATAACTCCGATGGAGGAGCAGCCTTATCCCCTGACGGGAAGCTTCTCGCATTTTCGAGGGATACAGCTGTAAATGGCGAGAATTTTGAAGAGTTGCTTGTTGCTTCTCCTGACGGTACACAAGAAAGAAGTGTGGTTCGCACACCATATGTGAATGGTCCAACCGCGGCGAAGATAAGTTGGATCGAGTGCGACCAAGTTCCAGCATGGTCGCCGGATAGCAAGAAGATAGCTTGCGGCCGTCATTATAAGGAACCCAGTGGAGAGAACTATATAAAGCGAGTTGCGATAGATGTCACCAACGGTTCCGAGCAGGAGTTGTCGGACAAGAAATGGTCAACTTTTCAAGGCTCGTCGTGGCTCGCTAATGGAGATCTCATTACTGTCACCAAAGAAGTATCGAGTGAGGCAGCCGCTCCCACGCAGATCTGGCTGATCAGTCCCGGCTCGCCGCCAAAACAAATCACAAATGGAAACGCCAGATACAAAGGACTTTCGGCAACGAGCAAAGGTGACATTCTAGCAAGCGTCCAGGCATACGACCGCTTTGACCTTTGGACGATCCCGCAAAATGACATATCCAAATCCAGGCAGATCACCTCATCAGGGGAACTGACCACCGGCCAATTCGGTTTGCTCCCGGATGGTCGTATCGCTTTTGAGTCGCGAGTTACGGGTAACTCTGATCTCTGGACCATGAACGCTGATGGAAATGGACGAAAGCAGCTAACCTCGGAAATGAACACGAACAGTTTCGGGGCGATCTCTCCCGACGGACGGTATATCGTGTTTGAGTCCGACAGGGGCACTAGAGGTAATGGTACACACATCTATCGAATGAATTCTGATGGCAGTAACGTGATTCAATTATCAAATGAAGTCGGAACCCGCGACTGGTCGCCAAGGATCTCGCCGGATGGCAAATGGGTCTATTATTTGCTTGCGCACGTGACCGGCCCGTCAGCTCTCTGCAGGGTATCAATTGACGGAGGTGAGCAAACTGTCATTCCGATCGAAGGATTGACTCCTTCGCTTGGCATTGATATCTCGCGGGATGGACTTTTGGCTTTCCCAAAACTGACATGGGGCAGTGACGGCCACGGGGACATTGCCTTCTACGTGTTACCCCTTTCGGGCGGAAAGCCGATAAGTGTCGTCAAAACGCGGCTAGATACCCCACAGATCAGCATGTTTGGTTGGACGCCCGATGGGAAGTCCATCGCCTACAATGACCTGCGAAATGGAGCAGGCAACATATTTACGATAAGTGCAGACGGCAAAGGGAAGGAAAAACAGTTGACCAATTTCGGGGCACCGCCACCGATAGTGCGTTTTACATGGTCAAGAGACGGCGAACAACTGCTCACCAGTCGAGTGGTCCCCACAGCCGATGGCATTTTGATCACGAATATTCGACAGTAGTTTGCTCTTGGATCCTGGTAAACAACGAGCGGAGGACAAATCGAAAAAGACAGGCCACAATGACCTGTCTTTTTAATTTGGTGCTCAGAGCGAGACTCGAACTCGGTCGGATCTCTCCACACGCCCCTCAAATGTACGGGGCACAAATATAGCCATCGCACCGGTCTCATTTGGTGGGGTCATCACGCATCACGGAGCGTAGGCCGACGCTTCGGGGCGTGATCGTCGTCATTGACATAGATACAGAACAGAGTCAATATGAGGGCCTAAATCTCGTCGGTCCGAAAGGAGGAATTTATGAAGAAGAGAGTGTTAACAGCTCTGATAGCCGGCCTGACATTATTTGGATCTTCTATTGCAGCCGTTGTCGCCGCTGACGCTCGGCTGACGGGTCACGGCACGCGAGCGGACGGGTCTTCGTTAACCGTTGCTGCACGCGGGAACGAGACGAGCGCCAACGGCAATGCCATCTTTGTCGATGGAGGCAGTAACTCGCGGTTAATGATCGACGTCACTTCGATATTGATCGTAGACGGGGAGGCCTTCGTGATCGGGGTGGTCAGAAACTCGACCGGCGACTACTCGGTGGTCGCCGCGGGCACCCAAGCCTCGTTTACGGTCATCGATGGAGGAAATGAGGGTGATGCCTTTCAACGTCCGAGTGCTTTCCCGGTATCGGCCGACAAAGTTCTTCCGATCGTAAGCGGGAACTTCGTTGTCCGCGGCCCGTGACGGCGGATGTGGCGGTCGGTTCAGGCTGGGATCGAACGTTTCACGCGCGGGCGAGGCGTCGCGGTCCCAGGTGCGGACGGGGGCGTCCGCGTTCCGAAGAGCGGAAGAGAATAGGCCGTTTGATCGACTCAGATCAAACGGCCTTTTTTAAGATGGTGCTCAGGGCGAGACTCGAACTCGCACGGATTTCTCCACACGCCCCTCAAACGTGCGCGGCTACCAATTACGCCACCTGAGCGATGGTCGAATTACGAATTTCGAATGACGAATTTCGAATTCGCGAGAAGATTACAAAGAACTATTTGTTGGCCGGGGCCTTTGCCGGAGCGTTCGCAACTGGCACGTTCGCTGTCGCCGTGTTTGTTGCGGCATTAGCAGCCGGTGCGGCCGCATTGGCGTTCGCACTTGCAGCGGTATTCGCGTTCGTATCGGTATTAGCCGCTGTGTTTGCGTTCGCGTCGGCTGAATTCGCGTTCGAATTCGCTGATGTCGCCGCATCCGTTCCGTCAGGATTACTCGATAGCACCGAGACGTTGCCGTTCAGAGCGGGCATCGCCAGGAACAGTGCCGAGAGCATGAACAACGTCGCGGCGGCGATCGTCACTTTGGACAAAACGGTCGCGGTGCCCCGCGGGGCGAACGCCGAGCTCGATACGTTGCTAGTAAACAATGCACCGGCATCGGTCTTGCCGGGCTGAAGCAGGACGGCCGCAACCAGAACGATGCACGACAGGAAAAATACTGCGTATAAGAAATAAACGATCATTTTGTTGGTCGTGAACTCGTCAATCGTTATTCGTGAATCGTGAATCGTAAGAGCAGAAGACGCTAAGTTACGATTTACGGTTCACGGTTCACGACAAACGATCCACTAACTCTTGTAATTCACGATCTGTGAAAATGAGGCAGCTTCGAGGCTGGCTCCACCGACCAATGCACCATCGACGTCCGGCTGCGACATCAGCGTCGCGATATTGTCCGGTTTTACCGATCCTCCGTAGAGGATCCGTATGTCTTTTGCGGCATCAGCACCATGAATTTCTTCAACCGTTTTCCTGACTGCCGCGTGCATATCTTGAGCCTGTTCGGGCGAGGCCGTCTTACCGGTACCTATCGCCCAGACAGGCTCGTAAGCGATAATGATACTTTTTAGATCCGCGCCTGTCAATCCATTTAGCCCGTTCGTCAATTGGCCGCGGACCACCGTTTCGGCATTGCCCGATTCCCTTTCGGCAAGCATTTCGCCAACGCAGACGATCGGTTTGAGTCCTGCGCTAAGGGCAGCTTTCGTCTTGCGGTTTACCGAGTCGTCCGTCTCGCCGTAAAACTGCCGCCGTTCCGAATGTCCAATGATCACGTGCGAGCAGCCGGCATCCTTGAGCATTGACGGTGCGACCTCGCCGGTATGGGCCCCGAACTCGTTCTGGGCGGCACAATTCTGGGCGGCGATGCGAATATTCGAGCCTTCTAGCCGATCGGCGACAGTCTTTATTGCCGTGAAAACGGGAGCGATGACGACCTCACAATGGTTTGCGTTGACGACCAGCGGCTTTAGCTCGAGGGCCGTTTGTACGGCTTCGCCAAGCAGCTTGTACATCTTCCAGTTACCTGCGATAACGGGCTTTCTCATAGCAATAAGTTAACAAAACGATCAGCGGATGGCTAAGTGTGCGGAAACAAGTGTCGGAATCATGGCGTCCTTTGCGGCTTTGCGTGAAAAAACTCTCGTTCACGCAAAGACGCGAAGATCGCAAAGAGCGTATAGCCCTCAGGATCGAGGCGTCGCATCCTTTCAATTTCACGCCTTCATTTTTGCAACCTCTCTAGCGATGGTATCCTCAAATCTTACAACAAGGGGAGTTTCCGCATGTTCAACAGTTTTTCGCGTCCGCGCCGTGTGGTCATAACGGGCATGGGCTGTGCTACGCCTATCGGCATCGGCCGCGAGGCGTTTTGGAACGGCCTCAGGAATGGTACGAGCGGCGTCCGACGGATCGAGAGCTTTGACGTGTCGGACTCGCCGGTCAAGATAGCGGCTGATGTACATGGGTTCGAATGGGAGAACGAGATCGAGCCGCGGGATCGCAAGCACGTACCGCGGACGGTCCCGCTCGTTCTGGCTGCCGCCCGCGAGGCCTTTGCCGACGCGGGGCTCGATCCTGGGGAATTGCCGCTCGAAGATCGTCGCGGTATCGGCGTCGAGATCGGCACCGGCGGCGGCGGGCTCGCATTTGCCGAAAAGCACTACGAATATTGGTATCTCGGGCCAAAACATCACGCCAGCGTTTACATAATCCCGGCCTCGACGCACGGCGGTTTATCGTCGGAGATATCGATGGCATTCGGCCTTCGCGGGCTGTCGCACGTCGTTTCGACAGGCTGCACGAGCTCGACCGACGCAATTTTTTACGCTGCTCAGCACATCGCTCTCGGGCGTCAGGACATGATGGTGACGGGCGGGGTCGATGCCCCGCTCGCGCCAGGAATAATGGCCGGATTCAACCTGATGACGGTCCTGACGCGTGATTGGAACGATGAACCACACCGAGCTTCGCGACCTTTCTCACGGGGACGTTCCGGAATAGTGGTTGGCGAGGGCTCATATATTTACATCCTCGAGGAACTCGAAGCGGCGGTTGAGCGTGGTGCCACGATCTATGCCGAGATCACTGGCTACGGAGCCACTTGCGACGCGTATCACCGCGTTAGGCTCGAAGATTCCGGCGTTGAGCCCGCCCGGGCTATGTCGATGGCGCTCGATGACGCGGGGCTCGATCGCGAAAACGTCGATTACGTGAATCTGCATGGCACCTCGACAGTGCTTAACGACAAGATAGAGACGTCGGCGGCCAAACTCGTGTTCGAGGACCGTGCTTATGCGATCCCGATGTCGGCGACCAAGTCACAGATCGGACATCCCCAAGGCGCGAGCGGCGCGGCGGGCATCGGAGCCGCCCTTTGCGCGATGGCCACAGGAACGATCCCGCCGACGATAAACCTCGACGAACCCGACCCGGATTGCGACCTCGACTATGTACCGAATACAGCCCGCGAGGCCAAAGTAAGAGCGGCTCTCTGCAACTGCATCGGGTTTGGGTCAAAAAACAGCGCGCTCGTCCTGCAACAGTATGTCATTTGATCCGTCAAACAGATTCGACCGGCGAAGTCACGAGCCCGAACGGCTCGACACTGGCGATTACACCGCAAAGGAGTACAAAAGGTGGCTGCTCGAGCTCTCGCTGATAAACCGAGTCTTCGGCGAGGTCCGTGCGTTGCGAAATTCGCTCCGCACCGAAATCGACCGATCGGGCCTCGTCCGTGTCTCGGCTCTCGACGTCGGCGCGGGTTCGGGGACGCTCATTCGCTCTCTTCGCAGATGGCTGGGTGGCCGCGGAGGATTGCTCGCGGGCGCCGAGATCGATGTGAACGCGGCGCGTTTGCTCGGGAAAGACGATTCGAATGGCAAGATATCGTCCGTTTGTTGTGACGGCCTCAGACTGCCGTTCGCGGACGGCAGTTTCGATTTTGTGTTTTGCTCGCTCGTTCTTCATCATCTCGACGACGGCGATGCCCGAACTCTGCTCGGTGAAATGAGCAGGGTCGCCCGACGCCGGATCTTCGTGATCGACCTGGACCGCAGCCGGAATGCATACTATCTCTTCAAACTGGCTTCACGATTCCTGTTCCAGCGGTTTACCCGCGAAGACGGCGCACTGTCGATCCTCCGAAGTTTCAACGGTGCAGAACTAGAGCAGTTGGCGGCCGAAGCCGGGCTTTTGGATGTCCGGGTAAATCGTTCTGCGGCGTATCGTCTCGTACTTTCGGGTATCTAGGATCAATGGAGAGAGCGCTCGAACATTATGACGTCGCGATCGCCGGTGCAGGGCCAGCCGGGTCTTCCGCCGCGATCAGGCTGGCGGTGGCGGGACTTCGCGTCCTGCTCGTCGAACAAAAGCGCTTTCCACGTGAAAAGCTCTGTGGCGAGTTCATTTCGCCAGAGTGCATACCGCACTTTCAGGAGCTCGGCGTGCTCTCTGAAATTAGGCTCAGCGGCAGTTCGCATTACAGCGAGACAGTCTTTTTCGCGAGAAACGGCCGGCATGCCGCGATCCGTAGCTCCTGGTTCGGGACAACAGGTGCCGATGCGATCGGGCTTAGCCGAGCGGAATTGGACCGTTTATTGATCGAGCGTGCAAGAGCAGTTGGTGTAGATGTCCGCGACGAAACACGGATAATTGCGGTGATCCGTGAAGACGACAGAGTCAGCGGTCTGACCACGAAAGGGCAAGATGGAACAACAAAGCCCGCGTCCGCCAGGATGCTTATCGATGCCACGGGCCGTGGCCGCTCGCTTTCACGCTTCGTCGAGCCGCGAGAGCACAAAAAGCCTGCCTCATCGGTCGCGTTCAAGACGCACCTGCGCGGAGCGCTAGTTCCAAGCGGGGTTTGCGAGCTATACGCTTTCCGCGGCGGCTACGGCGGCTGCAACGAGGTCGAAAACGGGGTTCACAATTGCTGCTTTATAGTTTCTTCCGAGGAGGTAAGGCGGATCGGCAGTGACCCGGAACATATCTGGCGGGAGACCATGCTTTCCAACAGGCGAGCAGCCGAAACAATGGAAACTGCGGAAGCGATATATCCCTGGCTCGCGGTCCCTATCGAAAGCTACGGACGAAAATCGCTCGTGCCCGCCGAAGGGATAATAGCCATCGGGGATGCGGCCGCGTTTATCGATCCGTTTACCGGAAGCGGCATGCTCCTCGCGCTTGAGAGCTCAAAGATCGCCGCGAATGTGATCATCGACAACCTTGCCGAAGCACCAGACCTAGCAGATCTCTCCGCGCGATACCAACAAGCGTATTCAGCCAAATTCGATCGTCGACTGAAAGTGTGCTCAGGGCTTCGCTATGCCTCTTCTGTTCCTTTTGCGGCCGAGGCAACGATAGCTTTGCTTAGTTCGAGTGACCTTCTTCGCCGACGAGTAGCCCGATTGACCCGCTCTAGTGCAGAACATGCGGCATGATCAGCCCGCCGTGAGCATCGGCGAGGCCGTGCGTCGTCACGAGCGCGCGGGGGTCGATGTCGTCAACGATCTTTCTTACGCCGCCGAGAACATGCCGGTGGCTATCAAAGCAGCGTTTTTCAGCTCGGTGACGGCTGCGTTCATTTCTCATTTATCGTCCAAAGCCGCAACGCCGGGCAAGGTGTCTCCGGCCAGGAATTCGAGCGTCGCACCCCCGCCTGTCGAAATGTGTGTGATCTTGTCGGCAAGCCCGGCTTGATTTACGGCTGACACCGAGTCGCCGCCGCCTACGATCGAGATCGCACCCTTCTCGGTTGCTCGTGCGACCGCCTCCGCAACAGCGATCGTCCCGAGATCGAAGGGTTTTTCCTCGAACATGCCCATGGGGCCATTCCAGATGATCGTCCGCGCCCCGTCTAGAGCACGTTCGAAAACGCCGCATGTCTCAGCACCGATATCTAGACCGACATGGCCGGCATTTGTGAAAGAGATAGGTATCGTTTTGGCCGAATGCAGCGGATCGTAGCTGTCGACGACCTGGTGATCGGTC
>JBGAVC010000124.1:0-4744 GCA_044228265.1 Pyrinomonadaceae bacterium
ACTCTTCGAAAGCGCGCTCCGCGGCACCGATGCATTACTTTAGCACAAACAGATCATCGCCTCATGCGACGTTTCGTGAGGCTGTACAAGCCGGACAGCCCGGGGATAAAGGGCTATTCTTTCCTTCCGAGATCCCTCGATTGGCCCGAGATTATTTCGAGCGTTTCAGGTCCCTTTCAAATGCCGAGATCGCGTTTGACGTGATCAGTCCGTTCGTTGGCGGTGAGATCCCTGATGACAAATTGTTCCGCATCTGCGAAGAAACGGTCGACTTCGATTTTCCGCTGGTTCGCATGACGGATCGAATTTCTGCCCTTGAGCTCTTCCACGGTCCCACGCTCGCGTTCAAAGATGTGGGCGCGAGGTTCATGAGTCGCTGCCTGCGATATTTTTCCGAAGAAACGATCGGCAAAACAATTGTCATAGTCGCTACTTCGGGCGATACAGGCGGCGCCGTCGCGTCCGGTTTTCACGGAGTCGACGGAGTTGAAGTGGTCATACTCTACCCGTCCGGAAAGGTCAGCAAAGTGCAAGAGCTCCAACTGACTACATTGGGTGGAAATGTAACTACATTGGAATTACAAGGAACATTCGACGACTGCCAGGCCCTTGCAAAACACGCCCTTGCCGATAGTGATCTGCAAGCCAAGGTACATCTGACTTCTGCCAATTCGATAAATGTCGCACGCTGGCTCCCGCAGCAGTTCTATTATTTCTTCGCGCTCAAACAGTGGGATGGACCCGCACCTGTCATTTCTGTCCCGAGCGGAAATTTCGGCAACCTCGCGTCGGGCGTCCTGGCGCATCTCTCGGGCCTTCCCGTAAACCGGTTCCTCGCGGCGTGCAACTCCAATGATGTTGTGCCGCGATTTATGACCAACGGTGACTATCGACCGCGGCCGTCGGTCCCGACTCTATGGATGTCTCGAATTTTGTCCGCTATGATTTTCCGGGAATTATGTCGGAGATCAAAACGTTTGTCGCATGCCAGTTTCGGTAACGATTTTCAACGAGCCGTGTTTCCGCCCAAAGCGTTTCAGACGAGAGCACGGCAGAGACCATGCGACAGGTGTATGAGCGGACCGGTTACATTCTCGACCCTCACGGCGCCGTCGGTTACCGCGTCCTTGCGGACCACTTGGAGTCGGACGGCAATGCAAGCGGCATTTTCCTGGAAACCGCGGATCCGGTGAAATTCGATAGCGTAAGTGAGATAATAGGAGCGAAAGTGCCGGTACCGTCGGCCGTTTCCGAACTCTATTCCCGTACAAAGAGCAGCATTGAGATCGGTAACGATTACGACGCCCTGCGAGAGATCCTACTGAGCAAGATATGAAGGTCCTAAAATTCGGCGGTTCCTCTGTCGGCAGCGCCGAAAACATCGAAAAGGTAGTCGCGATCGTTCGTGAAAAGGCATCGGAAGGCCCTCTCGCGATCGTTCTTTCCGCCATGCAGGGAACGACGGACGCTCTCATCGAGGCCGGCCGGGCAGCCGAACGCGGGGACAATACCTTTGTCGACGTGATCCACAAGATCGGCGATAAACATCTGTCAGCGATCCGGTCGCTGTTCAAAAACGGAGATCACCACGCCATTGCGGATTTTGCCGAGAGCACGCTGAAGGAGCTCGAGAACATCTGCGAAGGTGTTCGTCTAGTTCGTGAGCTGAGCCCGCGTACGCTTGACCGCATTCTGAGTTTTGGCGAGCTCGTATCATCGCGGATCGTTTCCGAGCGGCTCGCGGCGGATGGTCTTGACAATGTCTGGATCGACAGTCGCGAGATGATAAGAACGGATGCCAATTACGGCTTTGCTTCGGTCGACTTTACGGAAACAAATAAGAATGTAAAGGACCGTGTCATCGCTGCACCTGTCCGAACGTGCGTGATCCCGGGTTTCATCGCGGCGGAAGCCAGCGGTTCGACAACGACTCTTGGCCGCGGAGGATCGGATTATACGGCTGCACTTGTTTCGGCCGCTGTCGACGCCGAGGTACTCGAGATCTGGACCGACGTCAACGGCATGATGACGGCAGATCCGCACTTCGTCCGAAACGTCCGGCAGATACCGCGGATCACTTACCGCGAGGCGATGGAGCTGTCCCATTTTGGCGCCAAGGTCATTTATCCTCCGACCATCCAGCCCGTTATGGCCAAGGGCATTCCGGTGCTGATCAAGAATACGTTCGACCCCGAGGCGATCGGAACCCTCATAACAGACGAAGAAAAACCGAGCGGCGAGATGATCCGCGGGATCTCGAGCATCGACAATATCGCGATCCTCAGCCTCGAAGGCAGCGGCATGGTCGGTATCCCTGGGTTTTCAAAACGCCTCTTCGACGCGCTGTCGCGTGCTCAGATCAACGTGATACTTATCACGCAAAGCTCGTCCGAGCATTCGATCTGCGTCGCCATCGAGCAGCGATTTGCCGAGTTCGCACGCGTAGCGGTGGATCTCGAGTTCGAATACGAGATCAGTACGGGCAAGATCGATCCGCTCAAGGTTGAACGAGGCTTCTCGATACTTGCTCTGGTCGGCGACAACATGAAGGCCCACACGGGCGTCAGCGGCAAGATGTTCATGACGCTCGGGCAGAACGGCATCAATATCCACGCGATCGCCCAGGGTTCGAGCGAACGGAACATTTCAGCCGTAATTTCTTCAAAAGACGTGCGAAAAGCCGTCAACACTCTCCACGAAGAGTTCTTCTCGGACGGCAAACGACAGATAAATGTCTATATTGCCGGCGTCGGCAACGTCGGCGGCAAGCTGATCGGCCAACTTCGATCGCAGCATGAACACCTCTCCGATGACCTGGGGCTAAATCTTCGTGTAGTCGGGCTGGCAAACAGTAGACGCGGCCTGCTGCGAGAGGACGGAGCCGACCTCTCGTCTTACCAAAAAGATCTCGCCGATGCTCCCGAGATGGACGTCGCCGCATTCACCGATGCGATCATCGACCAGAATCTGCGAAATTCGATCTTTGTCGACATCACATCAAGCCCGGAGGTCGTTGCTTGCTATGACAAACTGCTCGCCCGCAGCGTGTCCGTGATCGCTTGCAACAAGATCGCGGCTTCGTCCGATTACGAGGAATACAGCCGGCTAAAGGGGCTCGCTCGCGAGTACGGTGCGAACTTCTTCTTTGAGACCAACGTCGGCGCGGGCCTTCCCGTCATTCATACGCTCAACGACCTGCTCCGAAGCGGCGATCGCGTGTCGCGTATCGAGGCCGTGCTTTCCGGGACGCTCAATTTTGTTTTTAACAACTACGACGGATCACGGAAATTTGCCGAAGTCGTTCGCCAGGCTCAGGACGAAGGCTACACCGAGCCCGATCCGCGACTCGACCTGAGCGGTACGGACGTCGCCCGCAAAATACTGATCCTCGCACGCGAGGCCGGCAATAAGCTTGAGATGAGTGACATCGAGAATGCAGGATTTCTGCCCGGGTCGTGTCTCGCTGGCAGCGTCAACGATTTTTATGTCGAACTTGAGCGGCACGAAGAGCATTTTCGTCGATTGCTCGACGACGCTCGCTCACAAGGGCTGAAACTCAAGTACATCGCCTCGTTCGCGGATGGGCGCGCCTCGGTCGGACTGCAGTCGATCGGGCCGGAGCACAACTTTGCCAACCTTTCTGGGAAGGACAATGCCGTGCTCTTCTACACGACTCGATACGCGGACCAACCGCTTGTCATCAAAGGTGCCGGGGCCGGTGCAGAGGTGACGGCCGCCGGAGTCTTCGCCGACATTGTCCGTGCCACCAGACACTAGAACGTTCGGAACCGAGGTCAATCGGCCAAATACCCAAATTTCCCTGACTGATAATCGTTGATAGCCTGTGCGATCTCCTCACGGGTGTTCATCAGGAAGGGCCCGTACTGAGCGATCGGCTCATTCAGAGGCTCGCCGCTCATTACGAGCAGCACACTGTCATCGAGCGCGTCGACCGTGATCGTTTCGCCGTCTCGCTCGAAGAGCGCCAGATTGTTGGTCGGCAGACCGTCGCTGCCATTCAGATTCGCGGAACCCTCGATCGCGAGGATCGCAGTCGTGTAACCCGAGGGAAACGACAGATCCACCGTTTCACCCTTCTTCAGCTTCAGGTTGTAGAGATGCACGGGTGTAAATGTCGTTGCCGGACCCATGACACCGCCAAACTCGCCGGCAATGATCTCGACCTCGCCGCCACCCGGCAGCGGAACGCGTCCCATCTCGCCGTTGGTGATCGCCTGGTACTTAGGCCCGGTCATTTTGTCTTTTGCCGGCAAATTGACCCACAACTGCACCATTTGAAAAGGACCGCCGCGCCGGTTGTATTCCTCCTCGTGGTACTCCTTATGCAGCAGGCCGCTGCCGGCGGTCATCCATTGGACGTCGCCCTCGCCGATCACGCCCCCGCCGCCTCGACTGTCGTGATGGGCGACCTTGCCCTTGTAGGCGATCGTGACCGTCTCAAAACCGCGATGCGGGTGCGGCCCAACGCCGAACGCCGTCTCACGCGGCGGGAACTCGGTCAACGCGTTGTAGTCGAGTAAAAAGAAAGGGCTCATCCTCTCACCCGTCAATGGTCCGTGCGGAAAAAACCCATGCACCTTGAATCCGTCGCCGACCCAATGTACTGGCGGCGGTGCTACGATCCTCTCTACTTTTTTGACTGTTATTTCCAATTTCGTTTCTGCTTTCATCTCATCCCCCTGGAACTTTTATTCCGTTTGTTCCATAACAGTTTACGACGAGG
>JBGAVC010000125.1:0-4842 GCA_044228265.1 Pyrinomonadaceae bacterium
CGTCGCTATCGGTCTCGGCTGTGATATGACGGACCGCGCATCGGTCGCCGAGCTGTTCGACAAGGTAATGCTTGCCTATGGAGGCATCGACGCCGTGATCGTGACTGCCGGCGTGTTTGTGCCGCCCGATAAATCGGGAAGTATCGACGACAAGATGTGGGACTTCACCTTCGGCATCAACGTCAAGGGTGCGTACATCGTCGCAGACGAAGCTCATAAGGTGTTCAAGAAACAAGGGCTCACCGGCAACATCGTCTTAACGACGAGCGCCAACGCCGTCGTCGCAAAGAAAGGAAGCCTGGCGTACGACACGAGCAAGGCTGCGGCCAACCATCTGGTTCGTGAGCTTGCGGTCGAATATTCTCCGCTCCTGCGTGTGAATGCCGTTGCTCCCGCGACGGTCGTTAAGGGCAGCACAATGTTTCCCCGCGACCGCGTTATCGCTTCGTTGACTAAATACGACATTCCGTTCCAGGAAAGCGATGGGACCGAGGCCTTGACTGAAAAATTGTCGACGTTCTATGCAAAGCGGTCGCTTACGCAAGCAGCTATCGAGCCTGCAGATCAGGCCGAGGCGATCTTCCTTTTGTTATCAAAACGGCTGGCCAAAACCACGGGGCACATCATCCCGGTGGACGGAGGCCTGCAGGACGGTTTTATGAGATAATCGCTTCACTCGAGCGAGGTCGAAATGACGGTAAATTTTGAAATAGAACAAGATCTTATCGCCGAACAAAATCAGGCCAAACGAGCCTGGTTGGCGGAGGACTTTGAGTATCTCGGCAGCAAGCTGAACCGTCGCAATATTGACATCGAATCGCTTGTCGAAAAGGCCCGTGGACTGCAGATCGCCATCCCATCGTGGGGAGTCGGGACCGGAGGTACAAGATTTGCCAGGTTTCCGGGGCCCGGAGAACCCCGCGGGATCTATGAGAAGCTTGAGGATTGTTCGACGATAAACAAGCTCGTTCGTTCAACACCGTCGGTCTCGTTGCATATTCCTGGGGAGTCGGGACCGGAGGTACAAGATTTGCCAGGTTTCCGGGGCCCGGAGAACCCCGCGGGATCTATGAGAAGCTTGAGGATTGTTCGACGATAAACAAGCTCGTTCGTTCAACACCGTCGGTCTCGTTGCATATTCCCTGGGACAAACCGGAAGACCCTGCCGAACTGCTTGCGGCCGCCACAGGCCACGGACTCTCGTTCGATGCCATGAACTCGAACACATTTCAGGACCAGCCGCGCCAGCCACATTCGTACAAATTCGGGAGCCTATCTCACGCTGACGGGGCTGTGCGCAAGCAGGCGATAGACCACAATTTGGAATGTATCGAGATCGGTCAGAGCATAGGCTCCAAGGCGCTGACGGTTTGGGTCGGCGACGGCAGCAATTTTGCGGGTCAGTCAAATTTTCGCCACGCGCTCGAGCGGTATCTCGAGTCGATGCGAGAGATCTACGCGGCGATTCCTGACGATTGGCGACTGTTCATCGAGCACAAGTTGTTCGAGCCCGCTTTCTATTCGTCCGTGATCAGCGACTGGGGAACCAACTACTACTGTGCACGCGAGTTGGGAGACAAGGCTGCCTGCCTGGTCGATCTTGGGCATCATGCGCCCAACGTAAATATCGAGCAGATCGTTTCTCGGCTGATCCAATTTCAAAAGCTCGGCGGTTTTCATTTCAACGACAGCAAATATGGCGATGATGACCTTGATTCGGGTTCCGTAAAACCGTTCCAGCTCTTCCTGATCTTTAACGAACTGGTTGATGCCGAGTTGAGCGGGGTCCCCAATTTTGATCCGTCGTACATGCTCGACCAGTCGCATAACGTGACGGACCCGATCGAATCGCTGATGACAAGCGCGGTCGAGGTTTCGCGTGCGTATGTCCAGGCCCTCTTGGTGGATCGCGAAAAACTCGCGGCCGCTCAAACAGCCGGCGACGCTATTGTGGCCCACGGCGTTCTTAAAGAAGCGTTCACAACCGATGTTTCCCCGATCCTCGCGGCGGCACGCGAACGCTCGGGCGGCGCGATCGATCCCGTCGCCGTTTATCGGGCAAGCGGATACCGGGTGCAGAAGGCCAAAGAGCGGCCGGCGCGGATCGGCGTCTCGGCCGGGATAGTCTAAGAAATTTTGCAGTTAAGTTCGTTGTTTCGAAGCCGGTGACCCTACGAGCGAAGTCGACCGATGGAAAGCTCACTCTACATCGCGGTTGATCTCGGTGCGGGCAGCGGACGGGTCTTCCTGGCGGGAGTCGATCCCGGAGAGTTCTATCTCGAGGAGATCCATCGTTTTCAGTATCCTCCTGCGACGAAGGACGGCCATTTACGATGGGACTTTCAAAGGATCTTCAACGAGATCAAGGCGGGCTTGAAAATGGCCGGCGAACGGGCCCGGGAACTCGGCCGCGGGATCAAAAGCATTGGCATCGACAGTTGGGCAGTCGACTACGGTTTGATCGATGCCGATGGCAAACTCATCGCCGATCCGGTTTGTTATCGCGATGACCGCACCTTGGGGTCGATGGAACGCGTTTTCGCCCGAGTCCCCAAATCAACGATCTTTGAAAAAACGGGCATTCAATTTCAGAATTTCAATACGCTGTTTCAGTTGAATTCAGAGAGCGCCGATCTCAGCCGGACGTCGAAGATGCTCCTGCTGCCTGACCTTTTGAACTTTTACCTGACGGGCAGGAGCTTTGCCGAGTACACTAATGCAACGACTACCCAAATGGTCAACGCCGCGACCGGCGATTGGGACCTTGATCTGTTAGAGAAACTCGATCTGCCGTTACGACTGCTTCCAAAGATCGTGCCCGCCGGGACGACCATCGGTGAACTGAGACCGGAGATCGCCGCCGCACTTAGGCTCGATGGTGTAAAGGTTACGTTGCCCGCGACGCACGATACCGGAAGTGCCGTGGCCGGTGCTCCATTGACAGAAAGGACTGCGTATATTTCATCCGGTACCTGGTCGTTGATCGGCGTAGAACGAACTGCGCCGCTCATAAATCGCGATGTCGCCCGGCATAACTTCACGAACGAAGGCGGCGTGTTCGGCACCTTTAGATTTCTGAAAAACGTCATGGGCTTATGGATCTTTGAATCGTGCCGCCGCGAATGGAAAGCACGTGGCATCGAACTCGGATACGATGAAGCGGTTCGTGAAGCAGATAAGATAACCGAGTTTCACGCATTCGTTTTTCCCGATGATCCGCGATTTCTTAATCCGCGGAGCATGCTCGCGGCGATTCGGGAGCAGCTTGGCGAAACCGGCCAAGTCGTCGTCGACGAACCTGCCGCGGTCGCCAAGGTCATATTCGACTCGCTCGCCTTCAGGAGCGCGTCGGTGCTGAGGTCGGTCGAAGACCTTACTGGCGAGCCGCTAACTCGAATCCAGATCCTAGGCGGCGGTGGCCGCAATCGTTATCTGAGTCAAATGACCGCCGATGCGAGCCGTCTTCTTGCCACGACCGGACTGACGGAAGCCACGGTTGTGGGAAATGTACTGGTCCAGGCGATCGCCGCGGGCCGTTTTGATTCGCTTTCGCAGGCGAGGCGGCATGTTGCCGACAATTTCGAATTTGAAGTATTTGTGCCGCGACCGTCCACCGGATTAGATGATGCCGTGGCTCGATACTCGGCAGTTGAGCGCCGTTTCGTTAGCTCCATCGAATGAAAGTCACCTTTTTCGTCACCTGTCTCGTCGACCAGCTTTGCCCGAACGTTGGCGTCAGCGCCGTCGAGGTGCTTCGCCGGGTCGGATGCGAGGTCTTGTTTGACGACCGGCAGACCTGTTGCGGTCAGCCGGCGTTTAACACGGGATATCGCCGCGAAGCACGAAAATTCGCGGAAAGGTTCATCGAGATCTTTGAAGATACTGACGCTGAAGCGATCGTCAGTCCCTCGGGATCGTGTGTGGCGATGGTAAAGCATTTTCACGAGCTTTTCCCGGACGACGAGAAATGGCGTGATCGTGCGGAGCGGATCGCGGCCAAAACACATGAGTTCAGCAGCTTTTTGGTCAACGTCATGAAAGTCGAAGACGTCGGTGCCTCGCTGCCGGGCCGGATCACCTGGCACGATGCGTGTCATGGCCTTCGAGATTTGAATATTCGAAGCGAGCCACGCCGATTGCTCAAGAAGGTAAAAGGTGCGGAGTTTGTCGAGATGGCAAACTCCGACGTGTGCTGCGGGTTCGGCGGTACGTTTTCGGTGAAATATCCCGAGATCTCTGCCGGTATCGCGGATAACAAGATCGAAGCGATCGAGAATGCCGATGTTTCAGCCGTCGTGTCGTGTGATTCGAGTTGCTTGATGCAGATCGGGGGCCGATTGTCCCGCATCGGCTCGAACGTAAGGGCGATGCATATCGCTGAGATACTTGCAAAACAAGAGTAAGACTAACAGTGCAGCTCAGCCCTGAGACTTTTGATCAGAACGCCCGCGACGCCATAAGCGACCCGGTGTTGCACGGCGCCATGCGGTTTCTTGCCGACAATTTTGCCGAGCGCCGGCGGGTCGCTATGGCCTCGGTTGACGACTGGGAAGGCCTTCGTGAACGCGCACGTTCGATCAAGGAAGAAACGCTACTTAACCTCGACAAGTATCTCGCTCAGTTCGTCGAGAACGCCGAGAAGCTGGGAGTGAAAGTTCATTGGGCCTGCGACGGACGCGAGGCTTGTAGAATCGTCCTCGATCTCGTCCGAGAGAAAGACGCGGACATGGTCGTAAAGTCCAAAAGCATGGTGACCGAGGAGATCCACCTCAACGATGCATTGGAAGAGGCAGGGATAGAACCGATCGAGACCGACCTCGGAGAATGGATCATCCAGCTCGC
>JBGAVC010000035.1:0-38713 GCA_044228265.1 Pyrinomonadaceae bacterium
TGATTGCTCGCTCATATTTCCCCAATCGTTTGCTGTTAGTGTAAATTACAGAAAACTCAGCAAGGAGACCCACAAATGAAAAAGGGATCTGGCTCCGGCCGAAAGAGCGTCTCGCGCCGCGATTTTGTCAAAGCTTCCACGCTGGCCGCCGGGGCTGGATTGACCATTGTCCCGTGGGTCCGTTCCCTCGCTGGCGACAGATCGATCAACATCGAACCCGCGTCATCGATTGCAGAAGCTTCGGAGGTTTCTCTAAGTCTTCTCGACAGCAAGGTTCTTCTCGTTGAGAGCGGCGTGAGTTTTGGCGTTCCGTGGCCGCAAGGTGCGGTTAAAAAAGGAACTTCCCTTTCTTTGGCCGCTCAAGGTAAGCGGTTACCCACGCAGTCGTGGCCGCTGGCATATTGGCCGGACGGTTCGATCAAATGGAGCGGCTTCGCGACCGTTTTGCCTGCCGGGATGTATGAACCGATAACCTTGTCGTCCGGCCCGGTCGCTGAAAACGGCGATCTGAAAGTTGTAACCGATGGAAAAGTGGTTACCATCACGACGGGCGCGCTAAAGTGCTCGATTTCGACCGCCGGGCAAAATATCGTCGACTCGATAGCGGTAAGCGGCAAAGACGTAGCTACTGCCGGACAACTGGTCTGCATCCTCCAGAACGGCCCTCAGACCGATCCGGTTGACACGCCATCTCGAGAAAGATTCGTCAGCTCAGTAAAAAAGGTAACGGTCGAGCAAGCGGGGCCGGTGCGCGCCTGCGTCCGCATAGACGGCGTACACAAAGGGACCAGGACGGCCCGCGAATGGCTTCCTTTTACGGTTCGGCTCTATTTTTACAGCGGTCAGCCGTCCATAAGAATGGTCCATACCATTCTTTTCGATGGCGATCAGGAAAAGGACTTTATCCGGGGACTCGGAGCCACCTTCGCCGTGCCGATGCGAGAGGAGGTACAGAACCGGCATGTCCGCTTCTCCGGCCATGACAGAGGGCTCTGGTCCGAACCGATCCAGCCTATGGTCGGACGCGGCGGCCGCTTCGTCACCGGTGCCCACGGAAAAGACATTTATCCGGCCCAACTCGAAGGCCTGCGCGTGCCCAACCGCTCCGAGATGAACGATCAGGGACGGCGTCTTGTCGCCGACTGGGCCGTTTGGGACGATTTCAAGCTGGTACAGCCCAATCCGGACGGTTTTACCATCCACAAACGAACAAACCCGAAAAGCTCATGGCTCTTTTCGGCAGCCGGACAACGGTCAACCGGAATGGCCTTTGTAGGTGATGTCACCGGCGGCCTGGGCGTGAGCGTCAAGAACTTCTGGCAGTCTTACCCGACCGAGCTGCATGTGCAGAATGCATCGAGTCCGGCCGCGCAGCTCACTGCCTGGATATGGTCGCCCGAGGCGGCCCCGATGGACCTGCGTCACTACGACACCCGCGCTCACGGCCTTGAAGCCTCATACGAGGACGTGCAGCCCGGCAACAGCACGCCCTACGGTATCGCTCGCACGAGCGAATTCATCCTCTGGCCGACGAGCGGCGTGCCGTCTAAAGACGAAAGCTCAAAAATGGCCCGAACTGCCGCGGCCCCGCCGGTAGTGGTCTGCTCGCCGCAGTATTACCATGACGTTCGAGCTTTCGGCGTCTGGAGCGTCCGCGATACGTCGACTCCGTTCAAAGCCTCGATCGAATCCGGTCTCGACTCGATCCTCGACCTCTATGTCAACCAGGTCGATGAACGCGACTGGTACGGATTTTGGAATTACGGCGACGTCATGCACTCGTTCGACAACGGCCGAAAGGTCTGGCGTTACGATCTCGGCGGCATGGCGTGGGACAATTCCGAGCTTGCGACCGACACATGGCTCTGGTTCTCGTTCCTGCGTACCGGCCGCGCCGACGTGTTCCGGCTTGCCGAGGCGATGTCGCGCCACACCGGCGAGGTAGACACATATCATTTCGGCCCGATGGCCGGTCTCGGCACGCGTCACGGCGTCTCGCACTGGGGGGACGGTGCCAAGGAAGCCCGCATCGGCCAGGCGGCATTTCGGCGGTTCTACTACTATCTGACCGCCGACGAGCGGACCGGCGACGTCATGCGCGAGGCGATCCAGGCCGAAAAGTCGATCATCGCCTACGACCCGATGCGGCTCGCCGATCCACCTCGCGCCGGCGACGAGAAATTTGTTGCTCGAATTCGTTCAGGCCCCGACTGGCTAGCGATCGCCGGCAATTGGTTTACCGAATGGGAACGCACCGGCGACACCAAATGGCGGGACAAGATCTTCGCCGGCATCAAGTCGATCGAGGCAATGCCGCACGGGTTTCGGACGGGCAGGAACATGCTGATGGGCTTCGATCCCGCGACGGGCGTTCTTACCGCACGTGACGAGACGCTTGGGACATATAATCTCGCGGCGATCATGGGCGGAGCCGAGCTGATGTTCGAGATGAACCTGAGCATCGACGATCCGGCCTGGAAAAAGGTCTGGTCCGAGTACTGCGCCAATTCGGGAGCCACCATCAGCGCCGGTAAGCTGCAAGCTTATGCCTACTCCGTCACAAAAGACCCGACACTTGCAAAGAGCGCCATTGCGTCTCTCCGCCTTGGCCGCGGCCTTGGCCGCAAAACCGAACCCCCGAACGCCCTCACTACCACCAACGACGGAACCGATACAAATGGCTCCGCCCAATCGAGCCTTAACGCGATCGCCGTCCTCGAATTATGCGCCGATGCCTTACCGACGGCCGCCCCTTCGCCTTCGGGCCCGCCGCCGGAAGTGCGTAACGGTACGATCCTTGTGCAGTGATCCACGGGGTTATATAGGCAGCCGACGGTCAGGCTGAGCCTGACCGCACTGCGAGAGGGCAAAGCCCGCGATCCGTTCCGACGCGAATACACCGAATTTAGCCGAACACATCCGCTCCTGCGGCTTGCCGCATTCAGTGCGGTCGCGGCTGTGCCCGACCGTCAGGCAGACGACTGAACTTACGGAGCCCGGCTCGGCGAGCCGATCTTTGGCGAGCCGAGCATCGGGCGACACCCCGGTTTACTTCAGTCCGAGCTCGACATGCCGCTGGTCGCATCTGTGCAACACTGTACTATTTTTGATATGTCTGGTAAACTTGAAAGAGATGGTTGTCCGGTGATCCTCGATGGTTGCAGGGCGGCCGGAATCTTTGAAAAAGATCAATGTAGAGTCTGAGCGGGAAAGTAGACAGGTGAAACGAGCGATATGAACCCGATGCTCGAGTTCTTAGCACGAAAGCGTTCGAGCAGAGTTCGAGCAACGCCGAAAAGAGGCGATCTATTAACCTTAGTGTTTGCAGCATTTACGAAAATTGTGCCACAAGTGTGTTTTTTGCGCGCAAATCTCCGGAACACGGCGAAAACATGACGATAAACCCAATCATCAGAGCAGTTACAGCGTTCCAAGGCAGCTTGGAACGTTCCGCGAACGCTTTTACCGGGATTCGGAGCAAAACATTGTGGAGATTCAGAAAGAGGTATTCCCTTCCCGGACCGATTTTCCCGACCGGACACGGCCGGACTAACTGCTCAAACGCTTTTCTGGTAATCTCGTCTTATCAAATCCTCAGGAGAACACCGATGAAGATCCGTTTCGCACCGTCTCGTTTCTGGGTTGTGGTTTTTGCTCTCTTTGCGTTATTGCCGGCCCTTCCTTTGACCGCCCAAAAGGTCGATCCGTCGCTTTATCAAAGCATGCGGTGGCGTATGATAGGGCCATTTCGGGGCGGCCGAACGGTCGGAGCCGTCGGCGTACCGTCGCAGCCCAATACCTTCTATATCGGTGTCAATAACGGCGGCGTCTGGAAAACGACAGATGCCGGACGAACTTGGTGGCCCATATTTGACGACCAACCGACGGGATCGATCGGCGACATTGCGGTCGCACCTTCGAATCCGAATGTCATCTATGTTGGATGCGGCGAGGGACTGCAACGGCCGGACCTTTCGACGGGCGATGGAATGTACAAATCGACCGACGCCGGCAAGACGTGGACGCATCTGGGCCTTCGTGACGGGCAGCAGATCGCGTCGATCGCCGTCGATCCAAAAAACGAAAACCGACTCTTCGTTGCTGTCCTCGGCCACCCTTACGGCCCGAACGAGGAGCGCGGCATCTACCGCTCGACCGACGGCGGACGCACATTCGAACGCGTGCTTTACAAAGACGTCGACACCGGCGGTTTCCAGGTCGAGTTTGACCCAAGCAACTCGCGGATCGTTTATGCAGACATGTGGGCAGGCCGCCAGGGCCCCTGGGAAAACGGTGCGTGGCAGGGTAAAGAGAGCGGTCTGTTCAAATCGACGGACGGCGGAACGACCTGGAACAAGCTGACCAAGGGCCTGCCGACCGTCGAACAGGGCTTGGGACGCATCGGATTTACGATCTCGCGGTCAAACCCGAACATCATGTATGCGACGGTCGATGCCCAAACAAGACTGGCCGGGATCT
This sequence comes from Pyrinomonadaceae bacterium, assembly GCA_044228265.1. GTDB lineage: Bacteria > Acidobacteriota > Blastocatellia > Pyrinomonadales > Pyrinomonadaceae > OLB17. The sequence continues at coordinate 4,480 of JBGAVC010000035.1, forward strand.
ATGTCTCAAAGGATTCTGGTGAGAGCTGGACCCAGGTCAACAACGACGGCCGTCTATGGGGCCGCGGAAGCGATTTTGGCGAGCTACGCGTCCATCCGACCGACCCGAACACGATCTTTGTCGCAAACGTCTCATCGCACAAATCGACGGATGGGGGCAAGACCTTCACGAGTTTCAAGGGTGCTCCGGGCGGCGACGACTACCACCGGATCTGGATCAACCCCGAGCATCCCGAGATCATGTTATTCGCCGTCGACCAGGGTGCGACGATAACCGTCAACGGCGGCGAGACGTGGTCAAGCTGGTACAACCAGCCGACGGCCCAGTTTTATCACGTGATCGCGGACAATCAATATCCTTATTGGGTTTGCGGCGGCCAGCAAGAGAGCGGCTCAGCATGTGTTGCGTCTCGCGGCCGAACGGGGGCGATCGGAGCGTGGGATTGGGAAACGATCGGGGTCGAAGAATACGGTTATGCGGCGCCCGATCCGCTCGATCCGAATATAATCTATGGCGGCAAACTCACTCGCTTTGACCGGCGGACACGACACGTGCAGAACATAATGCCCGAAGCCGTAAGAACGGGTAAATACCGGTTCCTACGGACCGCCCCGGTCGTCTTTTCTCCGGTCGATAATAAGAGCCTGTTCTTCGCCGGCAACGTGATCTTTAAGACCATGACCGGCGGGCAGAGTTGGGAGGTGATCAGCCCCGATCTTTCGCGTGAGAAGTGGGACGTGCCGGACAACGTCGGCGTTTATAAGACCAAGGAAATGGAAACGATGCCTCGCCGCGGTGTCGTTTACACAGTTGCTCCTTCGTATAAGGACATAAACACGATCTGGGCCGGCACCGACGACGGGCTGATCCATGTCACAAAGAACGGCGGTAAGACATGGCAAAACGTCACACCGCCCGAGCTGAGGTCCTGGGCAAAGGTGTCGCTGATCGACGCCGGCCGGTTTGACGCAAACACGGCTTACGCAGCGATCAACACGTTTCGGCTTGACGACTTGCGGCCGCACATCTACCGCACGCACGACGGAGGAAAATCGTGGAAAGAGATCGTAAAAGGGATACCGAACGGCGGAATTGTGAACGCCGTGCGCGAAGACCCGGTTCGAAAGGGACTGCTGTATTGCGGCACCGAGCAAGCGGTCTATTTCTCGATCGACGATGGAGAGAATTGGCAGCCGCTGCGGCTAAATATGCCGGCAACGTCGATCCGCGACCTGGTCGTCAAGGATGACGACATTGTTGTCGGGACGCATGGCCGCAGTTTCTGGATCCTGGACGACGTGACCACTCTCAGGCAGATCGGGTCCGAGACCCCCTCGAGCGCTGTTCTATTTGCTCCGCAGCGTGCAACTCGGACAAAACGCAGCCTCCACACCGACACTCCGTTTCCGCCGGAGGAACCGGCCGGCCAGAACCCGCCGGACGGAGCCATCATCAACTACTACTTGAAAGATCGTGCAAAGTCACCGCTCGTGCTCGAGATCACTGATGCCGCGGGCAAGTTAGTTCGGCGATTCGCAAGCGATGACAAACCGCTTGACGTCGACCTGAAACGGATCAACCCGCCGCTTTATTGGGCTCGGCCGTTCCAGCCGCTCAAGAACGAACCCGGAATGCAGCGTTTTGTCTGGGACCTGATGTACCCTAATCCTCCGTCGGACAACTATGACCTGCCGATCTCGGCGATATACCGCGATACGCCGTGGTCACCGGAAGGCCCCGCGGTGTTGCCCGGTGTATATACGCTAAAGCTGACGGTGGACGGAAGATCGTATTCGCAGAAACTCACCGTCCGGATCGATCCGCGAGTGACATCGTCTGCCGCGGCGCTAAAACAGCAATTCGACCTTTCGATGCAGGCCTATATGGGTATCAGCCGCGCCAGGGACCTGACGGCCGAGATCAGAAAGCAGATCGGAGATCTGGAAAGGTCGCAGCCGGCAAGCCCTGCCCTTCCAAAACTAAAAGCGCTGGTCGAGGGCGGCGGCTTTGGACGCGGCGGAGGTGGCGGCGGTGCGGCACCGATGGCGGTCGCCGACTTCCCGCTCAGTCGTCTCGCGGGTGCGTTCACCCAACTGCTGGGCCTGCTGCAGGAGGCTGATGTCGCACCGAGCACACAGGCCGTTGCTGCGGCACAGGACCTGCAGAACGCTCTCGCAAAGGCCGAAAAGGCCTTCGCGGACGCCAAGTCGGCCGGCCGGTAAGCGATCATCCGGAACGACTACTTCGAACCTTCGGACATAGTGTCGATCTCTTCGTCGATGATGACCTCGGGCTGATCGAGGTCTTCCCGTGTCGGATGAGCGAGACGCTCGCGCATTTGAACGGGATCGAGGTCGCCGGTCCAGCGTGCCACCACGAGCGTCGCGACGCCGTTCCCGATGAAATTTGTCAATGCCCTCGCCTCGGACATAAAACGGTCGATCCCGAGTATCAGTGCCAGCCCGGCGACAGGCACGGTTCCGACAGCCGAAAGCGTTGCCGCCAGTACGATAAAGCCGCTTCCGGTGACACCAGCCGCGCCTTTTGAAGTCAGCAGCAACACGACGAGAAGCGTTAACTGGTGCATCAGATCGAGACCGGAATTCGTGGCCTGCGCGATAAAGACCGCCGCCATTGTCAGATAGATCGCGGTGCCGTCAAGGTTGAACGAATAGCCGGTCGGAACGACGAGCCCGACGGTCGATTTGCCGGCACCGAGATTTTCGAGCTTCGCGATCAATCGCGGCAGCGCGGCCTCGCTCGATGAAGTTCCGAGCACGATCAGCAGTTCTTCCTTGATATAGCGGAGAAACTTAAAAATGCTGAACCCGTGAAACCTCGCTATCGAGCCGAGTATCACGAAAATAAACACCAGGCACGTCGCGTAGAACGTCGCCATCAGCTTGGCGAGACTAGCGAGGCTGCCGATGCCGTACGCCCCGATCGTAAATGCCATGGCGCCGAACGCCCCGACCGGAGCGACCCTCATTACGATCCCGACGATCTGGAAAAGCACATGCGAGATTCGCTCGATCAGGTCGAACAGGATCGAACCTTTGCCGCCGAATCTGTGCAATGCGAACCCGAACAGGACGGAGAACAACAGGACCTGGAGTATCTCGCCTTTTGCAAAAGCGTCAACGACGCTGGTCGGAATGACGTTGAGCAAGAAGTCGCTTGTGCTCTGCAGCTTGCCCGGCTCGACATACGCCGCGATCGACTTGGTGTCGAGGGTCGAGACGTCAATATTCATACCGTCCCCGGGCCGAACAACGTTGATGATGACGAGACCGACAACAAGCGCGAGGCTGCTGAGGATCTCAAAGTAGAGCAAAGCGAAACCGCCCGTCTTGCCTACCTTTTTCATGTCCTCCATGCCTGCGATGCCCAGCACAACGGTGCAGAAGATGATCGGGGCGATCATCATCTTAATGAGCTTGATAAATCCGTCACCGAGCGGCTTAAGTTGGGTGGCCGTATCGGGAAAGAACACCCCGAGCGCAACGCCTAAGGCTATCGCGATGAGTACCTGGACATACAGTGATCGCAGAAATTTCATGAATACCTCGCCCGGGCCATCTGCGACATTATTGTCCAAATCAGCTTGTAGTTCTAACCTAAGATACAAAAAAGACACCCCTGCGGGTGCCTTTTGTATCGGAAGAATGGTGCCGTCTACAAGATTTGAACTTGTGACCTATCGCGTGTGAAGCGAGTGCTCTACCGCTGAGCTAAGACGGCACTGATGATCAAATTTCCCGGCTTATAATGCCGGATCGTCGGCCTTCGCCGGCCGGTTTTCGTCCGTGCGGCGGATGGTTCCGAGGTTCGAGTCGGTGTAAAAATGGATGCTGCCCGTAGCCGAGATGCCCTCGCCTACCTGCGGATCGGCGGTGACCGAGTAGAACGCAGGCTTGCTTGCCGACTGGTCCTCGACGACCAGCTTGTAAACGTAGCCATTGACCACCGGGGCTTCGCCCTTGAACGACTCGTCCATACCGACTGACTTGATCAGATCGTCAAATTTACCAAATTTACCGCGGTTCTTGCCCGCGTACTGGGCCTGAAAGATACGGATCTTGTCCATCGTCTGGGCCGCAGCGGTCTCGTTGCCGCTCTTCATCATAGCCTGCCAGCCATAGCCGCCGACGGCAATAAGCAAGCCGATGATCGCAATGACGATCATCAACTCGATCAGGTTGAACCCACGTTGGTCGCGAAAGCGCGTGTGTACACTTTTCATAAGGGGAAACTCCAACTATACGCGGCCTTTCACGCGGGAAAGAGCCCGTTAGTTTCAAAAGTTTAGATGGTTTCTCCGCGAAATTCAATGATCACGTTCGGGCGTCAACGCAACATTGCCGAGAGGGATGCGTGAAACAAGCAACGAATCGGGAAGTATCGAACACTCCGGCCTGCATGACCGGACCCATTAGCCGCCGGGAAATTCTCTCGCGTTCGCGGCCGGTTTCGTCCACCGGCTTTACACACAACTTTTTGATGCGGCGACAGCTTCTAAACGTGTAGAATATTGAGTGGCGAGTAATACACCTCCCTGGCTGAATATGAGAGATTGGATCGTTAGCGAAAGTAACCCGACGGGCGAAGCTGCGCGGGTTGCGCCGGACAGTGCGAGCAAGATCGCCGAGCTGCAGTCGGCCGTCGAAAGCGTCATTCGCGGCAAGTCCGAAACGGTCAAATTCGCTCTCATCGCCCTGCTTGCACGCGGCCACCTGCTCATCGAGGACGTTCCGGGAATCGGCAAGACGACCCTGGCAAACGCGTTGGCGCGAGCTCTCGAACTCTCGTTCCAGCGTATACAGTTCACATCGGACCTGCTGCCCTCGGACGTCATTGGGCTGTCGGTCTACGACCAGAAGAACGGAGATTTTGAGTGGAAAGCCGGGCCGATCTTCTCGAATATAGTCCTCGCCGACGAGATCAACCGCGCAACACCCAAGACGCAGTCGGCCCTGCTCGAAGCGATGGCCGAGAAACAGGTGACGGTCGAGGGCGTTTCGCGCCGGCTGCCGCCGCCGTTCATCGTCATTGCAACGCAGAACCCTTCGGAACATCACGGCACCTACCCACTGCCCGAGTCGCAGCTTGACCGCTTTATGCTGCGGCTCCACATCGGTTACCCATCGCTCGACGACGAGCGAGAGATCCTTCGCGACCGCGAAACCGTCGATCCGCTCGACCGTGTCCGCAAAGTGATGTCTCACACGGAGGTCATCGAACTGCAGGACCGCGTCACCGACGTACGTTTTGACGATGCGCTGGTCGATTACCTGCTTCAGATCGTGGATGCCACGCGGCATTCCGAGTCGCTCGAGCTTGGCATCAGCCCTCGCGGCACGCTTGCACTATTCCGTTCGGCCCAGGCACTCGCATATATCGAAGGGCGCGACTTCTGCATCGCCGACGATATTAAACGCCTCGTTGTCCCGTGCTTCGCCCACCGCATCATCGTCAACTCACGTGTAACGGCTCTCCGCCAGAGGACCCGCGAGGCTGAACAGGTTTTGCAGGACATATTGCAAAAGGTCACTGTACCCGTCTGAGTTCGGGCCTTCGGATGAAACTAAAGCTTCTTGGCCAGCTTTTCAGCCTTCGCGATCTCAGAAATGCTCTACTGGGCGCGATCGTCGTGGTCGGCGGGATCGGGCTGTCACTGCTAACGGTCTATGCCCATCAGATCAACGATCCGCAGCTTGCGGGCATCGCCGCCGGCATCTCGCTGATCTTTGTCCTATTGATCCTCGTTTTTATCGTCCCGCCTCTCGCCCGAAATGCCAGCCGTGAAGCCTCGCAGATGAACCTGCCGTTCGAGTTTACGACCGGTGGCGCGGTGATGATAATTCTGATGGTCGTGGTCGGGTTTTCGGCGTGGAATACCGGGAACAACCTGTTGTTCCTTATCCTCTCCTTTCTCTCCGCGGCGTTGATCGTTGGGTTTTTTGCCGGACGAATAAGCCTCAAAAAGCTCGATGTCAAGATGCGTTTCCCAGAGACGATCTTTGCCGGCGAGAAGACGCCGATACTTTTGAACCTTACGAACCGGAAACGGCTGTTCCCGAGTCTGTCGGTCGTCATCGAGGTCCGGGGGAACGAACGCGAACGGTCTATTGTCGCGGACGAGATCCACGAACTACTGCCCGAGTTTCTGGCCAGGCGTATGAGCCGGCCGCCGACAATTCGCCGGACGCTGGACCATATGATCTATGTGCCGCGCAACAAAACGATCGAAAGCAAGACCGAACACGTATTCCCCGTTCGGGGCCGGTTCCTGATCAAGGACTTTGAGCTCTCAACGCGATTTCCCTTCGGGTTCTTTCGTCACCGCCGCCGCCTCCCGGCACGCGAGACCGAGCTCATCGTCTTTCCGGCACCCGCGCCGTTTGACGACCTATCCGAAGACACCCCACTCGACGCGGGCCGGTCGGTCGCCAACAAGCGCGGCCTCGGACAAGACCTGCTCGCCCTCCGCGATTATCAGCCGAACGACGACTTTCGCCGCATCGATTGGAAAGCGACCGCACGCTCGCAGGCTCTCACCGTGCGTGAATTTGCGGCCGAAGATGAACAGCGGGTAACCGTCATTCTGGACACACAGATGCCGAACGACGAATTTAGCACTTTGTCGCTGCGCGAAAAGATCTCTGCCGAACAGAACGGACGTCACATAACCGCGTCGGAGCGATTTGAAACGGGAGTGAGCCTCGCCGCCTCGATCTTTGATCATTTTGCCGAACAGCAGTCAGAGATCAGGCTGGTGGTCGGTGATGAGGACAGCGACTACGGTGCTGCACGCTCCCATTTGTACGAGATCCTCAAACGCCTTGCGGTCGTCGAGCCGCACCCGCCTGACAACGATATTGAACCCGAAAACGCAATTGGACGTATCCCAATTGACGACGATGACAGCCACCGCTACCTGATCACCGCGAACGGTCCCGGCGGCATGTCGTCGGAAGTGCTCCAAAAATTGAAAATCATAGGGTTTTAGGGTTAAATTCTTGTCACAGATCAGCTTCCGGCGGTGTATCTATTTCGAAGAGCATTTTTCGATGCTGAAGATGAGCGAGAGAACCGAAACATTTGTGGACATAATGTCCGAGAGAGCGACGGCGGCAGCGAAAGATAGGATCGAGTTCGAGGAAGCTTTTACGCTTCATCACCGGACCGTCTTTCGCGCAGCAAGATCGGTTGTGCAGGATCCGGGGATCGCCGAGGACGTGACCCAGGAGACGTTTATCAGGCTGTACAACAATCTTGACTCGATCGTAGACGGCGAGATGCTCAGGCCGTGGCTTATTCGGGTTGCGATAAATCTCGCTCGGAATACCATCCGGGGGCAGATAAGAGCGAACACCCGGGATGAGAATTACGTCAAATTGACAGGGACATCTTCAGTGGCGTCGGTCGAGACGGAATTAGAGGAACGCGCCGGCGTCAGTGAGATAGTTAAGGCCCTGAACAAGATCAAGGAGCCGCTTCGCAGCTGTTTGGTGCTCAAACAGCAAGGCCTTTCATACCGGGAGATCGCGAACAGTCTCGAGTTGAATGAGTCCAGCATAGGAACCTATGTAGCTCGAGCGAGACAAGAGTTTGTTCGGTTCTACGGCAAGGTCGGGAGGGCAGCATTATGAGGCAAGATTGTTTAGAAATTGGGACCATTCAGGCGTTCATTGACGGTGAGCTAGGGTCCAAGGATGTCACCCGCGTCTCGGCCCATGTGGCTGTATGCGACTCGTGTGCATTCATGCTCGGCGAGGCCGAGGACGAATCTGCCGTTGTTTTTCCTGCCCTCGAACGTGAATTCAATTCTCTCGTTCCGACGCAGCGTCTGTGGAACAAGATCAACGATTCATTAACGGAAGAGCGTCAGTCCCGCCCGTTCTGGCAAAAATTATGGGGCACGCTGAGCGCGGGCCTGTTGACGCCTTCGATGGCCGCTGCTGCAAGCCTCATCATTGTGGTCGGCGTGGTCGCATTGGCTCTCATCAATCGTGGGCTCACGCCGACACAGACGGCGAGCACGCGGCCCGTCGTTACGTCGGTTTCGCCGTCGTCATCCGCAAGCACCGATCGAGTTATTTCGCCGACGACCCCTGAAAGCACGATCGACCCAGTGGCTCCGCCAGCGCGGATCGAACGTGCAGATTATCGCCCGGTCGTGCATCGTTCACCTGCGACCGTTTCCGACGTGCCCGCGGCAGCAAAGGACACATCCTCCGCGTATATGCCGGGCGAAGAGAGCTATGTCAGAACGATCGCCAGCCTTTCACGCACTATCGCTGACCAGAAAGACAACACGATCCGCGGATCCGAGCGAATGTCCTTCGAACGTGACCTTGCCGTTGTCGACGACGCAATTACGAAGATGAGGGCCGAGGTTCGAAAGAACCCCAGGAACGAATCCGCTAAGCAAGTCCTGTATTCGTCTTACCAAAACAAGATCGACCTGCTAAACTCGGTATCGCAAAAAGAGGAGCTAGTAGCCAGCCTTAAGTAGAGCTCATACAAGCAATGTTCTCATTAAAGAGAAAATCCAGGATCGTTTCAGCCGCAGCGGCTCTAACGATAGCGGCTACGACCGCGATGTTCGGCCAGATGGTTTACCGTCCACTTGTCGAACGCCCGGCTGCGCCGCCGGCTCCGGTCGGGATGCAGCCCCACTCGCGTGCTCATGGCTGGGACGAAACGTCTGAGCGTTCGATCAAGGTCGATCCGAACGTCAACCTGTCATTGTGCGTGGGAGAGGGCAGCCTAACGGTCAATGGCTGGAACCGCAATGAGGTCCGGATATTTGTTTCTAAAGGCAGTAAATTCTCATTCAGGGTACAGATGAAAAGCCCGAAAACAGGCGAACCGGCGTTGATATTGGCAGTCTCCGAAGCCGAGGCAAAGAACAAAGCCGGATCGTGGAGCGAATGCCTACACGGTGAAGAGATCGAGATCGACGCTCCGCCGGGAGCGGTCGTCAATCTAAAAGGGCAGGAGACGACGACAGTCGTCGACGGCATACGGCGCGTCAGTATCAAGAATGCCGGTGGTGACATCTCCATCAGAAACGTCTCGGCCGGAGTCAGCGCGGTCACGTACAATGGCGACCTGACAGTCGAACAGTCGTCCGGACCGATGTCGCTTGAGACCACTCGAGGCAATATCCTTGCATTCGACGTCGGCCCGAGCGAGATCGGCGACCTGTTCAAGGCGAAGACGTCAAGCGGCGCTATCTCCGTTCAGAAACTGCAATTCCGACAGACCGAGATAAATTCGATATCCGGGACGGTCGTCTATAACGGCGAGATCCAGACCGGAGGTTCGTACAGTTTTGGGACGTCCAACGGCACTATACGGCTGACGTTGCCGCTCGACTCGGCGTGCACGATCTGGGCTTCGTATGGTGGCGCATTCAATTCCGAATTTCCGCTAAAGATCATGACCGAAGACCTCAAGGGCGGTTGGGTCAAGAGCATTACCGCGTCGATCGGAAAGGCCAACAACACCATGCTGCGGTTGACCACAAATAACGGCTCGATCTCGATCAACAAACAACAATAGGCGGCCGTCAGAACTCGCTCAGAACCCGGCCCGTTCGCCGCTCGAACAGCTCGGCCATCGACGGCGCATCGGCGACCGGTTCGTCCAGTGCTACCCGTTCAACGCGCCACATCGGGAAGAAAGACTCATTGAGTTTGAGAAAGACGTCACCACCCGCGATCGCTCGGCTCCATTCGTCGAAATAGTCAAATTCTACCGTTCTCAGGAACACACCGGCCGCGGAGATCTCGTGAAGAACTCCGATGTGACGCTCTCTGGGGCTGTGAAGCGTGAGCAACACCACGCTGCCCGAATCGATCTTCATAGGATCCGTACCTCTCTCATAGATAACGCGTACAACTTACCACAAGCCGGGCAGCGCCGCGGACAGACTGTTTCTTTTTCTTTGACCGGATTTCAATTAGAATCAGTATGTAACGCAAAACGCGGCCGAATATGCACATCTCAAAGATCGAGATTGAGAATATCAAATCCTACGCCGCGACCACCTTAGAATTCGATCGTGGAACGACCGCCATTACGGGCGAGAACGGAGCCGGCAAGACGACACTGATCGAGGTCATCGCCTGGACATTGTTCGATCTGCTCGAATATAAGAAAGAAGATTTTCTTCGCCGCGGGGCAAAAAAAGGCTGGGCGCGTGTCACATTCGAGAGTGGCCTTGACGAACGCAAGTACGAGGTATATCGCGACACGGGAACTGCCTATCACGTTACCGATCCGAGACTGAAAACCCGCATCGCCGACAAACGTGAAGAGGTCACCCGGTTTCTTTGGCAGCATCTGGGCCTTGAGCCGGGAACGGACCTTAAGTCGCTCTTTCAGCACGCCATTGGTGTGCCGCAAGGCACGTTTACAGCGATATTTCTGGACAGCGCTACCGCCCGCAAAGCCGCCTTTGATCGGCTGCTCAAGGTGGAGGAATATCGCCAGGCGGCAGAGAAGCTGCGTGATACCGGCAAGTTCGTGGACCAATCGATAGCAACTATACGGGAGCAGATCGCACGCGCTGAGGGCGAACTTGCCCGGTCTGATGAGGTAGAGAAGGAACATCTGTCACTCGTCGAAGAGATTGCGAAACTCTCAGCAGGATTAGAGACCCTCAAGGCCGACCTTGATGACAAAAAGGCGAGCGTCACCAAGTTCGACCTCAGCGAAAAAGCATTTACGGATGCAGCGGCTGCACATGAGCGTTTGCGGTCGGACCTTGAAAAAAACGAGCTGATCCTCGGCCGGATGGAACGCGATCTCGCCGCGGCCGTCGAGGCCGCCGAGAGGATCAAGACCGTCGGTACGCAGGCCGCCCGGCATACCGAGGTTCTCGGTCTTCTCAAAGAACTCGAGCGAGAGCGGGTCGAACGCGATCGCCAGCGTCAGGAACTGGCAAAAACGGACACGGCCCTGGTCAAGGTCAACGCCGACAGCAAGCGTCTGACAGACGAGATCGAGGCCGCGCAACGAGCACGCGTCGAGATCGTGTCATTGGAACCAAAAGCCGTCGAGCAAGACACGCTTGAGAAAAAACTCGCCGAGTCTCGTGATCGTGTTTCCGAGGCCCGCTCCGTCGCGGCCCAGATAACGGGCATCGACCAGCGTTTGGCCGAGCTTCGCGAGAGTTTTAGGGCAAACAAAGTGAGAATTGACGAGGCAGCCGCCCACTCGCAGGCGGCTGCGGAGCTCAAGACGCTCGAAGAACGGGATTCGCAGCTTCTCCACGACTTAGCCGGCCTGCGTGCGAGTCTCGAACGCGACGAAAAATTTCAAAGCGAGGTCCGCAACGGCCTGTGTCCGATACTCTCGCAGCGGTGTCTCAATCTCGAGGAGGGGCAAACGCTCGAGAGCTTTATTACCAGCCAATTCGAGGATCTTCGCTCGCGGATCGCGGCAGCGGAAGGTGAATACGGTGTCGTTACCTCAAGCCTACGCGCGGCACGGATGGCTCAGCAGCATGCGGCAGCGGCCGAATCTTATCGCCAACGCGAAGAGGAACTCAAGCTCGAGGGCCAACGCCTGAACAGCGAAAAAGCGACGCTCGAAGCACGTGCGGCCCAGTTGTCCCAGGCCGAACGTGAACTGGCCGATCTGGAGGCTAAACTGGCTGCACTCGAAGACCCGCGCTCAAAAATAAGATTTCTACGCGGCCAGCTTGAACGAGAAACGGACCTTCAGACCGAGAAGACCCAGATCGAAAAGAACATCGAGCGGCTGGAGAACGACAGGCAGATAACCGCCGAACAGTTGGACAAATACGCGGAGCTCGACAAGACCTTTGCCGATCTTGCGGGTGAACGCGACGCCACGGCTGAAGCCCATCGCGAGTTTCTCGCTCGCGAGGCTGAAGCGAAGGCGGTCGACGAACGACGGGCCGCTCTCGAGTCGACAAAGGCCGAACATTCAGGTCTGACGGCGAAGGCGGCCGTTGCCGAGAAGGCGGCACTTGACGCCGCCGCATCATACAATCCAGAGGATCACGCGGTGGCCCGGTTGTCGCTGCTTGAGTCGGAAAGGGGATTTGCCACCCGAACCGCGATGCTCGATGCATCTAATCAGCGGGCCTCGCAGCTTGCGACGGAACTCGCACGATTCGCCGAGATCCGCGGCTCGCTTGGTACGGAATTCCGGGAAAAGGAGCGGCTCGAAAACGTCGCCGAGGCAATCACGTTTATTCGCAACACGCTCAAGGAAGCCGCACCCCGTGTGGCCCGCAACTATGTGTATCACGTCTCGCTCGAAGCTAATCAGATGTTTCGCGAGATCACCGGAAATGCCGAACGCACACTTAAATGGGGTGAGGACTACGCCGTGCTGTTGGAAGAGGAGGGATACGAGCGTCCATTCCAGAGCCTGTCGGGCGGTGAGCAGATGGCTGCGGCCTTGTCGGTCCGCCTTGCGCTGCTAAAGCAGTTGACGGATATCCGCGTTGCATTTTTTGACGAACCCACGACCAACATGGACGCCGAACGACGCGAGAATCTGGCCCTGCAGATCAGCCGGATAACGCACTTCGATCAGCTTTTTGTTATCTCGCATGATGACACCTTTGAGGGTTACGTCGACCACGTCATCTCGATCGGCGACCGCATATGAAAAAAGTCACGATCGTTTGCGACGGATCTAGCCTCGGCAACGGTAAGGGCGCCGCGAGGGCGGCGGCTGTCGCGGTCATGGGATTTAAAGGCTACTGGAAAGTCGTCGGTGAATACCTGGGCAACGCGACAAATCAACAAGCGGAGATAGCCGCCGCGGCTTTGGGCCTCGAAAACCTGAGGGAACCGTGTAAAGTGACGCTTATGTCCGATTCACGATACGTGATCGAGACGATGGGCGGCACGTGGAAGCGAAAGACCAACCACGAGTGGTGGCGTCGTCTGGATGCCGCGGCCGCTTTCCATCAAATTACGTGGACGTGGATCAAAGGCCACGCCGGACACGACATTCAGGAAGTCGCAGACACTGTCGCGAAAAAAGTAGCAAGCTCGGGAACTGTCGACCCGGTCGTGCTCGACGAAGCGGCCGCCATGATCGGTGTCACGGAGGCCTAAAACACTGGAGTATCCCGCGTAGTAAGTAGTGCAGGACATATTGAACATTAAAAAACGGCGAAACCGCGACGCGCCTAATGTCCGACCCGTAAGATCACGGTTGCCGGGCCTTCTGTGTCTGGTCCTCGCGATCGCTGCGTCGACGTTCGCACAGTCTCGCGGCGGCCTCGGCTGGGTCTGGCAAAATCCGAGCCCCCAGGGTAATCCGCTCTACGCGATACACTTTGCTCCCAACAAAGCCGACGGATTTGCGGTAGGCTCGGACAACACGATTCTTCACACGACGGACGGCGGCTTTACGTGGGCGAAACAGTATGCGTACACGGACGTCGCATTTTCGGGCGTTTGGGTACGTGATGAGGACAACGCGATCATCGTCGGTTCAAGGGGGACAATTCTGGCGACATCCAACGGCGGTAAAGTATGGCGGCCGGTCGCGGTGGATTCACGTGACCATTTTTACGGCGTCGCCTTTTCAACGACTGGAAATGGCAGCGGGTGGGTCGTCGGCACGTACGGCAGAATTCTCAAAACTGTGACAGGCGGTACCACGTGGCAGAGTCAGGAGTCCAGGACCACCGAGCATCTGTTGAAGATCGCCGTGCTGGACGACCAACATGCCGTCACTGTCGGTACCAACGGCGTAACGCTTGCAACCGACGATGGCGGCTCGTCGTGGCGATCATCGAGCCCATGCGGCACCTCGCTGCTGTCCGGCGTTTCATACCAAAACCCGGGATCGATCATTGTCGTAGGTTATGGCGGCTGTGTCGCACGCAGCACCGATGCGGGCATTACCTGGAAAACGATCGATATTTACAGCCGTGCCGACCTGTTGTCGGTGTCGTTCTCAAACGATCGGAACGGCGCGATCACGGACGCCAACGGCCTTGTCTGGCTGACCGGCGACGGCGGCTCGTCCTGGCTGCCGTTTAACGTCCGGACTAACCCAAAGCTTGTCGCGACTTATTTCGCAGACAGCTCGACAGGTTGGGCTGTCGGGGACAACGGCCTTCTGCTTCGCACTGACGACGGCGGAATGGCGTGGCAGCGGCTCAGCGAGGGCAGCCGGGATGACGTCAACGATATGACATTTCTCGACGACGAGCTGGGCGTCGCCGTCGGCTCAAAGGGCCGCATCTGGTTGACCAACGACGAGGGCCGCAACTGGCTACCGGTATTTACGGACGCTACCGAAAACCTCAATTCCGTCAATTTTTACGACGGTCAGAAAGGCTGGGCCGTGGGAGACAAAGGTACGGTTCTGCGGACGATAAATGGCGGTGCGAGCTGGGGCAAAGGTATCTCGAACGTCTCCGAGGACCTGTTGAGCGTAAGTTTTGTGACCGACAAGCTCGGTTTCGCCGTCGGTGCCAACGGGATGATCCTTCGCACCGAATCGGCCGGCGCCTACTGGGAGCAATTCGAATCGGGCACGCGGCTCTGGCTCGAGGATGTAAGGTTCTTCGACGAGAAAAGAGGTGTCGTGGTGGGCGACAAAGGTATGGTGCTTCTGACCTCGGACGGCGGCCTGACCTGGATCAAGGTCAAAACGAACGTCCGCGAAAACCTCTATTCGGTAAGCTTTTTCGACGAGAAAAGAGGCTTTGCCGTCGGTGCCGGCGGCATCATCCTCCGAACCACGGACGGCGGCTCAAGCTGGACAGATCAGGAGTCGCCGTCGCGGGCGAATCTCTTCGCAGTACAGGCGTTCGGTTCGGAAGGCGCGATCGCCGTCGGAGAGGCCGGCACGGTTCTGGTCACGGAAAATGGCGGTAAAGACTGGCTGCTGCAGCCGAATATTACAGGTAAAGTACTACAGACCGTGGTTTACCGCGGCGGCAAACAGGTTTGGGTTGCGGGGAGAGGCGGGACGATCCTCAAAAGGCAGGAACCGCTTTCACCGCGGTTGTTCAGCCTGTCTAAGACCGCTCCGGTGCTGTCAAAGGGTGCTCCCCGTCTTAAACCAAAATCGCGAGAACCGCTCGTTACGGTCACCGACGACGGTGACATCCCAATTGCCGTTCCACCAAAAAAGGGGGTCAAACCCGGACAATGACCGATATCCATTCGCCCGCATGAGTGATCTCGAAATTGCTCAAGCCGCGCTGGTTGAGTTCCGCGGCGATAGCATCTTGCTGCGTAACGAGTATCCCAGATAAGACGAGCATCTTTCGGGTTTTGGATATGAGTTGCTCGAGGATGGGGCCGATCACGTCCAATGTCAGGTTAGCGCAAACAAAGTCGTGCGGCGGCGTATCATCGGTTATCGACCCGCCGAAGATCGCGATACGATCGGCAACGCCGTTGGCAACTGCATTTTCGCGGGCGATCGCCACTGAATCTGCGTCAGTGTCATAAGCAAAGATCCCTCGGCCGCCTAACATCGAGGCCGCGATCGCCAGCACTCCCGTACCTGTCCCAACATCGAGAAAACTATCATCGGGATCAAAGTGCTCGTCTATCACTGCGAGACACAATTTCGTCGTCTCATGCGTGCCCGTTCCAAAGGCCATATTCGGCTCAATTCGTATGACGAGTCTGTTCTCTTCAACAATGTCCGACCACGGCGGAGCAATAATAAAACGGCCGACGGAGGTCGGCTTCCAATGCCTCTTCCATTCCGCCAGCCAATCGGTTTGTTCCACCTCGCCGAACGATATGTCGCTCACCACGGCGTATGAAAGGCCGTACAAGCGGAGGGACGATTTGACGGCCTCATGGACGTCTTGAGTCTCGGGCGGAGTATCGAAATACCCGGTAACGGCCAGGGGTTCTTCCGCGCTTTTTCTAAGGCCGTCGGTGCTCGTCCCGGAGGAACCGACAGCGTTGAAAGCCGACTCCACTGCTTCAACTGCCGTGGGTTCGCATGTCACCTCGGCAGTGAACCAGCGATCGATTACTTTCTCCATTAGCCTTGTACGCCGATCTCGTTGAGCGTGCGATCGAGATTTCGCCAGTCTTCGACCACCTTAACGAATAGTTTCAGATAGACGCGCGTTCCGACGAGTTTCTCGATGTCGATCCTTGCTTTGGTCCCGACATCCTTGATCCTCGCGCCGCCTTTGCCGACAACTATCTTCTTCTGCGACGCCCGCTCGACATAGACGGCACAGTAGATACGCACGAGCCCCGGTTGCGAATCGTCATAGGCCTCGGTCACGACAGCGGTCACGTACGGGATCTCCTCGCCCGTGCTCGCCAGTATCTTTTCCCGGACGATCTCGGCGACAATGCTCCGCAGAGGCTGGTCGGTCATCTCGTCTTCGCCGAAGATCGCCTCGCCCTCGGGCAGATGCTCGCCGATGAGTTCAAGAAGCCGCTCGATCGCCTCGCCTTTCAGAGCGGAGGCCGGCAGGATCCCGACGAAATCGTATTCACGAGAATATTCTTCGATCAGCGGCAAAAGAAGTGCCTTATTGTTTACCTTGTCGATCTTGTTGAGGACGAGGAGCGTGGGTTTGGCGGCATTTTTGACGAGTTCCAGTACAAATCGGTCGCCATTACCGCTAGATACACTGGCGTCCCGCATCAGGACCAGCACGTCGACCGAGAGGATCGCGTCATGAACTGCCGCCATCATCCGCCGGTTAAGCAGATGCCCGGGCTTGTGTACGCCCGGGGTATCCACAAAAACGATCTGCGAATCGGGAAGGGTGACTATTCCCTTTATTTTGTGCCGCGTCGTTTGAGGTTTGTTTGAAACGGCCGCGATCTTCTCACCGACGAGGCGGTTGAGCAATGTGGACTTGCCCGCATTCGGGCGACCAATAATGGCGGCAAACCCGCTGCGGAACGGCTTTTTACTCATTTGTCAGACGCCGCCGCCCACCCGCGGCCCACTCGACGAAGGATGTAAGGGTCGTCATTGTGGATTCTTTAAGAGCCTTTGCTTTGCGGCCAGGGCATCGAGGTACGCACCGCCGGCCACATCGTCGATCTTGATCGCCATATCGTAAAGCTGGATCGCATATTTTGGGTCGTTATAGAACTCGTAAATTCGAGCCAACGCGACATAGGTCAGCGAAAGAAGGGCTTTGTCGGTATTGACGGTCGCGGAATTGAGAACGTTCGTATAAGCGACCTTCGCCTCGAGCAGCACCTTTGCCTGCTCCTCGGCGTCGGTGATACTTTCGGCAGAAAGGCTCGCGACACGCCCGATGTTGTAGTAGATTCGCGGTTCGCCGGGATTGTCGGCAAGAAGTTTCCTCAGGTCGGTCGAAGCTTTTCTGTAGTCTTTGGCATCGATCGTCTTCTGGATCTCGAGCAGCCGCAGCGTCACGGGATTTTCGGCAACGATCTCGGTCGCGACAGGACGTTTCTTGCGTTCTTCACGCATCGCCAGTGCTCGTCTTCGCGCTTCGGCGTTGTCCTCTAGCCGTCTGCTCTCCTTGGCGGCATCGATCGTCGCCACCATTTCTTTCATCGAAGACGCGATGTCAAAGCCAGAATCCTCGGTCCCTCTGAGCTGCTCCGCGAAATAGAACGCAAGGACCGCTCCGCGCTCGTATGCCTCGGACAACTCGAGCGCGGTGTCGTCGGCAAATCCCTGTTTAAGTTTCTCGAGGTCTGCCGCCACTGCCTTTTTTTCGGAGTCGGTCTTAAATCTCTGTATTCTTTCGCGTGCCTGCAGCGTCGCCAACCTGATCTTTGAGTATTCTTTTTGGCGCACATCGATCGCGGCGATCAGCGACCGGCTAACGGCAAGGTAAACGTCCGGCGAAATGTTCGGGACCGATTTTCGCCGCTCGTCCAGAAGCGGCTTGACTGTCGGGGTAAACGCCGATATCTCTTTGGCGTTCTTCAACACGAGCGGATCGACCACGAACCGGAGAAAGGCCCGGCGAACATCCGAGTAGCTCACGTCCTTGTCAGGCGGTACTATGACAAAATAGTCGTCCTTGATGTTTAGAAAGACCACGTTGCCGACGGGCGACAGCATTTCCGGGACGATAAAGAACCGGCGTTCGTGCTCTCTCGATTCGATCTTTCTGAGTACGGTCGATTTGCTGTTCGCTTTTTGTGTTTCGACAGTGACCTTTTCCGTGTAGAACACCTCGGGCCGTGTGTGCAAATAGTCCAGTAATTCACTGACCATCTCTCGGGTCGAAGTTCGAAGCGTGCCGTCAGCCTCGGCCCGGTATTGCCTGACATACTCATCCAGCTTGCCGCTGATGCCCGAACGGCGATAGAACTCTCTCGCGAGCGGCGCGAAATCGAGCACATCCAGCAATTCACCCGGCAGATCGCCGGTAAACGCCGGATCGTACATCTCGGGCGCCGGCGAAAGCGAGAATGCCATCGAAATGAAAGGACTTACGATCTCGGCTTCGGTAGCTTTCGGGTGGCGTTTGATGTACTGAGCCACAAATTGAGAGATCCGCGACCGAAGGTCTTCGTTCAATCCGGCGTTATCTGCCAAAAGCTGGGCCCTAAACTTCTTGCCGGCTTCGGATAGCGGCGTATCGATCAGCTTTACTTCCTCTCCCTGATCATTTCGCCCACGCGCCATCTCAAGGGTCGCGAGAACGACCATAACCCGCTTATCGGGGCCGATCTTGACACCGTAATTCGAGACGTCAAAGCTCGTTGGAGCATTCTGGCCACACACGTGTAGGGGAACCAGGACGAGCGTAAGAAAGAACAACAACTTCTTCATGGATATTGGCCTGCGTCGGACTTACGATAAAGGTTGCTCAAAGCAGTAATAAGCGTCAATTGACAAGATGAACCACCGCCCCGCAAGGATGCACCCGATTTAAGGCAAAACAAAAGGACAAAGGAAATCGCGGCCGTTCCCTTATCCTTTGTTCGGTCGTAGAAAATGATCGTCAGTCCTAGTTAAAACTGCTGAGCGCATCGGCTTCGCTCTCGTAAACGTCGAAGACGGTCAGGAGCTTGGTGATCGCCAGGAGATCCTGGATCTTTTCCGTCAAGTTGAGGAGTTTAAGCGTGCCGCCCTCTTTGTTGACCGCCGTAAAGCTCGACACGAGCTCGCCTATGCCGCTCGAGTCGATGTAACCCACACGGCCAAGATTGAGCAGGATCTTATTCTTGCCCTCACCAAGTACCCGGCGGATCGCACTGCGAAGAGCGACGCTTCCCTCGCCGATGGTAACTTTGCCGTCCAGGTCAAGTATCGTCACATCACCTGCCTGACGTTCAGTAATATTGATATCAGCCATTATTATCTCCTCTGGGGTTTAGTAGTTTTGATTTGAAAGCAGATTTTAGACCAACCGTACTCAGATTGTCCAAGTTAAGTTCGGTTTTTATCTTTTCTTGAGCATTTTAACGATAATGCCGCCGCCGTCCGGATGCGCCCATTCGACCTCGTCCATGAACGATCGCATAAAGAGTATCCCTCGTCCGTTCGTCTTGAGCAGGTTTTCGCGATCGGTCGGATCGGGTATCTCGTCCACCGAAAATCCCGTCCCGAAATCGCGCACCGTTATCTCGATGCCGCGGCTCGTGTCAGCCAGAGTCACCTCGACCGGCTTGTCCTCGTCAAATTTGTTGCCGTGCTTGACGGCATTTGCGACCGACTCGCGGACCGCGAGATCGATCGCATAGATCTCATCATTAGACAGACCGACCGACCGGGCAAATGTCTCAGCCTTTGCGGCGGCAAGATCGACCGAATCGATACTGCTCGGTAAGTTGAATTCCTTGTGTACTGTCACAATATATGACTTGTAAGGTAATGGCTTGCAAGTCTCGCTGTCAAGACAAACCGGGACGAAAACGTCTAAAATAAGTGCAATGAAGATAACGAAAGCGAAAGCGATCGTCGGCGACATCGATCTGCCTGGCGACAAATCGATCTCGCACAGGGCGGCGATGTTCGCCGCACTGGCTCGAGGGCGGTCCGTGATAGGCAACTATGCGACGAGCGTCGACTGCGGCTCGACACTTGAGTGCCTCCGTCAGCTTGGCGTGCCGGTCCGCCAGAACGGCCAGGAAGTCACGGTCGACGGCGTCGGCAGAAACGGATTTCTTAAACCTGAAAGTCCCCTTGATTGCGGCAACAGCGGAACGACGATGCGCCTCATGGCAGGGATCTTGGCCGGACAGGATTTCGAATCGGTAATGATCGGCGACGATTCCCTTTCGGGGCGGCCGATGAAACGCATTATCGAACCGCTGACAGCAATGGGTGCGACTGTCGGCTCTGTGGACGGACATGCACCGCTCACGATTCGCGGCGGCGAGCTTAAGGCGATCGAATACACGCCGCCGGTCGCCTCCGCTCAGATCAAATCCTGCGTTCTGCTCGCCGGCCTCAACGCCCGGGGACGCACTACGGTCATCGAACACTCGGCCACACGCGATCACACGGAACGGATGCTCCGATGGTTTGGCGCTGATGTTGAAACCGACGGAGAACGGGTTTCGGTGAAAGGCCCTCAGGATCTCTCGGCCCGCGAATTCGCAGTTCCGGGCGACGCGTCTTCCGCCGCCTTTTTCATGGTCGCCGCGGCATGCCTCGACGGTTCACGTTTGACCATTAAGAACGTTGGCCTCAACCCGACGCGGACCGGTTTTATAAGTGTGCTTGGTGATCTGGGCGTGGAGCTGTCGGTCGAAAATGAGCGACTGGTCTGCAACGAACCGGTAGGAGACATCTCGGTCCGGGGACGAAGCGGGAGCCTCGGCTCGGCGGCCAATGTTCTTAGCGGGCCGATCATTGCCAATATCATCGACGAGATCCCGGTGCTTGCTGTACTAGGGACCAGGCTCGACGGCGGTTTAGAGGTCCGCGGGGCAGCCGAACTGCGTGTCAAAGAATCAGACAGGATCGCGGCGATCGTCCAGAATCTGCGGCAAATGGGGGCCGTGGCAGAGGAGTTCCATGACGGGTTCAGGATCGAACGCTCCGACCTGCACGGAGCGACGGTCGATTCGCACGGCGACCACCGTATCTCGATGGCGTTCGCGGTCGCGGGGCTATTGGCCGATGGCGAGACCGAGATCGAACGTGCCGAATGCGCGAACGTGTCATTTCCGGCATTTTTCGAGACACTGTCGAGTGTCGTATCCTCTTGAGTAATGTCCGCGAGCAAAGATGTCCGTATCGTACTGACCGGATTTATGGGCGTCGGCAAATCCAGCGTCGCCCGGCATCTGGCCCACATGGCAGGGGCGCGACGCGTCGACCTCGACCACGTGATCGAAGAGTCCGAGCGGCGCTCCATCGCGAAGATCATTGACGACATCGGGGAAAAGGAATTTCGCAACATTGAGACCGCGGCGCTCGATCGGGTTCTGTCAGATCCGGGTGTGCGGATACTCTCTCTCGGCGGCGGCACCTGGACACTGCCCGAAAACCGCAAGCTGCTGCAAGAAAAGGCGTTTACAAGCGTTTGGCTCGAATCGACGTTTGAGCATTGCTGGCTAAATATCACGTTCTCGCGCAAGGACCGTCCGCTTGCCCGAAACAAAGAGGATGCACGGCGCTTATTCGAAGAGCGACAAAAGCTCTACTGCCTCGCCGATTGGCATTTCATCATACGGCCTGACCACACCTCTTATGGCGTCGCCTGTCAAATATACGACGAGATCTTTTGCTAAGTTATATGCCGTCGAGCATTGAAAATCTTTGTATTTTCATACAAGATATTCACACTAAGCAATTAGGCGATCTACCGTATGCGTACCGGTCGAGTTTTACGCACGAGGCGGGAACACGCATTCGGTTGTCGAGGTTATTGATACGTCAATATTAGATTGGACCTTTCTGGAGGAAAAATGAAAATAAAAGCATTAACGATTCTCACTCTCGCTGTTGCTCTCTTTTTGAGTGCATGCGGTAAGAGCGACGCCGACCTGCAAAAAGCAGCTACGGACAAACTGGCGGCTGACAAGATCACCGGAGTCACGGTGGCCGTCAAGGACGGCGTGGCTACACTGACCGGGGAAGTTGCAGATATCACCGTTAAGAACAAGGCCGAGGCCTCAGCAAAGGTCGATGGCATCAAATCGGTAGATAACAAAATTACTCTCAAACCTGTTCCGGCAGCGACCCCGGCCGCTCCCGATCCGGCGTTGACGGGCAAGATCACGGAGGACCTGAAAAAGGCAGGATGCACCGGGGCGTCGGTAGCCGTGATGAATGGTAAGGTCACCGTTACCGGCGAGGTACCGTCGGCAAAATACGCGACCTGCATTCAGACCATTCAACAGTCCGGCATCACCGGTATCGATAACCAGCTTAAGAAAGGCAGCTAAGCAAGGGAGGAAGAAATACAATGTCAGCACAGGAAAAATATCAGTCACTTCTTGAGCTTGCCAACCAGAACGGTACGACGTATGAGTTGAGCGAGGGGAACAACGGCACGCTTGTTGTTACCGGCACGGCTCCGAGCGCCGAGGCAAAACAGGCTCTATGGGACGAATACAATCGCCTCGACCCTGACTATAAGTCGGGCGACTTGATCCTTAACATCGGCCTCGGCGATGCAGCCGGCGGCGGCGGTCACACTTACACCGTGGAGTCAGGCGACAGCTTGAGCAAGATCGGCGGCAAGTACGGCATCGCATGGAAAGCCATATGGGATGCAAATCGAGACATCCTCCACGATCCCGACAAGATCTATCCGGGACAGGAATTGAAGATCCCGATTTAAGGGGATCTCGTCACTAGAATTTAGGCCCGTTCGCAAACGCGAGCGGGCCTTTTTGCCGGAAGGGGCAGATGCCTTCACCTGCAAACACCGGCTCCGATCGAGTGAGGTGTTTTACGAGTCCTTTTTCTTGGAGCCCTGGACCAGTCTTTTCTCGTCCCAGATCCTCTGGACGCCTTTGTTGATCTTTGGCACTTCGAGCAGCGTGCCGCCCTTAGCCAGCATCCAGCGCTCGAACCACGAGATCCCGGAGTCACCGGCGTAGTTATCGGTCGAGTTGTAAGCATCGTCCGATTGAGCGACGTCCATCGGGACAAATTTATAGCCGCGCGTCTTCAGCATTCCGAATAATTCGTCGGCCGAATCGGCGACCAGCCGGCTCGAAGTCAGCACCATAGTTTGCGCTATATCTCGGCCGAACATCGTCTGTGAATAAGCTTCATAGTGCTCGATCATCTGCCTCATATAATCGATGAATGCGGCCTGAGTCTCTTTCATCGTATTGATGTCGTTGTCCTTGCGGGCGACATCATACGCATACGAATACATCCACTCGTCGTTGTCGATCGTGTATTTTACGGCCGACAGTCCCTGCTCTTTGAGCCAGTCCTGGAAACGCCGCTGGTCTTCGGCCGACTTGCCGGTATTTAGATATGGATAGCTGAAATATCGGATCTTGTTCCCCTTTTCGCTCGTGATGCGGTCGGTCACTTTGATATTCTTGGCGACATTCGCGACATAGTCGTCGTAGCCAGTTTTGGAGAACCAGAGATGGTTGAATCCGCCGATGCCGACATCGAGACCCGCGTCCCGCCATAAGCGAACGATGTTGGCCCGCACCGGATACAATTTTTCACCGTCGGAGATCGACGAGCCGGTCACAAAGCCGACTGCCGGCACTTTGTATTGTGACAATTTTGCGATCAGCAGTCGTGCGGTCGCGTCCGCGTCTTTTGGCGGATCGTCACTGCGGTGCATTGACAGAACCAGACTGGTTGACCGAAAATACGATCGTCAGTAATGCCGAGATGATCACAGCGGCCAGACCTGCCGTCCAAGCGGAATTGGCTCGTGACATCTCGGTTTCCATTTTCAGGATCCTTTTTATTCTTTTCATCAAGTTACCTCCATTTGATGCCGCCGCGAGCGACGACAGTTTTTGATCCGCGCTAACGCGGATCTCTTCGAGATTCGCTAAAGCATTGGCGTAAGTGACGTGGGAACTGTCAAAGATCTTGAGCACCGCGCTGTCGGCGGCGAACTCCCGCTCGCGCCTGACTTCGGCAGAGATCCACCAGATCGCCGGGTTGTAAAACGCGACGACCTCGATAACGTTTTGAATGACGTTAACGAGCGGGTCGTAGCGCCGAATGTGTATAAGCTCGTGAACGATGATCGTCTCGAGCTCCTCAGGCCGTATCTGAAGAAAAGCGGCTGCCGGGAGCAGGACAAGCGGCTTGAAAACACCGATCGCGATCGGCGTGGAGACGACCGATGACCTTAACAGTACGACACTCCGCCGGATCTCGAGTTTCTCGCAAAGTTCGGAAAATCGCTGCTGCCAGGCCTCGTCGACGATCGAAACGGCCCTCTTGCGGTACCGCTTGAGCTGCAAAGCACCGCCGCAGAGCCTGATGGAGTAGAGAGCTATCCCGAAAAACCAGAATGCTACGATAAACGGAAGAAACGGGCTAAGTGTCCTATCGACCCACTGCCCGACGAACGCAAGCGGCCGGCCGGAAACGTTATTATCGAGAATTGTCTGCGCGTAGTTAGCTTCCTGCCGCGAGAGATCGCCTTTGTCGCGGATGCTGCTCGCGCTACTGACGTTTTCATCGGCCGATAATGAACGCGAGATCGACGCAGACGGTTCGGTCAACGCCGGGCTTCTCAGAAAAGTGGTGACCGGCATAGCCGCCGCGATCGCTAGCGAACCGACCGCAAGTGCGTAGCGAAGATCGGACGCCCGTCGAGGTACGATCCGTAGGACAGCGAACAAAACTGCCGAAACCAACCCCGCCTGCCAGATCGAGTTGACGAGTGCCCAGCCAAGCGATTCCACAAATGCCGATCCCGTAAACGATTGCCAGTTCATTTGTTCTCTCCCTTGGATTCGGCCTCGTTGATCAATCGCCGTATCTCTGCAAGTTCCGTCGCGGTGGCCGGCTTGGTTTCCAGCACATGCTGGACCAGGCCCAGGGCCGAACCGTGAAACATCTTGTCCAAAAGGTCGCCGACCAGGTTTGATTGTGTCTGCCGGCGCGTAACGCATGGACGGTAAACATGGGCCTTTTCCGTGATATCACGCTCAACGAGCCCCTTTTCCTGCATTATCTGCATGAACTTCAAAACGGTCGTGTAAGTCGTGTGCTTGTGCTCGCTCAACGACTCAAAGACCTCACGGACGGTTGACTCGCCTCGCTCCCAGAGAACGTCGAGTATCTCGAGTTCGGCGGAAGTTGGTTTTTGCAATTGTCTCATTTGGCACCTACGAATAACTTCGTAGACGGATGATATACGAAGACTTTCGTAGATGTCAAGCGATAATTTCGACGATTTTTCGTTTATTCTTAGAGCGTGGACCCCAAGCCAAAATGCGTCATAGTCACGGGCCGCCCGGGCTCTGGCAAAAATACCCTCGCACTCAAACTTGCCCGCGCACTATGGATGCCGCTCGTCAGCCGCGACGAGATCAAAGAAGGTTACGTCAACACATTCGGCGTCAAGCATGATGAACTCCCGCCGGACGCAAACGCCCGCGCGACCGAGCTGTTTTTTCGGCTTGTACAGCATTATCTCGAGGAACAGGTATCGATAGTGATCGAAGCCGCGTTTCAGCACGGCGTCTGGGAATCGAGGCTTCCCGCGATGCAGGAGCTTGCCTCAGTCTGCATCGTCCTATGCGATATCGACGACGCTGTCAAATACAGTCGGGATAAATGCCCTGGGGGTGATGGCAGGACCGCTCTGCAACAATGGCGGACGTTGATGGCGATGGAAAGGCCGACATCGCTGTCTACCGTCCGCTCGAATGGCACCAGGTATATCCAACAGAGTCGCTGACGGTTTTCGCTGAGGGGAGAGATTCGATCATGGCGCAATTCCGATAGACGGGGACGATGGGGACGGCAAAGCCGATTCCGCAATATTTGGTTATGACTTCGTGAGCGTTTGAGGCGTTTATGACGTTTTACATAGAGCGGAGTTCTGACGAACAGACTACGGCGCTTGGGCACTGGGGTATTGATCTGGTAGGCGGTTGTGGACTTTGACGGCGACGGCAAACTGGACATCGCGGTATGGCGCGGAGCAGCCGAATACGGCAACGGCATATGGTACTGGCACCGAAGCAGCGATGGCAAGTACGACCAGATGCAATGGGGATACACTCAGACTTTGCTGACGGCGGTGCCGGAGATCAGCGACGGCGACACGGGAAAATCGACATTGCCGTCTACAGACGGGCGATGACCTTTCCCGACCGTGCACCGCAATCCTATTTCTATATCAACGTGGACGTCGACGGGATTTACAGCTATCCCCTGGGGTGGCGACTGGCGGAAATATTCGCCAAGACAGATGATCGATTTGTCTTCAGCGATTACGCTGACCAGTGAAAGTGGCTTGACTTAACAGTGAAAACGCTCCACCCGGAATTGTTTTCAGTGCTGGCATGGCCGAGCTTTTTCGCGACCCTCTTCAAGTTGCGGCAGCGGGTGAAAAAGATCCCACACGAATAATCCTGCTGCATATCTGCACACTCGCCATTCTTGACACATCTGGTAAAATGTAACTAGATGGTTGTCGGTCAGTTGCATCGACAGCCGGATCTTTGAAATGCAAAACCAGAGTCTTGAAGCGGGAAAGAACGAAAAAGCGTTCGGGCAATGTTCGGCAGTTCGCGAAGCGGCGTGATTCGTTAAAGCTTGTAGTTTCAATAGTTACAAAATTTCACCAACCGCGTGATTTTTGCGCGAAATTCTCGTGAACGGAGCAAAATTATTGCCGTAACCGCAATAATTACAGCAGTTATGGCGTTCCACAGGAACTTGGAACGCTCTGGAACGCTCGAACGGCAGATCGGTCATCGAAACGAACTGATCGGCATCTCTGGCGGGAACGAAATCGATGGCAGATTTGCGGCCTCGTGGCTGTCATTTACAGCGATGATTTTGCTAAAGTTTGGATAATGTCCTTAAAAACCGATTTCGTGGTGATCGGCAGCGGCGTGGCGGGCCTGCGGGCAGCGATCGAGCTTGCGGGGAGCGGAGCGAACGTCACCGTCCTGACCAAGGACAAGGCGAGCGAGTCGAACACCGAATACGCTCAGGGCGGCGTCGCTGTCGTGCTGTCTGAGGACGATAACGCCGAGCTCCACGAGGACGATACGCTCGTCGCGGGTGCGGGCCTCTGCGACGTCGAGGCTGTCGAGACGCTCGTTACCGAAGGGACAAAATACATAAAGCAGCTCATCGATTGGGGAGCCGAATTTGATCGCGAGGGCGGCAAACTGATCTTTACGCAGGAAGCTGCCCACTCGCGGCGGCGGATCATTCATGCCAACGGCGACTCGACCGGCGCGGAACTTGTCCGCTCGCTGATCGCAAAGGCGAAGACTCTCACTTCGATAAACCTGACGCCGTTCGCTAATACAGAGAGCCTTATTTTAAACGACACCCGCTGCGTCGGTGTGCGATTTCTCGATCCCATCTTGCGGGCTCCTCGCGAAATACGCGCGCGGGCGGTGATCATGTGCACCGGAGGTGCGGGTCAGCTTTACCTCCATACCACCAATCCGCCGGTCGCGACTGGCGACGGCATGGCGATGGCGTACGCGGCCGGTGCCGAGCTTGCCGACATGGAGTTCGTCCAGTTTCACCCGACGGCATTGAACTTAAAGGGTGCTCCGCGATTTCTCCTATCGGAAGCTATGCGTGGCGAAGGCGGTGTGCTCAGGAACAAGTTTGGCGAGCGGTTCATGCCGCGATACGACGAACGGATGGAGCTTGCACCGCGCGACATCGTCGCCCGCTCGATCGTGGCCGAGATGCGGCGTACGGGCACGCGAAACGTCTTTCTTGACATGACAGCGCTCGACGGTGAATTCCTCAAGCACCGTTTCCCGAAGATATTCGAGACCTGCAAGGCGTACGGGCTCGACATAGCAAAAGACTCGCTGCCCGTATCGCCCGCTTCGCACTACTGCATGGGCGGCATCCGAACGGATCTGTGGGGACGCAGTACTCTGCCGGGATTGTACGCCGCGGGAGAGGTTACGTGCACCGGCGTTCATGGGGCGAATAGGCTGGCGTCAAACTCACTGCTCGAGGGCCTCGTTTTCGGCGCTCGGGCCGGCGAGGCCGCGGCCTCGGACAGTGGTCAGTGGTCGGTGGTCAGTGGTCAGAAAGAGGTGTCTGAGGGGGCCGCGATCCTCGATCCGGAATCCGCGATCAGTACCGCGGTTAGAAAACGCATTAAACGGGTCATGTGGGAACGTGTTGGTATCTTGCGTGACCGAGATTCACTAGCTCGGGCACTAAAGGAATTCGACCAGATCGCCGCCGCCCGGCTGGGCACGTCTTCGCGAAACTTTGTCACGCTCGCCCGGCTGGTCGCGACCGCAGCGTTGTGGCGGGAAGAGTCGCGTGGCGGGCACTATCGCACGGACTTTCCCGAACAACGAGACGAGTGGCGTGTTCATTCGGTCCAGGCCGAAGGTCGTGAGATCTCGGCGGCGTCGCAGGTCAATTTCGTCCGTAAAAGTGTTGTATAATTTAGCCCGTTCCATCTCAGAACCAGAACAGCTCTCCCCGGACCGGACATCTTTATGGAAGGCAGCGCTACAACTCTCAATCTGGCGTCGATCATTTCGCATCACGCCCATCTGGCACCGAACTCGGAAGCGGTCGTATGGAACGACGTTCGGCTGACTTATGGACAGCTCGATGGCCTATCGAATCGCGTCGCCAACGCGCTCGTCGAGATGGGCATCGGCCACGGCGACAAGGTGGCTCTCTGCTGTCCGAACCTGCCATTTTTCCCGATCGTCTACTACGGGATCATGAAGGCCGGGGCCGCGGTCGTTCCTCTGAACGTTCTGTTCAAGCCGCGTGAGATCGAGTACCACCTCAGAGATTCGGACGCAAAGGCCGTATTCGTCTTTGAAGGCACGGATGAACTCCCGCTTGCACAAACCGTAAAAGAAGGATTCGACCAAGTGCCAACTTGCGAGCGCCTGATCGTCTTGACAAAAGATCTGATGGGCAAAAGCCCGCTGGCCGGTCACGAAACCCTTACCCAGGTCACATTCGATAAATCGGAGAGGTTCGAGATCTTCCCGACGCGGCCTGACGATACGTGCGCCATCCTCTACACCTCGGGGACGACGGGCCAGCCCAAAGGTGCCGAACTGACGCATCTCAATCTTTACTCAAACATCACCACGACATTTCTGATCCACCTTCCGGTGCTTGATTTCACGGACGGCGAGCAGAAAACCTGTCTCATCACGCTGCCGTTGTTTCACACGACCGGTCAGACCGTGCAGATGAACACTCAAATGTACGCCGGCCATCGTGTCGTGCTTTTGCCGAGGTTTGAGCCTAAAGCGACGCTCGACGCAATGGTCCAGGAGCGTGTCAATTTCTGGGTTGGGGTGCCGACGATGTATTGGGCTCTGCTCAAACACGTCGAGGAAACTGGTTACGACATCAGCCGAGTGCAAGACTCGATGAAAGTGTGCACTTCGGGCGGCGCGCCGATGCCGGTCGAGGTAATGTCGAGGTTTCAGGAGGTTTTCGGCATCCGTGTGATGGAGGGTTATGGACTGTCGGAGACCTCGCCGCTCGCGACGTTTAACCATTTCGAACGCCCGTCGAAACCGGGCACGGTTGGCCAGGCCATATTCGGCGTGGATGTCAGGTGCTTCGACGAGAACGATACCGAAGTCCCGCGAGGACACCGAGGCGAGGTCGTAATCCGCGGCACAAACGTAATGAAGGGTTATTACAAGCGGCCCGAAGCGACCGCCGAGGCGTTTCGCAACGGATGGTTCCACACGGGCGACATCGGCATAATGGACGAAGAAGGTTACCTCGCAATAGTTGACCGCAAGAAAGACATGATCCTCCGCGGCGGTTACAACATCTACCCGCGTGAACTCGAAGAGGTCATCATTACACATCCGGCGGTCAGTTTGTGTGCCGTGATCGGTGTTCCCGACGAACGCCTCGGCGAAGAGGTCAAGGCTTTCATCGTCCGAAACCAGGGCTGCGATCTCTCGGCCGAGGAGTTCATCGAATGGTGCCGAGGGCAGTTTGCGGCGAACAAATATCCTCGCCATGTCGAGTTTCGTGATCAATTGCCCATCGGCGGAACCGGAAAGATCTTTAAACGAGCGTTGAGAGAGGAAACCGTACGATAGGATTCCGCACGGATCGGCCCGCTTGCGCTCACGACCGCAAATACGCAAGACTGATGAATTGCGGATAAAGCGGTCATTTCTCATGTTCAGCAACCGGTTCCTCGTTCTTTTCTCATTATTTTGCATAAGCTTAACGTCTTGCAGTTCGCCAAAGCCGAAGGGGTTCGTTATCGCCGACAGCAAGTCGTATCCGGCGTCGCTGTTTCGCCAGAACTGCGCGATCTGCCATGGGCCGGAAGGTGAAGGCAAGACGCTTCCCGACGGCAAACTGATCCCGAGCCTTCGGACAGGCGACTTTAAGTTCAAATCAAAGCCCGAGATCCTAAAACAGATCGCGCAGGGCGGAAACGGAATGACGCCTTTTCGCGACCAGTTGACCGAACGCGAAATGGACATGCTTGCAGACTTTGTCCACGACGACCTCAGGGGCAATAATAAGTAGCATGAGAGTACTCATCACAGGAGCTAGCGGGCTTATCGGCAAAGCCCTGCAAACATCTTTCGCCGAAAAAGGTTACGAGATGCTGCTCGCCTCGCGAAATGCTCCTACTGACGACCAGCACATCCAGTGGTCGATCGAGGACGGTTTCACTGAGCCGGAACGGCTCGAAGGCATCGACGTCGTGGTTCATCTCGCCGGAGAGAATGTAAGCGGTCTTCGCTGGACGGACGAGAAGAAAAAGGCGATACGCGACAGCCGTGTGCTTGGCACGCGAAATGTCGTTGAGGCCATCTCGAAACTCAAATCAAAACCGAAGGTCCTGATCGCCTCATCGGCTATCGGATTTTACGGCGAACGCGGCGACGACGAGGTGACCGAGTCGAGTTCGCCGGGCGATAACTTTCTCGCCGAAGTGACCAAAGCATGGGAGACCGAATCGCGGCGGGCCGAGGACGCCGGCATTCGCACGGTACTTTTGCGGACCGGCATAGTTCTATCCAAGGACGGCGGCGCGTTAGCGACAATGCTAACGCCATTCAAACTCGGCGTTGGCGGTGTAGTCGGCAGCGGAAAGCAGTGGATGAGCTGGATATCGCTCGACGACGTGGTCGCGATCGTCAATTACGCCATCGAAAACGAGAACGTCCGCGGCGCGATCAACGCGGTGTCGCCCAATCCGGTGACCAACGAGGAGTTCACAAAGACTCTTGGCGAAGTGCTCTACCGCCCGACTTTCATTCCGCTGCCCGGCTTCGCCGTCGGTATGATCTTTGGCGAGATGGGCGAAGTGCTGCTTCTGGCAAGCACAAAGGTCGCACCAAAGCGGCTCGAAGATGCGGGATTCGAATTTAAATATCCCGAACTGAAAGCAGCGATCGAGCACGCTCTGTCAGAACCGCCTGCGTAAGCGGGCGGTCAGTTCGTTTATAAAGACATTTCGTTTGGTTACTTGACCCAACGGCCCGTCGAACTGACCGCCCGCTTACGCAGGCGGTTCTGACAGGAGGATCGGACGGCTTGGAGCGGCATCTGCCTCGAACGGGGCGATCTGGATGTTCAACAGATATTCTCCGTCCGGAACTTCGTTCGGAACGTAGATCGTCTCGGTTATCGTGCTGGTCAGGCGAGTGTTCTCATTCGTCTTAAAGTTTCCGGGTTCGACGTTCCAAAAGACGCGGTGATTCGCGAGTTTGCCCTCGTCGAACAACCTGTCGATCGACGGCGTATCGACCAGAAGATGTTTGAAACCGCAGTCCACAATGAATTGCATCGCATCGGCCGAAAAGTAAGGCGGAATGTTAGTTTCGTTATAGGTCCGCGACAGTTTGCTATCGTCGTTTGGCAATGTGCGGACGACCAAGGCTGAACCGCTCGCATAGGCCGGGCGAAGTGCGGTCGCCACGTTCAAATCTTCCTTACCAATTACCAGATCGCCGCTGTCTATCGCTTTCGGCTCCACGGACACCAGCACGGCTGGGATCAACACGTCTTCCAAACAATCGCGTATCGAGATCCGCTGATTTGTGATATGCCCGACGCATTCCGTGTGAGTTCCGTTGCAGTGCGGTATCAGCGAGACACGTTCAAAGTTGCAGCTCCCGCCGCGGCGCGTGTCACCGATGAGCGAACCGTATTCGCAAGCTGCTGACGTCGCGGGATCGACGCCGTAAGCATTTGGCTGCGGGCCACCAAACCGTAGAGGGATCGATATGTCGATCGGATGACCAAGATCGTACACCGAACCGCGATAGATGAGTTCCCCGCTTTCGTTCATTTCTTATCCGAGCCGATCAGAAAGATAAGCCCGTCTGCTAGCTCCTGCTTCCAGGAACCGGGTTCGTGGTTACCGTGGGGAAACTCGAGATAGCCGACCGAGTTACCCTTAGCGATCAGGACATCGCGCATATGACGGCTCGTCTCGACCATCGACTTGCCGGAAGCATTCCGCGTCGTCTCATCGCCACCGACAACGATGTAAAACTTGATGTTTAGTTTCGGGCTTGCCTCGTACTGTCCGGTGAGCCATTCAGACGGCGAAGATGCTCCCTCGTTGCCTCGCCAGAAAGCTCCGCTTTGTGAAAAAACGGCACCGAACAGTTCCGGGTGTCGATACGCGACATACGCCGCAGCGAGGCCGCTGGCACTGTAGCCGCAGGTAACGGTCTTCGCCGGTTCGGTCGTTACGCGATAGTTCTTTCGTACCCAAGGTATCAGGTCCTTTGCGACAAAATCGGCGAATTTCTGGTGATTGGCGAGGTCGCCCAAGCGGTCTGCCGAGTTGTCGACGAACACCTGGATGGTGGGTGCGATCTTTTTCGCAGCGATCAAATTGTCGAGTATGACTGGAGCCGGAATGTCCTTGATATAGTCTTCGCCGTCGAACGAGACTATCAGCCCGTACGCAACGGTGCTTTTCGCATCGTAGCCCGCGGGGGTGTAGATCCAGACCTTTCGCTTCGAATTATAGAAATGGTCATCGACCGTGAACGGATCGACCGTGCCTTTCGGCACCTTGCCGTCAACCTTGGTCCAGTCCGTCGCTGCATCCGGGACCTTTTGCTGGGCACACGCCGGACAGATGACAGAGAGCAATACAAGAACTGCCGTTATGGCCGATATCGGATATTTCATAACAGAACGAACGGCGATGGCGCCGCAGAAATTTCCTCCCTTAGACCGTAAAGCGAAAAAGGCGGCGATTTTGTTTCATCTTTATACGTCCAACTGTCTGATCTGATCCATCACTGATCCGAGATCGATGTCGTCTACGTTCTCGGAGACCTCGCAAATACTCATCAAAAGAGCGTCCTGCGCGTTGCCCTTAGCTTTAGCGACCGCATATGGAAGATCTTCGCGAAATGTGACCATCGAGTATTTAGAGAAATAGTCAGCATACTGCCGTTCCAGACTCGTTTCGAGAGCGCGTTTTCGCAGAAAAACGGGATCGGCGACCGCGTCGCGCATCTCGCGGAAATTTTCCTCGGCCATATCGGCGATGGCGTCGGTATTGGCCTTTCGGAGCTTTCCGTATCGCTCAAATGTACGCTGCCAGTCGATCTGGCCGCCCGCTGACGCAGACGGTTCCGACAGGAGTGAGTCGAGCACGCGCACGTCCTCAAATGCACAGTTCATGCCCTGACCGTAGAACGGCACGACCGCGTGAGCTGAATCTCCGAGCAACAGCGCTCGCCCCTTGATGTTCCAAGGCCAGCATTTAACGGTGCCGAGATCGCCGATCGGATTTGCGAAGAAATCATCACCCAGAGTAGGCATCAGCGGGACTGCGTCCGGGAATTCCCGGTCAAAAAGTTCAACGACGGCTTCTTTGTCGGTCAACTGTTCAAACGACCGTTCGATTGAGAGGACCGCCCCGTCTGCCGAACGAGGGGAGCTTTTGTGGGCGAGAAACAGCGTGCAGGTAAAACTGCCGTCATAATTTGGCAGCGCGATCATCATGAACTTGTGCCGCGGCCAGATGTGAAGGGCATTCTTTTCGAGGCGACAGCCGCCGTCGTCAGTGGGCGGAAGGTGCAGCTCCTTGTATCCGTGTTCGAGCCATCGGATTGAAAGATCAAACACTGGAACGCGGCGCTCCAGAGTATGGCGTATCGCCGACCCGGCGCCGTCGGTCGCG
>JBGAVC010000036.1:0-36232 GCA_044228265.1 Pyrinomonadaceae bacterium
AGCGGGACTCGAAACGCGAGCCTTTCAATGGTTTTGCCATTGAGAACTTGACTGTCAACAGCCCTTTTTTCTCATTTCCCGTCCTGTAACGATCCGTTTTGTAACAATCTGCTCGAGATAGAACCCGAGTTTTTGAGATCACGTCCGAGAAACGCGTTTATGTGCTTCTCGTCAGACTAACAAACAGGAGTCCAATATGAAGAGAATAATCAGCATCTTAGTTTTTGCGTCCCTGATTGCAACGGCCGCTTATGGAGCCAAAGGTTTCTCCGCCGGCGGCGGTTTTGATCAATACGGATACAACTATCAGTCGAGGATCTTTGTCGGGACGGCCGACGGCGTAGACCGAAATCTGGATGGTACTGTGTGGGGCGACCCTACCTACGCGAATGATCACCTAGTAATGAAATGGTCGAAAGCCTGGGATGACGCCCGTTTCAATGGAGGAGCATGGACATGTGATGCCTGGGTGGACAACGAATGGAATGGAAAGGTCCCGAATGGGAGCGGCTTTTCCGAGCACGTGAAGATCGCCTGGGTCGGTCCGTACCTTTCTGCCAGTCCTTGTTGGAAGCAAGGCGGAGACGTGATCTGGAATGAGTTCGAAATACTCATGGACCAGGGAAATGGCCCGGGTGGACATGTGTGGTATACCCACGCCATACCGACCGGCTACGGAGCAAAATAACACATAATTCTAGTGGTGCGTGCACCGAGGGCGGCTACAGGCCGCCCTAATTCGGGCCTTGCAATGTTGCAGACTATAACTCGTTCTGGGAAGCTCATGAGTAACGCCCAGTCTTCATGCGCTGACCCCGTTTTAAGGTGCTTTTGTTACCTTTAGATCGGAGACGGTCGCGTCCGTGTTGTGGGCAAAGCGAATGCCGTAGATGCCGTCTGTCGATTTTAATTTGCCGGCGGTCACGAGAGCCGATTTGTCGTAGGTCGCGACGACCTTTTTGTTGATCGAGCACGAGACCTTGTCGCCTTTGACGGTGATGGCGATCTCCTGGGTAACGGGCTGGCCAACGCCGGCGGCTTTATTGACGGCATCGTCCTTCATTGGCGGACGGCCGCCCATCTGGAACGGCTGCGGGCCAAATCCGCGGACGATAAAGGTGCCGTTGCCGTACGCCGCACAGTAGAGGTAGCTCTGTTGGTCCGTCCCGAGGTCGTTACCGGCGACCACGATGCCGTACGGGTGCGGGTGATCGTTGATGCTCATGTACTTGGGCTCGTAGAATGTCGCGCTCACGGTGTAGTCGCCTTTTGCTGTGTTCGCCGGGTTCCAATACGTGACGGCCGGGCCGGTCGTGACGTGGAGGGCTTTACCTTCCTGGACGAGCTTTGCGCTATTAAGCGTGAGTCCCGCAGTAACCTCTTTGGCGTCGATCTTTCCGGTCCAGCCTTTGACGGTGATGCCGCCGCCGGCGACGGCCTGGGATTCGCCTTCTTGCGCCCGAACAGACTGGAGACCGACGAGACATAACGCTGCGACAACGAACAGAAAAGAGCGAATTTGAATTTTCATGATCCTGCAAAATTATCACCATTCGGATGCTGATTCAATACGTAGAGTGTTATCCCGAAGCAGTAGCCGGGAACACCCCTAAATACGTTGTGATAGACTCGGGGTTATGAAGTTCCTTCATATCGCGGATGTGCACCTTGGGTGCACGCGGTACCAGTTGGCCGAGAGTCCGCGCGATTTTTTCGACGCGTGGACGGACGTGCTCCGGCGGTACGCGATTCGTGAGCAAGTCGATTTCGTCATCATGTGCGGGGACTTTTTTCATAAAAGGTCGGTCCCGCCCGAGACGATGAATTACGCGGTCGAAGGACTTACGCTGCTGAAAGAAGCCGGCATTCCGGTCGTTTCGATCGAGGGCAATCACGACCAGCGGCACACCGACAGCGAATTTAGCTGGCTGCGCTCGCTTGCGTCGTGGGGTTTGGTGATATTGCTTGAACCGCAGCTCGTAGAGAATAGATTCGTGTATGAGCGTTGGGACCCGGCAACGAAAAAAGGCGGGTTCATCGATATCGGACGGTCACGAATTTTCGGGTCGAACTGGTTCGGGGCTTCTGGCAACTGGGCGATCCCGATGCTCACGCAAGCAATAGCCGAAAACCGGCGCGAAGGTGCGTTTCATCTGCTGATGCTGCACACCGATGTCGAGGGACATCAGGTGCACCCCGTTCCGGCGCTGAGCATGTCGACGCTCCGAGAGCTTCGGTCAGTGACCGACTACGTCGGGCTCGGGCACACGCACAAGAATTACGAGATCGACAACTGGGCGTTCAATCCGGGCTCGATCGAGATCACTAATATCAACGAATTTCGCGAGACGCGCGGGGTGTATCTCGTGACGGTCGATGAGCAAAATACCGTGACGGCCACGCATATCGAGGATTATCACTATCGTCCGTTCCAACAACTGACGTTCGATGTAACACCGTACAACGACCCAAAGTCGATAACCGAAGACCTGCTAAAAAAGATCGGCATCGAGGCCCGCCCTGCAGAAGAAGGCAAACCGAGGCCGATCATTGAAATATCGCTGCGCGGTCAGCTCGGGTTCCCAAACTCCCTGCTCGAAATGCAGAAGATCCGCGACGAGGCCGCAAAGCAGACCGGGGCACTGCATGTACGGATAAAAAATCACACCGTTCCCGCAAACATCGACGATGTCTGGGAACGCGACGAAGACGCGGGTCGCGAGGTGCACGAGCGGCGCGTCATCGAAGATCTGATACTCCACGACAACCGTTATAGATCACGGGCGGGCGAGTTGGCGGACGCCGTGATAGGGGCAAAGCGGATGTCGCTGAGTGACGAACCCGCCGAAAAGATCGCCGAGTTCATCTCGGTGAAATTGGGTCAAAAGGTCTGAAATGTCGACGTCTGACGCAATGAAACAGGTCGAAGGGATGCGGCGGCTGCCGCTGTTTCCTTTGCCGCTAGTTCTCGTGCCGAACGAGGTGCTGCCACTCCACATATTTGAGGAGCGGTATCGTCAGATGTTAAAGGACGTCACCGCGCGTAAAGGGCTTTTTGGCATAAACATGCTAGAGGGCGACCAGTTTGCTGCGACGCGTCCCGAACCGGGGTCGGTCGGCTGCGCCGCGGAGGTCCGGGACGTCAATATGCTGCCAGATGGACGATCGAATATCGTCGTCTTTGGCGTCGCACGGTACCGACTACTCGAGTACGTCGATAGCCGCAAGCTCTACCAGATCGGCCGCGTCGAGTTTTTTGAGGACGATCCCGCGGATGATGTCGCTTTGGAGATACTATCCGAGAGCGTCTTCGAGTTATTCAAGCGTATCGCCAAGGCCGCTCACAAATTGACCGGCGAGCGTGGCCGGTTCCCCGAGATCACGCGCTCGGACCCGGAATCGTTCTCGTTCCAGGCGACCGCGTCGTTCATCTTCGACAACTCGATCAAATACGAGCTGTTGACGATGACCTCGACCGCCGACCGGCTCGAGCAGCTTAAGGACACACTTGTCCGCACGGTCGATCAGATCGAGCTCAATGCCGACATTCGCGAGATCGCCCGATCGAATGGGCACAGCAAAACGCCGATCGATCTTTAGGGCCTATTTCGAGAGAGTTTTGCGGAAAAAATCGATGAGTCGTTGATCGTACGCCTCGGACTGTTCCATCGACGCGTTGATGATGTTAAAGCCCGACGGGCTGAGGTCCAGTTTGGTCTCGACCGTGTTGCCGGCCGGTACACAACGCGCCAGCGCCGAAGTCGCATCCCTATATTCAGGCTCGTCTATCCCGGCAAGAAGCATCACATTCCGCTTGTCCAGCTGCCGAGCGAGGTCGCAAGCTGATTCGCGCTTAAAACATCCATCGTAGTAATAGAGGTACGATCCCAATTTGGCAAACCTCGACGTTACGGTGCTCGCGAACGGGAATCGGCGGCGAACCGTAAGCCCGAGGATCTCATCCGAGTCTCGCGGAACGGAATCGAGCAACACAGCTTTCACGCTCCTGTCCTTGACCGCGGCGTTAAGGGCAGCGAGAGCCCCGAGTTCGACGCCGTAAACGCCTATTTCGGGGCCGACCAGTGCGATCTGGTTCGCGTTGCGAAGTCCCCGCAGAAATCCGATGGCGGCAAGAGCGTCATCGCCTTCGCATCCGCCGAATGATGCGTTCTTTACGGGCGAGTTGTCTCCGTGGGCACGCGAGTCCGGCATAAGCACCGTGAAATTGGTCGACTCGTTTAGTTTGACACCGATATCGAGTTCATAAGAGCGGTCGGCGCCGTAACGGTGGAACAGGATCACGGCCGGAGCATTATCGGCTCCGCGGAGCAGCCAGCCCCGCTGCGGCGTGCCGTCGCGACCGGTCCAGGTCTCGTCCGTGACCTGGGCCCCGCGTGAGCTGAGCATGCCGTATTTGTCGGGCGTGACCAGATACCTGGCATTCGGCGGATGGGCCATCTTGTAGGTCAGCCAGACGGAAGCTCCGACGACCGCGAGCGCGATAAGCAAAACGGCGGGCAAAATGAGCTTGATGAGTGTCTTTAACAGTCTCGTAGTCTTAGCCATAGGAAAAACCGGTCAAACGAGAACTTGTGGACTAAGGAAAAGGCAGCGGGCGAAAGCAAAAATGAAAAAGCTTTCGATGTGACAGCCAAAATGTTACCATAAATCACAACGAATGAAAATGATTTTCTTAAAGAAAACCGCAGTAAAATCAACGGTATTGACACTTCTGTCGCTCGTTTGCCTGATGCCGGGCAATGCCCAAAGCAGCGGAACCGGCGCGCCTCAGATCATGCCGCTCTCGCAGGTTAAAGAGGGCATGCGCGGGGTTGCCAGAACGGTATTTAAGGGCACGGCGTCCGAGGAGTTCAACGTCGAGGTCCTCGGCATTTTGCCCGGCGGCGTCGGGCCGCACCAGGACCTGATCATCGGCAGGCTCAGCGGAGCCAACGCCGACCGGACGTTCGTGTTTGCGGGCATGTCAGGTTCGCCCGTGTATATAGACGGCAAGCTGATCGGCGCCGTTTCGTACAGCTTTCCGTTCTCAAAAGAGCCTATCTGCGGGATCACACCGATCGAGCAGATGATATCCATCTTTGAAAAGGCCCCTTCGCCGAAAGCGATCTCGTCGGAGCCGCGGGTTTATACGTTAACGGAATTGAGCTCAGACGTCTGGCAGCCTGCAGCCGTTTGGGCCCGCAGCAGGGGTGTGGTTGCGACCGGCATGGCGACCGATTCGAGGCTTGCGGTCATCGCCGGTCAGTCATTCCGGCCGATCGCGACGCCGATGATGTTTTCGGGTGTCTCGCAAGCCGTGCTGGATATGGTCTCGCCGGAGCTTGCCGCCGCCGGCATGCTTCCGGTCGCTGCGGCCGGCGGCACGGGACCGGCCACTCCGCTCGAAAAACCGAACGAAAAGACGCTGCTCGGTGGAGATTCCGTAATGGTCCACCTGACCCGCGGCGACATCTCGATCGCGGCTGCCGGCACGGTGACCTTGCGCGACGGCGATAAGATCTATGCCTTCGGCCATCCGTATTTTGGCCTCGGTGCGACGGATCTGCCGATGTCGGAGTCACATGTGGTGACGGTCGTTCCCAACGCCAACAACTCATTCAAACTTACTGTTCCGGACGCCATGGTGGGTACACTTGTTCAGGACCGGGCGACCGCCATTTTCGGCAAGCTCGGGCAGGCACCCAGGATGCTGCCCGTCGATCTGACGGTCACGAACAGTCGCGGCAAGGTCGAAACCTACCGGTTCGAGTCGGCCCTGGACGATTTTCTAACGCCGTTGATCGTAAATATTGGCGTCCTGAATGCGCTGGGCGCTAATGAAAGGTCGATAGGCGAGACAACGGTCAAGGTTGAGGGTGAGATAGCGGTTGCCGGTGAGAAAAGCGTCCGTATCGAACGCCGCTTTGCCGGCCCGCAGGCTCCCTCTTCGACGGGTGCTGCCGTAGCCGTCCCGCTGGGAGCACTGCTT
The DNA here is from genome assembly GCA_044228265.1 of Pyrinomonadaceae bacterium. Taxonomy (GTDB): domain Bacteria; phylum Acidobacteriota; class Blastocatellia; order Pyrinomonadales; family Pyrinomonadaceae; genus OLB17. The sequence goes on from JBGAVC010000036.1 coordinate 5,990, forward strand.
AAGAGTAATTTTGACGGGCTCGATCTCAGGGGCGTTACGCTCAAAATGACAGTGACCGAGGGCACGCGGACCGGGGTTCTCGAACGTTTGACAGTCGATAGGACAAGCGTCCGCGCGGGCGAGTCTGTCGATCTCAAAGCGTTCATAAGGACGGACGGCGGCAAGGTAATCGTGCGGTCGATACCCGTGACCATTCCGGCGGGAGCGGCCCAGGGGGCCTTTTCGATCACGCTCGGAGACGGAGCTTCGCTGCAGGAAAAATCCGCCTCTCAACAATTTGTCCCGAAAAACACGGCCGAACTGATAAACACGATCAACGGCCTCAAGCGACCGGACAAACTCTATATCGTCGCTACGCGCACAAGCACGGGAGCGATCATAGGTTCGAGCGAGATGCCTAACCTGCCGCCGACGGTCCTAGCAACCCTCAACAGCGACCGCTCGACCGGCGGGTCAAAACCATCGGTCCAGACCGTGTTTCTTGATCAGGAGGTCGCTCCTCTCGAGTATATCGTCACAGGCACGCAGACGCTGACTCTGGAGGTGGTGAGATAGCTTGAGTTAGGACGTCGTTTTTGGCAAAATGGAATGTGAACAACATAAACAAATTGCTGCACGCTGCCCGGTTTGCGGCTGAAAGACACACCGGGCATTTTCGGAAAGGTTCACGTCGGGAACCATACGTCAATCACCCAATAGAAGTTGCTCAAATGATCGCTGAGATAGGCGGTGTCGACGATGTCGATATTCTGGCCGCCGCGATACTGCACGATACCGTCGAAGACGTCGGAGTAACCGCCGAAGAGATAACAAGAGAATTTGGCGACGCTGTTTGTGCGTATGTTCTGGAAGTAACCGACGACAAGTCGCTGCCAAAGGAAGAAAGAAAGCAGAAACAGATCGAACACGCTCCGCATCTCTCACCGGGTGCCAAGACCATCAAGATCGCCGATAAGATCAGCAACGTGACGGATGTAACAGAAGATCCTGCCGAGCATTGGACCCTTGAACGACGTCAGGAATATGTCAAATGGGCTGAAAACGTAGTCGCGGGACTGCGCGGCGTAAATCGCCCGCTTGAGGCTAAATTTGATGAGGTTGTCCTGAAAGCCAAGCAGGAATTAGGTATGAAGTAGTCAAGGTTCGGGCGATGGTTCGCCTTCGACCCAGTGCTCGCCGTCAGGGTAAACTTCTTTTTTCCAGATCGGGACCGTTCGCTTGAGTTCCTTGATGAGCCACTCGCAAGCCTCAAATGCGGCTCGCCGGTGCGGGGCGGCGACCGAAATAATGATGCTCGTCTCGCCGATCTCGAGCCGGCCGAGGCGGTGGACGATGCCGACACTTGAGATCGCGAATTGCTCGCGGGCCACGGTCGCGATTTTCGCCATCTCTTTGACGGCCATCGGCTCATACGCTTCATATTCGAGATACTTGGTCTCGCGGATCTCGCCGGTCTGCTTGTCTTTTGTGAACCGGCGCGCGTAGCCATCTAGCGTCACCGTGGCACCGCATTCAGGCGGCACAACACGGCGCGCAACCGAATCGATGTCGATCGGCTTGGTCGTAAGTTCGAAAAAGTCCTTCATTGCTAACCGCCGGAAACCGCAGTGAAGATCGCGAGTTCATCGCCGTCGCGGACGGGTTCGTCGCCGGCTGCGTATTGTTGGTTGATTGATAGATGGAGTTTGTGGCGCCTGAGGTCCGGAAATCTCGCGAAGACACTATCAAGAACGGATCTGGCCGACGAGCCATCAGCCGTGTCGACCGAGATCATCCTTTCGCCGGTAACGGCGGCCGTCGCTCCAAAAAATAGCACTTCCACCTTCATATCCGCTTTGGCGATCGGACCTATCTGATAGCCCCGGAGATGGGGCTCGAGGCCGAGGCGTAAAGCCGTTTTGGCATTCTACCGGCCTGATAACCGAGGCGGCCCGCAATTACGGCGTGTTTCATTGCCGAGGCCATCGCTGCGGGGTCGTGAGCTTCGGCAACGGCGGTGTTCATGAGTATCGCGTCAGCACCGAGTTCCATCGCGAAAGCCGCGTCTGAAGGCACTCCCACGCCGGCGTCCACGATAATGGTCGCGTCCGGCAATTGCTCGCGCATGATCCGCAGGTTCGACGGGTTCTGGACGCCCATCCCGGAGCCGATCGGAGCGGCAAGCGGCATCACCGCCGGACAGCCCGCATCGAGCAGCTTTTTGGCCATGATCAGATCGTCCGTGAAATACGGCAGCACGATAAAGCCCTCTTTGACCAGTACTTTTGCGGCATCGAGCGTCTGTTCGTTGTCCGGCAGCAGCGTTACAGAGTCGCCGATCACCTCAAGTTTGATCCAGTCGGTCTCAAGCGCTTCGCGGGCGAGCCTTGCGGTGCGAATGGCGTGATCCGCGTCATAACATCCCGCCGTATTCGGCAGGATCTTCATCTTTGGGTCGAGATGGTCGAGAAACGACTCGGTCGAATGATCAAGCGGGACGCGATTGACGGCGACCGTAACCATTTCGGCACCGGATGCGGCGTGAGCCGCCTTCATCTCGTCGTACGAACGGTATTTGCCCGTGCCGATAATGAGTCGTGAGTTGAACGTGGTTCCTGCGAGGACGAATTGGTCTGCCATTGCTAGACCAATTTTCACGCAAAGGCGAAAAGAACGCAACGAGAGCCGCCACACTGCGCGTCAGGCATCCCCGATGACATTCCCACTGATCTTATCCTCCGCCCACGAAATGGACGACCTCGAGCCGGTCACCCTCCCGGACCCGTGTCGTCGTCCAATCGGTGCGTCGGACGACATTCTTGTTAACTTCTATCGCGATCCGCTGGGTAGGAAGTGAAAAGGCATCTAGCACGCCAACGAGATCGGTCTCGGCGGGAATCTCGCGCGGTTCGCCATTGAGATAAATGGTGATCACATCTCAATTGTATTGCCTGAGGAAAAAATCTGAAACTATCCGGGTGAGACCGCCCGCCGAAGTTCGATCTCTTCGCCGCCGTCCATCGCACGTACGAGGAGCGCAGCTCTGCCGGCCTGAAAGTGCGGCAATTGGAGATGGACCTTTGCCAATCCGTTATTGTCGGATTTGGCGTGGAATATGACGGGGCGAAAACTCGATCCGAGTGCCTTGATCATGATCTGCGCGTCCGGCACGACCTTTCTCTCGGTCCCGCGGCAGACCATGATGTTGACGGTCAATCGATCGCCGCCTTTGAACTTAAAATCGCCGAGCAGTTCGAGTCCGAGCTTGGAGTTGGCTGCTCGTTCCTGACCTGAAAGCTCGCTGACGACCGCCACTGCATCGGCGGGCAGGACCGTTCCATCTTCGACAATGCTTACTCCCTCGATGATCGGGCCGTCATCGATAACGTCGACCGGCGTAATATGTACGGGAGCGGACGCAACACGGCTAACGCCTCGAATCTCCTCAGTCGGAATGACTACGGGGGACGTTGCCGCCACAACAGCCTCAGGCAGCGAGGGAACCGACACGGCAGCGATGGTCGCAACGACCTCAGGATCGTGGCCCGCCTTAGCGGTCATTTTCTTTAGGTCTTCGATGCGTCCGGCCCTGATCGCCGCGCAAATCAGCTTGTGCTGTTTTTGTACACGTTCTGCAAGGACCCGTTCGTCAAAACCGGCAGCAAGGTCATCGTAGGTGGTCCGTTTGCTGGCCAGAATGGTGCCGCGATCGTAGACCAGCGAGATGATCTTCTTGGAGGACAGACCTTTGTCCTCGGTTTGAACGTGGTAAACGACACCGTCGAATTCAACGTCTGTATTAAAGCCTGAGATCACAGTGTTTTACACAGGAACGAGCGAGCAGCGGTCGGCGGAATTTGGCACACTCTGCCAATCTTGAACTTAGCATAGCCGCGGAATGACGGTCAACGATTTTCATGCCTCCCGGTCGCGCGGGGAGGACGTTTCTGGTAAGTGTGGACAGCCTTGACACTCACAGGGGGTTAACTTACGATTAAATTTGAGCCAAAACACTTTATTGACGCTTAAATTGCGGGGCGAAATGATTTACTGAGCCAGCAACACAGGTTAGAGCCAAGAGGTCAAATGTCCGAATACAATCTAATGGACTATGCTCCGATCGCGGTCATGTTTTTGATCGCCGCGGGCTTCGGGGCAAGTCAGTTGCTCGTCACGCAGCTGATCGGGCCACGGAAGCGTACGGCGATCAAGCTGATGCCGTACGAATGCGGCAAAGACCCCGTAGGTTCGGCCCGAGATAAATACTCGATCAAGTTTTACACCGTCGCGGTCATCTTTCTGTTGTTCGATATAGAAGTCCTTTTCATCGTGCCTTTTGGTGTGGCTTTTAAGAGCTTGCTGGCTGAGCAGGTTGGAACAGGTATCGCCTACGGCACCATAGCTTTCGTCGAGATCCTCGCGTTCCTGCTGACCCTGGTAGTCGGGTACATATACGTTTGGAAAAAAGGGATCTTCGACTGGAACCTCCAGGCCCGTGCCGAAGCAAAGGCAGAGATCAAGGAAATGGTCAGGAAGAACCGAGAGCTGAAGCGCGCGGCCTGAGAGCAAGATGGGACTCGAAAATACACTCACGGAATCGCTGCCTGACATTCTGACGGTCAGGCTCGACGCTGTCATTAATTGGGCGAGAAAAAGCAGTATCTGGCCGGCGACGTTCGGGTTGGCGTGCTGCGCCATCGAAATGATGGGATCGGTCTCGTCGCGGCAGGACCTGTCCAGATTTGGGGCAGAGACGTTTCGGGCAAGCCCGCGTCAAGCCGATGTGATGATCGTCTCGGGACGTGTTTCAAGAAAAATGGCTCCCGTCCTCCGCCGTGTTTACGACCAGATGCCGGAACCGAAATGGGTGATCTCGATGGGAGCGTGTGCGACCTCCGGCGGAGTTTTTGACAACTACGCCATCGTTCAGGGTGTCGACAAGATCGTTCCCGTGGATATCTATATCCCCGGATGTCCGCCGCGGCCTGAGATGCTGGTGCATGCCATCACGATGCTCCAGGACAAGATCATGAAGGAATCGCTCAAGGACCGACGCGACACGTACGAAGCCGAGTCGCGGGAGTCAATGGTCCCGGGCACGCTGCCTGTCACCGAGGGAACCGCGCTCGAGCGCGAGACCGAAACTGAGGTCGCCGCGGGCGAGACATCGCGGCCATATACGGTACCGTCGCGGCACGAACGACGACGTTCGTCGTGAGCCGATGAAACGAAAATTATCAATAATCTCGGCGCTCCTTCTTTCGTTGGCCTGCGCGACCTTTTCAAGTTTTGCCCAAACGCGTTTCTCAGCGCCTCGGACGGGAAATTGGAGAGTGGTTGGCAAGGACACCGAAGGTATGGTGTGGAATGCTCGGCTGCGGATCATCAAGCGATCGATGCGTGGACAAAGGGTCCAGTTGAAGGGCTATTTTGACTGGAACTCTGCGGACAAAAAGGTTTCAGGGCGTGAATTTGTTCGCGGCCGCTCAGATCGCCGAACCGGACGAGTCGAATTTCATGGATACGCCGTTAGACAGAAACGCGGCGAGATCATGAAAACGAATTATGTGGGCCATCTGACGCGGAGCGGCCGCAGCATCCTGCTCGGTCGCTGGTCAGGAAACGAAGTAGTAGGCGGAAAATGGAACGCTCGTTGGCTCGGTACACGTTGATCACAGATTTATGGAGACGCTTCAGGACATAGTCGAAAAACTGAAACAACGTGATGCGTCGTTTGTGTCAGACGTCAAAGATGCTCTGGGCGAAACGACAATTACCGTCCCTCGCGAGTCGATATACGAAGCGTGTCGCTTTCTAAAAGACGAGCAGGCATTCGACATGCTCGCCGACCTGTGCGGCTGCGACCGCGGGCCAGAGGAAGACCCGCGCTTTGAGGTCAATTATCACCTGTTCAGCACCATTCACCACCAGCGACTGCGGTTAAAGGTGCTGCTGTCGGACGATGATCCGCACGTTGAAACGGTGACAACTGTCTGGCGGACGGCCGAATGGCACGAGCGTGAGACGTACGACCTGGTAGGGATCATTTTTGACGGCCATCCGGACCTGAGACGTATATTGCTGCCGTCGGACTTTGACGGGCACGCATTGAGAAAAGACTATCCGCTGCGCGGTTACGAGCCGTACAGCATGAATTAGTTCGTTATGAGCGTTGCAGTTGAGAACACTATCGGCAACTTTGAGGTCCTCGACCAGGCACTCGAATCGCAAATGACCCTGTCGATGGGGCCGCAGCACCCGAGCACGCACGGTGTGCTCAGGCTCGACCTCAAGCTCGACGGCGAACTCGTCATCAAAGCGACGCCCGACATCGGATATCTCCATACCGGCATGGAGAAGCTGTTCGAATACAAGAAATATCAGCAAGGTATCGTCATCACCGACCGGATGGATTATCTCAATCCATTGGGCAACAACCTCGCCTATGTGATGGCGGCGGAAAAGCTGCTGCAGTTGGAGATCCCTGAACGTGCGCAGGTCATCCGCGTGCTCATGTGCGAACTCCAGCGGATCGCGTCACATATGGTATGGCTGGGTACGCATTGCCTCGACATCGGGGCCATGTCAGTGTTCTTTTACTGCTTTCGCGAGCGGGAAAAGATCCTCAATTTGATCGAGTCCGCGTCAGGGGGCAGGATGACGCCGAGCTATTTCCGCATCGGCGGCTTGATGATGGACCTGCCGGCTGGCTTCGAATTTAAGTGCAACCAGTTTCTTAAGGATTTTCCGGACGCGATGAACACGTTTGACACGCTGGTGACCGGAAATACGATCTGGCAGAGCCGGACGCAGGGGATCGGATACATCTCACGCGAAGACGCGATCGACTGGGGCGTAACTGGCCCCTCGTTACGCGGAAGCGGCGTCGATCTTGATCTTCGCCGTGATAATCCGTACTCCGGTTACGAAACTTACGATTTCGAAGTGCCGGTCGAAATGGATGGAGACGTCTGGGCCCGGTTCAAGGTACGGATGCGCGAGTGCCTCGAATCTTACAAGATCGTTCGCCAGGCGATGGAGCGACTCAAGCCCGGGCCTGTGAAGGCCGACGCTCCGAAAGTCGTGCTTCCCGACCGCGACGATATGCGTAAGCATATGGACTCGCTCATTCACCATTTCCTGATAGTCGCCGAAGGTTTCAATGTGCCGCCCGGAGAGGTCTATTTCGCGATCGAAGCCTCCAAAGGAGAACTGGGCGTATATATGAAATCGAACGGCGGGCCGAAACCGGAACGTGTGCATTTCCGCGGGCCGAGCTTTGTGAATCTGTCGGCATTGCCCGTAATGGCCGAGGGCGAGATGATCGCGGACGTCGTGGCTATCATCGGGAGTTTGGATATTGTGTTGGGAGAGATCGATCGATAACTTGCAGTTAAAATGACTGAGAACCAAGAAAAAGAACTGTTCACGACCTTGGCAAATTTGGTGTCAGGTGTGAGCCAGATCCAATTCCATATAAAGGACGTTAAATCTGAGGTTACTGAAATAAAATCTGACATAACCGACATCAAGTCGACCCTGGAACAACATTCGAACAAATTGGACCATCTGGTCGCCAAAACAGATACGATCGCAGATCAGGTAATTCAGAACGATATCCGACTGTCTGCCCGCCTCGCTTCCGTTGAACATCAGGTGGCAGAACTGGGAGGCAAAGCGCAATAGTGGCAGCAGCAACACCGACAAGTTACACAGACACGATAATCGTATCGGACGAAGTCGCGGAATTTTCGCCGGCGATCGTCGATGAAATGAAATCGCATGTTGCCAAGTATCCGGCCGACCGAAGCCGCTCGGCGTTGATCCCGCTGCTGTTTCTGGTTCAGCGTGAAAGAGGCTACATCGACAATGCGGGCGTCAACTTTCTCGCGAAATTCCTGCATCTCGAGGTCAGCGACGTCTGGGAGACGGCGACGTTCTACTCGATGCTGAACATGCGGCCCGTCGGCCGGCATCACATACAGATCTGCAAGACGTTATCGTGCAAGATCATGGGCGAGCCCGACATCACGGAGCACATATGCTCAAAGCTCGGTGTTCATCCCGGCGAGACCACAGAAGACGGCAAGTTCACAGTTTCGCTGGTCGAGTGTTTGGGAAGCTGTGGCACGGCACCTATGATGCAGGTCGGATTTGATTATCACGAGGACCTGACGATCGAAAAGGTCGACAATATCCTCGACGCCTGTAAATAAATGGAAATAAAAGCTATCGGCTGCGAACCGTTGTCACTCAAGCGAATTGGCGTCAAAGACGGCCACACTCTGGACGTATACCGCAAGACGGGCGGCTACAAATCGCTGGAAAAGGCCGTAACGATGACGCCGGATGCGATCATCCAGGAGGTCAAGGACTCCGCACTCCGTGGTCGCGGAGGTGCCGGATTTCCGACCGGGATGAAGTGGTCGTTCGTGCCGAAGGACAGCCCGAAGTCCAAATACGTCGTTTGCAACGCTGATGAATCGGAGCCCGGATCGTTCAAGGATCGTTACTTGATGGAGTTCGACCCTCACGCGGTTATCGAGGGCATGATCATTGCGGGTCACGCGCTCGGGTCGCAGACCGGCTATATTTACACCCGCGGTGAGTATAAATATCTGATAGACATCATGGATGTCGCTCTAGCTGAGGCGAGAGATGCCGGCATACTCGGGCGGAACATCTTCGGTTCGAGCCATTCGATGGACATCCATACGCATACGGGTGCGGGAGCGTACATATGCGGCGAAGAGACAGCTCTCCTGAGCTCACTCGAAGGATTTCGCGGCCATCCTCGGATGAAACCGCCATTCCCGGCGATCGAGGGGCTGTACGCATGCCCGACGATCGTCAATAATGTCGAGACATTTACGTCCATTCCGCAGATCATCGAGATGGGCGGCATCAAGTGGCGTGACCTCGGCACTGAAAAATCAGGCGGCACTAAGCTGTGGTCGATCAGCGGGCATGTCAAAAAACCTGGCGTCTACGAGCTTCCGATGGGCTATGCCGACATGGAAAAGTTCATCATGGACGACTGCGGCGGCATGCTCCGTGACGACAAGAAATTGAAAGCCGTCATTCCCGGAGGCTCGAGCGTTTACATCATGAACGCAGGTCAGATCCTCGGCAAAAACGTTACGCTCGACTACGAGGGCCTCGTCGCCGCAGGCTCGATGCTGGGCACGGGCGGGATGATGGTCATGGACGAAACCGTCGACATCATGGAGTCGACCAAGAACCTGACCGAGTTTTACAAGCATGAGTCGTGCGGATGGTGCACGCCTTGCCGCGAAGGCACCGATTGGCTGGTCAAGATATTCAGCCGCATTGCCGACGGCGGCGGCAAACCGGAAGACGCGCAGTTGATGCTCGATATCTGCGACAACATCGAGGGCAAATCGTTCTGCCCGCTCGGTGACGCGGCTGCATGGCCGATACAGAGCGCGATCAAGCAATTTCCGGACGATTTTAAGAAATGGCTCTTTGACAAGGCCGGCTCCAATGGAATTACGGCCAATATTTGATGGATAAAAACGGCAGTTTCTCGAGATCGGCGCGTCTCGCCGTCGTTTGCTTCGCCCTGGCGTTGGCACTAGTCGTGCCCGTGCTCGCGCAGGACAAGACTCCGGTCATCATCATTCCCGGCATAACCGGCTCGGAACTGGTGAATTCGAAGACCGGCCAGCTTGTGTGGTTCAGGGCGTCGCGTCCAAAGGACGACGGTCTTAGGCTCCCGATCTTCGCCGATCCGACCAAAGGACGGGACGATCTCTTGCCGGGCGATATCATCAGGAGCGTCAAATTTGGCATCCTGCCGCGGATAGATGTCTACGCAGGGCTGATCGAAACCCTCGAGACCAAGGGCGGCTATCACGAGGAAAAGTGGGATGCTCCGACGGACAAGGCGGACGACAAGGCAATATACGTTTTCCCGTACGACTGGCGACTCGACAATGTCGGCAATGCCCGGCTACTGGTAAAGAAGATCGCGGCGTTAAAGGCAAAACTGCGAAAGCCGAATCTGAAGTTCAACGTAATCGCGCACTCCATGGGCGGCATCATCGCACGTTACGCGGCGATGTTCGGAGACGTGGACTTGCCCGCAGGAAACAGAAAACCAGTTGTTACATGGGCAGGATCGGCACATTTTGACAAGGTCGTGCTGATCGGAACGCCGAATCAGGGGTCGGCACATGCTCTCGACGCGATCACGAACGGAATTTCGATCACGGGAATCAACATCAATTTGCCGTGGATCCAGAACCTTTCAAAATTTGACCTGTTCACCATTCCCGCCGCGTTTCAACTGTTGCCGGCACCGGGCGAATTTCGAGCCTTGGATGAGAATTTCGAGCCGTTAAGTATTGATCTTTACGATCCAAAGGAATGGACGAAATATGGATGGAACGTGATCGAGGACCGTAAATTTACGAAGCAGTTCTCGCACGCCGAGCAGAAACAAGCGCACGCGTATTTCGCAGCGGTTCTCGACCGAGCAAAGCGTCTTCAGGATGCTCTTGCGAGCGTGGGCAAATCGCCCTCGCCGGTGTCGATAAGCCTGGTAGGGTCCGAGTGTAAGGAAGCTCTCGATACGATCGTGATGCTGCGGGACGAAAAAACGGGAAAATGGCGGACGATATTCAAGCCCAACGGGTTTACCAAAAGTACCGGGCTCAAGGTCTCGTCCGAAGAAATGAAAAAGGTCATGTTGGTCCCCGGAGACGGCGTGGTTACGAAGCGATCGTTCCAACGCGACTTTCTGCTGCCGTCCGGGCAAGTGGTATCCGCGATCCATCCGGTTTCGACCTTGTACGTTTGTGAGGACCACAATAAGCTGGCGACGAACAAGGACGTTCAGGATTACTTGATCGATTTGTTTGCGGGTAAGAAAGTGCAGGAAAAAGTCGCGGCAGCAAATGCGGGACGAAATATACCGAGTTCGAAAATTGAACAATAAGTGAGTTGAATTAAGACATTATGGGAAAAGGCGACAAGAGAACACGCAGGGGCAAGATATTTGCCGGCAGCTATGGTAAAACGCGTCCGCAGAAAAAAGCGGCAAAAACCGTGGCTCCGGCCGAAAAACCTGCGAAAAAAGGGAAATAAAACTTTCGGCGGCCAGGCTGAGGTAAGTAACGGGTGATATCCGCACGATCGATGGCCGCATGGCCGGGTGAGTTCAGCGCGATTTTTTTAGAGCAGTTTGATGACAACCGAACTAATAAAAGTAACTATCAACGAGCAGGAATACGACGTGCCCAAAGGCGCCCGGCTCATAGAGGTTTGCCGGGAAAAGGGCTACGGCATTCCGTCGTTTTGCTATTACAAGGATCTCGAGCTTCAGGCGTCCTGTCGAATGTGCCTTGTACGGATCGACAAGATGCCGAAGTTGCAGACGTCGTGCACGATCACATGCACAGACGGGATGGTCGTCACAACGCAAAGCGAAGAAGTCGAGAAGGCACAGCGCTCGATGGGTGAGTTTCTCCTGGCCAATCACCCGCTGGATTGTCCCGTGTGCGACCGGGGAGGCGAGTGCGAGCTTCAAGAGGTCATCTTCGACTGGGGCGATCTCGAAGAACGGTTCACCGAGAACAAGAACGCTAGACCCGAAAAATATCTCTCGCCGATCGTAGCCAACGATCCGCAGCGCTGCATCCTTTGTAAGCGGTGCACCCGAGTCTGCCACGAATGGATGGGCGAAGACGCGATCGAGGCCGGCAACCGCGGAGCCAACACCGTGATCGGCACGTACGGCGGGTGGCTTGGCTGCTCACAATGCGGCAACTGCATCGAGGTCTGCCCGACGGGTACGCTACTCGACGGCGTCTACCGTCACGAGACGCGGCCGTGGGAGCTGGACCAGACAGTCTCGACCGACGTTTACGGCAGCGACGGAATGCAAATAAGCATAGGCACTCGTGCTGGCGAGGTCCACCGTATTGTCGCTCGCGACCGATATGTTAACGGCTTGAATGGCGAATTTTTGGACGTAAAGGCCCGTTTTGCCCACGGTTTTATCAATCATCCGGACCGGATAAAAACGCCGATGATCCGCTACACAAAGGGCGGAAAACTCATTCCAGCCACGTGGGACAGCGCGATCAAGTTTGCGGCCGAAAAGTTGAAAGAAGCGGGTCACGATGTCGGTGTCATTGCTAGTCCGCGATTGACCAACGAGTCGATCTTCACGTTACGAAAGTTTGCCGAAGCCCTAAAGTCGAATAACTTCGCGGTTTCCGACGAGCAGGATGTCGCTCCCGTTTTCGATAATCTGAGCGTGCCGCTCGCGACACATAAAGATATCCGTTACGCCGCAACGATCCTCCTGATCGGCGGCGAACCCGAAGAAGAACAGCCGTTCACCGCGAAGCAGATCCGCCAGGCGGTTCGTAATGGCGGGGCAAGATTTATCGTCGTCAGCGACACACCAACCAATCTCGCGCACCAGACCGGCGCACATTTTGTGCACATCAACGCGGGCACGGTTGATGCGTTCGCTCTCGCGGCGGTCGACGCGGATAACGACAAAGTGATCGCCGGCAAGATGGGTGTCGACGCGGACGAGATCGACGCGGTTCGAAAAACCTTGTTCGAGACCAAGGGCGATCTGGTCGTCATGATCGGCGGCGATCTTTCGCCTGAGGCACAGGCCGTGATCGCAGCAAATGCAGCGAGCCTGGCGGGCGAAGGACGACGCGTACTATTGCATCCGCTTGCCCGACACAATAACTCGGTCGGTGCTCACGACATGATGTCCGGCCGCAAGGATATTGCCGCAGTCGCTAAGGAAGTAAAGGCCCTGCTCATTGGCGGCAGTCTGCCGGATGCGAGCATCCTCGATGGCAAGAATTTCGTCGCCGTGCAGGAACTGTTTCTGACCGAGACGACGGATCGCGCCGACGTCGTATTCCCTGCTGCAAGTTTTGCCGAGGCCGACGGGACATTTACTAACAACGCCGGCAATGTCCAGCGCGTCCGCAAGGCGATCGAGCCGCTCAATCAGTCGAAACCAGACTGGATGATCACCGCTCTGATCGCACGTGAAATGGGTCTCGATATCGCTCCCGAGCTTTCGGCGTCAGCGATATTCAGATCGCTGGCGGACGAAACACCGGCTTACAGCGGGCTTCGATATCCGGCGCTCAAGGATGAATCGAATCCGGTCCAGGCAAAACATGCTATCACCTCGGGAAGTGATCTTTCCACGGAGATCGCGCGGCTTAAGAAGGGGCTTGAGACTATGGCCGATGGCGGCTCAAAGAATAATGAGACTCCCAAGATCGGCCACAAGCTGTTTCGCCTGACGACGATGACGAGCAAGACGCCGCAGTTTCACCTGCTCGCTAATGGTAATCCGAAACCCGAAAATCTTCTCGTTTCCCCGTTGGTGCAGTTCGATCAGGACGGTAAGCCGCGGGCAGACGGAATGGCTGAAGCTGCGGCAGTCGGCGTCGGCGACCGTTCGAATCCGGGCGGTAGATAGATCGTCGGGGTCGAAATAGGGCTGAAGCTCTGCGAGAAGTGATTTGAACGCAAGTCCGGTTGGCTAAAGTCAACGGCGAAATTTGATGGAACCGATAATCAAAGCTACCTTTCCCTTCCTGGTTTACGCACTCGCTATCGGCGCGGCATTTGCGGGCGTGATGGTCATTGTCGCTTACACGGTGCTCGCCGAGCGCAAACTGCTCGGCTGGATCCAGGGCCGCATCGGCCCAAATCGTGTCGGACCGTGGGGCGTTCTGCAGCCATTTGCCGATCTTCTTAAATTCATTTTTAAGGAAGATCTGACACCGGACAAATCGACGAAGTTCGTCTATTTTCTTGCGCCGCTTGTGGCATTGACCTGTGCGTTGATGCCGATGGTCGTTTACCCGTTCGGGCCGTCGATCACGACGATCGACTGGAGTTTCCTGCCGTTCGGCCTCGGCGAAGGGATCAAGGTCTTACCGCTTGCCATTGCCCGCATCGACGTCGGCGTGCTGTTTGTTCTCGGTATTACGTCGGTCGGGGTCTACGGCATCGCACTCGCAGGGTGGTCATCGAACAGCAAATACAGTTTGATGGGAGGCTTGCGTTCGTCGGCGCAGATGATCTCGTACGAACTTGCGATGGGCGCGAGCGTGATCGGCGTTGTAATGCTCTCGCAAACGCTCGATCTCAATGGAATAATCCAGGCCCAGATCACATCGCCGTGGTACATGCGTTGGTTCATCGTGCCGCAATTTGTGGGGTTTGTCGTTTTCCTGATCGCCGCGTTTGCTGAGACGAACCGCGTACCTTTTGACCTGCCGGAGGCGGAGACCGAGCTTGTCGCAGGTTTTCATACAGAGTATTCGGCACTCAAGTTCGCGCTGTTCTTTATGGCCGAATACGTGAACATGTTCACCGTCTCTGTAATGTGCACGGTGCTTTTCCTCGGAGGATGGTATGTTCCGGGCCTCAGTCATCTGGTAGCGCCGGGCTCGATCCCGTACGCCTTGATCAGCATGGGAGCGTTCGTCGCAAAGATCTGTGCGTTCCTGTTCTTTTACATTTGGGTTCGCGGCACGCTGCCGCGGTTCCGGTTCGACCAGCTGATGAATTTCGGCTGGAAGTTTCTGCTGCCGGTCGCGTTGGCGAATGTGATCGTCACGACAATTGTTGTCTTCTTTTTGAATCGATGAAATTCACCGGGGAGACGCAGAGGTAAAGCAAAGCAGTGTTCTCGGCTTCAATTGATATTTTGATCTCTCTGCGTCCCCGCGTCTTAGCGGTGTAACTATGGTTGGAACAGCCTTATTTTTTGTATTCGCGGGTCTGGCGATCGCGTCGGCCATCTCGATGGTCTATCACCGCAACCCGCTCTATAGCGCGATCTCGCTGGTCGGCGTCTTTATTTCGCTTTCATGTATCTACGTGACACTCGCAGCACCGTTCATTGCAGCCGTTCAAATATTGATCTACGCCGGCGCGATCATGGTGCTCGTCGTCTTTGTCATCATGCTGCTCAACCTCGAGGATGATCCGGTATTTACGAGATTGCGATATTTGTACGCAGTTGGCGCGGGGATCGGAGTGCTGCTGCTGGTTCAGACGTTCTTTGTTTTCTATGCAGTGATGAGGGCGCCGAATGTTGCGTCCGATCAGACCCAGACGGCCGGCAAGACGCTGAGTATCGGACAGGCAATGTATACGCAGTATTTGCTCCCCGTCGAGATCGTCGGAGTGCTGCTGCTGATGGCGATCATCGGCGCGGTGATCCTTGTTCGGCGGCTAAATCAGCCCCAGCTCGAGTTGGTCGTCGAAGAGGAGCTTAGAGAAGAGCATCTTCAAAAAGGAATTTTGAACTAGGATCAGACTATGGAACCGAGTTTATCGAGCTATCTGGCACTTTCAGGGATACTGTTCACGATCGGCTGCGTCGGAGTGATCTTTAAGCGGAACGCGATCGGGATGTTCATGTGCATCGAGCTGATGCTTAACGCCGTGAACCTGACATTCGTCGCCTTCGCCCGATACTACGGCGATGTTAACGGCCAGCTGTTCGTGTTCATGGTAATGTCGGTCGCCGCCGCGGAAGCCGCGGTCGGACTAGGGATCATTATCGCGTTTTACCGTAATCGGCTGTCGATAGACGTGGATGACGCGAGTATTTTGAAGAATTAGTGTTGAGCCGCCCTTTGGCGGCCGATTGAAAAGGCCTATGGCCCTTACGGTCCGAAAGGCCACAAGAGAAGATGCGGCGACGATCGCAAGATTTGCCGTCGCCCTGTTCGAACTCCACGCCGGCTGGGACGCAAAGCGATTCACACAGATCGCGACCACGGGCGGCGCCGAACGATACTACGGCGACCGGGCCGAAGCCGAAACGGCAGCGATCTTTCTGGCCGAGAACGAGGGCCGAATTGTTGGTTTTGCCTACATGGAGTACGAACCGACGCTGTACGCCGAATTGGCCACACGCGTCGCATGGCTGCATGACATTTATTTGGAGCCAGAAGCTCGAGGACTCGGAGCAGGCAAGGCCCTGATCGATGCGGTAAAGGCTGAGGCCAGGAGGCTTGGAGCGAACAAAGTGCTGCTGTCCGTCGCTGTCGCTAATGCCGAGGGACAGAAGTTCTTTAAGCAGAACGGATTTGGAACGACGATGTACGAGATGATGTTTGTTATTGATTGATGCTTGAGGCGATCGGGAGTGGTTTCCTCGGGACTGATGAATAAATGAAAAACGGATCCCTCACTCGTTTAGCACTTGGCTGCCTTTTTTTGGTCGGGGCACTCGGGGTCAACGCTCAGAAAGTATCGGATCAAAGCACGTCCGAATCGTTCACCTCGATCTCCCGCCGCGAGATCGAACTAATGATCGCTGAAGTCTCCACGACTAACCCGTCGGCTTTGAAAAAGCTGGCTGACCCGAAAGCTAAGAAAGAGCAGATCGAGAGTTTGAAACAACTCCTCGCATTTGCCTCTCAGGCACAGAAAGACGGTTTGGCCTCAGGTCTGGTAAATCGGCAGGAGATGGAGAATATACGAATTGAAACTATCGCGGCAAGTTACGATAAAGAGACCAACAAAGGAGATCCTGCTGAGCATCCGTTCGGGGATATCGAGGAGGATAGCATCAAGAAATTTTGGGGCCAGACTGACCGTGAAGCGGAGTTTCTGAGGTTCCTCGATGCTAAAACAACGATTCTTGCTCAGAACGATCCTAAGATGATCGGTCGTAAGCTATCAGAAGACGAACGCGTTGCGGCCCGCGATATTTTTGCAAGAACTCGAATTTACGGTGCCCAATATGAACAAGAACTTAAGGCGGGTACTTTGATAAACGAGTTCGTTGAAAGAACTACTCTGAAGGTTAAATTGCAGCAGGCTCAGTTCCTGGCCCGTTTGTACTCAGATAAGGTGGTCAGCCAGGTAACTGCGACGGATAAAGAGGTCGCCGATTATGTAAAAGCCAATCGAGGGACCTCAAAGGAACAGGCGCGTTCGAAATTGGAAAAGGACAAAGAGCAACGACTATTTGACGAGCTGATCAGAAACAACAACATTCAAGTGCCGGACGATTTCACGGTTCCGACCATAAAACCTGGTGTGAAGAATCAGTAGAACCGTAAAATGATAGAGAATAACCTTTTAAGTCTTATAATCTTCGCCCCGCTCGCCGGCGCGGTCATCAACTGGCTGATCGGCGGCCGCTTAAAGAACGAGATGTTCAGCGGGCTGGTCGCCTGCGGCACGATCGCTATATCGACTGTCGTCGCATTTATGATCGCGTTCGGGATCGGGACGCCTCACTCGGGGGCCTTGTTCAGTCCGGAAGACAAGCCTGTGCTCGATCACCTGTGGACATGGATCCAGGTCGGCGGATTTCGCGCCGATTTTGGGTTGGGCATGGACAGGCTCTCAGGCATATACGCGTGTTTTGTCACGTTCGTCGGGCTGCTGATCCATATATTTGCGACCGGGTACATGCACGGCGACAAAGGATATTATCGCTTTTTCGCTTACCTGAACCTGTTCATGTTTGCGATGCTGACGCTCGTGCTGGCGGACAATTTTCTGCTGATGTTCGTCGGCTGGGAAGGCGTCGGGCTGTGTTCGTACCTGCTGATCGGCTACTACATCAAACGCGACGAGGCACGTCGAGCCGCCAAGAAAGCGTTCGTCATGAACCGGATCGGCGACTGGGGCGTGCTGATCGGTATCTTTCTGCTCTTTACGCTGACGGGTTCGATATCGTTCTTCGACAAGGTTGTTGACGGCGTCCAGGTGCCGAGCGCGTTGTCGTACGTCACGACACACATGTCGGCCGATCCGTTTACGTGGGGTGCGATATTTACGGGCGGGCTGACCTCGGTCGCCGTCCTGTTGTTTATCGGTGCGACCGGCAAATCCGCACAGATACCGCTGCTGACATGGCTGCCCGACGCTATGGCTGGCCCGACCCCTGTTTCCGCTCTGATCCATGCCGCGACGATGGTCACCGCAGGTGTCTATCTCGTGGTCCGTGCCAACGCGATCTACCAGTTCGCTCCGACAGCAATGTGGATCGTCGCGGTGATCGGAGCCGCCACCGCCATCTTTGCGGCAACTATCGCGATCGCCCAAAACGACATCAAAAAGGTTCTCGCCTACTCGACCGTTTCGCAGCTTGGGTTCATGTTCCTCTCGGCGGGCGTCGGAGCATTCGTCGTAGCGATATTTCACGTTATGACGCACGCTTTCTTCAAGGCGCTGCTCTTCCTCGGCTCCGGCTCCGTCATTCACGGAATGCACCACGAGCAGGACATGCGAAAGATGGGCAATCTGAAAAAATACATGCCCATCACCTTTCTTACGATGGTCACGGGCTGGCTCGCCATCTCAGGCATACCGATCTGGGCAGGGTTTTTCTCAAAGGACGAGATACTCTATCGGACTTTTGCCGCGGACAGCTATTTTCCGCGCGGAGCGTTTCCAGGCGAAGAAATACTCTGGACCGTGGCGACGCTGACAGCCGTTTTGACCGCAATTTACATGACCCGAATGATGGTCATGACGTTCTGGGGCAAGGAGCGGTTCCACGATGCTCTGCCTGCAGCCGAACATGCAGGCGATCCGACGCATGGCGAGGAAACAGCATTTGCGGCAGGTGATGCAGCCGATGCACACGGCGGTACGGCCTCGCACGACGATGATGATGAAGAACATCATCATCTGCCGCACGACTTCAAACCCCATGAATCACCGTGGAACATGACGCTCCCGCTGATCGTGCTGGCTTTGCTCTCGACGATCGGGGGACTTGTCGGCATTCCTTACGCGATCAGCTCCATAGCGGGAGCGGGTGACGTCAACGTTTTTGAGAGAACGCTTGATCCGGTTGTCGCTGAGGAAGGCGTAAACGCACATGCGGAGCATACGGCGGCTCCAAAGGAAAGCGGCGGAGAGGCTGCTCACTCACCAGCTGCGACAGAAAACAAGATCCCGGAAAAGGCGGCCGGAGAGAGCCATTCACCGGAGGTCATCGCTAAAGAGCGTTTACTCGCCGGGCTGTCGATCGTCCTTGCCGTGATCGGGATATCGATCGGCTGGTTCGCGTTTCGTAATAATCCGCTGCGCAAGATGCCGAAAATACTCGAAGAGAAGTGGCGGCTCGACGAGTTTTACAATGGCTATATCGTCGATCCCATCACTCACCTTGCACGAAATGGGCTTTGGAAGGGGTTCGATCTCGGGTTTATCGACGGCATCGTCAACGGCCTCGGACATTTTGTAGTGGGCTTGAGCAGCGTGATCCGACGCGTGCAGGTCGGTTTTGTCCGGAGTTACGCGGCGATCATCGCCCTCGGAGCAGTGGTACTGCTCGGATATTTTATTTACTACGGGTTGAAACTCGTAGGATAACGGAGCGGCCGGCAGCAAGCCGGCGTTCGATATGGATTTTATTAAAGACTATCTTTTGACGATCCTGATCGTGCTGCCGCTGATCGGTGCGGTACTGGCGCTTGCTCACCAGATGTTCTGGAAGCAGGAGAGTCAGCTCAAATGGATCACGCTCGGTTTTACGCTGCTCAATTTTGTCGTTTCGCTGGTGATGTTCTCGGGCGGCGTGACACCGGCTGGCAGCTTTGCTTTCGAGCAGAACGTCCCGTGGATCAGCGCGATCAACACCAACTATCATATCGGCGTCGACGGGCTGAGCTTTTGGCTTGTGCTGCTGACGACGTTCATCATGCCGATCTCGGTCATCTCGACGTGGCACGCGGTCGAAAAGCGGCAGACGGCGTTTTACGTATTCCTGCTGCTGCTCGAATCTGCGATGATCGGCGTCTTCGTCTCGCTCGACTTACTGGTGTTCTATCTGTTCTTCGAAGCGTCGCTCGTACCGATGTTCTTCCTGATCGGTATCTGGGGCGGAGATAACCGCATTTACGCGGCGATCAAGTTCTTTATCTTTACGGCGCTGGGAAGCTTGCTGATGCTGGTCGCGATCATCGCGCTTTACTATATCTACGCGGACCAGACCGGTCTCGGCGGTTCGTTCGATCTGGTCTCAATAATGGCCGCGATGAAGACTGGCACGCTGCATCTGGCACCGCAGGCCGGGACATTGCTCTTTCTGGCTTTCGCTATCGCCTTCGCCATCAAGGTGCCGCTGTTCCCGTTCCACACATGGCTGCCCGATGCTCATACTGAAGCTCCGACCGCGGGTTCGGTCATTCTGGCCGCTGTCTTGCTAAAGATGGGGACGTACGGCTTGATGAGGTTCAACTTCGGGCTGTTCCCAGATCAGAGCCGTGAGTGGGCGTGGCTGTTTATCGCATTGGCGATCGTCGGCATCATTTACGGTGCACTGGTCGCGATGGTCCAGCCTGACGTCAAGCGGCTTGTTGCATACTCGTCGGTCGCGCATATGGGATTTGTCATTCTCGGCATGTTCTCGTTCACCGAGACGGGAATGCAGGGCGCCGTCTACCAGATGCTGAATCACGGCGTCTCGACGGGAGCACTCTTCCTGCTTGTCGGTTTTATTTATGAACGTCGTCACACCCGCGAGATCACGCAGTTCGGAGGCATCGCCAACGTAATGCCGGTGTATGCGACCATCTTCATGATCACGACGATGTCGTCGATCGGTCTGCCGCTGCTCAACGGGTTCGTAGGCGAGTTTCTGATCATGGTCGGTATGTTCCAGTCGCATGTGCTTGACGGCGTCAGCTACCTCGCTTGGAACTGGAACTATGTGGCGACGATGCTGGCGGGTACGGGCGTCATCTTTGCTGCGGTTTACATGCTTTGGATGACGCAGCGGGTGTTTTTCGGTAAGGTCACGAATGACAAGAACCGCTCGCTTGCCGACCTAAGCTGGCGTGAGATCGGGCTGATGGTGCCGCTCCTTGCGTTGATGGTCTACATGGGCGTCTTTCCAAAGCCGTTCCTCAAGCGGTCGGACGATGTGGTCAAGGCCATTCAGGAACGCGTGATGCACCAGGCCGGCGGCACGGTCGAAAAGACCGAACTGATACGGCAGCCCGTCGAGGAAAACAAGTAGGCCCCGCGTCTTTGCCGGGTTTAGATATCTCTAAAATGAACACGTTTTTCATCTCAAATCTGATCTCGCCGTCGGCGAACATATCGGCCGTTCTGCCGGAGCTCGTGATAGCGGTCGCCGGCATCGTCGTGATGGTCTACGACAGCTACTTCCCGAAACAGCGTCATGTCTCCGGAGCGTTATCGCTGATCGGTATCGCCATCGCGGCGGTCCTGCTTTCCATAATGTGGGTTAGCGAAGGGCCGGCCACAACTTGGAACGGGATGATAGCCTTTGACAGCCTGCGGATCAGCTTTTCGTTCGTGTTCCTGTTCGTTTCGGCGATGACGGTCCTCATCTCGACCGTCTGGGTCGAGCGTGAGAATGTTCCGGTAGGCGAATACCACGCGCTGCTTCTTTTCGCTACGTTCGGAATGATGATGATGTCCGCGGGCAACAATCTCGTTGTCATCTTCCTCGGCCTTGAGACGCTTTCGATAGCGACTTATGTCATGGCGGGCCTCAGAAAAGGCGATCTCAAATCGAATGAATCCGCGATGAAGTATTTCATCCTCGGTTCGTTTGCGTCGGCGTTCCTGCTCTACGGAATGGCTTTGACCTATGGAGCGGTCGGTTCGACGGACATAACAAAGATCGCAGCTAACATCTCGGCCCCGAACTTCCCCGCTCTTCTGCTCGTCGGCGGAGCGATGATGATGATCGGATTTGGCTTCAAGATCGCCATGGCTCCGTTCCACGTGTGGACACCGGATGTTTACGAGGGAGCACCGACGCCGATAACAGGGTTTATGGCCGGCGGGCCAAAGGCGGCGGCTTTTGCTTCGTTCGTTCGTGTCTTCGTCCTTGGGTTTCCGCTTGTCGCCGGTGTTCCCGCGTCCGCTTATCTCCACGAGTCGTGGATCACGGCCTTGGCCGTGCTCGCGATGCTGACGATGGTCGTAGGCAATATCACGGCCGTAATGCAGAACAACGTGAAGCGAATGCTGGCGTACTCGTCCATCGCTCACGCTGGTTATGCTCTCGTCGGTTTTGTCGGGGCCGGAATGGCAAAGACCGAGCAGGCGCGCGATATAGCGATCGCGGCCGTCGCATTCTATTTGCTGACCTACGCGGTCACTAACCTCGGAGCCTTTGCGGTCGTCACTCTACTTTCTCAAAAGAACGATCGTCGCACTGAGTTCGAGGATTACAATGGCATCGGTTTTAAATCGCCTGTCCTTTCGTTCACGCTCTCGCTATTCATGCTCAGCTTGCTCGGGCTGCCCTTGACCGCTGGTTTCTTGGGCAAGGTGCTTGTATTTCGCCCGGCTCTCGAAGCATCGAATAACCTTCTGACCGTCATGGTCGTCGTCGCGGTCATCAACACTGCGATCTCGGCGTACTATTATCTGCGGCTCATCGTCGTGATGTTCTTCCGCGAGCGAACGTCCGAATGGAGCCAGCCGAAAATGCCCCTCGGCATGGCCGCGGCTCTCGTCATTGCGGTCATCGGCGTGCTGTACCTCGGCATCGCGGGCGACTCCCTGATCCAGAGGTTCTCGCAGTCGCCTACACATCCTATCGTCCGGGCTGAAAAGTAGTACCCCTCCAGCGATGGTCCGTGTTAACGATATTCGCGCTTCGTCGTCAGGTGTTTGGATCCCGGACATCTATGAAGCAAAGGTGCGCTCCGAACGTTCGCGTTCGCGCACGCTCGACATCCCGGCACGCGAAAATGACGCGACCATCCAATACACTCTGCTCGGCATCGAGCTAAAGGTCGGCAAACGACGTTTTGAATGTCCTGACCTTGCGACGGCGCGATATCTGCGGGTTTTTGCGCGCTTTGGATGCACAAGTTTCGCAATTCCGTACGATATTACGCGTATTTCAGTAATAGCGGACGAAATGGAGACCGCCTGGCAGACGATGCTGCTTATCATTGACGCTCAAACACGAGGGATATCGGATGGAGCGAAATCGCGGCTTCGAGGGCAGGTCCTTCGCTCGATGCGTGATGAGATCAGTGAGATCGGCGCCGGACCGGCGATGCCCGAGTTCGAGAGAAAAACCGCCGCACGAAAGCCTTAACGGGGACACTTCGGAATGCCATATTACGACGACGAGGGAAACGAGCTTGACCCCAGCACGATACCGATGCCGAAGATGTGCCTGATGTGCGAGAAAAAGGACGATCCGGAAGAGGAAATATTGTGCAACCTTAACCGTCTGGATCAACAGAGCGAGCGGCATTTCAAGTGCGGAGCTTTTGTGAGCCTTTACGGGGCTTTGAATGATGATATAATCGAGTGAGTCGCCGTTTCGCTCATGCGAACGGCTGTCTTTGTGTTATATGTTCGATGCCGTGGCCAAGGTAACCGATTCAGAATCACTTCCGTTCCCTTACAACAAGCGGACGTACTGCCGGTATGAGCCGATCGAGAAATCGATCGAGCATGCCAAGGTACTCATCGTCAACGACTTGCTCCGCTACGAGACCGATATGTCACCGCTCGCCCGCAAAGAGTGGAACGGCACGACCGAAAACAAGCTCGAACTCGAACGCAAGCTCTCGGGAATGGCGTGCAATAACATCGCACGAAACGTACTGCGGTTGGTCAAAAATCCCAAGACCATGACGGTCCACCTCTCGGAGATCGAGAACGCGGCTCGGCAGTTCAGTCCCGATGCGATCGTCCTGAGCGGCACCTATTGGGACTTTGACTACTACAACCCGAAGCACCTCGAGAGCTTCAAGACGTTCATACACAAGACGCGAATTCCCGTCCTCGCGATCTGCGGCGCTCACCAGCTTGTCGGAATGGCATTCGGTGCCGAGCTTCGAACGCTCGACGACTTGGCCCTGTCTGCCAAACGCACAGACCGGATGGTCGAGTACCAGTACCGGTTCGTCAAGATCGTCGACAAATCCGACCCCATCTTCGAAGGCAATGACGATCAGCGGTCGGGCATCTGGCAGGACTACACAAAAGAGGACGATATCCTCCGTGTCTGGCAGAACCACGGCGTCCAGGTCGAAGGCGTCCCCGCCGGTTTCAAGCTGCTCGCCAGCTCATATCTCTGCCGCAACCAGATGATGGTCAAACGCTCCGACGGCCAGATGATCTACTGTGTCCAGTTTCACCTCGAAAAGTCCTTCGAAGACTGGTCCAAAAACCCGACCCGCTGGGAACACCCAAACGAGAGCCGCGACGGCCGCATCCTCTTTGAGAATTTTCTAAAACTCGCCCTCGAACACGACGGTCAGCGGTAACGCCCAGACTCAAGACTTAAGACCCTCGACTCAAGACTCTCTGTGGGCCCGAGCGTTCCAGGAACGTTCCACATCGACCGGAACGCCGTAAATCAGTCTTACCATTACGGTTACATCCACATTTTTGCTCCGTTCACGAGAAGTTTGCGCAAAAAAAATATCCAATTTTCGGGCTGTGTCGTCCTGAAATAGGTTGACACATCCAAACGGTTTCCAACTTTGGAGGTTCCAAATTGTCAAAGATCACGGATATCCGACCAAGGACAACCTTGTTAATTTATTCTACCATACGTGTCAACTGTACTTGTGTGTTGCATCAATAGGACGAGCCCCTTCATTCATACGGCTTTGCCGCTCGATCTGCGGAAAAGCTGCGCTTTTCCGTCAAAGTTTAATGATTATGTTTGCAACCGCGTAAGATCGACTTAGCGCCGCGAAATAGTTCAGTTTGACTTGCGCGTCAGCAGATTCCGCTATATCTTTAGCTCACACTCCATTCAAGGCGCGAAATTCAAGAATTAAACGGATGCCCAGACGGTTGATCGTCGGACGGGGCAACCGAAATAAAGGATCTTTTATGAATACAACGAAAGTTATTCGTTTTGGGTTCGTAGCCGGCGCGGCCATTCTGTTGATGGCATTTGCTACCGCACAAGCCCAGACGATGGCTCCGTCCAAGCCAAGCCAGGAATCCGTCACCAAAGAACAACGAGAAGCAATAGAAACCATCGTACGTGAATATCTGCTGAAAAACCCCGAGGTGCTTCGTGACGCGATGAAAGAACTCGAGGCCCGCGAGCAGAAGGAAAAGATCGAGCGTGCCGCTAAGGCTATGGCGGCGCTCAAGGCAGACATCTATTCTGATGCTGATTCGCCTGTTGCCGGAAATCCGAAAGGCGACGTCACGATCGTCGTCTTCTTCGATTACAACTGCGGCTATTGTAAAAGATCGCTGCCGGAGCTGCAGGGTCTGCTCGATAAGGACCCAATGCTAAAGGTCATCTACAAGGAATTCCCGATACTTGGGCCTCAGTCGCAGATCGCCGCGACGGCTGCTCTAGCTGCAAAACGCCAGGGTCAATACTCGGCGTTCAATCATGCGCTGTTCGCGGCGGACGGCGCCGGCGACGCGATGCTCAAGGGCGTGTCTGACCGACTGAAACTGAATTATGCAAAGCTGCAGCAAGATATGGCCGACCCCAAGCTCATTGCCGAGATCGAACGCAATCTGAAATTGGCCGAAGCTCTCGAAATAAACGGCACACCGGCCTATATCGTCGGCAATCGGATCATTCCTGGAGCTATCGATGTCGACTCGTTGGCACGGCTTGTCGTCGGGGAGCGGTCAAAAATCGCCGTTACAAAAACTGCCGAGACTGCGGCACCGAAAAAATAGAATTTCTCGAACATCGCGGCCCACAGCCGCTCGTTTTTGCAGCGAAAAGAAAGGAGAATGTCATGATCAAGAATATTCGAAGCCTGGGGATCCGGTTCTGTAGCATTCGATCTGTTGCGTTTGGGGTCGCGACCTCGATGTTCGTCATTTGTTTCGCTCTAACCTGTTTTGCAGACCCATCCGCGATCGGCACTCACGACGCGGTCTCGCACGACCGCATGGAGTTGCACCACGGGACTCTACCCACTCCGACTCCGACTCCGCCGCAGATCGTCACGCGTCCGGCGACCATCCAGGATAACGATATGATCGACCTCGGCGAGCCGCCGCTCTCGGACGCCGATATGGAAAAGATCATGCAGTGGATCGGTGGCCGAACGGCTGCACTGCGGTTGCCATTCTGCTGGAAACTGTCTGAAAACAGGCCACACAACGATAAGGGCATCCCCATGACCTGCAAGGCTGGGTATAACCAGGACACCGCGGGCCTTTGTTACAAGAACTGTGCGACGAACGAGCGCGGCATTGCGACGTTCTGCTACAAAAATTGTCCCGGCGGTTACCGTGACGACGGACTTTACTGTGGAAAGCCCGCACCATATGGCCGTGGGGCCGGATACCCGCAGTATATTCAATGTATGCCGCCACCGCCGGGGGGAGGAGCACGTCGATTTTGTATGCCGGACACCACTGCCATGGCAAAGAACTGTGAAAAAGACAACGGAGCCGGAAATTGCGAACAGTGGGGTCTCTTGTGGTATCCGAAATGTAAGCCGGGATTTCACAACGTTGGTGCGAATATCTGTACGCCGGACTGTCCCGCGGGCTGGGAGGACATCGGCGTTTCCTGTAAGAAACCCAATTATGCACGCGAGGTGTTGCCGCTGACCGAGTGCGTGGCGGGCAGGGAAAAGAGCGGTCTATTATGTTACCTTCCCTGCGCGAAGCCCGGCTATGAGGGTATCGCGGATAGTTGCAGTCAGAAATGCGGTGGGGGCCGGCCATGGGACTGCGGTTTGGCGTGCACGACCGACCAGAAAGAATGTGCGATCGGAGTCTTTAAGCAGGTCATATCCATACCGATGGCGATCGTCAGTTTTATGACCCTGGGTGAGGCCTCGCTTGTGTTCGCTCCGGCAAAGGCTGCGCAGGTCGCGGTCAGCGCAACTCGGTTAGCTTCAATGATGGCGAAGGTCAAGGAGGCCCTGATGGCCGCCAAAGGCAGTATCGAAGCACTTGCCGGCGGGGCCGAGAACCTGCAGAAATTGGGCAATGCCGTAAAGATCGGCGGCAAACTCTTTACCGCCGGATCCGCCATAGGCCGCGAGGTGGATACGTTCTCCAAGGAATTTGCTGACAACTTCGACGCGTGGACCTCTCCCGCGATCGCCAAAGAGATCGATACGCGTTTTGGAAAGGACGCGGCGTTTCAGATCAAGCGAAAGTGGGGCCTCCGCCATTTGACCCTGATGCTCAAGGCCGACGGCCTCGAATCCGCAAAAAATGCGATCGCCGTACTCTCCACCGTGGACGTGACAGGCGTCCTATCGATAATGGATGCGTTCATGCATCCCACGTGTACGACAGATCTGGGTTTCCCGGTTGTAACCGCGCTTTATAACCATTGACGGTCCGCGTCCATACATGATCAAAGTCGTCGAGTTGAAACGCAAGAGTAAACCGGAACCGCAGCAGTCGTATTGATCATTCTAGAAATGCGGCCACACGATATCTTGCCTCATCAACGCAACCGATATAAGATAGCCGCGATACACGCTCTGAATTCTGTGGGCGGCGGTAAACTAAATTTCTAAAAGATCGGAGGACATCAGTTTATGAGAAAGACTGCCATTTCCCTGCTTCTACTCTTGCTTGTCTCGTGCGTGACCGAGTCTTTGGCTCAGACGCGGATCAGGTTTGCCCGGGGACGTACTTCAACCTCAGTTAGAGGCACCATCGGAAGCTTAGGCGAGAGGGATTTTGTGCTGAGGGCCTATGCGGGCCAGTATTTGAGCGGCAATGTGAGTTCGTCGCGGAACTGCATCAAATTCAGCACGGTCTCGACGAGCTTGTCGTTTACTACCGACTCTGGCGACAACTGGATCAAGCTGATGAACAACTGCCGCGGTCCGGTGTCGTTTACGATGACGCTCTCGATCCAGTAATCGTGTGGATCTGAGAATGAGGCTTTTTAATGTTCGGAGCCGGGCCGTGCATTAAATGCCTATGCGGGTAAATAGTATGAGATCGCTTACTTTGATCGCGTTCGCGTTCGTCTTGAGTATGGGCGCCGTCGTCGTTAAAGGTCAGGAGGGGTTGGGAAAGGACGCGGGAACGGGAGATGTCAGACGGAAGATCGCCACGTGGAATCTCGTGCGGATCGAGACCTCGGCTGCTGGATTTAGCATTCCCCGTCAATCAAAAGATCTACCGCTGGAAACTCGCGAGCGAAAAGGAATATCGTGGGGATATGGGAAAGATCGAAGGATCACGGCTGAGGTTGTTTTCAATTATCTCAAGGAGACTGTGACCGCAAGTAATGGTAATTCTGCGGAGATCGGACTCAAGGTTCTGGTTAAAGCGGGCGTGACAGGAATCGGGAAAAACAGTGATTCTCCCAAGGCGGACGCCACGAATTTTGAGTGCACCTTCGATCTCAAGTCAGCCTCCGGCAAGCCTATTTATGGAATGAACGATCCCACTATGGGGCGTATCTACCTTATATTTGCCGGTTCATACTTTCCACCGGCACCAGACAGATTTACGTTTTCAAAAAAGGGAGAATTCGAATGCGGTAATGACAATTTCCGCGCGGCCCCAAATCCTGAGGACGATTTCACTCTGAATTATCGGCTTTCAGTTGCCGACCACTTCACTGGAACCGGGTACGAAGGAGATGTTACATTCACTTTCTCTTATAAGTGGGCTGGGTGGCGTGAACCGACGACTGCAGACAACGTGCGTGCCCCAGGCGACCAAGGCCTCGGACCACCATCCATTTCTCCTGCGAATATCGGAGATACTGGCGGAAGCCAAAAGTCTCTCATAAAGCCGGTCAAGACGGTCTTCAACCCAAATGAGAAGATCTCTGTCGACTATTTCAATCCGAAAGGGTCAGGATGGGATTATGTCGTCATTGTTCAGCCAAGCCGCCTGGCGCAAGCTGCGGGGCCTCATAGTAGTATCTCGCCCCCTTACGCGTTCGCTTTTGACCCAAAGAACAACGGCCAGGCGGAACGAATTGGGTCCGCAACGTTTCCCGCGCTGCCCGAGGGCGAGTATGAGGTCCGGTACATCAGCTGGGACGGCGGAAACAACATCGCTATCGCCAAGATCCCATTCCGAGTAGGCAGTACAACCGTCGGGCCGATCGCGACTCCCGGAAATGAGGCCGGCTCATTTTCCGGCGATCTGACCGGTCTGTGGCGTAATCCCGGCGGCCAGGCAGTCTATCGCGTCCGACAGATCGGCACCAAACTGGTTTGGGGAATGGACGCCACGATGCTGGGCTCGTTTGCGAACATGTTTCAAGGCGAGATCGTGGGCAAGAATATCGACGGTGTCTGGGAAGATCTTCCCGGCAGCCCTTCGATCGGCGGTGGCCGGATGCTGCTCAAGATCGAGTCGGCTTGCAGGTTTTCCCGTGTCAGTTCGGTCAACCCGTACGGAGCGGATGTTTGGGTCAAAAAGGGCAGTGTGTGTGACGTCGTTGGCCTGACGCAAAAAACGGCAGCGAGTGGCACAACGGACACGGCAAAGCCGTCAAGCTCCGATAAATCAGCCGGTCCGATGGTCGTGGTCAGCGACCCGCTGGGTGCCTTTGGCAAGCCGGCGGAAAAACCCCAGCCCAAACCGGGCGTCAAAAGCACTTCCAACAACGGTCAGACGAAACCGTCGCCTAAGCCTGCGGATGATAACACCAGCGGCAAAGTCGGCGGCAGACCACCGAAGGTCGAAGAGATCCCTGATGAGTCAGTGAGCACCGCTTCGAACACCGCGAGAACCGGAGCAAAGCCCAAGGTCGAAGAAATTCCTGAAGAAGCTATCGAGACTCCGAAAGTCACTGAAGGTGAAAAGACGGAAAACGCTCAAACAGCGACCAAGCAGCAGCCAAATCCTCAAAAAACGCCTAAGCCGAAGAACCCGAACGGCGGTATCCTGGACAACCTCGGCCGGGCGATCGGTGACACGATACGGGCCGGGAACAGCCAGTCGTCACAACCAGCGGGTGGAGGGTCAACCGGTACCCAAACTGGCGGGGGCTGCACCGGAGGATCGTTTGGTCTCGGTGCCCCGAGGATAGACAGGAAGAGTGCGGGTTATTCCGTCGTCTATTTCCCATGGAGCAAGCCGGACCGCAATTCACCGGGCGTAATTCGCGTATATCGAGCCGGTACCAACCAGCAAATCACAGACAGCGGCCTGCCCGAAGGTGTTTGCGGCGAAAGCTTTGGCTTCAACTGGGACACAAACCAGTTTGCCGGAACCTTTAATGCCTATTTGTACGACTCCCGAGGACGCGTCGTAGCCGGTCCGGTAAGGTTCACCGTCGACCGTTAGGATCAGCACGAGAAACAATGTCGTTGCAACAAC
>JBGAVC010000037.1:0-37811 GCA_044228265.1 Pyrinomonadaceae bacterium
AAGGTCCGTGCGGTTCAGGCCCGACGAGTGGCACATGAGATCGCGGATCGTGATGTTCTTGTCCGTTTCGGGGTCGTACATTTTGAAGTACGGCAGGTACTTCTTTGGCGAGTCGTCTATCGTGAGTTTTCCCTCGTCCTGGGCCATCAGAACGGTCAAGGCCGTAAAAGCTTTTGTCGCAGACCCGATCGCAAACTGCGTATCTGGCGTGACCGCCACCTTGTTCTCAAAGTCCTTGTACCCCAGTCCCTTGTCGTAGATGATCTTGTCGTCCTTCACGATCACAAGCGCGATGCCGGGAATGCCAAGCTCCTTTCGCCTCGCGTCGGCTTTCTCTTCGATGGTCTGAAGAGCCTTTGTCTGATCTAAGGAGGTTGCTTGCCCAACGGCCTGCGAATAACCGATCTGCGGAAGCTGCCGTATATAACGAGATCAAAAGAAATAATGTGAAAAAGCCTTTGCGAAACGATCTGTTCATTGTGATTCTCCGAAAACTTACCAACTCAGATACGGACATTATCGCAGAAAGTTCTGTTTGAGATCTTGCCATGAGCGAATACAATTCTCTGTAAAAATAAATTCATTTTCAGGGAGGCGAGTATGCGCAAAGTGATATTCGGCGGGGCGTGCAGCCTGGACGGATACTTCGGGAGGGAGGACGGCGGCATGGATTGGCTCCATTGGTCCGCGGACGTGCAGAAGATCATGGCGGAGATGTGGCCGCGATTCGATGTGATGCTGATGGGCCGTAAGACATGGGAACATGCCCAGGCGCAGTTTTCGGAAGAGGATCTTGAAGAGGCGAGGTCTATGCATTCGGGAATGAAAGAGTATGTTTTTTCTCGAACCCTGCCCGCGGGCGCGGCTAAAGGCGGTTACGAAGTCGTCAACTCCGATCCGGCGGACTTTGTACGCGAACTAAAAAAACAGCCGGGAAAGGACATCATGGTCATGGGCGGCGGCGAGCTCGGATGCTTTCTCCTTGATGCCGGCGTGGTGGACGAGATCGGGTTCAACGTACAGCCCGTTTTGCTCGGCTCGGGCATCCCACTTTGGCACAGGATATCGCGATGAGTCGACCTCGAAATGACAGAGTGCCGACAGCTTGAGGGTGGCTGCTCTATATAACCTATGCTGTCAAAAACTCCGGATGAGAGAGTCGAGACGTTCAGTCACAGGTACTGCAGCGGCCAGATCGTCTGCGGTCGGCCCTGAACTGAACTCCGCGGCCCGGACGCTCAGCCCCATCACCAGATAGAAGATCAAAACGACGGCTGAGTCGATGACATTACTGTGAACGAGGCCGCTTATTGCATAAAACCGACCGCACCTCCGAGCCCGCCGAGTATAATACCGATGGTGCCCCAATAGGCGTTACGACGGTTGCGTAGCGCCCGCCACAACGTCCGGAAGTAAATTCCAAGCACTACAAGCCAGATCAACAGGGCCGGTATACCGCGCTCGACAAGGAGTTGGACGTATGTCGAATGAAAGTGGCCGACCGGCAGCCTGCCGTTGTCGTACATATTCCACTCACGCCAGTGCTTGTCTTTTGAGTCCATCCCGATGCCAAAGATCATGTTCCTCGGGCTATCCGTCCAGAGCCGCACTCCGTCGCGCCACATCGTCATCCGGTAGAGCGTGGACTCGTCCTTCGAATCGAAGAAACCTACCTGTCGCGACTGCTGAAGCAGATAGAGACCGACCGCCGCTACGGGCAGCGCAACGAGAACGGCCGCGAGCAGGAATTTTCGGCTGACGGAGACGGCAACGATAACAAACGCTGAGATCAGGAACGAGAGCTGCGCGGCTCGTGTCGCCGTAAGCAGCAATGCCGCACACATCGATGCCAGGCAAAAGATGAGAAATGGTTTGGATGTCGCGATGCTCGCGAATCTGTTCACCCAGGTAAGATCTTCACCTTCATCGTCATTTTTCCGTCGATAAAGGAACGACGCGAACAACAGGCCAAAGGTCATCGAAATGATCAATTGGAGAGCCTCGGAGTAGGTTATCCAGTGACGGAAAAACCCGGTCGCTCGCCAATAGTGGCTCGAGTGCCAATCGGAAAACCCCAAGCGCTCATTTGGCGTCACGCCCGCGAGCAGACCGGCGCGGTTAATCTGCTTGGGTTCGTACATATCCGGCCGGTGCATATCGACAGTCACGGTTGTATTCAATTCGAGCGCCGACAGTAGCTGCAAAGGTTCTGTCAACCGGACGCCGTTTACCTTCAAGAGCGTGTCGCCGTCGGCAAACCCGGATTTCGCGAGCGGCCCGTTGGGATCGAGGCCGTGGATCTCGACACCCCGGCCCACAAGCCTGTAGGCTGGCTCGCGCACCGCGTTGACGGTACACGAGAGAACAAGTGCAAAACCCAGAAACCACACGGAACGAAGGCCCCGCAAATTTAAGGTCGCAAAAACAAATACCAGAAACAGCGAAACGCCGCGCAGCCGGTCGAGCGACGTCGCCGGATCATACGAGAAAAGGGCCGACACGACCGACCAAAGAAACAGCGTCCAGAGCGCGATATCGAGAGCGCGAAAACGAAAGCGTGGCCTTGGGCGGACAGCGAATCGCAGTGCGGTCACCACAACACCCGCCATCCAGGATATCTCCGACGCGGCGATCGAATGCGGACACGTTACGACCATGAGCGTCAGAAACAGGAACGCGACCCGATCAAGCCATTTTGCTGCGGACGGCCCGATCTCGATGCATGCGATCTGGTCGAAGCGTTCGAAAATGCGATGCATAAATGCGATTATTGTAACAGTTACGGTTCGCGACCCTAAACGCTCTATGCCCAACGAAAACCTGCGGACGGACCTCAGCATTACTGCCGAGATCAACCTCTACTACGACGTTTTTGTTCCCGACGGTGCGACACGCGAGGCCCCTTTATTGATCGCGGTCCACGGCTACGGAGCGCACAAGCGGTATATGATGCGCGAAGCGCGACTTGTGGTGCCGGACGAATGGGTGATCGCGTCAGTTCAGGGGCCGCATCAGCATTACAGGCCCATCGATGGCGGCTATCGCATCGGATTCGGCTGGCTTACGGACAACAAACCGGAGGAATACGTTCGGCTCCATCACCATTTCATTAACGAGGTGATCGACCGGCTATCCGGAGATGGAACGATCGATCGCGAGCGTGTGATCATTTATGGATTTTCTCAGGCATGTGCCTTAGATTTCCGGTACGCGTTCACTTATCCGGACCGGCTTCGGGGATTGGTTGGTGTTTGCGGCGGCGCGCCGGGCGACCTGGAGACGAACGAAGCTTACCGGACATTTGATGCTGATGCCTTCTATCTTTACGGGACCGACGACGAGTTCTACACGCAGGAACAATTTCGCGATTTTGACAAACGCCTTAGCGGCCGGATCGCAAACTACAGATCAAAACAGTATGAAGCTAAACACGAGATCACCGAGGAGATGAGGACGGACATTCGCGAGTTCCTGTCGCAGTTCGCGTAAACCCGGTTATTGAAATTTCAGAGAAGTTTGAGACGCCTTACCTCGACGACACCTGCAAGTTCCGGCGCGAGAACTGCTTGCGGTATGTCGGCACCCATGTCGGACCTCACCATCTCGATCCGAATGTCAGCCGGCCGCAGCGTTGCCAGTACGGTCTTTGGACCGTAAAGCGTGACCGCGGCCCGTTTTTCGCCGGTTTGAGCCGACGCCGGCAAATTGAAAGTTCGCTCGATCCGTTTTTCTCCAATACGGATCGTTACGTCGACGACAGTGTTGTAGATCGTCGTCTTGGTGTTTGAGATACCTATGGGAACCTGTCTTGCATTCAGGTCCTCTTTTCTTCCCTCGACCGAGATCGGATCCGTAGAAACCGCCTGCAGCGTCGCCATGAAACCGGCAGGACCGCGGACGCGCACCTTTTGCGGGAGCACCGTTTCGCTGTAGATCTCGAACCCGTTAGCCGGTTCTCCTCGAATGTCCGCCTTTACAGGCAATTCTAGTTCTTCGACCGCCTCGATCTTGACGGCGATGCGGCTCGGTTGTATTTCCTCGAGACGGACGCCCTGAGGCAGATCGACCGAGACATTATCGGTAGAGAGTGATACTACACGGTCGCCCGGAGGCAAGGTGGTCAGGTCGAGCAAAGCCACCAGGTCCTTTCCGGTCATCGACTTGATCCGCCGCTCGTCGCCGCTTACCACGATATCCACCTCGGGTATCGGGTTGTTCGTTATTTCGACATCATTGGCAATGCTGGGCAGGAGCCTGACCGACAAACGTTTGGTAGTGGGCGTGCTTAATCCGGTAACGCCGAGCCAGAGCCCGATCGTGATGGCGAGCGCGATGAGTTTGAGCATCCAGTCTTCGAGTAGGATCTTTCGGATGACATTTCCCAGCATGAGCCGTTTGGGTTCGATGCTTCTAGGTTTTTCGGCTCCGGACAACATGGTGGTAATTGCTTGCCGAGTCGCTAACCGACCGGCAATTCGGTTTCGCGCTCGTTGAGAACTTTCGCACTGTCTCGTCGCCTTTCGACCAGCGGTATCTGCATCGCTTCGAGCAAAAGGCGGCGGAGCGTCGCGGTATCTACGTTGCGTATTACATGGCCTTTTTCTACGTAGGTGATCAGCCCTGTTTCCTCCGACACGACAAGCGAGATCGCATCACTGCCTTCGGTAATGCCGATCGCGGCACGATGGCGAGTGCCCATTTCCCGGGAGACCTCCGGATTTTTTGTCAGCGGCAGGAAAACAGATGCCGCCGCGAGCTTTTCGTTCTGAACGATGACAGCCCCGTCGTGCAGCGGTGTCGCCGGATTGAATAGCGTCACCAGCAGGTCATAGCTAAGCCGGGCGTCGAGCTGGACACCGGCGTCGATGAAATTCCGGAGTCCGATATTACGCTCGATCACGATCAGGGCCCCCGTCTTTTCTGACGCCAGGGTTGTCAGCGCGAGCACGATCTCGTCGTAAACACTGCCGCCGAACTGGCCACGCTGGCGTTTCATAAGTGGAAACCGTAAACGGCTGGCGAAAAATATGAGCGCCTGGCGTATCTCTGATTGAAACAGGACGATGATCGCGATACCGATATAAACGACCGCGTATCGCAATACGAACTCAAGGGTAGAGAGTCCTTCTGTATAGGCTACCCAATAGAGCAGACCAAGCAACACCATTCCGACGACCGTCGGTACGGCGCGTGTCCCGCGAAGCAGCTTGAGAACTACATAAACGATGATAAAGACGAGTACGATGTCGAGGACATTTCGCAGCGTCGCCATCGTCGGAATGTAGTTTACAGCTTGCATAGGAACCGGTGTCGATCAACAGCGGTCAGGAACCTAGAATAACACACTAATTCTTCACCGGATCGCATCGTTCCGGCTGCAAGGAGCCCTAATTACATAGGCCCCGTTCTCTGAGAGAAAGGGGCCCGGGAACGAACATCAAAGTTACCTTCGCCGCATCACGCTTCGTACGAGATCTCCGCGTTCTGGAGCACACTTAGCTCGCTCTGAGCGACGCGCTCGAGCAGTTTCGGGTCGTCGAACATTTTGACCAGCCCGTTGACCGTGGCGTATCGGGGCTCATCCGCGATCGTTACGGGAAGATTGATGAAATAGCGCATGTACTGATCGATACCCTCGAGGAGCGATCCGCCGCCCGTTAATATCACTCCGCGGTCGTATATGTCGGCAGCGACCTCCGGACGCAGTTCGGTCAGCGTATCTTTGACTCGAAGCGCGATCCGTCTGACGATCGACTCAACGATGGCATAGATCTCGCCGGATGTGACCTCGACGGCGGCCGGGCTGCCGGTTTGAACATCGCGCCCGCGGACCTCCATTGTTCTGGAAATGTCATCGGGCAAGTAGGCCGAAGAGAACTGCGTCTTGAGCAGTTCGGTGGTCTCCTCGCCGACCTGAAGGCCGCGATGACGTCTAAGGTGCGTCGCGAGGCTCTCGTTTATCGCATTGCTGCCATAACGCTCGGAGGTCGAATGTACGACAGAACCTTTGGCAATGATCGCGATATTTGTGGTGCCGGCACCTATATCGATGATCGCCGAAGCGCGCCTGTCCGATGGCAGTACGCCCGCGCCGAACGCCGCAGCGAGCCCCTCTTCCATCATAAAGACCTTTCCGATGCCGGCTTCGTCGGCCGCATTGAGCAACGCACGCTGCTCTACGTGCGTCACGTCCGACACTAGGCTCATCACAGCACGTATAGAGATGTTGGAGCCGCCCGTTTTGCCCTTCTTTACAAAGTGGGCAAGCATCTTCTTGGTCCGCTCAAAATCTCCGACCACGCCGCCGATTAGCGGGGCCCGAACGATAACATCGCGGCCCTCGCGTCCCGACATGTCGGCAGCTTCCTGTCCGAAGGCAACTACTTCGTCAGTGAGTTCGTTGGTTGCGACCAACGAAGGTTCGTCCAACACGATGCCCCGGCCTTTGACGGCAATGATAGTGCTCGCCGTGCCGAGGTCGATAGCCATCGAATCGGTAACCAGTTTTTTCAGGGATGAGATCTTGAGCATATGGTAGAGCTTATTAAAAAGTCCTGCCGCGGGACATTATATTCTTAATACAAGATATGTGGCAACAAAATCATGTCCAATTCAGTTCGAATAATCTGACCGGCTGACGTCGGTTTTTGACCACGATCGGCTCTTTCGGTTTAAGCGGAAACAGGTTCCCCGCGGCGGTCGCGGTCTCTTCGCTGAGGAGTACCTCACGGCCCCTGGCGATGCTTTCGAGTCTGGACGCGACGTTGACCGTGTCGCCGATCGCCGTGTACTCGGACCTTTTCTCCGATCCGATATATCCGATCGTGGCCTCGCCGGTATGCAGCCCGATGCCGACTCCGATCGGCGAGAACCCGTCACGACCAAGTTCTTCGTTGAGCGAGACAAGCCGTTTTTGCATAGCGACCGCGGTCTTGACCGCGTTTGCGGCGTCATTCGGGGTTGCCGTCGGGGCCCCGAATATAGCCATCAATCCGTCGCCGATATACTTATCAAGCGTTCCGCCGTGGGCGAAAATTATCTCCGACATCGCCGTAAAGTACTTGTTTAGCAGTCCGACGACCTTCTCGGGATTCTCGTGCTCGGACATTGCGGTAAAGCCGCGAATGTCGGCAAACAGTACCGTGATCGTCTGATTCACGCCCCCGAGACGAAAAGAATCCGGATTTTCAAGGAGCTGCCTGACGACATACTCGGGCATGAAACGGCTGTAATTTGCACGTGCGACCTCTTCGCGGGCGAGGCGCTTGTGTGCTTTGACGGTCTCGACCGTCACGGCCGTCTGAGCAGCGACGGCGCTTATCAATGCAAGATCGTCCGCCGAAAACGCGGCAAACGGATCGAGCCGGTCCGCATACAGGACACCATGAACGTTTGACTCGGTTATCAAAGGAGCACAGATCGTCGATCTTACGCCCTGCGAGACTATCGACTCGGCGTGGGCGAACTGCTCGTCCATCCTCGCGTCCTGCGACAGTAACGCGACCTTTTCACGCATCACTTTGTGCGTGATCGTCCGGCTGACGGTCAGTTTGTCGGTCGAGCTGTCGATATTCTCGTCACGGGTCTTTGCACCGATCTGGAACAGACTGTAATCGAGTATCTTGCCTTCTGTCGTTTCGTCCGCAAGCAGCGCTATCACCCGATCAGCCGGTGTCCCGCGAAAGATCAGCTCGGTCGCCTTTTCAAAGATCTCTCTTAAATCAAAAACCGTGCCAAGCGTTTTGCTCATTTCGTAGAGGAGTTCGAGCATCCTGGCCTTGCGCCGCAGGGTCTTGACCTCATCAGGCGTCGCTGTCGCTGACTCCATCGAGGCGTGCGATTGGGCGCCGATGATCTCGTTCGCCGTCATCTGGACCATCGTGTGGCCAAGCGGCGAGTCGTCAAACCGGACGCCGAGCGGCGCGGCGGCAGTCGGAGCCCCTGCCGCGGCTATCGAAAATGAGGCTGCCGCGTTCTCGGGCCTCTCGGCCACGGGCGTCTTTGCAGCGGCGAGGGTCTTGAACTCGAGGCTGCTCTCACCGATGACGATGATGTCGCCATTCTCAAGCAATTTCTCGATCGACGGCTGTCCGTTGACATAGACATGATTGATACTGCGGACGATCTGCCCATTCTCGATGCTGCCGTCAACGATGCGAAAATCCGGGCCGTCGGCCTCGATATACGCGTGTTTACGCGACACGCGGCGATCGTTCAGGACGATGCCGTTCTCCTTGGCCCGCCCGATAGTATAGATCGGCCCGGCAGCGAGACCGACCTCCCAGGACCTTCCGTTCGGTTCTGTAACTACTAAGATAGCTTCCACGACACTCGATATTGTAGATGGTAGCCCTGCAATTGTGAACACGTGATTGTATAATCGCGAATGGCCGCAAACCCGACTTGCATGATCTATTTCGATAACAACGCCACGACACGCGTTGCACCAGAGGTGTTTGACGCGATGAAACCCTTTTTGGACGAGAGCTGGGGCAATCCCTCGTCCGCACACTCGGTAGGACGGGTAGCGGTATCGGCTATTGCTGACGCGCGCGAACATATCGCCGTGCTCCTCGGAGCCCGTTCGCCAAATGAGGTCATTTTCACCGGCACGGGAAGCGAGTCCGACAACTGGGCGATCAGAGGCGCACTCGCGGCGTCGCCCAATAAAAAGCACATCATCACAACGCGTGTCGAACACGAGGCCGTCCGCAAACTCTGCGAGCTGCTCGAGCTGGACGGCTGCCGCGTCACATGGCTCGACGTGAACGCCGATGGATTCCTTGATCTCGATGAACTGCGGTCCTCGTTGACCTCCGACACGGCCGTCGTTTCGATCATGCTCGCCAACAACGAAACGGGCATAATATTTCCGGTCGTTGAGGCGGCGGAGATCGTAAAGGAACACTCAACCGCGTTGTTTCACACCGACGCCGTAAACGCCGCAGGAAAGGTGCCGATCGACCTTAAATCGACCGAGATCGACTTGCTCTCGATATCGGGGCATAAATTTCACGGGCCGAAAGGGATCGGAGTACTTTACATCCGCGACGGAGTGTCGATCCCGCCCGGGGTGATCGGCGGCGGACAGGAACGCGGTCTTCGCGCCGGAACCGAAGCGGTCCACCAGATCGCAGGTCTCGGGGCAGCCGCAAAATTAGTT
Source organism: Pyrinomonadaceae bacterium (assembly GCA_044228265.1). Taxonomy (GTDB): domain Bacteria; phylum Acidobacteriota; class Blastocatellia; order Pyrinomonadales; family Pyrinomonadaceae; genus OLB17. The sequence continues at coordinate 9,164 of JBGAVC010000037.1, forward strand.
CTCGAGAGAAGCGAAACGGCCCGGATCGGCGCGATGCGCGACCGGCTTGAGTCCGAGATCTTGGATACTATTCCAAATTCTCGTTTAAACGGCACCTCTGACCGGAGGCGGCGCCTGCCAAACACGTCGAGCATCTCGTTCGAGAACACCAACGGCGAAATGATCATGGCGCGGCTCGACAACCTGGATATCTGTGTCTCCACGGGCTCGGCTTGTCACACGCAAGATCATCGCGCGTCCGCCGTTCTACAGGCGATGAACGTACCTTACTCTTGGGCGATGGGCTCGATACGGTTTTCGCTCGGGCGTTACAACACGGATGACGAGATATCGCGATTGACCCACGTTCTGCCCGAGATCGTCAACGATCTGCGACAACTCTCGATGTAACTGATGGAAATAGAGGAATTTAAACGAAAAATGAAGATGAAACTCATTCAACTCTCTATCTTCACGATGTTTTTGATCGTGGTAGCTTTCTCGCAAACAAAGGTCTCGGCTCAGGCCGATCAGATCGTCGGCGGATATGGGGATATTTCCGTTAAATCAAAAGAGGCACGCCGTGCCGCAGATGTCGCGGTCCATAGCCGATCCGCTAGGACCGGGAAAAAGATCACGCTCGTTCGTATCAAAAAAGCTGAACAGCAGGTCGTCGCTGGGCTCAATTATCGCATCTGCATGTCCGTCCGCGAAGGTCGCCGCAAACCCTACCTTGTGACCGCTGTGGTCTACCAGAACCTCAAGAACAAACGCAGTCTGAGCAAATGGAAAAAAGGCGATTGCACGGATCTCTAGGATTCGTAAGCCAAAGAAAGACGGTTTATTGACGCCCGGATCTACAGCTTTAGCCGCTCATATTGGGCAAAGAGCTTTGTGATCTCGGCATTGATCGCTTGCTTTGCGGCAAGGCTTGTCTCCTTGTCACGGCGTTTGACCAACTCTTCAATTTGGTGCTGCAGGACCTCGATCTTAGTCTCGGGTTTTCTGCTTTTGCTGATTTGATATTTATCGTCCATGAGTCTGCGCTCGGGGTTGACAAAAGTGTTTTCTGCCTTTGAGTACGATGATATACTGGTCGGCGCATCTTACATAAAAAGGAGGCAGACGTATGTCAGCAACATCTGCGGCGCAAGCCGGGCGTAAATTCATTGACTGCAGCGAATTTCCGAGCGACAGCAACTGCACGTTGAAAATTTCGGGCAAGGAAGACGAGGTCATTCCGATCGCTGCCTACCATGCCGCGACCGTGCATGGCCACGAAGACACACCGGAAATGCGTGAAAAACTCCGTTCATTCTTAAAGGACGAATAAAGCGAAGGGCCGCAAAAGTTCAGGCGGCTTTTTCGATGCCGTAGCGGGCTAGTTTGAGGTAGAGACCGCGACGGGTGAGTCCGAGTTCGTTTGCGACACGTGAGATGTTCCAGTTGTGGCGGGTGAGAGCGGCTTTGATCATCTGCAGCTCGAGTTCCGAGACGGCGTCTTCAAGGGTTCCGCCCGGCGTCAGGTTGGTGAACGGAGATACCACGCCGTCGTAGGACGCTATCGGACGGACGTTGGACCCAGGATCGAAGGTGGTCAACGGCTTTGCACTACGTTTGAGCTCGGGCGACAAATGCTCAGGCGTGACGACCTCGTTATCGACCGCACGGGCAACTATCCTTTGTATCTCATTGCATAACTGCCGGACGTTCCCTTCCCAGTTACACACCATAAGCAGGTCGACCGTCTGCGGCGTAAATGTAATATCGCGTTTGCCGAAACGCGCCGAGTAGTGGTTGACGTAGTAATTGACGATCGGCGGTATCTCCGAACGCCGTTCCCGCAGCGGAGGCACACGCAACCGGATCACGTTCAGCCTGTAGTAGAGATCTTCGCGAAAGGAGCCTTCGGCAACCTTTTCCTCAAGAGGCATGTTGGTGGCGGCGATGATACGAACATCGACCTTCATGGGACGCTTTTCGCCAAGCGGCTGGATCTCGCCTTCCTGAAGAAAGCGGAGCAGTTTGGGCTGCACATCGAGCGGCAGGTCGCCGACTTCATCCAGAAACAGCGTACCGCCGTCGGCAGTCCGGATAGTACCCGGCGAATCCTGGACGGCGCCGGTGAACGCGCCTTTTCGGTAACCGAACAGATGCCCTTCAGCCAGCTCTTTTGGCACCGCCGTGCAGTTGAACGGGACAAAGATCCTGTCCTTTCGGTTCGAGAGTGTGTGAATGGCTCGCGAAACGAGCTCTTTTCCGGTTCCCGATTCGCCCGTGACGAGCACCGTCACATCGGACGAGCGTATCTTATAGACTTCCTCAACCAGCGCCGTCATCGCCGGCGACGAGTGAATAAAGCCGGGCATTAGGCTGTTGGACGTGTACGGTCCGGAATCCGATTCCGCGGGTCGCGATTTGTCCTTCTCACGAAGGGCGACCAGGTCCATTCCCATTTCAACGACCCGCAGCAGCGGCTGCAGCGAACTTTCATCCGACAGGACGGCGCCGGATTGCGGGCTTATGATCAAGACGGCTGGCGAACCCGCACTGCTTCGGAGCGGAATGACGGCGACGTTTTTTGTCCTGGCAAAGGTCTTTTCCTCGCCTTTCTGCATCGCTTCGTTGAGCTTTCTTACAAGTTCGTTGCTCTCCTGCGGCGAGTATCCGTGAGTAACGAACGGATAAAGCCGCTTCTGTTCGCCGTGCTCGGCGACGATCACACGACGAGCGTTACTCTCCTGCTGCAGCACTGCAACTAGCTCCCGAAACAATAGTTCTCGTGATGCAGTGGCTTCGGCCAGCCGTACGGTAAGAAGCTGGAAGACTACCGAATTTGTCCTGCGAGTCGGCTGCTCGCCGGACGGCTCCGACATTTTTGCCAGGCGGGCCCGAGCGCTTTCGACCGCGCTGGCAAGCAGCTTGTTTCCGAGCTTATTGAAAACGTCGGAGGCCGTGGCGAGATGATTCGCGGCCCTCGCGGACTGCCGTCGGTCAAGATTGGACCCGAGCAAAAGGTGAATCAGTGCCGTGTGATACAGGTCCTCGGCTGCTTCAAAGATCGTCAATGCACGATTAAAGTGGTGGATCGCAAGTTCAGTGTCCTGTTCTTCAAGGGCCGCCAAGCCCCGGATACGCTGAATGTTGCCTAGCACGAAGAAGTCCGACGTCGCGTCGGTCTCCTCGATGGCCCTCAGTGCGGCGTCGCATTCCTCGACGTCGTTTCTCAACAGCGAACTTTCGGCCAGAACGAGGCCCGCCATGTTCGCGTAATGCTTATCGCCGACCTCATGCGCTAGGGCTATGGTCTCTTTTGCCTTCTCGGCCGCCGCATTGAGGTCACCACGTGCAAGGTTCAGGCGCGCGATGTTTCGCATTGCCTGAACCTTGTACCATTGGTTCTTTCGTTCGGTGGCACATTCGACCGCCTTTTTGAGCAGCGATTCGGCTTCGTCCCATTCACCGCGGAGGATCATCAATTCTCCCAGCGAATCATATATGCCTGCCAGGTGGGTATAATTTCCTCTCAAAGCGATCTCGAGCGCACGCCTGATCATGGCTTCGGCTCTTATCCAGTCGCCGATCAAAGCCAGATTGATCCCGAGATTGTTATAGGCTATGACTGAATTGAGAGCGTGTTCCGTACGGTCAAAGAACTCGATCGATTTCTCGAGGCACTCGATACCTTCCTGCGGGCGGCGAAGAAACCAATAAGCGCCGGACATATCGGTATAGAGCTTGCCCAGCATGAAAGGCGCCGAGTTGTCACCGATGATCTTGATACCCAGTTGAAAACTCTCGAGAGCCTTATCGCTGTTTCCCTCCTGATGCAGGCTGTTCGCGATCTCACGATACGCTTCTGCCATCCCCAGCCAATTGCCCTGTTCGCGGAAATTGTCGAGCGCCTTTTCGGCAAAATCCCTGCAGATCGGATATTCGTTGAGTCTTCGGTAAACGCGGGCGAGTCCGGTATTGATAAAACCCGCCAGATGCGGCAGGTTGTATTCTGACGCTTTCTTTAAGGTGTCTTTGAGCAACGTGATCGCCTTGGGCTGATCGGTCTGGTTATTGTAGGCAATGGCGAGCTGGGTAATGACCTTGACCTGTGTCTCGGTCGAGAGTTCAGCCAGATTCTCCTCATCCTCGTAGGGTTTTAGTATCTCCAGGGATTCATCGTAGCGACCAAGAGTCTCGAGAGTGAAAGCAAGCAGCCGCTTGAGGTGTGCGAGATTATCCGGCGTATGCTCGTAGTCATTGATAGTTTCCGTCAAGATACGCTCGGATTCTCCGGACAAGCCCTCGCGCAGTTTCTGGCCGACACTTGAAAATACCGCGTCGATCTTCTCCGCTGAGATCTGATGCGCGGCACGAGCCGAACTTTTCAATGTTTGCGACCTGACCTTCATTTGTACGTAAACGAACGAAACAGCCAATTACGGCTTCGTTTCAGCCTAAAAACGCGTCTCAGAGGATAAAATTGAATACTTACTACACAGCGCAGGTGCAATGTAGCAGATAATCGAGCTTGCGTCCATATCCGCGTGTCTGAAGATATCACCGTCGCTGCAAGAGATTTCGAACGTCGGCCCGACAAACTGCATCCAATCGGGCTTGAAGTGATGGGCGGATTAGCGGAAAATCTGCTTACCGGATGGAAAACGAACCTACATTTGAAAAAGGCCGGCCCGTCTTTCACGATACGCGCGGACGGCGCAAGCATTATTTCTCGTCATTGGCGATCGTCCTAATGGGCATCTCGACGGTGATGCTGGCATTTTTCACGATCAGTGTTTTGGTCAACCCGTTTCTGCCTCAGATAAAGCTAAAGCCCGTGGCTGTACTCCCGCAGCAGGCCCCCAATTTTCATCCCCCTGAACTCCCGCTGTCGCGCCGAGCAACCGCGGCCAAACAAACAGGTGAAAAGGCAAGGCTTGAACAAAAGAAACGCGAAGACCAGAAACTGCAGCGAATGGCCGAGGCCGAACTGCTGGTGGCGTCAAAGGGCAGCCCGATAGAACGGGCGACGCATGTGGGGAACCCGCTGGCGATAGGGTTCTTTGTGAACTGGGACGACTCGAGCATCGCATCGCTGAGACAAAATATCAACAATCTCGACTGGCTCGTCCCCGAGTGGATCCGTTTGTCCGGCAACAGTGCAGACCCGCTTACGCTCGACATCGACCCGGACGCTGTCAAGTTCGTCGCCGAGAACAAACCCGAGATGCCGATTTTGCCGCTGCTCCAAAACTACAAGGACGAACAGTGGAATTCGGATATCTTAGTAAATTCGATCAGTACCGAGGACGAAAGGCGTAATCTGATCAACGCGCTGCTCAAAACGATCGATACGTACAAGTTCGGCGGATTGACGATCGACATCGAGGAAGTGCCCGAATCGGCCCAGACCAACTTGTTCATATTCATGAAGGAACTGCGTGCCGAATTTCAGCCGCGTGGGTTGATCCTCGCGCAGGCAGTGCCGTTCGACAATCCGGACTGGAATTACACTGCATACGCCAGCGTCACCGATTTTCTGATGCTTATGGCATACGATCAGCATTGGTCGACCGGTCCTGCCGGGCCGGTCTCGGGCCAGGACTGGTATGCTGCGGGGCTAAAGAAGCGGATGGCTGAACTGTCGCCCTCGAAAACGATCGTCTGCTTTGGAAATTACGGTTATAACTGGGCCTCTGGCGACAAGGAAGCAGAAACCGTCACATTTCAGGAATCGCTTCTAGCAGCTCGCGAGTCACTTGACTCACCCGAGGAGATCAAGTTCGATCCTGCGTCGAAAAACCCATATTTTTCCTACACCGAAGACGACGGCAAGGAGCATACGGTCTGGTTCCTAGACGCGGCGACCGCGTTCAACCAGATCCAAAATGCACAACAATACAAGGTAGCTGGATATGCTCTTTGGCGTATGGGCAGCGAGGACCCGTCGCTTTGGAATGTGTTCGGATCGGGCGGCAAGATGGCACCGGCAAACGATCTGTCGACGATCAAATACGGGTACGACGTCGATTTTCAGGGTACGGGCGAGATACTACAGGTCATCGCGCAGCCGCAGGACGGCAGACGGGACCTAAAGATCGACAACGACGGTGAGATAACCGATCAGGTGTATCGCCAGATACCGTCGTCATACGTTATCCAGCGAACCGGTGACAAGCCGGGCAAGATCGTACTCACTTTCGACGACGGGCCAGATCCGGTTTGGACACCCAAGGTCCTGGACGTGCTCAAACGAGAGAACGTTCATGGGGCATTCTTTATCGTGGGGACTAACGGCCAGGCTTATCCCGAGATCGTTAAACGCATCTTCGACGAGGGACATGAGCTTGGCAACCACTCATTCACTCATCCAAATCTGGGTGAGGTTCCGCGTCAGGTAACTGATATCGAGCTAAACGCCACTCAACGGTTGATCGAGTCGCTCACGGGACACTCGACACGCCTGTTCCGCGCGCCTTATTTTGGCGACGCCGAGCCGCGAACGCCCGATGAGGTGAATCCGACCGTCCAGGCGCAAAATCTCGGTTATATCTCGATCGGCCTTCATCTCGACCCCGATGACTGGAAACTGCGAAACGACGACGGGTCGCCCCACACAGCGGACGAGATGGTCGACGAGATAATGCAGCAGGTCGCCATTACGACGCCTGAAGAACGCGGCAACATCGTCCTGCTGCATGACAGCGGCGGCGACCGATCGGCGACGATCGAGGCCTTGGAAAAACTGATACCGCTGCTGCGGAGCAAAGGATACGAGTTTACGACCATCGCTGATCTTGCAAACATGACGCGCGACGATGCCATGCCACCCGTGTCACGCGACAAGACATTTTATTCGCGAGCGGACTCTTACGTCTTTTATGGGCTGTCGCTCGGCGGATGGCTGATGCGGTGGATGTTCTTTATCGGCATCGTGCTGGGCCTCGGGAGAATGGTGTTCATCGGGATTCTCGCCTTCGCACAGTTCGTTCGGTCGCGACGCCGCGAACGTCTGCATTTCGGTGAACGGTACAAACCGCTTGTCTCGGTCGTTGTTCCAGCATTTAACGAGGAAAAGGTCATCGTCCGGTCGCTGCAGACACTGCTCGCCTCGGAATACGACAAATTCGAGATCATAGTCGTCGACGATGGGTCGACCGACGGCACGTATGAAACCCTCAAAGCGAATTTCGGTGATGACGAGCGTGTGGCAATTTACACAAAGGAGAACGAAGGTAAAGCCGACACTTTGAATTTCGGCTGGCGAAAATCGAACGGTGACGTGATCATCGCGCTCGATGCAGATACTCAATTCGGCCCCGAAACCATCGCTGCGCTCGCTCATCGTTTCGCCGACCCGGACATTGGAGCAATAGCAGGAAATGCAAAGGTCGGAAACCGGATAAATATCGTCACCAAATGGCAAGCCCTGGAATATGTGACCTCGCAGAACTTTGACCGCCGGGCATTTTCCTCGCTCAATTGCATCACCGTCGTCCCGGGCTCCGTCGGTGCATGGCGGCGGTCGGTCTTGGAGGAGACGGGCGGTTTTTCCTCCGACACTCTCGCCGAGGACCAGGACCTGACGATCCAGGTGCGGAAACTCGGTTACAGCATCGGTTACGAAGAACTCGCGATCGGGCTTACGGAGGCTCCTGACAGCCTCCGCAACCTCGCAAAACAGAGGTTTCGCTGGTCGTACGGAACGCTCCAGTGCATGTGGAAACACAAGGATGCGTTGTTAAATCCAAAGTACGGGTCGCTCGGTTTCATAGCGATGCCGAACGTCTGGATATTTCAGGTGTTCTTCCCGCTTATTTCGCCTTTGATGGACCTGATGTTCGTATGGACGCTGCTATGGGCGCTTATCGCCTCGCTCGAGCACCAGCAGGAATACGCTCACACTCCGACGAACCTTAACCAGGTGATCTTTTATTACGCTTTGTTCCTGGCGGTGGACTGGTTCGGGGCGTTCGCTGCGTTCCTGATGGAAAAGGGAGAACAAAAACGCTTGCTGGTTTGGCTGCTGATTCAGCGGTTCGGTTACCGGCAGGTCATGTATTGGGTGATGGTTAAATCCGTATTCACTGCCCTGCGAGGAGCACTGGTCGGCTGGGGCAAACTCGAACGAAAGGCCACGGTCGGCGTGAATACGTAAGAGAGCAGGGACTGTTATGAAAGCGGTAGCCGTCATTCCGAAAACGGTCAACTCGGTTCATCTCGTCGAAATGGACAAACCGTCCGTCAAGGACATCGCGGACGGCCGCGGCGTTCTTGTCGAGGTCCTCAGGGTCGGGGCGTGCGGAACGGATCGCGAGATCAACAGCGGGGAGTACGGCGTCGCTCCCGAGGGCTATGATTTCCTGGTGCTCGGGCACGAGAACTTTGGCCGCGTCGCCGAAGTGGGTGGGAACGTCCGCGATCTCAAGTCCGGTGATCTCGTAGTCGCAACGGTTCGGAGACCGCGTGGGAGCAGCATATACGATAAGATCGGCGAGCAGGACTTTACGACCGACAACACTTATTACGAACGCGGGATCTCGCGGCTCCACGGCTATATGGCCGAGTTTTATGTAGAAAGCGAGGATTTTCTCGTCAAGATCCCGCCCGCGATCGCTGAGATCGCTGTCCTGCTCGAACCGCTCTCGATCATCGAAAAGGGCCTCAAACAGGCGAGCGACATCCAGGAACGGCTGAAGATCTGGAACCCGAAGACCGCTGCCGTGCTTGGTACAGGAAATGTCGGCCTGCTCACCATAATGGCGTTGAGAATGAGGGGTTACGAGGTTCACGGTTTTGGACTCGATAAACGCGACGGTTATCACAACGCCGACCTTATCGAGGCGATCGGCGGCACCTACGACTCGACGTCGGAAACAACGGTGACCGCCGCGGCAGAAAGATATGGCGAATTTGACCTGATATTTGAATGCACCGGCTACTCGCCGATCATATTCGACGCGATGGAGGCGTTGAATGAGAACGGGATATTGGTCCTCGCATCGGTCACGGGCGGCGGCCGCAAGACCGATCAGGTGCCGTCGGATGCGATCAACCAACGATTTGTGCTTGGCAACCGGGCGATGGTCGGCACGGTAAATGCGGGGAGAGAGCATTACGACCTGGGCGTACGGGATCTCGCCCTGTGTGAAGCTATGCACGCCGGTTGGCTCGGTCAAATGCTGACGCATAAGGTCGAGGGCCTCGATAATTTCGCCAAGGTCTTCGAGATCCTCAACAACTCCTCGCAGTACAAAGGCATAAAGACCTACTTTGAGGTAGCGAAGATCTAGCTTCCTTTCCGCAGCAGGACAAACTTACTCGTTACGGTTTGCTGGCATGCACATCGTGCCCAAGGGTATGGCAATATAGATGTTATGCCCGAATTTCCCGACATCGACGGCGGTACCGACGTACTTGAGGAGACCGATGTCAAACTCGAGAAACCCAAGCTCTACAAAGTGATCCTCCACAACGACGATTTCACGACCATGGAATTCGTCGTCTTCGTACTTCAATACGTATTCAATCGAGCCGAGCCTGAAGCGTTCACCATCATGATGAAGGTCCATACAGAGGGCCTTGGCATCGCCGGTATCTATCCGTTCGAGATCGCAAACATGAAGTCGAACAAAGCGATGAACCTCGCAAAGGCACGGGAGTATCCGCTGCTGTGCACGGTGGAGGAGGAATAACGCCGGCTTGAAAATTGTGAAGCATGGATCGCGGACCGCCACGTTGCTCCCCATTTAAAACAGCGGACGATTTTATGTTATTGTATTTACCGGATATGCGGAGGCCATCGCCCATTACTATAGAAAAGTTAGGGACCGGCTCGGATCAATGACCGAGCGGATGGCGAGAGTTTGCCTGACGAGTCCCAAGCCAACGAAAGGCTTGGGCTTTTTGATTTTGTATTGAAATGACAGAAGAGTTAGATCTGAAGAAGACGGTTAACCTACCGCGGACCGATTTTTCGCAGAAAGCGAACCTCGGCCAGGCGGAGCCGGCGCGCCTAAAGAAATGGCAGGAAATGGGGCTCTACGAAAAGGTGATGGAGGCACGCAAAGGCCGCGAGAAATTCATCCTGCACGACGGCCCGCCTTATGCCAACGCCGACATTCACATCGGTACGGCGCTCAATAAGATCCTCAAGGACTTCGTCGTCAAGACGCGTTCGATGATGGGATTTGACGCGCCCTACGTGCCCGGTTACGACTGTCACGGACTGCCGATCGAGACCATCGTCGAGAAAAAGCTCACAGAGAAGGGCAAGAACAAGAACGACATTCCGGTCGCAACGTTCCGGCGCATTTGTCGAGAACACGCTTCGACTGCGATGAATAGCCAGACGCGTGATTTCCAGCGGCTTGGCATCCTCGGTGAATGGCAGAACCCTTATCTGACGATGTCACCCGAGTACGAATCGTCTACCGCGAGACTGTTCGGCCGGTTCCTTGAACGCGGATTCGTCTACAAGGGTTTACGGCCGGTTTACTGGTGCATCCACGACCAGACCGCGCTTGCCGAGGCCGAGGTGGAGTACAAGGAGCATACCTCGCCTTCGGTTTACGTGAAATTTCCGTTGAAGACAGATCCGGCTGAGATCGACGGTGCCCTCGCGGGCAAGAAGGTGTTCGTCGTCATCTGGACCACGACGCCTTGGACGCTGCCCGCGAACCTGGGCATTGCCGTTCATCCTGAGTTTGATTACTCGGCCGTTGAGGCGAATGGCGAGGTTTACATCGTCGCAAGCGAGCTTGCGGGGGCATTTGCCGAAACGTGCAGATTTGAGAACATGACCGAGCTTGCCCGGTTCAAAGGCGCAAAGCTCGACCGCATGGAAGCACGCCACGCGTGGCTCGACCGAACGTCGCTCTTGATGAACGGCGAGCACGTCACATTGGGCGAAGCCGACGCCGAGGTCGAACTGGATGTCCGTTTTGAAGAAAAGTCGGCGAAAAAGAGCGGTACCGGCTGCGTCCACACGGCTCCGGGCCACGGCGCGGACGACTTTCATATCGGCAAAAAATACGGCCTCGAGATCTACAATCCGGTCGACGCCGCTGGCGGCTTTGACGCCGATGTCGAACATTTCGGCGGAATGAACATCTTCGACGCAAACCCGAAGATCGTTGAGTTTCTTGCCGAGCGAGGCATGCTGCTCCACTCGGAAAGGTACAGCCACCGTTATCCGCATTGCTGGCGGTGCAAGAACCCGGTCATTTTTCGAGCGACGCCGCAATGGTTCATCTCGATGGATGATGCTGTCGACGGAGCCAGCCTGCGCAAGCGCGCACTTGACGAGATCGCGCGAGTGAAATGGCATCCGGCGTGGGGCGAGGGCCGTATGTCGAACATGTTCAAAGGACGGCCGGATTGGTGTGTCTCGCGACAGCGATTCTGGGGCGTGCCGATCCCTGTTTTCTATTGCCAGGCCTGTGACGAAGCGGTGGCGGACCCAAAGATCGTCGATCACGTGGCGGATATCTTCGCAAAAGAGACTGCCGACGCATGGTATGCGCGCCCCGAGCACGAACTGCTGCCTGAAGGCTACAAATGCGCGAAGTGCGACAGTCAGGACTTTCGCAAGGAGACCGACATCCTCGACGTGTGGTTCGATTCGGGTTCGAGCTGTGTCGCGGTGCTCGAGACCCGAGGAGAAACATTGCGTTTTCCGGCCGACGTCTATCTCGAGGGCGGCGACCAATATCGTGGCTGGTTCAACTCCAGCTTGAGCTGCGGCATCGCTGCACATGACCGTGCACCGTATGACCAGATCATCACGCACGGATGGGTCGTCGACGGCGAAGGCAAAAAGCAGTCAAAGAGCCTCGGCAACGTGACCGCGCCAAAGGAGATCATCGACCGCTCTGGCGCCGACGTGCTGCGGCTCTGGGCGGCGGCCGTCGATTATACCGAGGACGTTCGCTGCTCGGACGAGATCCTATCTCGAGTCGTCGATGCCTATCGTAAAATGCGCAACACGCTGCGCTATGCGCTTGGCAATCTCGACGGATTCGACCCCACGGCCGACATGGTCGATCCTGGCTCGATGTTAGAGATCGACCGATGGGCACTCGCCCAGCTCGACGATGTTACAGCAAAGGTCGTTGCCGGCTACAAAGCCTACGATTTTCAGGCTGCTTACAACGCACTTTACAGTTTTTGCACGGTGACGCTATCGGCGCGGTATTTTGACATCATCAAGGACCGGTTGTACATCTTTGCACCGCGGTCCGAGGCGAGGCGTTCCGCCCAGACGGCGCTCTACAATATCGCTGACGCGCTGTGCAGGCTTATGGCTCCGCTGCTGGCTTTCACGGCCGACGAGGCATGGGAGAACCTGCCGGGAGGCCGCGAAGCGTCGGTCCATATCGCCGAGTTTCCTGCCGCCGCCTCCGCTTCAAGCGGCGAACTACTCTCAAATTGGGAACGTATATTTGACATACGCGACGAGGTGCTCGGCTCACTTGAAACGGCCCGAAACGATAAGCAGATCGGCTCGTCGCTCGAAGCCAAAGTGATACTTACGGTCGACGGAGGTACGGCGCGCTTCCTGCTCGACTATTACGAGCAGCTACGGTACATATTCATCGTCTCGCAAGTAGAGGTGCACGAGGGTGACCAGTTCGCCGTCGTGGTCCGCAAGGCAGACGGCGAAAAATGTGAACGCTGCTGGAACTATTCAACTCGAGTCGGGCAATTTACCGATTTCCCGACCGTTTGCGAACGCTGCGCCGAGGCCTTGTCCGAGATCGTCCGCGGCGCCGCGTCATAGGAGGCATAATGCTCGTCAGATCCGTCCTAGTGTTGGTCACGCTCGCGACTTTTGCGTTTTCCACTTCAGCACAGAAGGTTTACATGCCCGAAAAGGGTTCGGCGGAACGCACGGCGATACTGAACGCTTTGCGTGTGCCCGTCGAACGCGAGTTGAGGCAAAAGATCGTTTTCGACCTGAATCACTTCAACGTCGCTGGAAACTGGGCGTTTCTCGGCGGCAAACCGCAGTCGGCGAACGGCGGCCGGCCCAACTATCGCGGCACTCGATATCAACGGGCGATCGACGCCGATATGTTCGACAACAACTTTTTCGCGATATTGAAACGGACCGGCGGCAATTGGCGTGTCATCCACTATGCCATCGGCTGTACCGATGTTTGCTATGCGAGTTGGTGGCGAACCTACCGGGCGCCAAAGTCGATCTTCCCGTATACTGAATAAAGCGTGAACAAGAAACTTCTGTCCTGGAAACTCGCGTACCTCGCCATAGCCGCGGGTGTGTTCATGGTCGATCAGACCACAAAAGCGTGGGCCGCTCGGAGCTTAAGATTCGGCGGCGACCGCTCCGTGATCTCGGGTTTTCTCAATTTTACGTACGCGAACAATCCGGGAGTTGCCTTCTCGATGCTCGATGACCATGGAGAGGCCGGCCGATGGGGATTGTCGATCGTTGCGATCGTCGCTGCTACGCTTGTTCTGTATTTCTTCTGGCGTACCCCAAGGGCTGACGATCGCGTTCTCGGGTCCCTGGCGCTGTTACTTGCCGGGATCGTCGGCAACGTCACCGACCGCTTACGGCTGGGGTTCGTGATCGACTTTATCGATGTCCAGTTCGGCAGCTGGCATTATCCTACATTCAACATCGCCGATACGGCGATCTGTGTCGGAGCCGGCCTCCTGCTTCTCGATATTGCGTTGAACAAACGAGGCAAACCGGCGACAGATCCGGGGTCGGCGATCCAGGACCCGCAATTGAAAGATGTATCCTGAGCTTTTCCGTATCGGCAATTTCCCGATCACGACCTATGGCATTTTCCTGGCGTCGGGAATGCTCCTGGCCCTGATCATCGCGTCGAGGCTTGCAGCACGCGACGGCCTGCCGCGCGAGCGGATCTACGATCTGGGGCTTTGGGTCCTGGTCGGCGGGCTGCTGGGGTCCAAGGTGCTAATGTTCTTCGTCGAACCGGACGTAAACATATTCACGCTCGATTTCCTGCGATCCGGCGGCGTTTATTACGGCGGTTTCTTAGGCGGCCTGTTGGCTCTCGTTATCCTGATCCGATTCTATAAGCTGCCGTTCTGGAAAGTTGGCGACGCACTCGCGCCCGGAGTCGCTCTCGGGCAGGCGTTTGGCCGGCAAGGGTGCTTTGCCGCCGGCTGCTGCTGGGGTAAGCCGACATCGCTGCCATGGGGTGTGCATTTTACAGAACTTGGACACGAATACACGGGCGTCCCGCTCTACGGCCCGGACGGATCGAGCCTTCATCTTCATCCGACGCAGCTCTACGAGTCGTTCATAATGCTCGCAGTTTTTGGGTTTCTGGTTTGGCTCCACCGCCACAAGAAATTTAATGGACAGGTCCTCATAACCTACGGTATCATCTACTCGTTAGTACGATTTTCTATTGAATTTATCCGTGACGATCCGCGGGGAGACCTTTTCGGACTCACTACCCTGACCGGCCTTTCAACGTCACAGTTAGTGAGCTTGATCGTCTTCCTCGCGGCCATCGGATTCTTTTTCTGGAAATTCCGGTCCGCCGAGCCACTGCCTGAACGCCCTGACGCGGCGTGATCCTTCTATCGATCGCAAGGGGGAGGCTAATGATGCAAAAACTTAATTACCTGGTCGTAGCCGCAATGCTGGCTCTCGGGGCTTCGTCCGTCCTCGGACAGGACGATGGTGAGGTGCGTATCAGAAAAGCGCTTGAGGGCCGGCAAATACTGTTAAAGATGGATCTCCCGGCCATCGATGCCGGTATCCCGATGATATTCGACGATGCGAATGTCAGTTATGACGAGGCCGCCTACAAAAAGCTGGTCAAGGAATACGGCGTTGCGATTCCCCGCGACAGTCGCGCCAGGATCACCGGAGTACGGATCACGAACAAGGGTATCGAGATCGATCTCGACGGAGGCGGCTTGCCCGGAAGAGACTGGTTTATCGGAAATGTTAAGCTCGTCCCTCCCGACACCCTGGGTAAATCGGACCGCGAAGTCGAGCTTGAACGGCAGATATCGCTCGAGACCAACCCGACCAATCTCAACTTTTTGAAAAGCGAACTCGAATTTGAACAACGGGCCCGCGTTTCGCAGGACCAACGAAATCAGGAGGCCTACCAACGCATGACGCACCTCCGGAGCAAGTATATAGAGGACAATAGAAAGAGTTGGGGCTCCAAATTGATCATCGTGGTTCATTCCAGAAAGGCGAGTGTGACGATGCGGGAAATGGTCAAATCGCTTTCCAAGTACGCCGAGCTATTGCCGCGTGAAACAACAGGTCAATAGCAGCTCTCGACAAGAGTTTCAGTATCTATCGCCGGATGAGGCCGACCTGGGGTTGCGTCTCGACGCGTTTCTGGTCAGACACGTGGACGGTTGGTCGCGCTCGCGGCTCCAACGGCTCGTCGAGGAGGGCGATGTCCTGGTGAACGGCCTCAAGTCCAAACCTTCGTACAAGATACGCCACGGAGACGAGATCGAAATAGAACTGACCGAGCTGCCTGCGGCGGCATTCGAACCTGAGGACATCCCGCTCGATATCGTTTTCGAAGACGATCGGCTCGCGGTTATTAACAAGCCTGCCGGAATGGTCGTCCACCCAGGCGCCGGAGTTCAGAGCGGCACGCTGGCAAATGCGATTGCCTATCGTTTCTTATCAGAGCCGGGAGCGATGGCGACTGGCTCAAATATCGACACATCGAACCGCGTCGGCATCGTCCATCGTCTCGATAAGGACACCTCAGGCCTCATCGTCGTCGCCAAAGACCTGGAAACGCACGAGGCACTGTCGGAGCAATTTCGCTCAAGAGAGGTCTATAAGTCGTACGTCGCTCTGGTTCACGGCTCCCCTGACCAAAACTCCGGCTCCATCGACGCCCCCATCGGCCGCAACAAACACAACCGCCTGAGGATGAAGGTCGCCGCCCATGGCCGCCAGGCCCTTTCGCTTTGGAAAATGCGAAAGCGTTACGACAAATTCACCCTCCTCGATGTCGAGATCAAGACCGGCCGCACCCATCAGGTCCGCGTTCACATGGCCTATATTAATCATCCCATCGTAGGCGACGAGATCTACAACGAAGGCCGCGACAACACCATCGCGGACATAACGGTCCGTAACGCTGTCAAAACCATGCGGCGGTTTTTTCTTCACGCGGAAAACTTGTCGTTTACTCACCCCAAGACAATGCAAAAATTAGAGTTTAGATGTAATTTACCTAATGAGTTGTCAGAGTTCCTGGAATTGATCGACGGATAACGATTTAGCCTGGAAATGCGTTTTAACGAAGTACAGTTTCGGGTGCAGCAGCCAAAACGGCATGTTTCACTGGACTCACAGAGTAATCAGCATCGCCGCCCGGCTACGACAAAAGGCGGTTGATCGGATCTGGATCAGACCGCTTTTTGCGAGTATTAGCCACAACGCGACGATATTGGAGATCGGAGGAGGATATCGGCCCCGATTTACAAAGAGCGAATACCCGAACGTCTATCACCTCGACCATGCAACGGCCGAGGAACTTCGAAAAAAATACGCGGACGAGCCGGTGGCATGCGATCTGGTCGAGAACATCCAGCCGGTGGATTTCGTGGCTGACGGGTCGCCAGTCGAAGATCTGATCCCAAAGGAATTAAAGTTCGATGTGATATTTAGTTCCCATGCGATCGAACATCAGGTCGACTTGATCGGCCATTTTATTTCTATCGAAAAGCTCTTAAAAGTCGGTGGCCGAGTGATCATGATCATACCGGATTATAGGTGCACCTTTGACGCGCTGCGCTTTCCAACGGTCGTCGGAGCGGCGATAGTGGTCCACCGACAAGGAAGGACCATCCACCAGGGAAGACAGATCTTTGGGCATATTGCGCGAACGATCGACGTCAACCCAAATCGCAAGGTGCGTTCGTTCGATCTCGCCGAAGCTCATTTCAATTGGTCGTTGAGCGAAGGACTTGCAGCCACTGAGAGGTGCGACCAACCCGGAGCCCGATACGAAGACGCCCATGCCTGGGTTTTTTGTCCGTTATCATTCAGGCTATTGCTGCTTGAATTGTATATGCTCGGGTATACGTGCTTGCAGCCGACCGCGATTTCATATACCTACGGGAATCAGTTTTGCGCAGTATTGGAGCGGGATGAACCGTATTCGAGCTCGACTGTTAAGAAGGTAGAGAAAATGGAACGAGAGCGTCTCACGTTGAGTATGGCTCTGAGACACTGACGCAGACTTTCTTCTGCTGCTCTGGTCGCTCTGCCCGACGCGTTTTATTCTGGAACCGCGAAATCACACCAAAGCTCACGAAAGCGATTTTTTTTTTGCGTTGTTTCGTGTACTTTCGTGGTTCCATCTTCTTTGGCGTGTGAGTTCCGGGCCATAACGTCTTTATGAAAATCATCACTTTGTCTCTGTTCATCTTTTTTGTATCAATGGCTGTCTTTGCTCAAAACGATGAGATCAATGTCATTCCAAAACCTGCGCGAGTCAAACGCCCAGAAGGTTCATTCAAGCTAAGTAGTACAACTGTCATCTTTGTTCCGAACAAGGCTTATCTAAAGAATGCGGTGATTCTCAATGACCTCTTGCAAACCAACTTTTCGATACGACTCAAGGTTACGTCACAACGCAGAAAGACAAACGTGATCCTTATTGGAGATTCTCCTTTTTCTGAAAACGGAAGATATCCGCGTCCAGAGTCGTATTCTCTGACGGTCGAGCCGAATAGCATCAATATTTGGGGAAATGATCGAGGGCAATTTTATGGACTACAAACGCTCGCGCAACTCATGACGTCATCAAAAAAAGGCGTGGTAGAGATACCATTTACGGCAATTGCAGACTGGCCGAGGTTCCCCTACCGCGGGATGCACCTCGATGTCAGTCGGCACTTCTTTCCGGTCGAGTTCGTCAAAAAGTACATCGACCTGATGTCGCAGTACAAGTTCAACTACTTCCATTGGCACCTGACGGATGACCAGGGCTGGCGGATCGAGATCAAGAAATATCCGAAGTTGACCGAGATCGGTTCGAAACGGTCCGAATCCCATCTCGGCCCTTATACGCCCACGTTTAAGGGCGACGGCGTGCCGGTCGAGGGGTTTTATACACAGGAGCAGATCAAGGACGTCGTTGCCTATGCCAAGGCAAGATACATCACTGTGATACCAGAGATCGAGCTGCCGGGCCACTCGTCCGCGGCGCTCGCGGCTTATCCGGAGCTTGGCTGCAAGGCGGACTACAAGTACGAGGTAAAAAAAACGTGGGGCATTTTTAAGGAAGTCTATTGCCCTACGGAAAGGACGTTCGGCTTTCTCGAAGACGTTCTGAGCGAGGTCATCGGCCTTTTCCCCGATTCGCCGTACATCCACGTCGGCGGCGACGAGGTTTTGAAGGACATGTGGAAAGAGTCGCCCGAGGTCAAAGATTTGATGGCGCGAGAGAACCTCAAGGACGAGCACGAGGTCCAAAGCTATTTCATCCGCCGGATGGAGAAGTTCATCAACTCGAAAGGCAAAAAGATCATCGGCTGGGACGAGATACTCGAGGGCGGGCTCGCGCCGAATGCGACGGTCATGTCCTGGCGCGGGACCAAGGGCGGTATCGAGGCGGCCAAAGCGCATCACGACGTGATCATGACGCCGACCGACTACGCTTACTTTGATTTCTCTCAGGGAGACCCGGCGACCGAGCCTCTCAACATCGGCAATTACCTGACACTCGACAAGGTGTACAGCTTTGATCCGGTGCCAAAGGACCTCTCGCCCGAGGATGCAAAGTACATAATCGGCGGCCAGGGCAACGTCTGGACCGAATATATGCAGACGCCCGAAAATGTCGAGTATATGGCTCTCCCACGCATGCTCGCCATGGCCGAGGACATCTGGTCGACACCCGAAAACAAGAATTTCGCCGACTTTTCGCAGCGGCTTTCGGTGCAATTGTCGCGGCTCGATAAACGAGGGATAAACTTCCGTATTCCGGAACCCGCGGGCCTCGCGAACCGCGTACTCGGGCACGACGAGGCGGTGGATGTCGAACTTAAGACGGCGATATCCGGTGCGAGCATCCATTACACCACCGACGGCACAACGCCTACGTCCGCCTCGCCCGTCATACCGGAAAAGCTCGAGATCAGACCCAACGGCGGAATCCGCACGGACCTCAAGACCGTTATCGTACTGCCCTCGGGGCGGGCAAGTTCGGTCTATACCGCCACTTTCCTGCGCATGCCGTGGCTCGTAGCCGAGCCCGATCTCAAGGACAAACGTCAGGGTGCGACCTTTGGACTCGTCGCGTGGCGGCCGGACGGCGTCGCTGAACCGCTCGTGACCAGCGGCGAGACCAAAACTCTGGGTTTTCAGCAATTCGCGAAAATCACTGATCTCAAGCGCCCCTTTGCGGTGACTTTCAACGGTTACATTAACGCACCGGTTGATGCGATCTATGAGTTTCAGGTCGAATCGACGTACTCGGCCGCCGTCGAGCTCGACGGCCTGAAACTGATCGACGAAACCGGTACTGCCGAGCGAAAGACCCGTTCAAATGTCGTCCCCTTGCGGGCCGGCCTGCATAAGATAAGCCTGCGATACGCCAACAGCAGCGGCGATCCTTTCTGGCGGGTCCGCTGGGCGATAAAAGGCCAGAACTGGCGAAATCTCGGCGGCGGGGAGTTGATCCATTAGAAATATGATCGGACAGCTGACCTCCGACTGAAGTCGGAGGCAATTGAGTAAACCTCAGGCAACGGGGATCGCTTAAGAATGAGCAAGAATAGTTTTGACACAGTTTTGTGTGTGTTCATTGCCATTTTGCTCCTGATATCCTCCACTGTTTACGGGCAAACAAGGACCCCGCCACCACGGCCTGTTCTCCCAGTACCAACCGCTGCTCAACTTGCCTGGCAAAAGCTCGAATATTACGCCTTCATCCACTTCGGGATGAACACGTTCGGCGAACACGAATGGGGCGAGGGCCGAGAACCGGCAACGGATTTTTACCCTACCGCTTTCGACGCTCGGCAATGGGCCCGAGTCGTGAGAGACGCCGGAATGAAGGGCATCATCATTACCGCAAAGCACCACGATGGATTTTGCCTGTGGCCGTCGGCTACGACCGAGTATTCGGTCAAGAACTCCAGGTGGCGGGACGGCAAAGGCGACGTACTGCGGGAACTGTCCGACGCGTGCAAAGAGTACGGCCTTAAATTCGGCATTTACATCTCGCCGTGGGACCGCAACCATCCGCTTTACGGGACCCCGCGTTACAACCGCGTTTACAAGGACCAGTGGCGCGAACTGCTCTCGAATTATGGTGAGGTATTCGAATCGTGGCTCGACGGTGCTAACGACGGAAAAAAGCGGATGGTCTATGATTTCGACGGGTTTTACTCGACGATCCTCGGCATCCAACCCAGCACAATGATCTTCAGCGACGCGGGGCCTGGCATTCGCTGGGTCGGCAACGAACGCGGGATCGCCGGCGAAACAAACTGGTCGATGCGTGACAACGAGGGTACGTTTCCGGGATTTGCCGATACAGCAGCACTAAACCGCGGCGACGAGAATGGCGACAAATGGATCCCGGCCGAGTGCGATGTGTCAGTTAGGCTGGGCTGGTTCTATCACGCCGCGGAAGACAAAAAGCTCAAGTCCGTCACCGATTTGATGGACATTTATCTCGGATCGGTCGGCCGCAACTGCAATCTTTTGCTCAACATCGGCGTCGACCGCCGCGGCCTTGTCAATGAGAACGACATCGCACGGCTGATGGAGTTCAAAACCGCGCGTGAAAAGGCGTTTGCCGTAAACCTAGCAAAAGGAAAAATTACAGCATCAAATGTCAGAGGCCGTGACCGCCGTTTTTCGGCCGAGAACGTCCTCGACGGAAATTTCGACACCTATTGGGCGACTGATGACAATGTCACAAACGCCTCGATAACGCTCGACTTCGGCCGGGAAACTGATATTGATACGGTAACGCTGCAGGAAAATATCGCGCTCGGCCAACGGGTCAAAAGGTTTTCGGTCGAGGCATGGGATGGATCGCAATTTGTGACGGTCTCGCGGCAGACTACCATTGGTTACAAACGGATAGTTCGATTTCCAAAAACAAGGACCAGGAAGGTCCGAGTTGTGATCGAAGACGCGCGGGCATGTCCGGCCATATCGACGGTTGAAATATACAGTTCCGGAGGGAATTAACCACAGATGAACACAGATAAACACCGATCAGAAGTCAGAAATCCCAAGTCAAAAGCCAATAGATCGGCTTTCTTTGCGTCTCTGCGTCTCTGCGGTTCGATTCTTTTTATAGCAATTGCAGCCGCAGCCCAAACGCGCGACTTCACGCGTTGGGTAAATCCCTTCATCGGCACCGGCGGTCACGGGCATACATTTCCCGGTGCGACGATGCCATTCGGTATGGTCCAACTATCGCCCGACACACGCACCGACAACTGGGACGGCTCATCCGGCTATCACTACTCCGACGACATCATCTACGGCTTTTCACACACTCACCTGAGCGGCACGGACATACCGGATTATTGCGATATTTTGTTCATGCCGACGGTTGGTCCTATTGAAGAATTTAAGGCTCCCTGGGAGACCGGCCTGGAATGGTACGGATCCAAATTCTCGCACGCAAACGAGAAAGCCGAGCCGGGTTATTATTCGGTAAAGCTCGACAATGGCGACGTTAAGGTCGAGTTGACAAGCACAAATCGTGTTGGGCTTCATCGATATACATACCCAGGTGCCGGAACGAACAATATAGTCTTAGACCTAAAATGGCGTGATAAATTGCTGGATTCCACGATAAAGATAGTGGGAAATAACCGGGTCGAAGGGTATCGACGATCAAGCTCTTGGGCAAAAGATCAAGTTATTTATTTTAGTGCTGAGTTTTCAAGACCCTTTGCTTATGCCCTGTCCCAGGATGGTTCTGCTGACTCGTTACGAGGAGTTCCTCGTTTAAAAGAACATAAGTCTTTTAGCACGGAAAACTATCAACGAGTTTTTCAGTTTAATTTAGCTGATGGAGAACAGGTCTTGCTAAAGGTCGCACTTTCACCTGTCTCGATCGAAGGCGCTCGCAAAAACCTCGCCGCAGAGCTTCCAGGCTGGGATTTTGATAAGGTCCGGGCGGACGCAAAAACGGCCTGGAACAAGGATCTGTCCAAGATCGAGGTCTCGGGCGGGACCGAAGCTCAGACGACGACATTTTACACGGCGCTTTATCACACGATGATCCAGCCGAATATCTTCAACGATGTCGACGGCAATTACCGCGGGATGGATGGCAAGGTGCATTCCCTATGGAACGCGGACGCCCTCGTCCGCAATGAGGGCGGAGCCCGAAACAGCCCTTACGCCGGAGGCACCGGCGTTGGCGGACGAGGGCGTCCGCGTTCCGGCCAGTACACCGTCTTCTCGCTCTGGGACACATTCCGCGCGGCGCACCCGCTTTATACGATCATTGATCAGAAACGCACCATCGATTTTATCAACACCTTTATCCGCCAATACGAACAAGGCGGGCGGCTGCCGGTTTGGGAGCTGGCGGGGAACGAGACCGACTGCATGATCGGCTACCACGCCGTCTCGGTCATCGCCGATGCGATGGCGAAGGGGATAAATGGCTTTGATTACGAAAAAGCATACGCCGCCGCCAAACACAGCGCGATGCTCGACCACTTCGGCCTCGCCGGCTACAAAAAACGCGGCTACATATCGATGGAGGACGAGAACGAATCGGTTTCGCGCACGCTCGAATACGCCTACGATGACTGGTGCATCGCCGAGATGGCAAAGATCATGGGCAAGCGATACGAAGATTGGCTGCTCACGACTAACAAGAAACTCGCCAGTCCTCTGCCAGAACAGCAGTACGCCGCCGACTATCAGAAATACTCGGAGCGAGGCCGCTACTTCGAAAACCTCTTCGACCCTGCGACCGGCTTCATGCGGCCGAAAAAGAACGGCGGCTTTGTCGAGCCATTTGCTCCGAACGAGGTGACGTTCGGCTTTACCGAGGGCAATTCGTGGCAGTACACGTTCTTTGTGCCGCAGGATGTGACGCGGCTGATGGAACTCGAGGGAGGCCGCGATAAGTTCGTCGCAAAGCTCGATGAGTTATTCACGACGACACAGAAACTCGGCGGCCGCGAGCAGGCCGACCTGACGGGGCTGATCGGACAATACGCTCACGGCAACGAGCCCTCGCATCACATTGCTTACCTGTACGACTACGCCGGCGAGCCGTGGAAGACGCAAAAATACGTCCGAAAGATCATGGACGAGTTCTACAAGCCCGCGCCCGACGGCCTGATCGGCAACGAGGACTGCGGCCAGATGTCGGCTTGGTACATCCTTGCGCGGCTGGCGTCTACGAGGTGACGCCGGGCTCAGGCGTTTATGCGTTCGGAGCTCCTTTGTTTCCGGAGATCAAATTCAAGCTCGAGAACGGTAAGCAATTTGTGGTTCGTGCCCGGAACGTGTCCGATAAGAACATCTACATTGCGGAAGCGAAACTTAACGGCAAACCTTACAAAAAAAGCGTTCATTACTTATGAAGACATGATGAGCGGCGCCGTACTCGAATTCACGATGACGGACACGCCCGTAAGAACAGCGTTCACGGAGTTTCCTGTTTCGTCGATGAACGCTGATTCTGTCTCGGTCCCGTTGATCGCGGGCGACCGTACGATCAGGAACGCCGTTAATGTCAACATGTCAACGGTCACTCCTAACGCGAGGATCTATTACGACCGACGGCAGCGATCCGTCCACCGAAATCGACGGCATTCACCGCTCCATTCACGATCGACCGGACAACGACGGTAAAGGCGATCGCGATCGACTCGAAGGGGAATTCAAGCCAGCCGGTCACGGCCAGATTCGTAAAGCCGCCAAACGACTGGACCGTCAAGGTCGTCTCCGGCTACAGCCGGCAGTACACCGGCGGCGGCGACAATGCGATCGTCGACGGTATTCGCGGGACGGTCAATTTTGCGAGCGGCGAGTGGCAGGGCATACAGGGCAAACCGTACGAGGCGATCGTCGATCTGCAGCGGCCGACCGACATCAGCGAACTCGGAGGCAGCTTTTGCAGGTCGCCTCGCCCTGGATCTGGATGCCGGACCGTGTCGAGTTTGAGGTGTCGAGGACGGCGTGACGTTTACCAAGGCCGCCGAGATCAAGCCCGGCTTTCCGCAGACCGAGATGACGCCGACGATCAGAGAATACACGCAAAAGATCTCCCCGACCAAAGCTCGCTACGTTCGAATGCGTGCCTTCAATTTCGGCAAGATCCCGTCGTGGCACCCCGGAGCGGGCGGCAACCCGTGGATATTTGTGGATGAGATCATCATTAAGTAGAGAAATAGTGTCCGCGGCCCGGCGGCCAAGCACCGTGTCCGCAGCCCGACTGTTAAGGAGGCTTTCCCGTTAGAACTGTTCGACTCAAGGTCATTTGAGGGAACCTGTTAAAACCGCTCAACTCAAGACCGACATGAAACGCGACTACATAGAGTTTCAAGAGAGATCCGAGCCTCGCGGTTATTTTTATTTCGATCCGTACATATGGAACCTGGCTGCATGGGGACCGACGAGGTGCGGTAAATCGTCGCTCGTATAACACGGTGGGCATGTCCAAAATGTCGCCAAACAGAAATTTAGAATCGAGCGACAGAACTAACCTAAAGAACCCGCCAGTGATCCTCGACGCGAAACGCCGAACAGCGGTCGAAAAAGCAATTCGCGAGGTCTGCAAATTTCGCGGCATCTGGCTGATCGCAATCAACGTTCGAACGAATCATGTTCACATCGTCATCGGCTCAAGTGGGCGTCCTGAACCGATAATGAATGCCTTTAAAGCTTACGCAACGAGGAGGCTCAGGCTGGAAGGACTGATCGGCGCCGATACCAAGGTTTGGTCGAGGCATGGAAGTACCAGATATCTATGGACCGAGGAGCATATCGCGTTGGCTGTGGATTACGTTGTGAACGGTCAGGGCGACGAGTTGCCGAGGTTTGATTAGGTCGAATCTGGGTTGGCGGCGCCCTCCCTAACGGTCGGGCTGCCCTCCCTAACGGTGCGGACACGATCGGGGCGATCGAATATGTTACTCGGGTTTAACCTCGCCAATCCTCGCGAGGCCACGTGCGGCCTGCGAGAATTCCGAAGGTATCAGGACGATCGCCGTTGTGTGGTTCTCGACACCGATCTCGGAGAGCATCTGCATACGGCGAAGCTCGAGCGCGATGGGGCTCTCTTCCATCTTTTTGGCGCCTTGGGTCAGCTTGATCGAGGCTTCGAGTTCGGCTTCGGCCTTGACGATGCGGGCACGTTTTTCGCGGATCGCCTCGGCCTCGCGGGCCATCGCACGCTGCATCGATTCGGGAATTTCGACGTCTTTCATCTCGACCATTTCGATCTTGATGCCCCACGGCTCGGTCGTTGCACCGACCATTGTCTGCAGAGTCTGATTGATCTTCTCACGATCTCTCAGCACTTCGTCGAGCGATGTCTGTCCGATGATGTTACGCAGAGCGGTGACCGAAAACTGGTAAACGGCCTGGCCGTAGTTGGCCACCTCAAGGATCGATTTGGAAGCGTCGACGATGCGGAACCACAGAACGGCGTTGACCTTGATGGTGACGCTGTCTTTGGTGATCGTCTCCTGCTGTTCGAGGTTGACGGTCGTCGTGCGGATGTCGACCTTTTGCTGACGGTCGATGATAGGGATGAGGTAGTAGATACCCGGACCCTTGATGCCGATGTAACGCCCCAGGCGAAAAACGACGGCCCGCTGGTACTCCTGTGCAATGCGGATACCGGAAAGCAATATAACGACGAAAATGACAAGGATCAACAAAAGCGGAGGAATGGCTTGCATACCCTAACTGTACGCCTAATCGGGCCGCTGTCAATGGCCCATCGGCCTCCGCATAAGACACTATTTTCCGGTCCGCTTAATGTATTCGATCGCAGCCTCAAGTTGTGCATCGTGACCGGCCAACAAGCCTTTCCTCGTCAGGCCGATCTCGATGTCCGGCCGAACGCCATTGCCTTCGACTATATAGCCTTTTGGCGTGCGCGGCTGGCCGTGAGCGTAGAGCAGTATCGAACCGTCGGGCAGTTTTTCAAGCTCGCCGTCCATGTCGCCGCCCGCGGTTTTGCGGCCGACGACGACGGCACGGCCCGACGCCTGCATTCCAGCAGAGAACTCTTCGCTCGCAGAACGGCTGAGGTTGTCGACGAGGATGACGACCCTGCCGCGAAAGGCTGTTTTCATTCCACTGGCTTTGTAGTCAGAAATGTCACCTTTGCGCGTCCTGGTTATCATCAGCACCGTTTCTTTTTCGAAGAACATGCTGGCCATCTTGAGCCCCACGCTGTCGTCGCCGCCGCTGTTGCCGCGAAGATCGATGATGATGCCGGGCGCGTCGTTCATCGATTCGATCGTGGAGCGTATCTTAGGATTGAGGAATTCGAGAAAGTTGCTGAAGAAAAAGTACCCGATGTTGCCCTCAAGCCGTCTGGACTCAAAGAGCCCGTAAAAGCTGACGCCCGCGAGCTTGCTCTTACTGTCCTCGCCGAGCGGCCGGCGTTCGAGGACGACGTCGCGAGTTTCGTCCCTGTCGTCGAGGTAGGTCAACTTGAGACTTGTGTTCGCCATGCCGACAAGCTTTTCCTGGGCCTCGGCAAATGTTTTGATGGGAACGCCGTCGACTTTGAGGATCGCAAATCCCGGCTTGATCCCGGCCTGTTCGGCCGAGGACCGTTCGAGGACATGTGTTATGACCACGAGCCCGTCAATTTCGCGGTAACCGACGCCGACGATCGCGGGAGCCTGGCGGTATTTGGCCAGAATTTCCGGCGTGAGGAGATCCATGTGCGAAGTCTTTAGAGTACCGAGCATTTTCGCCATCAAGGCGTAAAATTCCTTGTCCGACGCAGCGGCATTTACCTGCGGTCCATACGAGTTGCGAACCGCCTTCCAATCGGTCCCGCCAAAGGTCGGGTCCCAATACTTTTCGTCGACGATCTGCCAGACGCGTTCGAACGTCTTCTGCCTGATCTCAGGCGTGAGTGCGTTCTTTTCCTGGCCATATGCAGTAGTGAAGGCAGCCGAAGCTGTGATCAGCAGGAAAATAAACGATCGCAATTTCAGGTTTCGGAGCATAAGATAGTGGCAGGCCCCGCGCGTTTGACGGCGGAAATAATTAATCTGACCATTTAACACTTGATCGCGTCTAAAAAACCAGTTGGTTCGAAAATGACCCTCGTCGATACTACGAAATTTTGAGGTAAGCAGTTATGGATAGACGATATTTTTTGAAGGCAAGCGGCGTCGGGCTCGCCAGTTTTGGTTTTATGACCGCGGCACCCGATTTCCTTCACCAATTTGCCACGGCGCAGTCGGCAGCAAAAGGTTACGGTAAGAAGAAGGTCCTGGTCACTATATTTCAGCGCGGCGCGGTCGACGGCCTCAATGTTGTCGTCCCGCACGGTGAGAGTGAATATTACAACCTGAGGCCGACCATCGCGGTCCCGAAACCGGGACAGACTGACGGTGCTGTCAATCTCGATGGCTATTTTGGACTTCACCCCTCGATGGCGCCTCTGGAACAGTTTTGGAAAAGCAAACAGCTCGCCATCATCGATGCGGCAGGTTCGCCGGACAACACGCGATCGCACTTTGACGCACAGGACTATATGGAATCGGGTACGCCGGGCAACAAGGGCACCCGTGACGGTTGGCTCAATCGCGTTCTGCAAGCCGGCACTTCAAAGGACGATTCGCCATTCCGTGCCGTCTCGATGACGCAGCAGCTTCCACGATCGCTGTACGGCCGGGCTCCGTCGGTCGCCATGACCAATCTCGCGGATTTCTCGATCAAGGCCGGCATCTACACACAGAACATGGCGGGCGGTTTTGAGGGCCTGTATCAACAGAACGCCAAAGACAGCCTCGGCGAGATGGGTAAGGAAACGTTCGAGGCCGTCAATTATCTAAAACAGGCCAATCCGGCCCAGTACAAGCCTGAGAACGGCGCAGTTTATCCGACCAGCCAACTCGGACGCTCACTCTCGCAGATCGCCCAACTCATAAAGGCCGGCGTCGGCCTCGAGGTGGCGTTTACCGAAGCCGGCGGCTGGGATACGCACGTGAACGAGGGCAACGCACGCGGGCAGTTGGCCAATCTGCTACGTGATTTTGCCACGAGCATTGCCGCGTTCGGCACCGATCTCGGCAAACGTATGGACGACGTCGTTCTGATAACGATGTCCGAATTTGGACGCACCGCCAAAGAGAACGGCTCGCGAGGCACCGACCACGGACACGCCAACGCGATGTTCGTGCTCGGTAATTCGGTCAAGGGCGGCAAGGTCTACGGCGATTTCCGCGGGCTCAAGAACGCCAATCTCTACGAAGGCCGCGATCTCGACGTCACGACCGACTTTCGCGACGTCTTTGCCGAGGCCGCCGCAAAACACCTCGGAGCCAAAGACACAAGTAAACTGTTTCCCGGCTACGCGACGAGTTCCGCCAAGTTTAGGGGATATCTGGGTTGATAGCTTAGTTCGATCCCAACGGAAAAGGCCCGGCAATGCGTCGGGCCTATTTTTTGCTGTGAGCCTGAGTTCGTTATCCGGGAATG
>JBGAVC010000038.1:0-35597 GCA_044228265.1 Pyrinomonadaceae bacterium
CCTGAGAGACGGCAAAGAAATGGAGTTTTCGGCCACACTTGACGAATTTAACGCTGACGATGCTAAAACAACGACCGGTGGGAAAAATTCACCAAACGATCCGGGGCCCGAGAGTCAGGGCGGCAAGCTCGGTCTGAGTCTTCAGCCCGTGACGCCGCAAGTGGCCAAACAGCTCGGCCTGGACTCGGCCGAAGGGCTCGTCGTCACAGACATCGACGCAAACGGTCCGGCCGCTGACGCGGGCATGGCCCGTGGGGACGTGATCCTCGAGATCAACAAGAAAGCTGTCTCGACTGTCGCTGACGTCAAATCGGCCCTCGACGCCGCGGGCGACAAGCCCATCCTGCTGCTTGTGGCGAGGCGTGGAGTGACCACCTATCTTACGATCCGTCCGGACTAACCGCATGTTCGCATTTCGCACTGGGCCGGTGGTTCTCGCCACCGGCCCTTTTTGCTTTTGCAGCGACCTATGTTACAAAATGCGTTATGTTCAACAAGATCTATGTCGCGCTGTTGGCGGTATCCGCCATTTTGATGGTGTTCCTTGTCTTTTACGCGTGGAGTTGGCTGGGAAGCATCGGTGCACCGGCTGCCGTAGTTGACGGTTACCGTTACTACGCCGGCCACTCGGTGATCGTCTTGTTCCTCTCGACGACATTACTCTTGCTGCTCGGAAACGTCATTCTGTGGACGAGCCGCAATGCCTGGGCCATGTGGACAACATTTGTATTCTTCGCGGTGTTCGCGCTTGCTAAGTTTTTCTGGCTGGATATGGCGTTCGCACAATTCAGCAAGACGAACGCGATCACTGAATCGGGCTTTTCGGTCGGCCCCGTGGTCGCTGTCGGTCTGATCGCTCTGGCCGCGCTGATCGTTTTTCTCGACCAGTTCGTTGTCGTCCGGCTGGTCGCAAAGATGTACCCGGCCCATGAAGAAGTGCCCGTGACGGAACCGGCCGCTGATCCCGACACCGCCGCAGATCAGTGATTCTGCTTGCGAGTACCTTTCGTCGAGTTTTGGTAAAAAGGAAACGGGGCTTTCGAATTTATTTCGAAAGCCCCGTCGTTATGGTCGGGACGACTAGATTCGAACTAGCGACCTCTCGCACCCCAAGCGAACGCGCTACCAGACTGCGCTACGTCCCGAGATATCGAATTGTTAGCTTAATTTTACGGCTCGCAAAAGTCAATGACCCTGGCCGTCAACTGTCGCTCGAGACGCGATTGGCCTTTGGCCTGAGCATTTCACGGAGATCGAGTAGGTGGCCGGCAAGCACGCGGACCGCTTCGTGCTGGTCCCCATCAAGCGAACTTCGAGGTGCGGCCGATGCCTGAGGTGATGCGGCGACCGGCGATTCGCCGGGCGTGTCCCAAAGAAACGGGGCCTCGACACTTTGCGTATCGGTAGCCTCACGGTCGGCCACGGCCGGCTTTGGTGCCGGACGCGACTTCAGTCCTTCACGAAGCTCCGCCTGCAGTTTCTTGCGGGCGCCGGCGATCGTGAACATTTCCTGGTACAACAGTTCCTTGATCCGCAAGGCGATCTCCACGTCACGTCGGCGATAACTTCGCTGACCTGATTTATTCTTTTGCGGGGAAAGCATGGGAAACTCAGTCTCCCAATACCTGAGGACATGGGCCTGGACGTCGAGGAGTTCGCACACCTCGCCGATCTTGAAGTATATTTTCTCAGGTATCACTACAGGTTGATTTACCATCGGTGCGGAGTTTGAGTTAAAGTCTATTGTAAGTTGGTCAGGCGTTATTGTATGTATTTAATGAACTTGTGTCAATACTTAGTTGATGACGACGGAATTCGACCTCATACGCAACGTTAAAAGCAAGTACGGCCTCGGGCGCATCGGCGACGACTGCGCGGTGCTGCCTCTCGACGGAGCGACCGATATGGTCGTCACCGCCGACATGCTTGTGGAAAACGTCGATTTCCGGCTCGAGTGGGCGACTCCCGAGATGCTCGGTCACAAGTCGCTGGCTGTCTCCCTTTCCGACGTCGCCGCAATGGGGGCGGAACCGGTATGGGCAATGCTCTCAATAGGCGTGCCTGCCGGACTGTGGAAAACTGGTTTTGTCGAAAGCTTTTACGAGGGATGGATGGCACTTGCTCGGCGTCATAATGTCGAACTCGTCGGCGGCGACGTTTCACGCACTCCTGAACACATCGTTATCGACTCGATCGCCGGCGGCCGCGTTGCAAAAGGTAATGCCATTCTCCGATCTGGCGCGCAACCGGGAAACGGGATCTTTGTTACCGGATCGATCGGCGGCGCAGCCGGTGCGCTTAAAATGCTTTTAGAGGGTGGTGACCTCGATAATATTCCCGAGAAACTGCTTCAACGGCAGCGTGAACCTTCACCTCAGCTAATATTGGCTAAAACATTGCAAATAAAGAATCTAATCAGCTCCATGATCGACATCAGCGACGGACTCTCTTCGGACCTCGATCACCTGTGCGAAGCAAGCGGGGTCGGTGCGAGGATCGATGCCCGACGCCTGCCTATCGACGTTGATCTGGCCGCCTGCTTTTCCGCCGCTGAATGTATCGACCTGGCCCTGAACGGCGGCGAAGATTTCGAGCTTCTTTTCACGTCGACCGAAAAAAGATCGTCAGAGCTCGAATTACTGCCCGTGACCCGCATCGGCGAGATCACCGCAAACATTGGCGTGATCGAGCTTGTCGACGGCGACTCAACGCGCATACTCGAGCCGCGCGGATACCGCCATTTCTAGCCTCTTCGCGTGAAGAAGCGGCAGCGCATCGAAAAAAGTTCTTGACACACCAAATTGACCTGTGTGTATAATCCAAACTTCGTCCGCGATAGAGGACGGATTTTTTTGGAGGATCGTAAATGAACTTGAGTTCGATACACATCAATGCGACGTACAGGGCGCAAGCCGCCGGCTGTTCACAGCCGTGGTTCGCCCTGGCCGCCGCGATGTGTCGGGCATCCGTTGATAACGGCCTCCAGACCAGATCGAACGATATCGATCGTTCGCAAAAACCAGATTAACCCAGCGGGAGCGGTGTTCCCGCTCCCAAAATTGAATAACAGGGCCCGAAACACGGCCTGAGCAGTTTTTAGGAGCGGTTACACCCGGATCATTGGAAGATCCGAGAGTAGCCGCTCCTTTTACTTTGGATCTTTGACAACTGAATAGCCGTTTTTAGTGACAAGGGACGAGTGATGGGTGGCAGGTAAAAAAATCTGTTCCTATAACTTGTCACTTGGTCCCTTGTCACTGTTTTTGGACGCGTGTCTTCGACCCGATATGTGATAAATTTCGGGCATGATGAACGAGCCAGACCCGGGACCGGGAACCAAAAAAGCAGGGATGTTCGGCGACGTCGACACGGACGCCACGCTTTGGGTCCTGCTGCCAAGGGCAGCGGTTTCGGTGGCGACTGCTGCGGTCCTGACGCTCTTGGTCTTCTGGCTGCACGACGGCGAGCTTGATGCTTTTGCGTTTGGATTTACCGGGTTTCTCGTAGTGCTTCAGATCTTGATGATCGTCGGCCTCCGATTTCGCAACCGGGCCGATGTCCACGTCACCAAACCCGCAAAAGGCGACTTGATCGACAAGATAGGCGGATTGTGGCTCATAGCGTGTGCTTTCGGGGCCCTGTTTGGCTGGACCTGCGGACAACTCGCAGTGTCATGGCCCGCATACCGGATCTTGTTCTATTCCGCCAGCGTCGTATTCTCGATCATTCTGCCCGTACTTACGATGCTGCCGAATTTGCGATATTTACAGGCCAGGGCGGCGGCGATCCAGGTACCGATACTGGTACTTGTCACCGGTCTGGCTGCTATTCCAGGACTCAATGCAATTGTCATCCTAGCCAAAAACTTCGGGTCTTGAACCGCGGTAAATCTATATTGGCCTTCCGATCTCCCAATGGTGCCCAAACGGATCGACGACTCGGCCGACTCGCCAGCCGTAGGAATGGTCGGTCATCGGAGAGACGACTTTGGCTCCGGCAGTAACGGACCTGTCGAAGAGAGCGTCGGGGTCGGCGACCGTAAGCACCATGCGGACCGTACTGCCGCCGATGGTTTCGGGGCTGAAATTCTGGTGTTCGGGCGATTCGTCCGCGACCCAGAACTCGGCTCCGCCGACTTCCAAATGAGCGACGACCGCGCCGTCGCCGGCTTCGATAATGAATATCTCGGCCGCTCCGAAAGCAGATTTATAGAATTCGACCGCCTCGGCACCGCGTCGAACTGATAACATCGGGGCGATGGTTGTCCTGGAACCCGCATGTTTCATACTTTCCGACGTCTCCCTCACGCCACCCGCGGCCTGGTGTAATAGCTCCGAACGAGTCCATTCGATGCAACCGTAGTGCGGACGTGATCAAACAGAATGTCCCTTTCCACGCTTCCAAACAGCGGAATGCCGCTGCCTATGACTACCGGCACCTTCGCGATGATCAGTTCGTCGACGAGTCCCTCCTTAAGGAAAGACTGTATCACCAGACCGCCGTCGATATAGATATTTGAATGGCCCAGTGAGTCGAGGTGATCGCAAACCTCGCCCGGCGGAGAAGACAGCAAAGTTGCTCTTCCCTTCGTCTTTTCAGGAACCGCGTCGATCGTGCTGCTGAGCACGAAGACCGGCTTTTCGTATGGCCAATCGGGAAATTTCATGACCACGTCGAACGTGTTTCGTCCGATCACGATCGCATCGATCCTTGCCATGAACTCGTTGTACGCGGCCACGGCCTCGGCGTCTCCGAAACGGCTCAGCCACGAAAAGTCTCCATCCGGCCTGGCAAGAAACCCGTCGAGGCTCGTACCGACATATACCGATATTTTCATAATGTAATGGCTCGTTTACGCCCGCCGCCGGCCGAAATCCTGTTGAGCCGTCCTGTGCGTCACCATCGCGAGCGATCGGTCAAGGTTCTCCATATCTGGATTCAGGCTTTCTCCGCCCCGACGATCGTAACCACGAGCGTGCAAGGCATCGTTCCATGATTTCTCCACGCGTGTCGCGTGCCGTTCTGGATGAGCGAGTCGCCCGTTTTGAGATGTATCTCTTTCTGGTCGTCCAACTCGAGCCATATCTCGCCCGTTGCGACGTAGACAAGATCGATGGTGGCCGTCGTGTGCAGCCCGGTTTGATGCGACTCCATGTGAGCGGCGCGACCGGGAAATTTCTCTTCGAGCTCTCTCTTGGTCTCTTCAGGATCGAGATCGATAGGCGATTTGACCGTTTCCGGCGGCACGGTAAACGCTATGAAGCGAACCGCGCCGGGACCGGGAAAATGGGCCGGCCCGCCGGGTTCCGTTCCGTCATTTGGTGCCGGCGGCACTTGGTCCATGCTCCACAGACGATGCCAGCCGTAACCGGACATGGAGGCGGCCGTACGAGCTTCGACGGCCGTATCACCGACGACAACGCTTTTTCCGGTTGCGTCGACGCCTGTGACTATAAGTCTTCGGTTTTCGATCGTATTCATCATTTTATATTTGTGACGGGACTTATATTTGGACGCGAGACCCCGTTTGAGAGGTTACAAAATCGTTACGCAACTATATATATTGCTTGCGTTTAGAACCATTAGATATTACATTACAAACAAAATGTCGAGGAGGAGAGAGTTTTGCTTACCGGCCGCGTCTTATTACTGAATTTTTCTTACGAACCGCTCGGGACGGTAGGCGTCGCCCGTGCGGTCTGTTTGTGGTTCCGCGGCGCGGTTTTTGTTGAAGAAAACGACGGAGACAACGTTCTCCATTCGCCTTCGATCATCTTTCCCGTGCCGTCCGTCGTTCGCCTGCGGCACTATGTTCACGTTCGCCGCAACAACCGCGAAACGACGATGAAGCGGGCCCGGATCTACATCCGTGACCGTTATCGCTGCCAGTACTGCGGTGAAAACAAGCACGCCAAGGACCTAACGCTGGATCACATCTTCCCGCGAGCCCAGGGCGGCGAGAGCACTCCGCAGAACCTTGTGACCGCGTGCGTGCGCTGCAATCAGCGTAAAGGCAACCGCACACCCGAACAAGCCCGAATGCCGTTGCTGACCTCGCAAAAACTTCTTCGGCTTGGGCTTGACCACGTGTTGCTGTGTCATTACGCCGAAAATCGCCCGGAGTGGCGCAAATACCTGTTCATGGACGACCTTGTTGAGACAGCACAGGAGATAGCTGCCTGATTGAGAACCTGACACAATCTGATCGATCGGTAAGCGGGTTTGGCCCGCTTTCTTTATAAGTACGCGGTACGCATCGACCGTTTCCGCGATCAACCCTGTTTGTTGTTCGGAATAACGGTAGAATCTCTTAATGCCTCGACGACGCCGAAGCCACAATTACCAATTTCGATTGTTCGCCCCCAACAATGTGGCCGCGAGTCTGATCGCGGACTTTGGCGACTGGCGGGATATGCCGATGGCCAAGGGTGACGACGGGTACTTTTGGATCGATCAAAAGCTTGCCGACGGCGCTTACCAGTACCGATTTAAGATCCGGTCAAAAAGTTGGTTCAACGCGGAAGACGAATGGAAGACGATCACCGATCCGTACGCCACAAATGTCGACCCTGAGACCCAAAACTCGATCCTTGTTCTGAAGAACGGCGAGAAGATAGTTGACGAGTACGAATGGCTCTCGGACGCAACCCCGCTGCCGGAAAATGACCGGATCGTCATCTACGAAATGCACGTAGGCGATTTCTCCGGCGGCGAGGATGACCCTTTCACCCGAGGTAAATACACGGATGTGATAGCAAAGCTCGATTATCTGGCCGAGCTAGGCATCAACGCGATCGAACTGATGCCGCTCAAATCAAATCCCGGTGACTTCAACTGGGGATATTCACCGATCCACTACTTCACGCCGGAGGAGAGTTTCGGGACGACGGCGCAATTGAAGGAGTTGGTCGACAAATGCCACGGCCTCGGCATTCGCGTGATCGTCGACGGGGTTTACAACCACGCCAGTACGGAAAACCCCTTGACGCAGATAGACCATGACTACTGGTTTCGTCGCGAGGGCAAGGACCCAGAACAGAATTGGGGACCGGAGTTTGATTACGAAAAACGGGATGAGAGATTCAGCATCAATCCCGCGTTTCAGTTTATTTCCGACTCGATCCGATTCTGGATCAGGGAATACCGGATCGACGGCATCCGTTTCGACGCGGCGCGGCAGATCGACAATTTTGATGCTCTTCGGGGTTTTGTGCAGGCTGCTCGCGAGATGTCCGATATGAAGCCGTTCTTCACGGTAGCCGAGTACATTCCGCCTTCGCCCGAGGTCACGGAACCGGCCGGGCCCGTCGAAAGCTGCTGGAATGACAGCTTTATGTACACGGTGACGGAGACGCTCGGTGGCGACGGGCTCGATATTGAAAACTTGAAAAATGCGATCGATCCCAAGCGTCTCGGATACGCGAATGTCAGCAGCGTGACAAACTATCTCGCGAACCACGATCAAAACCGCCTATTCGGCAAGCTTGGTGAAAAAGGGATCCTGGACGACGAGCTATACCTTCGGGCAAAACTCGCTGCGTTGATACTTATAACTTCCGTCGGGGTTCCAATGATATGGATGGGCGAGGAGTTTGGCGAGCATGTTCCCATGTCTGAACAGAGCAACAAGATCAACTGGACCTTGCTCGAAAACGAGTCGAACAAGGACCTCTTTAACTATTATAAAATGCTGATCCATCTGCGAACATCGCACGACGCGTTTCGCTCGGAGAACATCGAATTCTTTCATGAGGATGTCCCATCCGGTGTGCTCGCTTATCACCGTTACAACGAAGACGGAGTCGGTGCCGTCGTCATCCTCAATCTTTCCGATAGCGAGCTTGGGGACTACATGATCCCGAACTTTCCATTTAGCGGAAGCTGTCGCGAAATGACCACGGGCATCGAGATCGATGTTCCGGACAATCAACTGACCACAACCCTTTCGAGACGCGAAGGATCGATCTTTATCAAAACGTAACATTTTCAGGCTATTCAGTTGTCATATGGAGGTGTTATGAAACTGATAGTAATTCACGGAGCACCGGCGGCCGGAAAGTTAACGGTAGCTAACGCTCTGGCCGAGCGAACGGGCTTCAAGGTGTTCCACAATCACCTGACGATCGACTGCACACAGCCGGTGTTCGAGTTTGGGTCCGATGCTTTTTGGAGGATCAACGGGAAGATCCGGCTTGCGGTCGTACGCGAGGCAGCTAAGGCCGACATTAATGTGATACACACGTTTTGCTACGTCAAGGGCGCGGACGATGAGTTTTTTCATAAATTGATCGCTGCGGCCGAGGACAATGGCGGCGAAGTGCACACCGTGCTTGTTGTCTGCCGAGACGACGTGCGAAAGGAGCGGATCGTCGCAGAGCATCGTTTCCGGATGAAGAAGCTGACAGATCCCGACTCGGTCGATGGATCGCAGCAGCAAAACGATCTGCGTTCGCCGCTTCCGGGCCGCGAAACGCTTGAGATCGACACTTCCGACATCTCGGCGGACGAGGCGGCGACATTGATCATTAATAAGTTTGGGTTAACAGAATTGAATTGAGGGCGTTATGCGTTATAAAGATGAGATTGAAATAGATGAGGTGATCAGAACATTTGAGAGTGCCACGATCAGCCGCGATGCCTGGAAGCACGCCGAGCACCTGACCGTGGGACTGCACTATCTGTGTCATCATGACTTCGATACCGCGACGGACAAGATGCGCTCGGGGATCTTCAAGCTCCTGACTGAGGGATTTGGCCTCGACCTTTCAAAGGAGATGCCGTATCACGAGACGTTGACGGTGTTTTGGATGAAGACGATCGCCGCGTTCAACATCTCCAAAAACGGAACGTCTTTTTTGGACAAGGCGAACGAACTAGTCGCAAAATATGACAAGGATTATCCGTTGAAGTTCTACACACGCGAGTTCCTTTTTTCGGACGAGGCCAGGGCACGATATCTTGAGGGCGATATAGAGGGACTCGAATCGTCCGTCGCCCGCTTTTCTTTAGTAAACTTATAAATTGGAACTCACGCGAGTTATCGCGTTTAATACAACGACAGGTCCTCATGCCTGACCCACAGCTATGAAACACTTACTTTTTGCCGTCGTCGTTGTGTCCGTTTTTTTCGTACTTTCGGTGGCAGCACAGGATCCGACGCCGACTCCCACGCCTGTCGCTGAACCGATCGCGGCGCCGACGCCCGCCCCGACTCCTGAGTGTATCGAGCCGATGGCGCATACGTTCGATGAGTTTCCGTATACGACGGCGGCGGATCTTAAGACACATGCCAAAGATCTCGAGGAAAAGCTTCGCGAAACAAACGAATCACAGGGCATTATCTACGTGTTCGGCGGGCGGAAGTCGAAATTGAACGAGATCAATGAGATCTCGTCTGCGGTTGGGAAAGCGTTTACTCTTGGCGGGAGCGGACCGAACTCGAAGATCTGGATACAGTCAGGCGGTTATCGAGATGTTCCGACGATCGTGTTCATACTTCGGCCGCAGAAATGCAGCGACTTTTCGGCACCGTCGGCCGACCTCACGGCCGATCAAGTCGAATTTGCCGAATTCCCTGCTTCGACGACCAGACGGGTCAGCACCAATGACCTTTTGAGCACCCTTATACATGCGCCCGAGTCGGAGTGTCCGCCGGCGGCACGGGCCGTCAAAGCATGCGACGGCTCGGAAGTTGAAGTATTTGTCGTTGTCGATACAAAGGGCTATGTGGCCCTGAGCAAGGCTAATTCCGGCCATCCGCTCCTAAGAGCTGCGGCCGAGGCCGCGGCGAAGAAATGGGTCTTCAAGGTGTATAGCGAACAAGGTAAGCCAATGAATCGCTCGAGCGTCGTGATCGTCAAATTTAATGACCCGCAAGAACCGCAATTCGGAAACTAAATGCTGAGATTCTTTAACACACTCTCGCGACAGATCGAGGAATTCAAGCCGATCGACGATAACAAGGTCCGCATGTACATTTGCGGGCCGACGGTCTGGAACTTTGCACACATCGGCAACTTTCGCACGTTCGTGTTCGGCGACATTCTGCGGCGTTACCTTAAGTTCAAGGGATACGACCTGACGCACGTGATGAATCTGACCGACATCGACGACCGGATCATCAACGAAGCCGCAGCCCGAAATATCTCGATCGACGAGTTTACGGAGCCGTACGCTCAGTATTTTCTCGAGGATTTCGACGCGCTTGGCAACGAGCGGCCCGAGATCATTCCGCGGGCGACGCACCACATACCTGAGATGATCGACATCATCTCGAAACTGCTCGCGAATGGCCATGCGTACGAATCCGAAGGTTCGATCTATTACCGCATCGCGGCATTTCCTGAGTACGGCAAGCTATCGAAGATCAGTTTTTCCGGCAACATCGCAGGCGGTTCGGAACGGATCGATACGGACAAATACGACAAAGAAGACGCACGGGACTTTGCCCTCTGGAAACTCGTCGGCCCCGACGATCAACCCGGCTGGGACGCTCCGTTCGGCCGCGGCCGGCCGGGCTGGCACATCGAGTGCTCGGCGATGTCTATGAAGTATCTCGGCGAGACGTTTGACCTCCACGCCGGCGGCCAGGACCTGCAGTTTCCGCATCACGAGAACGAGATCGCCCAAAGTGAAGGCTCGACCGGCAAGCTGTTCTCAAAATATTGGATCCACAGCGAGTTCCTCAAGATCGACGACGTGACGATGTCAAAGTCGAAAGGCAATTTCTTCACGTTCCGCGACCTTCGAGACCAGGGATATTCACCGCTCGCGATCAGGTATCTACTGCTGTCAGTTCCCTATCGCAAGCAGCTCAATTTTACGTTTGAGGGCCTTCAGGGGGCCGAATCAACGATCGAACGGCTCCGCAACTTCAGGTCGGCCGTCAAAGGCGGAAACCCGACCGGTAAGGAGGGTGCCTCATTGATCAAATCCGCTGTCGGCACCGCTCTCGAGCGCTTCGAGGCCGCAATGGATGACGACTTTAACACCGCCGCCGCACTCGCCGCGGTCCACGACCTGGTCCGCGAGGTCAACACGCAGCTTGCGGCCGACGGCATCACCGCGGACGAACGGGCAAGCGTTCTCGACGCGGTTAGCAAGTTTGACTCGGTCCTCGGCATCTTTGGCCCCGAAGACGACCAAATGCTCGACGGCGATATCGAGGCTCTCATCGCCGAACGGCAGGACGCTCGTCACAACCGCGATTTTGCCCGCTCCGACGAGATCCGCGATATTCTCCTGGAAAAAGGCATCGTCCTCGAAGACACCAAAGAAGGCGTCCGCTGGAAACGAAAGTAACCCTTTGCCGATCACGTGCCGGCGTCCCGCCGGCCCGTGATCGGCAGCCCTCCAACAATACCCAGCCAAAAGACGCCGTTCAGGATCAAACGGTGGGGTCTTCGCAAGGCGTTGCATTCTTGCAATCCACTCCGATCCTTGACACACGTGATACAATTGAATTACCAGCAGCCACTCGCCAAAAGTTCGGCAGCGTGCCGCTCGATCTTTGAAATCTCAAATCTGTGATCTGAAATTCTTGGCTTTTTGTCCTTCGGGACCAGTCGTGTGTTCCAGCAATGATCGGTCTTCGATGACCAGGGCCGCATTTCCAAGCTGTTGTATTTTCAACAGTTACAAAAATTAGCCGAAAACGCGATTTTTTGCGCAAACCTCCCCGGAACACGGCGAAAATAATGCCGTAACTGCTGTGGTTACATCAGTTACAGCGTTCCGAGGCAATATGGAACGCTCTGGAACGCGCGAACACCATTTCGGAGCGGTTCTTCAGCAGGAAACGATCTCGCCGGCACCTATGCCGTTACACGGTTTGCCGGCGATGCTGTTGTAGAAGAGCTTTACTTCTTTGAAAGTGTCAGTGTCTCGACAGTACGAAAGACAACTGTCGTAGGGCTTTGAATAGATGTGGATACTGGCTGCGCGTTCGTCGTATTCGGCAAGGTTTAGCACCTGATGGATGGGCTCTTCGAGCTCGACCTTGGCGGCCAGGCAGTCTGAGAGTTCGAACGTATCGGTTTCGATAAGCTTGCAATGCCCTCGTGATTCGTCTATCTCCTCGATGGCAAAGTTCTGCCCTCGAAGCCGGCCGATCGGCACGGTCATCCAGCATTTTTGATCGGCGTGGTTGTGAACGCGCGAAACCTGGCCCTTTTCCCAACAGATGACCATCATTTCGAAGCGGTCGTCCTTGTAGACAAGGTTGCGGGTGTAAAAATCCGGGCTCCAGAACAGGTACTTGAGAATGGTATCGACGTCGACGGGCGTGTCGGCAAGGTACGAGTAAACGTTGTCGCATGTGAACTCGTCGTCGCTTATCGAACGCAGGCCGCCGATGAGTTCTTCGATCGGGTGTCTTTTCATGGGATCAGCGGTCTAATTTTGTTGTGCTTTTTTCAAAAAGTCAACAAATTCTGACGGATCTCGTGTCAGCCCGGGAAAGGTCGCGACCGGCTTTCCGTCGGCGTCAAAGATCGCATAGAACGGTAGCGCAACCGTCTGAAAGGTCTGCTCCTGAAACTGCTGTTGTTTGTCATATACCGGCCCTTCACCGTCAGTATAAAGGCTCGCGAGCACGTATTTTTGCATTTCGGCCCTGACTTCGGGCCGCGAGAACATGTTGGCCTCCATCCAGCGGCAGTTCGTGCATGTATAGCCGGTGAAATCGACGAATACCATCTTGTTTTGAGCTTTTGCATCGCTCAAGGCCTGTTCGAAATTGTTGGTTATCCAGGCCAGTTCCTGGCTTCGATCACCGAGAATATTGAACGCGGAAAAGGCATTCTTGGGCGGGAGAAATGATTCGAGTTCCCCTAGCTTTTTGCCGAGTAGACCTGTGCCGAGATAAACGCTCAATCCGAGGAACGCAACGGCAAATACAAGCCGGAGCGGCGTGATCTTGCGCACGGGCGAATCGTGCCTGAATTTGAACAAACCCAGGACGTAGAGGCTTATTCCTATGCCGACAAGGATCCAAATGATCAGCACGGTTTCGCGGGTAAATATCTTGCCGTAGTTGAGCGCA
This sequence comes from Pyrinomonadaceae bacterium, assembly GCA_044228265.1. Lineage (GTDB taxonomy): Bacteria > Acidobacteriota > Blastocatellia > Pyrinomonadales > Pyrinomonadaceae > OLB17. The sequence continues at coordinate 13,043 of JBGAVC010000038.1, forward strand.
CCCGAAGCGCTCATGCCGGCTCCCCAGACGAGGTCAACGTTCGAGAGGAACTTCATCGCCGCAGCTATCTCGAGGAAGCCCATGACGACCTTGACCGAATTGAGCCACCCGCCGGACCGAGGGAGCGAACCCAGCAGCCGCGGCACCGTCGCGAGAACAAAGAACGGCAGTGCAAAGACGGTCGAGAACACGATCATCCCGAGCAACGGCATTTTCCAATCGCCCTGAGATGTCGAAACCAGGATCGTCCCGATGAAAGGTGAGGTACAGGTGAACGAGGTGAGCGTAAATGTGAGCCCCATCAGGAGCGCCCCGATGTAGGCACTTCCCTTGCCCTCCTCGGTCCGCGTAAGAGAGTCGAGCTTGGTGAGGACAGACGCCGGAACCGTGATCTCGTAAAACCCGAACAGGTTGAACGCAAAAAACAGAAATATGGCGGCGATGACCAGATTTACCCATGGATTCGCCGCAAAAAGGTTGATGCCCGCCGCGCCAAAAACGATCGCGAGCAGCATCCCCAATAGCGAGAATGTCGCGATGATCCCGACCGAGTACACCGTCGCCAGCTTTATCGTTTTGCCACGGTCACCGCTGGCGTGCTTCATAAAATACGAGACCGTGATCGGGATCATTGGGAAAACACACGGTGTCAGCAGCGATATCGCACCAAAAGTGAGGGCGAGCCAAACGAAGGACCAAATGTCGGTTGGGGCGGGTTTCGTGACGATCGTTTTATTTCCCTGGACATCGGCCGGTGTTGTCGCCGCGGCCGCTAACTTTTTGAGATCATCGAAACCGGACGTTGTCACACGGACGGTCTTGGGAGGCAGGCAGAACTTATCGTTACAAAGCTGAAAGCGGACATCGAGCGAGATCGCGTCTGCGGAGGTTCCACTTGAGGCAGTCAGCGGAATGCCAAACGTCGCAGCGTCGGCGAAAAACTTAGTTTCGAGCGGCTTGCCATCCGTTCCCGTAAACAACGGGTCGATCTTTGAGATGGGCTTTTGAGACTCTATTTTACCGGCGAGTTGAAACGGACTGCTTTCAGAGACCTTGATGGTCGTGGCGATCGGACCACCTTCGGGCTGTTCGAGGGCGTATAGATGCCAGCCGCTCTCGATCTCAGCTTTGAGCGTCGCACGCAGCTTGTCGCCCGCATTTAGCTGCTTTAACGGATCGCCGACCGACAACGTCCATTTGGCCGGAGTCTGGGCAAAAAAAGCTGCCGCGGAGATCAGCAAAACACAAAGGATTGAAACGGATCGAAGCATCATACTGCCTGAGCATTAAATTGAGATGATAACATTTACGAAAAAGTGGGGCATATAAACAAAAAGCTTATAGTTTTACAGCGCCCGTCGGCGTCGCATATAATAACGGTTTCGTTATACGGACCGAATGTTCTCTCGGTTCCGACGTTACGGAGGATCTAGATTTGCCAAAAACAGCAACGCGTTCGAAGGCCGCCGCAGCTTCTGCAAAGTCGGCGTCGAACGGCAACAACAAGACGGTCGATTCGATCGCCGCGGCGCACCAGAAAGAAGATTTTCTCGAGGTTGAAAAGGCGAAAGCCGAATATCAGGCCAGAAGCAAGTCCCAGCTCGCCGCGATAAAGAAAACAGACAAAGAACTGTTGCGTTCGATGCTCTACCAGATGGTCCTGGGGCGCATCTTTGAGGAAAAGTGCGCCGAGGTCTATCGCATGGGCAAGATCGGCGGGTTCTGCCACCTATACATCGGACAGGAAGCTATCGGCGTCGGTACAATGCTTGCGGTCGAGCCCTCGGATATGGTCATCACGGCCTATCGCGACCATGTTCAGGCGATGATCAAAGGCCTCTCGCCTGAGAGCGTGATGGCGGAGCTTTACGGCAAAGCCGGCGGCTGTGTGGGCGGCAAAGGCGGCTCGATGCACATGTTCTCTCGTGATCTAGAGTTCTTTGGCGGCCACGGCATAGTCGGCGGACAGATCGGTGTCGGCACCGGCATGGCGTACGCGGCAAAGTACAAGAATTCAGGCCAGGTCGTTCTCTGCTTCTTCGGCGAGGCCGCCGTCAACCAGGGCATCTTTCACGAGTCGCTCAATATGGCCCAGCTATGGCAGCTTCCCTGCATCTTTATCTGCGAAAACAACCAGTACGGGATGGGCACGTCGCAGGAACGTGCGATGAGCACGCGAAATATCGCCAAAAAGGCCGACGCCTTCGAGATGGCGAACGAATTCGTCGACGGTATGGATGTAATGGCCGTACGCGAGGCCACGCTTAGGGCGGTTGAACGTGCAAGAAAACAGAGCCTGCCTACGCTCCTCGAGATCCGCGCCTATCGATATATGGGACACTCGATGTCCGACCCGGGCAACTATCGCACACGCGACGAGATCGCTAAATATCGCGAACGCGATCCTATCATGCTTTTTCAGGACAGCCTGCGAACTGCAAAGGTCCTTGGTGATAAGGACTTCGAACATATCCGCAGCGAAGCTGTCGAGGCGGTCGAGCGTGCTGTGAAATTCGCGGACGAGAGCCCGCTGCCTGACAGTTCGGAGTTATTGACGAACGTATACGCATAATTTATGGCGATTTTGACTATCCGTGATGCTCTGAACGAAGCGTTGCGTGAAGAGATAATCCGGGACGAAAACGTTTTCGTCATGGGCGAAGAGGTCGCCGAGTATGACGGCGCGTATAAGGTCACGCGTGGGCTCTGGAAAGAGTTCGGAGACAAACGCGTTGTCGATACACCGATCACTGAGCTCGGCTTTGCGGCAGTCGGTGTCGGTGCCGCGATGGCGGGCCTCCGGCCGGTGATCGAGTTCATGACGTGGAATTTTTCGATCCTGGCGTCGGACCAGATCATCAACCACGCGGCAAAGATGCTTTACATGTCGGGTGGTCAATTCAAGGTGCCGATCGTCTTTCGCGGGCCGAACGGTTCGGCCTATCAGGTGTCGTCGCAGCATTCGCAGGCGCTTGAAGCGTTCTACGCCAATTTTCCTGGACTGAAGGTCGTGATGCCGTCAACGGCCGCTGACGCCAAAGGGCTGCTCAAATCGTCTATCCGCGACGATAATCCCGTCATTTTCCTCGAACAGGAACGAATGTATGGCATGAAAGGCGAGGTGCCGGAGGACGATGATTTCACGATCCCGCTCGGCCTGGCCGATATAAAGCGCGAAGGGACGGACTGCACGATAGTGGCGCGGTCGATGACAGTGCCGCTCGCTTTGCAGGCCGCCGAGCAGATCCAAAAGGAATTTGATGTCTCCGTCGAAGTGATCGATCCGAGGACGATCAAGCCGCTCGACATCGATACGATCGCGAACTCGGTAAAAAAGACCAACCGCCTTGTGATCGCCGAAGAGTCGCATTCGTTCGCGAGCGTCGGGGCCGAGATAACTTATCAGGTGATGGACCACGCGTTCGACTATCTCGACGCTCCGATCAAACGGATCTCCACCGTCGAGGCTCCGATGCCCTACGCAAAGAACCTCGAGGAAGCTGCACTGCCGAGCGTTACCAAGATCGTGGAGGCCGTCCGCGATGTATGTTACCTGTGAGATGTCGGGTCGCTTGCGAGTTGTCGTCTCGCTCGTATCCGGCGTTCTGATCGCTGCCTTCTTGCAGGGCTAAAGGAAATGGTCAAATCAACTCGATGATAGACAGACACAAGGCAAAACTGGATTACAAGCTGTCGCAGCACCCTATCGGTGTATTTCAGATCCGCAACCTCGTCAACGGCAAGTTGTTCGTCGGCTCCTCGGTAAATCTGGACGCGATGTTCAATCGCATTAGATTCCAGCTTTATGCAGGTGCTCATCAAAACAAGGAGCTTGAGGCTGACTGGAAACATTTTGGTACAGGCAAGTTCGAATTCGAGGTACTTGAGGAGATCGTGCAAAACCTCGGTGACGATCATGACTACACCCGAGATCTCGAAGTACTTGAAGATCTTTGGCTCGAAAAGCTGCAGCCCTACGGTGACAACGGTTACAACGAACCCAAGAAGACCCGCGAAGAACGCCTCAGAATGATCGCGGCTAAACGGAAACTTTGATATGGCCGAAAAATTCTTAATGCCGAAGCTTTCACCCACCATGGAGGAGGGACAGATCGCGCGTTGGACTAAGCAGGAAGGCGAGAGCTTTGAGTCGGGTGAGACGCTTGCCGAGGTCGACACCGACAAGGCCACAATGGAGATGACCGCGCTCACGGCCGGGACGCTCCTCAAGATATTAAAGGGCGAAGGCGAAACCGCCGCGTTGGGCGAAGCGATCGCGATAACAGGCGCTAAAGGTGAAGACATTTCGGCGCTGTTGGCCGAGGCCGCGTCAGCACCAAAAGCGCAACCGGCCGCCGCAAGCGGTAACGGTTCGAAACAAGAAGAAAAGCCGCCAACGGTGAAGGCAGAAACACGAGCGGTAGCAAGTGTGTCCGCCGAGCCATTACGAACTTCTGAACCTGCCCCCGCCGTTTCTACCGGCAACGGCCGACTCATCGTTTCACCGATCGCGGCCCGGATGGCAGCAGAAAACGGGCTCGACCTGAAAACCATTGCGGGCTCAGGCCCGAATGGCCGCATCATCAAACGCGACATCGAGGTCGCCCTAGCCGGAGGAACCAAAGTAACTGCAAGGCAATTCGTGCCGTCCACTCAGGTAGGATCTTCGGCCTATCGAGACGAGCCGACGTCGAAAATGCGGCGGGTTATCGCGAGCCGTCTCGTCGAATCCATCGGGCCCATCCCGACTTTCTATCTCACGACCGAGATCGAGATGGATAATGCTCTCGATCTGCGAAAAGCCATCAATGACGGTCTCGCCGACGATCAAAAGATCAGCGTCAACGACATCATCGTAAAGGTCGCAGCGATGTCGCTTGTCAAACATCCGTTTGCCAATTCGTCCTATCGCGATACCTCGGTCCGCTTCTACGAGCAGGCGGATATTGGCGTGGCAGTGGCGGTAGAAGACGGGCTGATCACACCCGTCGTTCGCGGTGCTAACCTCAAAGGCTTTGTCGAGATCTCCTTGGAGATCAAAGACCTTGCCGCAAAGGCCCGCGCGCGCAAGCTCCAACCCGAAGAATACACGGGCGCCACATTCTCGATCTCAAATCTCGGTATGTTCGGCATTAAGGAATTTACCGCGATAATCAATCCCCCTGAGGCCGGCATCCTCGCCGTCGGTGGAGCCACTCCTACGCCTGTCGTGCGTGACGGCCAGATCGTCATCCGAAGTATGATGCACGTCACGATGTCGTGCGATCATCGGGTCATAGACGGCGCCACCGGAGCCAAATTCCTGCAGACTTTCAAGAGAATGCTTGAACAGCCCGCGATGATGCTCGCCTAAGGTGGACCACCGCGAAAAATCGGTAGCTCCCTACCTGGCACTTATCGGTGTACAACTTGCCTTTGGCTCATTTCCGGTCGTAGGAAAGGTCGCGCTGTCGGTCATTCCTCCGGTTGGCCTCGTCGGATTTCGGGTTGGTATAAGTGCCTTTATCTTTGTCATGATCCAGGCCCTCAGGCGACGATTCTGGCTAAAAGAGAGGATCGATTATCTCAAACTCGCGGGGATCAGCTTTTTGGCGGTGACGTTTAACCAGCTTCTCTTCACGACAGGACTTTCGCTGACCAAAGCATCGAACACATCCCTGATCTCGGTGACGATACCGATCTTCGCTATTACGGCAGGCTATATTCTCGGGACCGAAATGCTGCGTCCGATCAAGATCATCGGGATCCTGCTCGCCTGTACCGGCGTCGTGCTCCTGATCGATCCGCGACGCGCGTCGTTTTCGTCCGAAACCACTCTAGGCGACCTGCTCGTCGTTGCTAACTCGCTGTCTTACGGCGTTTATGTCGCGATCTCGAAAGATATTGTGACGCGTAACGGAGCGTTTCGATCGATAATGTGGATATTCCTGTTCGCATCGCTGTTCTGCATTCCCCTAGGGGCATACTCGATGAGAACGGTCGATATCGCGTCTGTCGCTCCGGTCATTTGGTTATGCGTCGCGTACACGGCTGTGATCGGGACGTTAGTGCCGTATTTTCTGAACGCATGGGCACTGGCGCGGGTAGATCCATCGACAGTCGCGATATTCGTGTACCTGCAGCCGATCGTCGGCTTTATGCTTGCCGTAATTTTTCTCGGTGAAAGCGTGAGCGCAAATTTCATCACGGCCGCTTTGCTGGTATTCGCGGGCCTCTTCCTCGTGATCCGTAAATTCTCGCGAACTGAAACCTGAAGTTGCGTTTTACGTATTTTCGGCATCTAATCACGAAAAATGCCGACGAAGATCAACCAGATCGACCACTCCGATAGCTCGACAACGTCGCTGCGAATCGAAGGCGAAATGTTCCTGGAGGATGCAGAGCTTCTCGAGCGAATTGTCCTGCACCTGGTAAACGACCGATCGAGAAAAGTCGTGATCGATCTTGCAGACCTCGATTTTCTGGACAGCGAAGCGGCCCCGTTTCTGAAGCGGCTCGAAGATCACGAAGGTGTATCGATCGAGGGCATCGAGATCTTCCTTCAGTCGGTCGTCAATCATGTCGAACGCGGTGGGATTTGATCCGGGGTTCCCATACCTGACATTTCGTCGAAAACGTCATAAAGTTTAGGTCATGAAGACCAGCGAGATCGCTCGCCTTATTTCGGCTGAACTTATCGGCGACGGCGATGTCGAGATAGAACGCGTTGCCGAACTGACCAAGGCGTCCCGTGGAGAGATCGCGTTTGCGGAGAACGCGGCTTCCGCCGAATTATCGACTGCCGCGTGCCTGATCGTAACGACGGACGTCGATTCCGTCCGTGACCGTCCGGTCATTCGAGTGGCGAATCCGAAACTCGCATTTTCGCAGGTCGCGGAGAAGCTTCATCCACAAAAGAAAAGAGCGGCCGAGATCCATCTTTCAGCCGTCATCGCGTCGAGTGCGGTGCTTGGAAAAGATGTTTTCGTCGGAGCGTTCGTTTGTGTCGGGGAAAACTCTCGCGTCGGCATCGGCTCGCAGCTTCGGGCCGGTGTCAAGATCGGCGATAACGTGGTGGTCGGTGACAACTGCGTTCTTGATCCCGGCGTATTCGTTGAAGACAACTGCACGATCGGCAACAACGTCATTTTGCATTCCGGAGTGATAATCGGGACCGATGGTTTCGGCTTTGTCCGTGCACCTGAACGTTATGTCAAATTTCCGCAGATCGGGACCGTCGTCATCGAAGACGATGTTGAGATCGGAGCCAATTCGTGCATCGATCGAGGCGCACTTGGCGAAACCCGTATCGGACAAGGCACAAAGATCGACAATCTCGTCCAAATAGCCCATAACGTCCGGATCGGAAAACGCGTCGTCATCGCGGCGCAGACGGGCATCTCCGGCAGTACCGTGCTCGAGGACGACTGTGTGATCGGAGGCCAGGTCGGCATGGGAGACCATGCCCGCGTGCAGAGCGGAGCGGTGATCGGTTCTCAGGCCGGAGTGCTCCCGGGCAAGATCGTCCGGCCCGGCGTCTGGTGGGGAACGCCAGTCCAGCCGCTGGACGAATACAAACGGCAAAATGCGATGGTAAAAGGGCTCGCGAGGCTTCGCGAACAGGTCAAGGCTCTACAAGCGAGGATCGATCAAGGCATCGGGGATCGATCCTCATAGAACGGAAAGGATGGTCCTATGGACGAACAGAAGAACAAAGACGTTGTATTGCGATACGTCGAGGCCTTTAACCGGCTCGATATTGAGAAAATGAGGACCCTCTTCACGGCGGATGCCTTGATCTACGGCGTGTTGGGCTGGGGCCCCATCGAAGAGGTCATCCCCATTTGGCGTGAGATCAAGGCGGCATTCGACATTCACCTTGAGGTCACATCGATCATCGCCGAGGGCCACATCGTCGCCGTGCGATACAAGGAAACTGGCACATCTCAAGGCTCATTTAGGGGCGGGCCGGTGACCGGCCGATCGTTCGAAGTGGTCGCGATGGAATGGTTCGAGCTGAAGGACGGCAAGATCGACAGCCGATGGGGAGCCCGTGACAACGCTTCGCAGCTACGCCAGATGGGCCTGCCGTTAGCCTAAGGCCCCATCGCGGCCCAGACCGGCGACTCGTCGATGGTTCGCAGGACCGCCTCGGCGGCGCGTTTTGATGCACCGCCCTCCCCAAGCTTTTCGACTGCCGCTTGGAGTCGCGTCCGCACACTGCGGTTCTCGTCCGGATCAAGCAGCCTTATCAACTCACCGGCCAGGCTCTGCGGGGTAAAGTCATGTTGGATCAATTCTCTCGCCACGCGTTCGCCCGCGATGAGGTTCACCAGACCGAAGTGATCGACTGTGATCATCGGTGCCAATAGGGCGTAATTGATTGCCGAGGTCTTATAGACGATCGCCATCGGCGTACCGATGATCCCGGCTTCGAGCGTGGCGGTCCCGCTCGTCACGGCGGCGGCGTCCGAAGCATTAAGAACATCGTAGGTCTCACCGACAACGGCCGTAAGCCGTAAGTGCGGTTGCCCATCACGGGATATAAGTCCCCGATGAATTGTTTCAAGTTCCGAGCGATGTCTCTCAGCGGCGAGAGCGACGACGAATTGCGCATCCTCGATCGATTCGCTTACGAGGGCGGCAGCTTTGAGCATTTCCGGCAGGATCCTGACGAGCTCTTTGTAGCGACTTCCGGGCAAGAGGGCTATAACCGGCCTGTCCGCATACAGACCATTTCTTGAGCAGAACTCTTCCCTTGTCGTCTTCGGATGGACATCGTGGGTCAGGGGATTGCCGACATACTCAACGTGCTCGACGCCGCGTTTGCGATACCATTCGGCCTCAAACGGAAGTATCGTCAACAAGATATCCACGTACTTTCGGACGACCGAGATCCGATATTGTCTCCAAGCCCACAATTGAGGCGAGATGAAGTAGATCACTTTTATCCCTTTCTTCTTAAGCGATCTGGCGAGACGCAGGTTGAAATCGGGGAAATCCACCAGCACTGCGGCATCGGGCTTGCGGGCCGAGGCTTCCCTTTTCAGCGCATTTATTGCCCGAAGGAACAACGGCATTGCCCGGCCTATCTCAGCCAAGCCGACTATCGAGAGCTCGTCTGCCAGGACCACGGCTTCGACGCCGGCGCGTCTCATCGCCGGGCCGGCAGCACCAAAAAGGTCGAATTCGCTCTCTGGTTCGGCGGCACGCAAACTGTCGATAAGGCGAGCGGCGTGACGGTCACCAGACGCTTCGCCGGCCACGAACATGATCTTTCGCAACTTACTCATTTCGCCATGCAAGTGCTTATGTTAGTCGATACACCGGAAATGTAAAATTACAACCCGAGCGCGCATGATCGGCATCAAAAAACTCGTATTTGTTGCGATCATTATATTTCGTTTAGGCGTTGCTTGCAGGGCTCGGCCTTTGCACATAGAATTAAAAGTTTGAGCAGTCGATCAAGATGTTCGCTGCCACGTTTTTTTTGTTTTTGTAGTTTTGGGAGGAGTCCGTGACCTTTCGTCTTAAATTCCTATTTCTGGCCATAATTTTGTTCACTATGATCTCGCCGATTTCGGCGCAGATCGATTCCGTCATTGCCCAGCTTTCGGGACAAACGGGCGAATCGTTCGCCGGCGGCATCAGCGGTGACGGGCGTTTTGTCGTTTTCGAGTCAAAAGGCAACATCGCGACCGAGAACCCGCGAAACGCGGACGGCAATATCGAGATATTTCTCTTCGATTACGCGCAGCGCCGGATCTTCCAGATCACGGACACTAAAAGTGTCTTATTCAATCCTACGCTCGCCGCGACCTATGACAATGTCAGGGTTTTGATCGAGAACACCCGGCCGGTCATCAGTAACGACGGCAAATGGATCGCGTTCAGTTCTAACGCCACGACGTCCCGCCCATCAGCTCCAGATAACACAAATCCTGGCTCATTTGACGGAAATACGTTCACTGCGCCGACTCCGACGCCTACTCCGACGCCGAGCCCTTCCCCTACGCCGACCGCGAGCCCAACTCCGACGCCCACGCCCGCGGCTAATCCTCTGGCGAATGACGGCAACCTTGAGATCTGGCTGTATCGTATCCCGACGGTCACGCCGGTAGCCGACCTATCGGCGGGTGATGAGATCCCATTCACAGACCTTGCAGGTGGGACATTTATCCGCGTAACAAATACCGATGCGAGCCAGTTGCCGGTGACGGGGTCGGCATCCAATTTGCCTGCAATAGCCGACGATAACCATGACCCTAGTATTAGCGATGACGGCCACGCGATAGCGTTCGTGTCTACCCGTGACCTCGTCCCATCGGTCGGCAATGCTCCGCCTTCGGACGACAATGACGAGATATTCACATATTTCCGTGATCCTTCAACACTTGGCAATCCGGACGGAGGGCTCGGGACGCTGAATCAGGTGACAAAAACCAGCCGGGGCCTTCTGACGAACCCGATCTATAATAAGAACCCGACGATCTCCGGAGCCGGATTGCGCGTAGCCTTTACGAGTACTGGTGATGACCCGATAGACAATCCTAATAGTGCCACCAATTTTGACACTGGATCCAATCCATCGACCAGCAGGAACGAAGAGATATTTTACGCAGATCTTTCGGCCGGAGGTGTGCCGACTGGCGGAAAGCAGGTCACAACGACGACTCCGACAAATGCCGGCGACCCGGTAAATATATTTGATCTTGGACGACGAATGAGCCGCGACGGGCGGTACATTGCCTTCGACTCATACGCAGATCTTGCGAACGAGAATGGGGGAACGAACTACACTTCTTTCGCAACTTACCTTTACGACACGACGACGAGTACGTTTAGGAGGATCCTGGCGCGCAGCGATGCCGACTCTGCCGCGAGCGGCGGCGATCTCAACCGTTATCCGACATTTACAGACAACAACGGGTCGGGAACGCCTTCGACCCTGGTGCTTGAGACCAGGATGAACATCAAGGCCGATGGCACCGTCGCGGCGACAGCGACTGACGGCCTCAATAATATTACCGAGCGTCCGAGCCAACTGTATTCGTATCCGATCACTGTGCCGGCCTCGTCGGCGACCTTTACGCGACTTGCATCGTTCCCGGTTCCGAGTTCGTTTCTTGCATCGACCCAGTTGCTTGCGAGTAATACGCTGAAAAGATCAGCGTTCAATCTGGCGCTGTCCGAACTGGGCCTGGGAAACCTCGATGCTCAGTCAAAAGTATATTATTTGCTGATCCCAACGCCGGTTAATGTTTCGGCGATCAGCGCGTCATTCGCGACAGGCGCCAGTCGAGAGCCAATATCCGTAACACCGACGCCGTCACCGAGTCCCACCGCGACTCCGACTCCGACACCTACGCCGACACCTACAGCTTCGCCGACGCCTACGCCGACTCCCGTAACCCCTCCCTCGGTCTACGGTATCGGATCGGGAATGCAGGTGATCATGGATTTTCAGGCCGCCTTGGATCGTCCGATCGCGGCTCGTACCGGCGTGGGTTCGTTGTCAAGAGTCCCCTCGCTCCCGATCGAAATGAGCGGTGTTACATTGACCATAAACGGTGCGGCGTGCGGCCTCAGGGCCGTGAGCCGCCACAAGATCGATTTTGTTGCTCCGCCTGCGCTCCCGATATCGGCGACAGGGACTTCGTATCCGCTTGTTCTGATCAACAACGGAACGATCATGAGAACGAGTGTGATCATGGTTCCGGCCCAGCCTGATATTTTTAATCGTGAAGGTTTTATTGGACCGGGCGGTCGAACCAAGGTGTTTAACGTCACAAACCGAGTTCATACGAGCGAGCCGTTCAGCGTCAAAACCCGGCAGATCAAACCGTTCGGCCTTGTGGCCTCGAAACTCAGGTTATACCTGACCGGCGTCTCGCCAGGAATGTTATCCGTTATTTCCATTCGGGTGGGACCAACATCGGTTCCGATACTAAGCGAACCCGTACAGGTGGAACCCGGTGTGTTCACCGTGGATTTTAGCCTGGTTTCCGACCTTAATGGCAAGGGCGACCAACCCATCATCGTTACGGTTACGATCAACGGGCAGACTTTCCAGTCCAGGCTCGACGACACGGCGACCAAATTCTATATACTCTGACGATCCCCGATCGTCACAGACCGGACAGGGCGATGCTGTACTCGCCCTGTTTTTTTAAGCCTTACCCCCGCGGCGTTTGAACAACAGCAGGTCTTCGGTTTGTTGCCAAGCAATGCTAGTTGTACTATCCTACAACTTCGATTTGAGAGCCTGGCCCGAGACCGGAACGGATAAACGAATTCGACTTTTTAAGAAATATTAAGATCTCTAGATTTAGTTTTGAAAGTTTAAATAAGAAATATGGCCGGAAAAGACGTTAGTACGATGAAGATATCATCCAAGGTTTGGAAGAACGGCGAAGTGATCAGTTGGAATGACGCCCGCATTCACGTCATGTCACATGTCGTTAATTACGGCTCGAGCGTGTTTGAGGGTATTCGCTGTTATAACACGACCAAAGGGTCTGCCGTTTTTCGCTTGCCGGAACACATGCAGAGGCTTGTGAACTCCGCGAAGATCTATCGCATGGATTCCAAATTCACCCGCGATCAGTTCTGCGATGCCGCGATCGACCTGATCAAGCAGAGCGGGCTGGACGAATGTTACATCAGGCCGCTTATCTTTCGCGGGCTCGACGAGGAAAAACCGGCCTTCGGTGTCAATCCGTTCCCTAACCCAATCGACTCGTATATTGCTATGTGGCAATGGGGCAAATACCTCGGCGAAGAGGCTCTCGAGAATGGGATCGATGTCTGTGTATCAAGCTGGAACCGGATCACACCCAATTCGATGCCCGCGATGGCAAAGGCGGGTGCGAATTACATGAATTCACAGCTCATCAAGATGGAGGCCCTACTTGGCGGATTTTCCGAAGGGATCGCTCTTGACGACCGCGGTTATGTCTCGGAAGGCTCGGGAGAGAACATATTTCTCGTAAATAACGGACGCCTCATAACACCTCCGCTTGGAGCCTCGATCCTGCCAGGCATAACGCGCGACTCGGTGATCCAGATCGCACGCGAATTAGGTTTCGAGGTTGTCGAAACCCAGATCCAGCGATCTGCACTTTATCTTGCAGATGAGGTCTTTTTCACCGGCACCGCGGCCGAGATCACGCCTATCAGGTCGGTCGATCGGATCACGATCGGGGAAGGACATCGCGGCCCGATCACGAAGATCTTGCAGGATGAGTTTTTCAATATCATCATGGCAGAACGCGACGCGCCTTTCGGCGCCAACTGGCTGACTTTTGTCTATGCCGAAGGCGAAAAAAAAACAGCAATAGCCTGATCAACGCGTAGTGCGGATCCGTTCAGCACTCTCGGATCCGATCTCGATAGATAAAGACACGAAATAGCGAATTGTCTATTTCGTGTTTTTTTGTATAGTTTTCGCATGAATGTAACCCATGTCCGCAATGTGAGCCTCGATATCGCCGTGTTTACGTGCGGAGCATTGGTTATGGCTTTCGAGATCATCGGTTCGCGCGTATTGACACCGTACATCGGAGCGTCCATTTATGTGTGGACCAGCCTGATAGGCGTCATACTGGCAAGCTTGAGCCTCGGGTACTGGCTCGGCGGCAGGCTCGCGGACAGGCGGCCGGACGTCAGGGTGCTCGCATCGGTGATATTCTTCGCGGGCGGGCTGATCTCCGTAATGGTGCTTGTTAAAGACGTCGTCCTTTCGTTCGCGGCGTCTGCCCCGGTCGCGATCGAGCTGAGATCCGTCGCCGTTGCGCTGCTTCTGTTTGCTCCGGCAAGCGTTTGCCTCGGCATTGTAACCCCATACGCGATTCGGCTGCGAATGACGAACGTCGCTGATAGCGGAAAGACCGTCGGGCGGCTTTATGCGCTATCGACTGTAGGGAGCATCGTCGGTACATTCTTAGCAGGCTTCGTTCTTCTGCCGTTCGTCGGCACTAACAGGACGCTCTACCTGATCGCTGCGTGCCTTATCGGGACGTCTCTGCTGTTGTCGCCCTTTGCCATCTCCAAGGCGAGGATCGGCGTTTTCGTGCTCTTTGCAATGTCGATCGCGGCCAGTGAAATGAACGCTCGGCTGCTATTCGCGGCCAACGGATTGACGGACATCGACACAAGGTACGCCCGAGTTCGGGTGTTTCGCACGACCGAACCGCGTTCGGGACAAGCCCTTCAGGCGATGGCTACGGACCCGTACTTCATTCAGTCCGCAATGCTCATGGACAGCGACGATCTGGCGTTCGACTACAGCCGTTATTATCACTTGGCTCGGCATTTTCGTCCCGGATTTCGAAAGGTATTGGTCATCGGCGGTGCAGGATACTCGGTCCCGAAGGAACTGCTGCGTAAGTATGACGACATCCGGCTCGACGTCGTCGAGATCGATCCGGGAATGACCGATATTGCGAAGCGGTATTTTCGCCTTCGCGATGACCCGAGGCTGAATATCGTTCACGAAGACGGACGCACGTACATCGGCCGATCGGAGATTGCGAAGTATGACGTCGTAATGATGGACGCGTCCGGATCGCTCTTCTCGGTTCCCTATCAGCTAACAACCATTGAAGCCGTACAGCAGATGCGGCGAGCTTTGAAGGACGATGGCGTGATGATCTTCAATCTTGGTTCGGCGATCCGCGGGCCTGCGAGCCGCTTTCTGAATGCTGAGCTTTCCACGTATCGCTCCGTCTTCGACAGCGTACTTGTCTTCAAAGTCAACGCCGACTACCCGGATGAACGTCTGCAGAACGTCATAATAGTCGCCGCAAATCGCACGCTGCCACCCGATATGCACAGCGATGACACCGAGATCGCTGAAATGTTAAAGCACGCCTATCGTGACGATATCCCGTTGATAACGCGTCCGCTGACCGACGATCTCGCACCGGTCGAATACTACAACGCCATTGCGCTCGATAATTACATTGCTGAAGGTCACTGAGAAGAATAAGCCGCCTGTGCTATGATTTTCGATTAGTCGGCGACCCTGATATGTCCGTTTACGAAGATCTCGCTCCGATCGACCTCACTGACATCCACACATACGAACTTGGTTCACGTCCGAGCAAGATAACGGTCGATAATTTCGCGTCCGTGACGACCGAAGGCGCTTCGCTGGCAGAATTCTTGAACAGTCTTCCGGATGTCCTGGCGGTACGTTCCCTCAGAAGCGTTGCCGATGCAGTACGTTCCGCAAGAGTGGCGGGAAAACCGGTGATCTGGGGTCTCGGCGGTCATGTCATCAAGACCGGCCTCGCGCCCATTCTTATCGATCTGATGGACCGAGGTTTTGTGTCGGCCGTCGCGGTGAATGGTTCGGTCCTGGTACACGACACCGAGATCGCGCTCGTTGGATTTACAAGCGAGGATGTCGACGCGACCTTGGGAAAGGGCGACTTTGGCGCGGCACGCGAGACCGGTGACATTTTGAATAATGGGGCGAAGACCGCAGGCGAACATCATATCGGTCTTGGTGAATCGATTGGCAGAGAACTCGCATCCGTCTCGCCAAAATTCAGCGACCGATCGGTGCTGTGCGCGGCGTACGCACGCCGGATACCGGTCACAGCGCATTTGACGATCGGCGCGGATATCGGCCATTTTCACGCATCGGCGGACGGGGCAGCTCTAGGTGCGTCGTCCCACACTGACTTTAGACTGTTCTGCTCGATCGTCCGCGATATGGACGACGGCGGCGTCTATCTCAATTACGGCTCAGCGGTGACGATGCCGGAGATCTTTCTCAAAGCAGTCACCGTAGTGAGGAACCTCGGCTGCGGGTTGCGGGGCATCACGACCGCAAATTTCGATTTCATTCAACCATACCGGCCGCTGACCAATGTCGTCCGCCGTCCCGTGGCTGACCGCGCGGGACAAGGCTTTGCTATCACGGGGCACCATGAATTGACGCTGCCTCTGCTTGCGGCTCAGATCATATGCGGATAGCCCGATATGTTAGTTCCACTTTTTATATGAAACTTCTCATCTNATTGAACAGTCTTCTGGATGTCCTTGCGGTACGTTCCTCAGGAAGCACATGAGCAGCAGTAATGTCCCGCAAGAGTGGCGGGAAAACTGGCAGGATCTGGGGTCTCGGCGGTCATGTCATCGCCACCGGCCTGCTCGGCCTTATCGATCTGATGGACCGAGGTTTTGTGTCGGCCGTCGCGGTGAATGGTTCGGTCCCTGGTACAATGACACCGAGACGTTTTCCTGTTGGATTTACAAGCGAGGATGTCGACGCGACATTGGGAAAGGGCGATCGGCGCGGCACGCGAGACCGGGTGACATTTTGAATAATAAATAGAAGATCGCCGGCGAACATCATATCGGTCTTGGCGAGGCGATGGGCAGCGAACTCGCTGCTCTATCGCCTAAGTTCAGCGACCGGTCGGTGCTTGGCAGCGGCCTATGCACGTGCCGGATACCTGTCTCCGCACACTTGACGATCGGAGCCGATATCGGTCATTTTCACGCATCGGCGGACGGGGCAGATCTAGGTGCGTCGTCCCACACTGACTTTAGACTGTTCTGCTCGATCGTCCGTGAGATGGACGGCGGCGGCGTCTATCTCCATTACGGCTCAGCGGTGACGATGCCGGAGATCTTTCTAAAAGCAGTCACCGTAGCTTAAACCTCGGCTGTGGGTTGCGGGGCATAACAACCGCAAATTTCGATTTCATTCAACAATACCGGCCGCTGACCAATGTCGTCCGCCGTCCCGTGGCTGACGGCGCGGGACAAGGCTTTGCCATCACCGGGCATCATGAACTGACATTGCCTCTGCTTGCGGCGCAGATCATATGCGGGTAGCCCGATAAGTTAGTTCCACTTTTTATATGAAACTACTCATCTCAACTTTTATCTTGCTTTTTGTGATGACCATCTTTACCAACGCACAAATCCCTTATTCAGAGGACCAGTACCGTGCCTTTAACTCCAAAGGAGATCCGGTCACGATGGCCGATATTATCAAGGCTGCCGGTGACTCCGATGTCGTCTTTCTTGGCGAACAGCACGACGATCCCGTCGGCCATGCGATCGAGGCCGAAGTGTTCAAAAGGGTCTTCGACTCTTATGCGATCAACAGAAAGGTGACCCTGTCAATGGAAATGTTCGAGAAGGATGTTCAAACCGTCCTCAATGAATATCTCAGTTCACTGATAACAGAAACCCACTTTCTCAGTTCGTCTCGGCCTTGGGGAAACTACAAAACCGACTACAGGCCGTTGGTCGAATTTGCCAAGGAGAAGAAGCTCGACGTCGTAGCGGCCAATGGACCGCGTCGTTACGTGAACATGGTCTCCCGCGGCGGCCGGGACACATTGAACTCCCTCAGCAAAGAAGCCAAGGCCTGGCTGCCGCCGCTTCCTTACAAACAGGCTTCGGAAGCCTATGCTAAAAAATTCAAAGCCCTGATGGGGCCGTCGGCGGAAGCCCAGATGGGAATTGATAATATTCTGAGCTCTCAGTCGCTGTGGGATGCCTCGATGGGATACTCGGTCGCGCAGGTGATGAAACGCGACAAAAAAGCACTCGTCGTCCATCTGAACGGCGGCTTTCACACCGAAAGCCGCCTCGGGACCGTCGAGCACCTGCTTGCGTACAGGCCGAAAACCCGTGTCATCGTCGTCACGATGGTCGCGGAGAATGATTTCAAGAAGTTTGACCCCACTAAGCACACGGGGCTTGGAGATTTCGTGATATTGACTGACGCGAAATTGCCTCGAAGTAAGCGATAAAGGATCGAGGTACTTCCCGTTAGAGAAGTACCTCGAATGATCACTTTGACCGGGGACTTATTTATTCTTGGTAGCCGTGAAGGGCACAGATCCAAACGCTGCGTTTGAGAACGTTCCCGTCATCTTATCTCCGTCAACCGTACCTTCCATCTTAAAGTCGACCGGCTGGCCCTGAACATCGGCGTGCAGCGTCGCGGAGAAGTTCTTGCCGGCAACACGGCCGCCGTCGATCTTGCCGTTGCCGATCTGTGCCATCGTTTCACCCGTAAAGTCCGAGCCTGCTCTGTTTGAGCCCACAGCGATCTCAAGGGTTTGGCCGCCGGCATCTGCGAGTAGAGACCACTTCGTGATATCGACGGCCGCGGCCGCGGACATGTCGACGGGTTTGGCTATTACGACCGTCTTCGGGTCTACCGTGATCTCGCTGAGACGCTTCGCAACCGCGGGCGTAGCCGATTCCTGGAATCTGCCGCCAAGGTGTTTTGCAAGGAATTTCTCGGCCGCCGCCAGCATCGCCATATTGTTGACCGGACGCGCAAAACCATGTCCTTCGTCCGGCGCAACGATATACTCAACCGGAAAATTGCGGTCACGAAGCGCGATGACGATCTGGTCGGCCTCGCGCTTGTTGACGCGTGGATCGTTGGCCCCCTGAACGACCATTAGCGGAGTCCTGATCTTATCTGCCGAAAAAAGCGGAGATTGACGTTTCATTTGGGCAAGGCCTTCCGGTGTGTTCGGGTCTCCCATTCGCTTGTAGAACACTACACGGAACCCTTCCCAATAAGCCGGGATCGACTGGAGCAGAGTGTTCAGATTGGAGGGGGCGACGTATGCCACTGCCGCGGCATAAACGTCAGGTGTAAATGCCACACCCGCGAGCGTCGCGTAACCGCCGTAGCTGCCGCCCATTATGCCGACACGTTTCGGGTCCGCTATGCCCTGGGAGATAAGATACTTGACGCCCCACGTGATGTCGTCCTGCATCTTTTCGCCCCACTGGTTATTGCCGGCGTTGATAAATTTCTTGCCGTAGCCCGTCGAGCCGCGAAAGTTAGGCTCCAACACCGCGTAGCCGCGATTTGCGAAAAATTGAGCGAAGCTATTGTAACCCCACGAATCGCGTGCCCACGGGCCGCCGTGCGGAAACACGACGATCGGCAGGTTCTTTGGCGAAACGCCCTTTGGAAGTGTTAGATAAGCGGGTATTTCAAGACCGTCCGATGACTTATAACGGATCGCTGTCATCGGTGAAAGCGATTTACGATCGAGTTTTTCCCGCACCTGGTAAAGCGTGCTTAGGTTGCCCGTCTTTCGGTCGTAGGTCCAGACCGTTCCGGGATCGACATCGCTGTGCGTCGAGACGATGAACTTGGTCTCGTCGGCCGTGGCCGACTGGAACGCTATCTCGCGATCACCAACCAGTTTCTTGATCTTGTTATAGTCGTTCTCGTAATTCTTGTCATGCCATACGACCCGGACGCGGTCGTCCTCGTACGTGGTGGCCACGATGCCGCGTGTCACTTCCGAAAAAGTAACATCACCAAGATCGACCTTGCCCAGCGGGTCCCCTTCTACCTTTTCGGTGGTTCCTGTTTCGAGATCAAGCGTCTGGAGCTCGATCAGGTCGAGGTTGCCCTTGTTGGTCTGTAAATAAGCCTTCTTGTTGTCTTTCGTGAATCCGATGGGCGAACACGATTCGAAAACATCGCACGAATATATCTTCGCGGTCGAACCGTCCGCGTTCACTTTCAATATCTCGGTGTCGCCGTTCTGCGGCGAGCGAATGGCAAGCCGTAGTTTGTCCGCGTTGTCAAACAACATGCCGGCGAGCCGGTCCTTGTTTTGCGTGACAAGCGTGCGCTCGCCGGTCGAGATCTTGATCTTATAAAGGTCATGCCAGGCCGGATCGCGGTCATTGATTCCGACGTACAAAGCGTCCGGATCAGACTTCGGCACTGACTGGATCCTGGCGCGAATACTCTTGCCGGCTGTGATATTGCGAGCGGCCGGGACGTCCGCTCCGGCTGCCGGTTTTTCAGCAGGATTTACGGCAAAGACGTTATAGTTCTCGTCGCCGCCTTTGTCCTGAACGTACAGGATGTACTTGCCGTCGCGAGACCAAAAATATTGCGTTACTGGCCTCGCAAGATCTGCGGTCATGGGCCTCGCCGCCGAAAATGGCTCGTCGGCGCCTTTTACCCAGACGTTCAGTGTATCTTTGTAAGGTTTGATGAACGACACAAATTTGCCGTCGGGCGATATCTGGGCACCGGCATACTCCGGATTTCCAAAGAGGATCTCGCGGTCGATGATCGCCGGCTGCTGGGCCCAGACATAGACCGCCAAGAACGATACGAACAGAGGCAGAATTAGTAGTTTTTTCATATTTTGAAAATAGATACGTGAGATCGAGGATACGAGTTTAGGCAAATTCATTCCAGGCATTATAACTCCAGGTCCTTTTGCGAAAATCCGCTTCGTTCCAAAAACCCCTGGTCAGCTCGATCACGGGATCCTCGCCTTTTGCCAACAGTACCGTGACCACGTCGAAACGATACTCGATACCGCGAATGTCAAACACTCGTCGATAGACCTTGGACGTCCTGGTTATCTGACGCTGTTTGCGAATGTCGACCGCCGTGATGACCGGCGTAAACTCGTCCGAGCGTCTGGTCTTGACCTCGATAAAGCATAGCGTCTCGCCGTCCAGGGCGACGATGTCGATCTCGCCGGTCACCTGAGCACCGTTCCGGTTCCGACCGACCGGCACTTTGAAATTCGTGACCACTATTCGATAACCGCTGCACCGCAAAAACTCGGCGGCGAGCTTTTCGCCTTGCTCGCCAAGCAACACTGTTGCGGGGGCCGAGAGAGCGGTTTCGCTACTGATGATCGATAGAGGATCGGACATCTCTGGAACTGACCGAACTGATAATACCAGAGAACCCGCTAGAAATAGGCTTGAGCAAATGCCGAAAGGCTATGAATGCGGCGCGGAAGGCGTGAAGCACACGCGTGTCAGGCCTTTGCCGTCTTCCTCGTACGTGAAACGGTACATTTTGCGTCTTGCCGCCCGCCCCTCGCCCGTATAGACGTCGACGTGCTTGCCATGCACGGAGACACCGACGTCGTTGCTCTTGAATTCGAGTTTCGCAAGATCCCCGGGCAGCTGCGGCAGGCTTACCATACTTCCCGCCGGGATCAAAGAGCGGTCAACCGCAACAGTGTCGGGTTCGAGAGGATGATCGTTAGCGTCGAGCGGTGCGTCGGCCTTATGCCAACGTCCGCGATATTCGCCCAAATACCAGCCGAATCTCGTCTTTCCCCAGCCTTCGCCAAAGCCCTGATCGTCGTCGAATACGGTCTTGAGAAACTCGGCATTAAAACTCTCTTTGAAGGTCTCGCGTCCTGCCCCGCGTATCTCGATCTCCCGTGTCGGACCGCTTGTGTAATCGGTCTCGACAGGAGTGTAGTAACCCGTGATACGCCAGCCGTCCGAACAATCCCGGACAGAAACGTTCGGCGGCGCGTCGATCGGCTTGACCTCACGCGTCGACAGCATCAGCCCTGCAACTGAAACGATCCACAGCATCGGTGCCATCATGAGCTTCATATATATGATTGGGTTTGGATGTCCAAATCGTGGTCAACGTTTACCGAAAAGCCAAAATTCGGTAGTTAACTTAGGTCCGTAGACGGATCGAGGCACCGATTAGTTAATTTCGATAGTTCAAAATCATTGTCATGCTGGCCTGTAAAGCGTTAGTATTTATCATCAACCGCAAAGACCTTGTATTTGGGCTCTTATCGAACAAGGCAATTAGACCACAGATGAGGTATGGATTATGCCGATCTATCTCGAGATCCCGAACTTTAACGGCGGATCGACCTTAAAGGTCCAGCTCCTCAGTTGTCAATTTGGAGTAAATCGAAACATAAGGGCTCCCGTCGGACAGTCCAGCAGGCGCGAGGAAACAGGGCCCTCTCTTACCGAGATCGTCGTTACCCGGGAATACGACAAGTACTCGCCGCTCTTCTACCAGGAAGCGGTGATAGGTCGAGGTCGCAGTATGACAGTTTATTTTGTCGATTCGAAGGCAAATAAGACCTACCTGACTGTGATACTTGAAAACGCAATGGTCTCGAGCTACCACACCAGCGGCGGCGGAGACAAGCTGGTGGAATCGTTTTCGGTCAACTTCACAAAGGTCACTACCAAATATGATCCGGGTGTCTCTGGCTCTAACCCCAGCATGACTGTTGGATGGGACCTTGTAAGTATTACCTCAAACAGCGCCTATTAATTTCTGTCACCGGAACCGACCGGCTTCTGGAAATTGTCAAAACGCCGGCTCGTCGTAAACCCCATATACATCCCGAAGCGCCACGCAGATCTCCTCTACAGTGGCGTAAGCAGCGACCGCTTCGATAATGGCCGGCATCGTGTTTTCGTCCGACTTGGCTGCGAGTTTTAGCTTCTCGAGCGAGTTGGCCACGGCACCGGCGTCACGGATCGACTTTACGTGCTCCATTCGGAGTAACTGGTGATCGCGGATGCCTTCCTGGATCTGGAGGATGTTCTGAGTGGTGCCGCTCTCGTCCATCGCGTATTTATTAACGCCGACGATCGTTTGCTCCCCGCGCTCGACTGCCTTTTGGTACTGATAGGCCGACTCCTGGATCTCACGCTGGGGAAATCCGGCTTCGACAGCCTCGACCATCCCTCCGAATCCGTCGATCTTTTCGAAATACTCAAGACAGCCGTCGATCATTTTCTGAGTCAGCGATTCGAC
>JBGAVC010000039.1:0-33765 GCA_044228265.1 Pyrinomonadaceae bacterium
GGAGATTGTTGCCGTAATCGAATACAACCGAACCACGACGCTGAAACTCGAGCATGGCCTCGACGTGCCGCGACATCGAGTCCATCGCGCGGCGTTCATACTCTACCTGGTTGGTTTTTCTGAGTTCGGCGGCCTCGTCGATCGTCAAACCGGTTGGAATGTAACCGTAGAGGACGTCGTGAGCCGATGTCTGATCGGTGACGACGTCGGGGACGACGCCGCGTTCGAGCAGTTTCCAATGGACTTCGGCGGCGTTGCCACATAGGGCGATCGATTTGGGTTCCTGATCGTCCATCGCGTGCCACGCGTTCGCAAGGGCCTCTTCGAGGGTGTCGGCGACGTAGTCGATCTGCTTTAGCTGCAGGCGCCGCTCGATGCGCCACGGATCGACCTCGACAAAAATGCCGACGCCGCCATTGAACGTCACCGCCTGTGGCTGCGCGCCGCCCATTTCTCCAAGGCCGGCGGTCAGAACAAGCTTTCCCGCAAGCGAGCCCCAATTATGCTGCCGTGCGAGCGAGCCGAACGTCTCGTACGTGCCCTGCAATATGCCTTGCGTGCCGATATAGATCCACGATCCGGCCGTCATCTGGCCGTACATCATCAGCCCTTCGCGCTCGTATTTGTCAAATTGCTCTTGTGTCGCCCAGTGCGGGACGATGTTCGAGTTTGCCAGCAGGACGCGCGGGGCGTCGGTGTGGCTCTTGAACACGCCGACGGGTTTGCCCGACTGGATGAGCAGAGTTTCGTCCTCGTTGAGGTCGCGTAAACTCTGCAAAATGGCGTCGAAACTTTCCCAATTTCGCGCCGCCCGCCCGCGGCCGCCGTAGACGATCAGATTGTCGGGATCGAACGCCACTTCGGCGTCGAGGTTGTTTTGTATCATTCGATACGCCGCCTCGATCAGCCAGTTCTTGCAGGTGAGTTGGGGGCCCGTCGGGGCTTTTATTTTTCGAGTCATTTTGGTCGTCGGGCAGTTATTTGATTAATTCAACAACTAAGCTACAATCAGCCCATCCGTTTGGCAAATATCGCGGTTTGGGGTTTCGCTGCGGCCCGTAAACACTATGTCCGAGCTTAATGAAAGAATCGCCGAACTCGAGGCTCGGCTCGACAGTCTCGTCCGGACACAGATCGACTTTCAACGGGAAATAGGCACGATCCGCCGAGAACTGACAAACCTCCGCACCGCAGGAACGACCACGACGCCGATCACCAGCAAGCTCGATCAAAATACGATCGCGCAGGAACCGAGCTCGGCGGCGTCAGGCGTGCCGCCACATGAGCAGCCGCCGCCGCAGCAGAGTTATCGTCCGGACCAAACGCGTTACATCTCTCCGCCGACGTTCGGACAAAGTACGCAGGGGGAAGCTGAGGCGACACGATCTTCGACGTCTGCATTTGTCGAATCCAATCGTAGAAATCTCGAGAAATTCGTCGGTCGGAGCCTGATCGCCCTGGCCGGGATCGTTGTCCTCGTCCTCGGTGTCGGGATCGGGGCCAAATACGCGATCGACAACGGCTGGATCAGTCCGCTGATGCGGATAATCTTCGGTTACGTCATCGGCTTTGTCCTGATCGGCGTTGCGGTCAAACTGAAGCCAAAATACCTGACATTCAGCGCTGTATTGCTCAGCGGCGGGATGGCGATAATGTATTTTGTCACCTATTTCGCTTATTCGTACTACGCTCTGATGCCTCAGTCGGCGGCATTCGTACTGATGGGGGCGTTCACGATCTTTACGGTGGCCGCGGCGATCGTTTACGAACGGCAAGTGATCGCCCATATCGGGCTTGTAGGTGCGTACGCCGTTCCGTTCCTGTTAAGCGACAATTCGGGCAACTACCTTTTTTTATTCATCTACATCGCGATCATCAACTGCGGGATTTTAGCCATTTCGATCCGCAAGTACTGGCGATCCCTGTATTACGCGGCGTTCGCTTTCACCTGGTTGATATTTGCCTCCTGGTTTCTCGATAAATATAACGCGGCGGAACACTTCTATCTCGCGTTGGCTTTTTCGGCCATTTATTTCGGGATCTTTTATCTCGTTGGGATGGCGTACCGGCTGCGGACGGACAAATTCGGACTGGTCGAAGCCGGTCTCGTGTTCGCGGACTCGTTTGTTTTCTACGGATTCACGTACGCGGTCTTTGACAGCCGCGAAGAGCTGCGTGTTTACGAAGGTCTGCTGACGGGCGGCCATGCGGTGCTTCATTCGTTGACCGCCCAGGTGATCAGCCGGCTCAGGCCGGCGGCGGTGGACATCGTTCAGGTGTTGACGATCCTGATCATAACTTTTTCGACGATCGCCATACCGGTTCAATTTGACGGTAACACGATCACGTTGATGTGGACGGTCGAGTCGGCGGCCTTGTTCTGGTACGGACGGGCGAGATCGGTGCCGTTATTTGAGAAGTTCTCGTATCCGTTGATGTTCCTGGCGTCATGCAGCCTGTTTGCCGTTTGGCTCGAGGCTGCCCTAAATAACCCGGTCCGGACTCCGATACTGAACGGCGACTTCGCGACGGAAGTGGTCTTCGTTGCCGCATTTGCGTTCATCTACTATGTGAACCGGAAAACAAATCAAGCATCCGCGTTCGGTGAAACCTTTGTTCGGTCGTTCGGGATGATAGTAGGGACGCTTGGTTTGTTTGTGCTTTACAATGCCTTTCGCATCGAAATCGGTAACTACTTTCACCTCCAGCTAGTGGCTGCGCAGGCGGCTACCGAGGGTTCAGCGCTGCTCGAACCAGTGCAGGCTCGACAGGTGGGTGACATTGTCCGTTTTAACGGAATATGGCAGTTGAATTACACAATGGCATTCCTGCTTGGCTTGATGACAGTAAACCTTATGAAGGTGCGATCGACTGTTCTGGCGATCGCCGGCGTTATTCTGAGCGCGATCCCCTTGTTCATCTTCGTGACCGCCGGGATGTATGTATTTTACGAACTTCGGGTCAGTTATATGCTCGCTGACGCCGCAGCGGTCATGAATGTTGGGGTCCGCTATGTTTCGTACTGTTTTGCCGCGGCGCTTCTGACTGGTATCTATTTGACCGGGCGAAGCGAGATGATAACCGAAATCGTGCCGACCATGGCCCGCGAACTCATTTGGTCCGCCCTGGTGCATGGGACGGTGCTGATCGCCGCAAGCTGCGAGCTGATAAATCTAATGGAGCAGGCGCGGATCGCCGACGCCGATAAGCTTGGCCTCAGCATTTTATGGGGTGCATATGCTTTGATGCTGATAGTTCTCGGTATCGCCTGGAACAAAAAGCACTTGCGTATCGGTGCTATCGTTTTGCTGGCGATTACTCTGGTAAAGCTCTTCCTCTACGATGTCGCAGACTTGCCGACGATCCCGAAGACGATCCTTTTCGTATCGTTGGGGACGCTGCTATTGATCGTGTCTTTTCTCTACAATAAGTTCGCGGTCCGAATATTCAATCGCACGGCCAATACGGACGGATAGAGCTATTTTGCCGCCGTGGTGTAACCGCCTTTTGTCCGGACGACGCTGCCGGGGCGATCGACCTGGACACGGATCTTGTGATAGGTGCCGGTTGGGCTCTCGCCGGCCGGATAAAAGGCAAGTAAATATTGACGTTTCATTTCGTCGGCGATCTGCTGAAACGCGGATTTCAGGTCGCCCTTTTTCGCATCGAACATGCGGCCGCCGGTCATTTCCGCGAGATGTTCCAGGAATTGGATAGCCGCCTGATTTTGACGCTCGACGTTCGGCCGGTCGATGACCACAGGTGGACGATCGCGTCCCCGTCCCGGGAAATTGCCGCCGGGAAACCGCCCCATTCCTCCTCGTCCAAGACCGCCGCGACCCATGCCTCCCGGAAATCGCCCCATTCCACGATTGTTATTCGGGTTTCGCGGAAATCGTATTCGCTGATTTCCAGTCTCGTAATAGATCGGATAAATGACTGTGTCGGACTCGTTAAGTTGGTCGATGAGGGTATTTCGTGAATACCCGCTGCCAAAGTCTTTGCCGTCCGTCAGAAGAACGATCGCTTTTCGGCCCTTGATGTTTCTGAGCGTATTCCTGATAGCTCCGTAAACGGCATCATTGAGCAGAGTTCCGACTATTTCGCCGACCTTTGCTTCCTTTATCGCCTTGTCCAATGCACGTTTGTCGGATGTCAGCGGGCTTAGGACGTTGACTTGATAGTCAAACGTCACGATCATGGCGCGGTCGTCTGCGTCGAGGTCTTTGATGAATTCTCTCGCCGCCTTTTTAATTTTCCCAAGGACTCCATAGGTACTCCGGCTCGTGTCGAGAGCCAACACAATGTTCATCGGGGCCGTCTCGCTGTCGAAAGCCTCGATCTTTTGTTCAGTTCCATCCTGAAATACGCGGAAATTGCCGACGTTCAAACCAGGAATGAATCGATTGTCGCGGTCGCTGACGATCACCGGTATGTTGACCACGGCCGTGTCGACCTTGATGACGTCGTCTGTCTTTACTTGAGCAAAGATGGCCGCGCACGCGGCGATCATGACTATGATCGAGCGAACAATTATTGGGGGTCTCATAGAACCTCAGACTGCCGTTTTGAGTTAAGACGCTCCCGTCATGAATATGGTCGCAAAAACTTGAGCCTGTTCGGTTTATTGATTATTCTTTAACCGCTCCTATTCACCTCGGAGAATATCCATTATGAAGGTTCTATGTTCAGTCCTAACGCTTGGTTGTGTCGCTGCGTTAGGTGCCAATGTTTATGCCCAGAATCCGACAGATCCGGCGTCTAAGCCAGCCGCATATGATGCGGAACTCGCAAAGAAGGTCGGGGCAGACGAGCGCGGAATGCGTATGTACGTGCTCTGTATCCTAAAGACCGGGCCCAAGGACGCCGACTTTAAGGGAAAGGAGCGCGATGACATTTTTGCCGGACATTTTGCCAATATCGGACGGCTTGCCGATGAAGGAAAACTCGCGGTTGCCGGGCCCTTCGGCAAGAACGACAAGACTTATCGAGGACTTTATGTTTTCGCAGTTCCGACCATCGAAGAGGCCGAAAAACTCGTGGTGATGGACCCGGCGGTGAAGGCAGGAGTCTTCGTGCCCGAAATGACGCTCTGGTACGCGACCGCAGCGCTAATGGAAACGCCGCGGATACACAAAACGCTCGAAAAACCCAAACCCTAAATGCCGCATGCGGATCTGGTCATCCATAATGCCGGGCAGTTCGTGACGTGTGCGTCCGGTGTTAAGCCCAAGCGAGGCCATGCTCGATGTTGGTCTGATCGAAAACGGAGCCGTCGCGATCGCCGAAGGCAAGATAGTCGCAGTCGGTACGACGCCGGAGATCGTTCGATACCATTCAGCAGATAAAATGATCGATGCGGAGGGACGCGTCGTTTGTCCCGGATTTGTCGATCCTCACACGCATATTGTCTACGCCGGTGACCGCCTTGACGAGTTCGAGCTGAAGATAAAAGGGGCTGAATACCTCGAGATCCTCGCCGCAGGCGGCGGCATCAACTCGACCGTCAAAGCCACGAGAGACGCATCGGTCGAACAACTCGTCGAGCATGCCTCGAAACGTCTCGACAAAATGCTCGCATCCGGTACGACCGCTGAGATCAAAACGGGTTACGGTCTGGACACCGAGACAGAGCTAAAGATGCTCGCTGTTTTCGAGGAACTCGACCGTGTTCATCCGATCGATATTATTCCGACATTTTTGGCGGCTCACGCTGTCCCGCCGGAATTCAAAAGCAATGCGGGCGGCTACGTCGATTTGGTCTGTCGCGATATGCTGCCGCTGGCTTGGAAGTGGTTTGCAACGTCGCGTTTTCACGGCCGAACGCCTTTCTTTTTTGATGTTTTTATCGAGAAGAACGCTTTCGACGTACCGCAGACTCAAAAGATGATAGAAACCGCTCGATCGCTGGGATTCGGCATAAAAGTGCATGTGGACAGTTTACGAACCTCGGCGGTTCGGCCCTCGCGATCGAAGCTGGGGCCGTCTCCATCGACCATTTGGACGTAATTTCTGACGACGAAGTGTCAAAGTTGGCGTCGAGCCGGACGGTCGGCGTTGTCATACCGACCGAGAACTTCAGTGCCGGCAAGACGCAGTTCGCCGACGCCAGAAAGATGATCGACGCCGGCTGCGCGGTCGCGATCTCGACCGATTACAACCCGGGCTCGGCTCCGTGTCCTTCCCAACCGATGGCGATGGCGATCGCGTGCAGGTATCAAAAGTTGCTGCCGTCGGAGGCGTTGAATGCCGCGACGATAAACGCGGCCTTCGCTGTTGGAGCGGGAAAGATTTCGGGCTCTATCGAAACGGGAAAACAGGCGGATCTGACGATATTCGACGCCCGGGACTACCGCTCGATCGCCTTTGAATTCGGCGGTGACCAGGTGCATTCGGTTTTTAAGCGGGGTGTTCTGGTTCACGGATCGATCATAAAATTGTGATAATCTTCTGACTTGTCAATGAACACTGAGATCGTTCTCGACGGCGAAAGCCTCACATTCGAGCAGGTGATTTCCGTATCCACGGGAACGCCCGGCACACCTCGGGTGTCGCTTTCAGAAGGAGCACGCGTCGACCGGTCGTCCGCGGCGGTCCAGACCCTGCTCGATCGCGGCGAGGTCGCTTACGGCATCACGACCGGTTTCGGGGCTTTCAAAGACAAGATCATCAGCCGCGAAGAGGTTGAGCTTCTTCAGCGAAACATTGTACTTAGTCATTCGGTGGGCGTCGGTAATTCATTCGACACAGCTACCGTACGGGCGATCATGCTGATACGGGCGAATACGCTCGCACGCGGTTTTTCAGGCATCCGAGCGGAAACTCTCGAACTTATTCTGGAATGCCTGAATCGCGGCGTTCATCCCGTCATTCCGGAAAAGGGAAGTTTGGGAGCTAGCGGCGACCTCGCACCGCTCGCGCATTTTGCATGCGTTCTGATCGGCGAAGGCGAGGCCGAATTCGAAGGCGAGCGGCTTCGCGGAGGCGAAGCTTTAAGACGGGCCAACCTGTCGCCCGTAGTCCTAGCCGCAAAGGAAGGACTTGCACTGACCAACGGGACGACCGTGATGACCGCCGTCGGCCTGATCGAGACGTGGAGATCAAAACGGCTCGCCGAGCTCGCAGACGTCGTAGGCTGCCTAAGCCTCGAAGCCCTCCATGGAACGTTGTCTGCTTTTGACAAAAGGATCCATGTTCTTCGGCCGCATCCTCGCCAGATAGACTGCGCCGCGAACCTCTTACGGATACTTGAAGGAAGCGAATTCGTTCGTGGTTTTGAGCCTTCCAACGTGCAAGACGCTTATACGTTGCGCTGCGCCGCCGCAGGTCCATGGGGCGTGCCGCGACGCGGTCGCCTATGCCGATTGGCTGATCAAGCTGGAACTTAATGCCGTTACCGACAACCCGCTGATCTTTCTCGATGGGGACAATATCGATGTTATCAGCGGCGGAATTTTCACGGTGAACCGCTCGCGCTCGCTTTCGATTATCTCAAGATCGCTTTGACGGATCTCTGAAACATTTCCGAACGGCGGATCATGAGGTTGACCGACGAGGCGTCCAATGCACACATTCTGCCGCCGTTCCTGACCGAGCACGGCGGTTTGAATTCGGGATTTATGATCGTCCAGTACACGGCCGCGGCTCTGTGCACCGAGAACAAGATCCTCGCTCACCCGGCAAGCGTCGACACGATACCGAGCTCCGCCAATACCGAAGATCATGTCTCGATGGGCGCAACGGCCGCTAAAACTGCGTGAGGTCGCCGAAAATCTCGAAACGATACTCTCGCTTGAACTGCTCTGTGCGGCCCAGGCGATCGATCTCCGCAAAAAAGCGATCGGCGTCGACAAGCGGCTTGGGAAAGGCACTCGTGCGATCTACGACTCGGTTCGCGAACGCGTGCCATTCATCGAACGAGACGAGTATCTTAAAACACATATCGAATCGGCCCGGGCGGTCGTCGCGGGTTTTGCCGTCGAGGAGCGAGAACTATGAGACACGCTTATCTCTTCATCATCGATGTTGGGCCTACACGGCAGGATGTTATCGATGCCGGAACCGTCGAAGACCTCAGGAAACACGATCGACAGGGCAAGTTCGCCGACATCGTCTGCCACGCCTTCAACGAAATCGTCTGCAAGCCCGACGGCCAACACGAACATGTCAGAAAAGTCTCAGGATAAGACGTTTTACAAGAATCTCCCATCCGACTTCACGCAGCCGTCTGACGACGCGGGAAGGCTCCTGCTGAGGAATACGGCTCGGTCTTTGTAGCTCGCGGTGGTGCGATAGCACCGAAAAAGGTCGTTTTCAAGGACGAGGCGGATGTGAGCACACTTCAGGCGACGCTGCAGCACTCGACCGAAACGATCGGAAGCTACAAGGTTGAGCTTCAAACGCCGGCGATGAACGCCCTGAAGGCCGCGATCGCAGAAGCTAAGGCGACCGGCAAGAGTATCACTCCGCGAGCGGCAGATTCCGCGCGTCGCGGTTATGCGGAGACCGTAACTCTATGGAAAAGCCGCGTCGAGCCGGGATTTGTCCATTGGGTCGGCCTCGGGAAGGTGTCGCAGGCAGAGGCAACGAGGATCAAGGCTCTGTCGCCGTATGAGCAGGTGTCGGAGATATTGAAGCTCGAGCAGCAGAGCATTTACTTCGCGAAGGACCTGTCCAAATCGATCATCTATTCCGTCGCTCCACCCGGAACGTCGCAGCACCTATCGATGCTCGCACTCGACGTTCAGCAGAACGAGGACGCAAAAGGTTCGCGAGATCTGGAAAAAAACGGTTGGTATCAGACCGTCACATCGGACCTGCCGCATTTTACATTCCTTCGGCTGTTCCCGAGTCGGAATTGCCGTCGCTCGGTCTGAGGAAAACCACTTCGGCAGGCCGTGTTTTCTGGGTGCCGGACGTTTGATCGCGGCTTTTGCATCTGAGCGCTACCTGGGCTAGAATGCCTGAGATTCCCGAAAGTTAATTTTAGGCGTTTGTTTGGAGAATACGTTTCATCGATTCTTGCCAGTGCCGATCCAATACTTCCCCGAGGTTGAATATGAATCGAAAGCTCGTACTCGCGACCTTTGTCGCCATTTTACTCGCAGGCTCCGTCAACACCGTTCTGGGCCAGACGACGCCATTGCTAATGCGTACACCAACGATGAATCGCACGCACATCGTTTTTTCGTACGCCGGCGATCTTTGGAGTGTACCGCGTGAAGGTGGGGTTGCAGACCGGCTAACTACTGGTGTGGGCCGCAGTCTGCGCCGATGTTTTCGCCTGACGGCAAATGGATAGCGTTCACCGGCGAGTACGACGGGAATGTTGATGTCTACGTTATGCCAGCTACAGGCGGTGAGCCGCGGCGACTGACCTATCATCCGGGCATAGATCAACTGGCGGGCTGGACTCCGGACGGAAGGTCGGTGTTGATATCGTCGCCGCGACAAGCCGAGACAGGGCGCACGGCACAATTATTCACGATCCCGGTTGACGGTGTGTTCCCGACCCTCGTTCCGCTGCCAATGGCGTGGGAAGGGTCATATTCGGCAGACGGAACGCATCTCGCTTATGTGCCGCTGCCGCGGCCTTTCAACGCCTGGAAACGTTATCGTGGTGGCCAGGCAACTCCCATTTACATCGCGGATATCCGGGACTCGAGTATCGAAAAACTGCCGCTGACAGATTCCAATGATTTTAATCCGATGTGGATCGGCTCAAAAATATATTTCCTGTCGGATCGCGGCGGCAACGTGACGATGTATCTGTATGACACCGGTTCCAAAAGTCACTCAGGTTATCCAGAACTCCGGATTTGACGCAAAATCCGCTGCTGCTCAAACCGGCGGCAGCACCGACACGATCGTCTACGAACAGTTCGGATCTCTCAACGTGATGGATCTGGAGATCGGGCAGGAGTCGGCGGGTCGACGTAACTATCAGCGGCGACATCGCCTCGGTTCGACCGAGATACGAAAAAGGTCGCCAGCCGGATCTGCAATGCATCTCTCTCGCCGACTGGCATGCGTGCCTTATTCGAAGCCCGGGGTGACATCTGACCGTTCCGGCGGAAAAGGTGATGCGAAATCTCACAAACTCGCCGGGGTCGCCGAGCGCGATCCTTCGTGGTCGCGGACGGTAAATGGATCGCCTACTTTCTGGATGATCCGAGAATATGCTTCACTTACGGAAGAAAACGGAATGGGCGACGTCAGGAAGATCCGAAGCCTTGGCGATCCACCGTCGTATTTTTACTCGCCGACCTGGTCACCTGACAGCAAGAAGATCGCATACACCGACAAGCGGTTGAACCTGTGGTATGTGGATATCGACAAGGAACGCCGGTAAAAGTCGATACGTCAAAAACGTGGACGTATTGACATGACGTGGTCGCCCGACAGTGGGTGGCCGTCTTATACCAAACCGCTCGCGTCGTGGTATGACGCTGTATTCATTTACTCGATCGATGAGGGCAAAAGCCGGCAGGTCACCGACGGATTGAGTAATGCAGCGTCCGGTGCGTTCGACAAGAGCGGCAAATACCTCTATTTCCTTGCGAGCACCGATATCGGCCCTGCGGTTTCCGGATTTGACATGTCGAGCTATCCGCATCAGCCAACGAGAAGCGCGTACGTCGTCGTTTTGAAAAAGACGGATTCGTCGCCGCTCGCTCCCGAGAGCGACGAAGAAAAAGATCGTTGAAGAAAAGAAAGACGACGCTGCTCGAACAAAACCGTCCGACGCAGACAAAAAAGCCAGACGCGGCTCCCGCAGCCGGAGCCAAAGCCGACGACAAAAAAGCACCGCCAAAGGTCACCGTGGATTTTGAGAAGATCGGCCAGCGCATCCTGGCATTGCCGATCCCCGCTCGTAATTTTGTGGGATTGACATCGGGCAAGGCAAATCTCGTTTATATTGCCGAGATGCCGGCCCGGTCCGGGCGTCACGGGAATTACGATTCACAAGTTCGATCTCGAAAAACGTAAATTCGATAAAGTGCTGGACAATGTCCAGGGCTTTGACATCTCTTTCAACGGTGAAAAGATGCTCTGGAGACAGGGCGACAGCTGGTTTATTGGTGCGACGGCGACACCGGTCAAACCGGGTGAAGGCCGCATCAAGGCCGAAGACCTCGAGGTCTATGTCGACCCGCGGGCCGAGTGGAAGCAGATGTACCGCGAAGCGTGGAGGATCGACCGCGACTTTTTCTACGACGCCGGTCATCACGGCCTCGATATTAAGGCCACGGAGAAGAAGTACGAACCGTATCTTAACGCACTGACGCACCGAGCCGACCTCTCATATCTATTTCAGGAGATGTTTGGCGAACTCACCGTCGGCCATTTATATGTCCAGGGCGGCGATGTTCCCGACCCGAAGCGTGTGCCGGGCGGACTGCTCGGAGCGGATTACAAGATCGAGAACGGGCGGTATCGTTTTGCAAAGATCTTTGACGGCGAGAATTGGAATCCTCAGGTTCGGGCGCCGCTCACACAGCCGGGCGTAAATGTTCAGGAAGGAGATTACCTTCTCTCGGTCAACGGACGGAACCTCACCGCCAATCAGAATATCTATAGTTACTTCGAAAATACTGCGAACAAGCAGGTCGTTATCCGCGTCGGGCCAAATCCGGATGGTTCGGGTTCGCGCGATGTCACTGTCGTTCCTGTGGCCAGCGAACAAGGCTTACGGAATCTGGCCTGGATAGAAGGAAACCGACGAAAAGTCGATGAGATGAGCGGAGGCAAGCTTGCTTATGTGTGGCTTCCCGACACGGCGAATGGCGGATACACCAACTTTAACCGCTATTACTTCGCCCAATTAAACAAACTGGGGTGCCGTCATAGACGAGCGTTTCAATGGCGGAGGCTGCGCCGCGGACTATATCATCGATTGAGCGAAACCGCTAAATAGTTACTGGGCGGTTAGGGAAGGCGAGGATTTTCGTCAGCCGTTCGGAACGCTCCCGGGGCCAAAGGCGATGATAATCAACGAGTATGCCGGCAGCGGAGGCGACTATATGCCCTGGCTGTTCCACCGTTACAAGATCGGGCCGCTTGTCGGCAAACGGACGTGGGGCGGCCTCGTTGGCATAGGTGGTTACCCGACGTTGATCGACGGCGGTTCGGTCACGGCTCCGCATTTTGCGTTCTATACGCCGGAAGGGAAATGGGCTGTGGAGAACGAAGGTGTCTCACCGGACGTTGAGGTCGAGATGGATCCGAAAGCATGGCGTGAGGGCCGTGATCCGCAGCTCGAAAAGTCGGTCGAAGTGGTTATGGATGCGTTGCGGAAGAATCCGCCAAAGACGACCACGCGCCCCGCTCCTCGTAATTATCAGACCGGTGTGCCTCGGCCGAAACGATCTTAGGTCCAAAGGAAAAACTCCTTTCGGAACAATGACGTATTCCGAAGGGGGTGTCACGGAGTGCAGTCCTTCGAACTTTATTTAAGAATATACGGTTCGAGCAGTCTGAGCCACGCCCGTTCGGCACGCTTGTATTCGGTCTCGCATCTTCCGGCACGTTCAGCGGGCAGTTTATTGAGACCGACCATATTGCGATTCTTTTCGTCGGCTCCTGTAAATTGGCATAACATGTCGTAAAAGCGCGTCTTGCTGAACGAATGCTCGTCCCAAAACACCATATCGTCCGTCTCGGTCCCGCGTGACGCGATCTCGAATTCTAATGCGGCATTGATCGCACTGTTTCTGCCTTCGGGAGAACCGTCAAGCATGATGACCGTCGCGAGCTGATCGACCGCGTCTTCTTCACGGCCAGTCGCAGGCAGGTCCCAGACATCGATAAGACAATGCCCAAGCTCGTGGAAAAGCGTCTGAATGATCGTGTCCTCGACCATGTTGTCGACTCCGGCCTGTGACTTCGAAATTGTCTTGAATTCCTGCTCGAACTGGTCCACAAGCTCGTAACAGAAGGTTATTTCCGCGGTATCCGGCGAGTAGAACGCGTTCGCCTCGCCGCAGGTGTCAAAATTGAGATAGACATCCTTCGGCAATGCAAGCAATGAGTTCAAGGCAACCGCGATCTCCTGAAGAACTGCCTTTTCATCCTTCGGCATTTCCTTCTTTGGCGTCTTAGCCTTTGTGATCGGCGAGAACCCGACCTTGAAATCCCCTTTATCGAGGGGGTTCTTCGCAGTTGGCTTCGGCGTGTTTTGCGCGGGCCTGGGGTTCGAACCTGGGACTTGAGCAATCAGCGTCACGGCGGCGAATGTTGCGAAGAGGAATACGAATATCAATTTCGAGTAGTTCGTTGCTTTCATATATTTCGGTTCTTGTTAGTGGGACGGATTCCGGGACTCTGCAAAGGTAACCTTATGTCATTAATATGTCAACGTATGCGTTTGCGAAGATCAGCCTAATGAAAGAGGCCGCCCTCACGGGCGGCCCTCTTTCCTTCCGATGCGTTTTTGCCCCTAATATCGCATCGTCATATCGCCATTAGCTCCGAACTGCATCGCACTCAGTCCCCCAGCGGCATTGCCTGATTGGCTGGAGTTCAGGATGTACCACGTTCGGTCGCTTCGGGCGATAGACACCGACATCCGTGCGTCCGTCACCGTCGTAGTCGGCCGGAACAGGTGTGTCACCGCCATTCCGAACTGTACGCCGGAGAAGCCAGCGGTACTGCCAAGCATGTACCACGTGCCGTTCGACGGACGGAACACAGCAGCGTCAGCACGGCCGTCACCGTCGTAGTCGGCTCCAACCGGAACGTCGCCGTTCATGCCGAACTGGACACCCGTGAAGCCGGCTGTCGAGCGAAGCATGTACCACGTGCCGGTCGACGGACGGAAGACCGCCACATCGGCACGGTGATCACCGTCGAAATCAGCCGCAACAGGAATGTCGCCGTTCATGCCGAACTGGACGCCTGAGAAGCCCGCGGTCGAGCCCATGATGTACCACGTACCGGTCGAAGGACGGAAGACCGCCACGTCTGCCCGGCCGTCACCATCGAAGTCAGCGGCGGCAGGTATATCAGTCCCAAAGCCGAACTGGAGGCCCGTGAATCCCGCAGTGCTGCGAAGCATGTACCAAGTGCCAGTCGACGGACGGAACACTGCAGGATCCGTCACACCGTCGCCGTCATAGTCGGCGGCCATCGGTATATCACCATTGGCTCCGAACTGGACGCCGCGAGCGCCGCCAGCCGAGCTCGGTGAGTAGTACCAGGTCCCATCCGACGGACGGAAAACGACGATATCCGATTTGTGATCACCATCGAAATCGAACCTCGCATCAATATGCGGTGGAGGTCCGAAACTGACCGCGTTCGTGAACGAAAGCTCGTTGACGTTGTAGTCGGGCACGCCAAGAGGCGGAGCGACGTCAATCAACAAGGCCTGGTCTAACGTAAGTGTCGCGGTCGCTCCACCTAAGTTCGCGATCAATCCACCATGCGTATTAGTCGATGTGATCGCAGTTACCGAAGTACCTGCGCCGACCTCCGTGACGACGATCGCGGTGTTGTAGTTAAAGGTCCCGACATTTGCGCCGGCGCTGAAACCGGGCACAGGCGGGAATGGTCCGTTAACAAACGTACAAGAACCCGCCGGCACGGTCACCGAGGTTGTCGTGTACGGCCAGGTCGTCAGCGGATCGAGCGGCGCAAGGTTAAATGTGAACGGAGTCCCCGCTTGGACACCGGTGCCGGCGACCTTGCAGAGTTTCAAAACGGCCGGACGGAACAGGAAGTTAGTAAACGTGACTTCCGCTGTCGTGTTCCGCGCGAGTATCTGTGCCCTCTTGTCAAAAATGCTCGTCGGCGGCGTGATCAGAGGCGTCGATGCTTGTATCTGCGATACTAATACATCGGCAAATGTCGCGACCGGCAAGCCGTTGATCGTCGGTATCGGTGTCGCGTTCGCCTGATCGTCTTCACCCGCCATCGCGTTGTTGGGTGTGGAGTCGGGGTCGAACTGATCCGACGCGGTCACTTGCGCTGTGTTTACAAATGGGCCGGAAGCATTAGCAGTCGCAGTTATGTTGAGCGTTGCGCTTCCCGGAAAGTTCAGCGTTCCGACTGTCCACAGGCCAGTGCCGTTCACGTATGTACCCTGGCTCGCAATGTACGAAACATAAGAAAATCCAGCCGGCAATAGGTCGGTCACGCTGACGTTGGTCGCCTGATCGGGCCCTGCATTCGAAACCGTGATCGTGAACACGACGTTGCTTCCCACCGGCGGCATTTGAACGTCAACAGTTTTTGTCAACGAGAGATCGGCTGTCGGGATCGGTGCGCAGACAGGCGGAGAAAAGAGGAACGGCGAGTAGTTTACAAACCCGCCTGCGTCAACGATCGTATCGCCGGTTCCTCCGGGGTTAGAAGCTATCGTCGGACCGGTCACGCTATTCCAGTAATTGTTCGTAGCATCAAAGGTCCCCGTGTAACTTGCGGGCACCGTCACGTCGATCTGTAGGCCCGCAGATGTGTTTCCGGAGAAGATGTTGTTGTTTGCTACGAAACCCGAACTTGGGTTAGTGAAATCCTGACTCACATATATCCCGCGGTTCGAGTTGTACATCGTGTTGCACGAGATCGAAATGTTGTTGTCATCGCTAAAGAAACCCATCGCATAGTTCGTCTTGTCCCTGAACGAGTTTCCGGTAATGCTTGAGTTGTCGGTGTTGTAGAAGTATAAGCCACGCGACGCAGGGGACGCCGAATTGAATTTGTTGTTGCTGATAGTCAATCCGGTAAACGGAGTGGCGTTTGTGTTACTCATCCCGATACCCCAAGTTCCTAAGGCGTATCCGTTGTCATTGACGAAATTGTTTCCGTCGATCAGCACGTTAACCACTCCACCTATTCCGGCTGTGAATTGGTCAGCATAGATCCCATGCCCATTCGCGGATCCGGTCTGAGTGTTATTCCGGAACACGTTGTGCTGGATCACAGCCTGCGCAGCACCCGATCGGTTGGCGAGGAAAAGGCCCAGGATATTGTTCTGGATTATATTGTTAACAACATGTGCCCCGCCGGTACCGGCACCGAGAAGGATGCCACCTCCGGTGAAAGCAGTGTTTACGCTATTCTGTATGGTGAAACCGTCGATCGTTACATTATCGGCGTTCACGAAAAGGCCTCCAGAGTTTTGGAGTATTGATTCTGTGGCGACGCGTCCGCGTGCATCTACTCCAGCCTGAGCTCCGCTTATAGTGAGCGTCTTATTGACGGTCACGACGCCCGCCACAGAGTATGTACCGGCCGCAACATTTATGGTGTCACCGGATGAGGCCTTGTTGATCGCCGCTTGAAGTGTGAGACAAGCTGTTGCCGGGCCCGGAGCGAGACAGGTATTGCGGTCATTTCCGGCCGGATCGACGAACCACGGACCGGCTGCCGGTCGGTTAGACCTGTTATTAAACACTTCAGTGTTCCCGCCGAAGTTTCGAACGGCTGGTCGTTCTCTTGATTCATCAGCCGGTGTCGTCGCCATCGCCGACGAGGAGCTGTCTAAAGTGCCGCGAGGGTACACCGGTAGCGGAAGTGGGCCCACGCCGATCTCGTCGATCGTAACAGGTGAACCGACAATAAACGTGTTTGTTGCAAATGCACAGAATCCGCCTTGCGCGGCCGGTCCCGCGAGAACATTGACGTTTTCAGTTACATTTTTGCCCGGTAAAGTCTGTGTAGAGCTTGTCGGGCCGATACCCGAGACCGTGAAGGTGAATTGTGTTCCAATTGGTATGTTTACCGGATCAGCTGTAATTTTGCAGATCTTTATCCGGCCAGGGAGCGATCGGTTAAAGAACCTGACAGTCGTCTGGTTGGCAGGCCCGGTCCCGACGTTCAAATTAACGTTGACATAGCACCCATCGGTGTTCGGGATCGGGTTGCCGTTGGCGTCGAATCCTTGATTAAAGTGGATCGGTGGATTGAGCGCGGAGACCGGGAACGTCGTGACATTTTCGCATCTATATGTCGCGTGAGCGAGTTCGGTGACGTTCGCAGTGAATGGCTGCGTTGGAGCCGGCGACGGACTGTTGACCTGCAGGATCGTCACCGTGATCGGCCCCGAGCAGAATCCGACAGGTACTGAGATTATCTGACCCGGCGCGCCCTGTACGGTGAAATCAAAGAACCCGCTGACATCGGGATCCGCCGGAGCGCCAAGCGGGGTGCTGTCGGAACGTGGCACAGCCAGGGCGGCGAATTTGCATATCTCGATCGTACCTGTTCTCGTCGTTTGGTTTGTGAATGTGACGACCGTCTGGGTTGATACATCACCAGTCGGAACAGTTACGACCGCCTGTCTTAGGGGCAAATTCGATGAAGCGAGACGGTCTGCCGGCGTCGTGGCGATCCCAACCACGGCCGTATTCGGCCGAGGGTCCTCGGTGACGGTGACAGGGCCGGCGGCAACTTCTATCGGAGGCGAACATCCTCCGGCGGGAACCTGGATCGTCCCATTAACACCGGATACCGTATATGAAAAGATCGTGCCCGGCAGAATGATGTCATTTGGAAAAATTTCTTTGCAGATCTCGACAAATCCCGTACCGGCGGCAATGATATTGCCGTCCGTCGAAACTGTACCGGCCACGCCGATCACCTTACCAAAAACGGTCGAGCCGTGTCCGACGATCACTTCCTGACGCGAGATCAGGTTCGAACCGATCGTCGCGCCCGCGCCAATGCGGGCAGCACTGGACGAAAAAATATACACGTTAAGTGGGTTGGCGGATCCGATGAGATCTATACCCGATCCATCCGTCGCGGTGAACGATCCGCCGATCCTAAATACGAAACGCGCATTAGCGTCGCCGCCCGCGTCAACCGTCATTCGACCCGCAAGTTGGGCCGAGCCTAAGCAATAAACGCCCGGGCCGAAGCTGCGGCCGCCGAGGTCGTTTCCGTCAATATTAGTGCAGGGAAGCTGGTCAACAGCACTGAACGCATCTTGAAGATCGCGTCGAGCTTGGGCCGCGTCGACCGAGCTCATGGCCTCTGACGACACGCCGGCGACTTCGCCGGTCGAGGCGACCTGGCCACGGATCTCGGAGCCGCGGTCACTGACAGACTCGCCCCCGAATACGGCAAGGCCTGAAGCCGATCGCAGATTCAACGCATAGTTGAGCATCGCAATAGTGGCTGTGCCGTCCTGCCCCGTTTCGGCCGCTGACGAACCGGCGCTCGTCGACGGTGTCACCGTCCAACTAACGATGACCAAAAGGCCAATGATCAGTGCGATCGTGCCGATATGAAACCGGTTATCGCTCAAACGATCTGGACGGCTGCGGTCTTTACTGTTGTTGCGTTCCATTGTCTTTTCCCTCTCAAAGTGTTGACGCGTGCACGATGGACCGAACAGTCCTCCGTCACGATAACCGGGCGTTCATTGCGTTTTTTGTCCGGAGAAAGATCGAGGCGGGCAGGTGTATATCGCCCCGACCGAAATAGATGAACAGAGCCTTTTTTGTTCCGAGGACGAACCATAACGCGTGAGTTCTCAACTCGACGGGTAATTCGTGCTTTCGGATAGCACTCAATAGGCCTGTCGGGCCGGCAATTACCCGAACAAGACCGCATAACCGGCAAAAAACCGGTCGAGAAATTCGACTTTATAGGTAATACGACCGACGAAACGCGAGCCAGCGAATGCCGAATCCTATACCGACATCATTTCAGTTTTGGAGGAGTGCGTAAATGGCTTTAAGACATCATTTTTGATGATCTGTGGGCACCATTTTTGATCGAGAGACATTCAAACCCGCTGCCAGCACCATTCCTTTTTTTGTGTAAACTAAGTACCTTGTCGAGTGGGGAAGTAAGGCTAAGTGCTCTATTATCTTAGCGAGACAACTTCTATGGAAACCGAATTCAACGAAAATGAAAGTTCGCCGATTCGCGGCGTGCTGGTCCCGGTCGTCACACCGTTCCGCCCGGATCTAACGCCGGATAAAAAGCTTTGGGTTGGTCAATGTAAATGGATACTCTCACAGGACTGTGGACTCGCGGTGTTTGGCACGACCAGTGAGGGAAATTCACTAACGATCGACGAGCGGATCGAACTGCTTGAGGCTCTGGCCGACTCGGGTATCGATCCCGCGCGAGTGATGCCGGGAACCGGAAGCTGTTCATTGGTCGACACCGTTCGGTTAACAACTGAAGCCGTCCAGATCGGTTGTGGCGGCGCGTTGATGCTGCCTCCTTTTTATTACAAGCAGGTCACCGAGGACGGGTTGTTCGCCTATTTCTCGGAGGTCATCAGTCGCGTCGGCGACGCCAGGCTGCGGATCTATCTCTACCATATACCCCCGATCGCCGTCGTAGGATTCTCGGCAAGCCTCGTCGAACGCCTGCTAAAAGAATATCCGGGTACTGTGGTGGGAATGAAAGACAGCTCGGGCGACTGGAACAATACTAGAACGATGCTCGACAACTTTGCGGCCGACGGTTTTCATGTCTTCGTCGGCAGCGAGACGTTCTTGTTGGCAAATATGCGAAACGGCGGCCGTGGCTGCATATCGGCGACGGCAAATGTCAACCCGGGGGCGATAGACCGGCTTTACCGCCATTGGCAAGACGAGGACGCCGACCTTCAACAAGCCGAGCTCGACAAATTGAGGGCCGTTTTCACACAATTTCCGATGATTCCCGCACTCAAGGCTGCTATTGCTCACTATACGGGTATAGAGGTATGGGACACGTTACGGCCGCCACTCGCGAACCTTGGGCATGCCCAGAAAGAGAAACTGACCCGCGATCTCGAAGAAGTTGGATTTGAAATGCCCGGTCTTGGAACTGCAGCCTGACGGATATCCTCGCGCGGTTTGAACCTACGCCAAGAGGAAGACAAGAAAGGCCGTCCAAAGTGACGACCTTCTATCAAATTTATTGGTACACCCGGCAAGATTCGAACTTGCGACCCTCTGATTCGAAGTCAGATACTCTATCCAGCTGAGCTACGGGTGCACACCTTTCTACTAATACTAGAGAGTCAAAAGTGCATTTGCAATCCTGATCGCGGTCCTACTTATTCGCAGGGGGTTTCGGAGTATTCTTCTGAATATCTGATCGGATGAACGTGATGATCTGTTTGATCTCCTCAGGCTTTAATTTATCCTTGAATGCAGGCATACCGTCGTCGGGTGCGCCATCTGAAATGTATTCGGTCAGTTTTTGGTCCGACTTTGCGGCGAGCTTAGCCGAGGCGAGGTTGTCCGGGTTCAGCGTCTTGCCATCGACAGTGATCTTGCCGCCGGTGCCGTCATCCTTGTGGCACTTGGCGCAAGTAGAACTGTAAAGCTTGCCGCCGGCTGCGCTGTCGTCATTAGCTGCCGGTGGCGCCGGCGCTTTATTAGCCGGCGCCGAATTTGACGCCACCGTGTTGGCTGTTGAATTGCCCGGATTGTTCACCGCGGACTGCGAACATGCTGCAATTGCCGCAATAGTTATGAGAAAGATCGTCAGCTTTAGTTCACGCATGTCTGATACCCCCGAAACTTGATATTAAAACTTGAAGAGTTTAACTTAAGAAAGCTCATCCCTGCAATAAATTAGGTCAAATGATCCCGGCCCGGTCCGGCGTGCCAAAAATCAATTATGAAGTTCCAAGTCCAGGTGATCCTATTCTTCGTCCTTTTCCTAGCACTCACGGTCTCTTCTCAGGTCACGCCCACGAGTCTTAAAGTCCCGGGGCTGAAGAGCGAGGTCACCGTCCGTCGTGATGCCCGTGGAATTCCGTATATCGAGGCGAAAAACGATGCCGATCTGTATTTTGCTCAGGGCTATGTCACCGCCGGCGATCGTCTGTGGCAGATGGACCTGATGCGGCGTCTTGCGCGGGGAGAGACGGCTGAGATCTTTGGGCAACAGGCACTCGAAGGGGATAAACGCTGGAGGCGGTTTGGTTTTGCGGCGTTGTCGGATGCTGCTTCGCGAAGCATTAGCGGCGAGACCGGTGCAGCTATGGAGGCTTACGTCAGAGGCGTGAATGCCTATATCGCATCGCTTGACGACAAGACCTTGCCGGTCGAATTCAAGATATTACAGTATAAGCCGCGCTCTTGGACGGTATCGGATTCGCTGATTATTGGGGCTCCATTTGCCGACGCGTTGAGTACGACTTGGCAGACGGACCTTTTGCGGCAGCAGCTTTCGGGAATTGCAAAAGACAAGTTCGCCGACCTCACCAACATGGTGACACCGAATGATGTCGTCCTCTACGGCAAAGACAACGCGCAGTCCAGAGTCCAGGGTCCAACGTCCAACGTGGAGGTCACCGACCGTCTGGTCGCATTTGCGGATAAAGACGCTGGTATCAGAAAAGACTCGCTCGAGATGGTCGGCCTATATGCTGAGGGGCTCGCGGCGAGCAATAATTGGGTCATCTCCGGCAAACGGACGGCTGACGGCAAGGCTCTTCTTGCCAATGATCCGCATCTCGCCCCAACGGCTCCCGGTGTCTGGTACCTGGTGTCGCTTCAAAGCCCGACAGTCCATGTTGCCGGTGTCTCTGCACCGGGAATTCCCGCTGTCATCATAGGACACAACGATAACATAGCCTGGGGACTGACAAATGTTGGTCCCGACGTGCAGGATATTTACGTCGAGACGATCGAGGGAGATATGGCGAGCGGTACTGCAAAGGTCCGCACACCGACGGGCTCTGAACCCTTAAAAACGCGAAAGGAGAAGATAAATGTCCGCGGCAACTTGATGAAGCCGGACGTTTCGCCCGTCGATTTCGACGTGTACGAGACCCGCAACGGCCCGATCATCATGACCGATGGCGGCAAGAGCTATTCGCTCAGATGGACAGCTCTCGATCCCAAGAATCTCAATCTCAATGCCTTTCTTAGCCTTAATCGTGCCGGGAATTGGCAGGAGTTTCAGAACGCTTTGAAGAACTACGGCGGCGCGACTCAGAACTTTGTCTATGCCGACGTGAAAGGGAACATTGGCTGGTATGTCGCCGGCCAGATCCCGATCCGACGCAAGGGTGACGGCTCGGTGCCGTACGACGGAGCGACCACGGACGGCGATTGGATCGGGATGATACC
The DNA here is from genome assembly GCA_044228265.1 of Pyrinomonadaceae bacterium. Classification (GTDB taxonomy): domain Bacteria; phylum Acidobacteriota; class Blastocatellia; order Pyrinomonadales; family Pyrinomonadaceae; genus OLB17. The sequence continues at coordinate 22,035 of JBGAVC010000039.1, forward strand.
GTTCGAGGAATTGCCGCATCTCTATAATCCGCCTTCGGGTTTCATTGTGACGGCCAACCAGCGGATCGCCGGGACCGACTATAAATATCCGCAGATGACACGCGCCGCGGCCGCGCCGTGGCGTGCCCGCAGGATATATGATCTCTTGTCGAAGACCAACAAGGCCACGATGGACGATGTTCGCGATATCCAGCATGACGTCTATAATTGGTCGTTCGTGTCGTTTGCGAAGGCGATCGCCGCGGACGGTTCCGCTTCGGCTGAAACGATCGCGGTACTGAAGGACTGGGACGGCAAGATGACTCCCGACAGCCGTGGAGCGGTTTTGGTCAACCAGATCCGCAACTGTGTCATAAATAAGATAGCTGACGACAACAAACCAGTGTCTGTTGGGATCATCCAGCAGAGATTATTTGACTTCGCCGTACGCGAACAGCCTGCCCGCTGGCTACCTTCGGTTTACAAGACATACGGCGAGCTTTACAAGGCCTGCGACTCGAGTGCTCGGACGAATCTCGCCGCCTCGAGAATATTTGGCAGCGATCCCGCCGGATGGGTTTGGGGAAAGACGTTTTTGTCGAGCTTTCCGCACCCACTCGCCGCGGCCCCGCTGATCGGCGCCCAGTTCGCCGCGCCCAATGTTGCTATTTCCGGCAGTGGATTTACGCCCAATGTCGGTTCATCCGTCTCGATGCGCCTGATAGCATCGCCCGGCAACTGGGACGCAACACGCCACGTCATCCCGCTCGGCGAAAGCGGTGATCCCAAATCACCGCATTTCAAAGATCAATTCGACGCGTGGCGGACCGGAACGCCGATGGTGTTTCCATTCTCAAAAGCCGCGGTCGAAAAGGCGACGGTCGAAGTCATGACGCTGAAGCCGTAACAGCAGGCGACAAAGCGTTTATCCCTCGCTCAGGCGATCCAGGAGATCTGCGAGGATGATCGCCGCCGCTTCGCTGTCGACAAAGCGTTTCGTGTCCTTTGGATCGACGCCTCGTTCCCAAAGCCGACCGCGCGCCTCGTACGAGGTGACGCGTTCATCCTGGAGCACAACCGGTATCTCCAACGAAAGGGCAAACTTTCGTGCCATCGAGCGCGCTTCGACCGACATCGGAGATTCGCTTCCGTCCGATTCTAGCGGCAAACCCACGACCAGTGCCTTGGCATCAAATTCCGCGATAATGTCACGGACGGAAGCGAGCAGCTTTTTCCAGCTTGAACGCAACATCGCGGGCAGCGGCCGCGTAATAACCCGCATCTCGTCGCAGACGGCGACGCCGATGTACCTCATTCCGGGGTCTATCGCCAGTATTCTGCCGTCTTTCGGCACGAGCGAAAGATCTGTAAGCTCGGCGGCATTAGTTATATCTTTTTCTTGCACTAATATGGGCGATAACGGATAATTATCGTTCGGTTCTGGTCCTTCTAAACTCGAGGTATTATATGTCATTTCGCGGAAAACTTTGGGTACTCGTTCTTTCAGGTGCTATTGCCGTTTATGCCGTTATTGGCGGTCTGCCGTTCGTTGGGACCGTTCTTACGACGCAGGCCCAACAGCCGGTAAACGATCCGCAGGCCCAGCTTAGGATCGTTGAATCGGTCCTCCAGCACATTCAGAACGATTACGTCGACGAACCGAATATGGAAAAGGTCCGTATCGGTGCTCTTCGCGGTCTTGCGAATGGGCTCGATCCGTACTCGTCGTTCCTGACGGCCGACCAGGTCCGTGATTACCAGGCCCATAAGTCGGCAGGGAAGGTCGGCATCGGCGCCGAGCTTTCGCAGGTATCCGGCTTCTTGTACCTGGTCTCCGTCACCAAGGGTTCACCCGCCGAAAAGGCCGGACTCAAGACCGGCGACGTCGTGGAGTACATCGATAACAAGGCCACTCGCGACGTCTCGCTCTATGACGCGACCCAGTTGATCAACGGTGATCCCGGCACGTCGATGAGCCTACGTGTACTGCGTTCAGGTGAGAAACCGCAGACCATCAAAGTCACTCGAGGCACTTTCAAAACCCCGGCTCCGGAGTCTCGCGTCGAAAACGGCAAGATCGGCGTCATCAAGGTTTACAGCCTCGATGAAGGCGAATCAAATGACATTCGCAACCAGGTCACGAGCCTGGCGAAACAGGGCGTCCAGAAGATCGTCCTCGACCTTCGCGGCGTCGCCGCCGGTAAGATCGACGAAGGCGTCGCGGTGGCCAACCTCTTTATCAAGGACGGCGACCTTGCCAAGGTCATCGGCCGCGAGAACAAGGTCATCAAGAGCTACGCCGCCGACCCGTCCAAAGCCGTTTTTGACGGCCAGCTCGTCGCTCTCATCGATCTCGGGACCGCCGGAGCCGCCGAAGTAGTCGCTTCCGCCATACTCGAACGCAAACGCGGTGACGTTGTCGGCGAAAAGAGCTTTGGAGCAGGCACCGAACAGCAGCTCATCACCCTAAAGAGCGGTGACGGCCTGCTGCTGACTGTCGCAAAATGGGCAAGTCCGAGCGGTGCACCGTTCCTCGGCGATGACCGCGCCTCGATGGGCGTCAAACCGTCGGTCGAGGTCAAACGTGCCGACAACCTCGGTCCGATCGATCCCGAAGACCTGCTCGACCAGCAAGAGAAGCAAAAGGACCCGTCGGCAACCCCGACACCGGCCAAACCGAAACTGCCGCCAGTCATCGAGGACATCCAAATGAAACGTGCCCTCGAATTGCTCGGCGACAAAGCCAACGCCGCGAAAGCGGGAGCGTAAAAAGTCCAAAGTCTCAGGTCCCAGGGCCAAGGTCCCGGTTCCCAAAAGCTCTCCTCCTTGAATAGGAGGAGAGCTTTTTGCCGGTTGGGGCCAATCCCTGATCAAGGCGGAGAGCCTCTTCTTGGCTGTTGTTGATAACTCGTAATACTGCTAATATCTGTGGGCAATGGGCTACGATACCTGTGTCGTGAGGGCGTTCGAGGTGGACGATCTGGGCGAGTGGTTCAGGTTGAGATCGCTGCTTTGGGACCAGGCCTCGGAAGAAGATCACCGCGGGGAGATGCTGGGGATACTGGATCATCCGGACTCGCAATTTGTGGCGGTCGCTGATGCGGGCAACGGAATGCTGGCGGGTTTCCTCGAAGCAAGTATACGTCCGTTCGTCGAGGACTGCTCGACCGAGATGGTCGGTTATCTGGAGGGCTGGTACGTCGATCCCGAGTTTCGCCAGCATGGCATTGGGGACCGGCTTGTCGATTTCGCGGAAGAGTGGGCCCGGAGCCGCGGCTGCCGCGAGATGGCGTCGGATGCCGAGATCTATAACGACAAAAGCATCGCCGCGCATCGCGGCCTCGGCTATGAAGAGACCTCCAGGCTCGTCCACTTCCGAAAGGAACTTGTTTGATCAGTGAAAATAGCGTATCGCTCGTGTTATTTATGTCTGACCGCCGCGCTTTTTATCATTGCGCCGATCACCATCCGGTCGCAGTCCACGGACCAGAATTTTCCGACCGCCGTCACTGGGACAGAGATCCACGGTGTCATAAAGGCTCGTGACATCGGCGACTCGCGGCTGACGTCGTATTTTTACGAATTCGCGGGCGAGCAGGGCGACGTCTTCATAAATGTCGTTACAAAGAATTTTACCGGCGACATCGATATCTTCACTCAGGAAGGGCTGAAACCGCTTACAAAGATCGTCGTTTACGCGAGCGGCTCCGCCGACGAGACTGGCCGCATCGTTTACCTGCGAAAACCGGAGCGGTTGCTGCTGCGTATCGAGGGACGAACGCCCGGCGACGATGCGGCGTCGTTTACGATCAAATTTGCCGGCAGTTTTGTCGCGATGCGACCTTCTCGGACGCGAACGGAAGCAGCGGCAGAGCCACAAGCGCCAAAAGATCTTGGCGGAGTAAGACTGAGTTCGGCAGGAGCGGTGATCTCAGGTTCCGGGGAGCGGTCGAACCCCGCGGAAGACTCTACGCCAGTGAGATCCACGCATAATGAGGCCGCGATTGCTCCGAAGAAGCCCGCCAAGGCCAAACCGTCCGAAGAAACCGCAGACAAGAACTCGTCGCAACCAGCCGTTCCAGATGTTAATATCCCCGCGGCAAAGGAACCCGACGCGACCAAACCGCATTTCGACACGATAGATCCGAAGAAAAAGGCGTCTGACCAAGATGCGGGCAAATCGTCCGTGATCGTAAAGGACCCTTATCCCGGTTCAAAGAGCTCGCCGGACGACGCGGCCGGAAACTCAACCTCGACGAAAAAGAAACCTGTCACGCCGCCGAAAAAAGCCGCTGATGCCGCCGCTAAGGCCGATCCACTCGCTTCAGCCACGCTGGTGGTCACGATGAAGGACGGGACGACATTTGAGAAGCCGATGAAAGATGTACTGAGATTCTCGGCCGAGAAGGGAATGCTCACTATTATCGTTCGCGGCGAAGTGATCCGTTACATGCTCGTCGATGTCTCGAATATCGCGATCCGGTAGAGCTACTTTCTGACTTGGTGAACTTCGTGTTTCGCCTTGTGTTCTTTGTGTTTGGTCGTGTTTTTACCGCAAAGGGCACGAAGCATCGGGAACGAAGGTCGCAAAGGTGGGGCTGCGTCACTGATCAAAGATTTGGAGAATAGGACGTCAAACGTTATCCTTTAATTTGCGTCTCTAATGGGCATTAGCAGTACTGATGGATACAATTACGGCTGAAATACAGCGGCCACATGAGATAAATATTCGCGAAAAGCTTGCGGCTTACTTTGAGCTGACAAAGCCAAGGATCGCGCTTCTTTTGGTGCTGACGTCGGCGGCGGGATTCTATCTCGGCTCGCGCGGGCCGTTCGATTACGGGCTTTTCGTCAACGCGATGATCGGCATCACGCTGCTGGCGTTCGGCGTGGCGACGCTCAATCAGTGGATGGAACGCGACATCGATCCGCTGATGGAACGGACCGCGAAACGGCCGCTTCCGACGGGCAAAGTGATGCCAGTCGAGGCGCTTGTCTTCGGGTTGATCCAGTGTGCGGCCGCCGAAGCCTACCTTCTGTTCCTGGTCAACGGACTGACCGCGGTTCTCGGTCTGGTCGTGATCGTCGGATACGTACTGGTTTATACGCCGCTCAAAACGAGAACGACCGTTTCGACAGCGATCGGTGCGATTCCCGGAGCGTTGCCGCCGTTGATGGGCTGGACGGCGGCTGCGAACGAGATCTCGCTGGCGGCTTGGGCATTGTTCGTGATGCAGTTCCTGTGGCAGTTTCCACATTTTCTTGCGATCGCGTGGATGTATCGCGACCAGTACCGCTCGGCGGGCATCAAGATGCTTCCGGCGGTTGAACCCGACGGGCGTATAACATTTCGGCAGATCGTTTTGTTCACGCTTATGCTGCTGCCGGTCAGTCTGGCCCAGTTCTTTTTTGCTCAGGCGGGTTTTGTCTTCCTCGCGGGAGCGTCGGTCCTCGGCGTTTGGTTCATGTATGCGAGCGTCAGGTCGGCCCGGACGCGAACGCTTGGGGCGGCAAAACGGCTGCTGCTTGTCTCTGTGATGTACCTGCCGCTGCTTTTCCTGCTGATGGTCCTCGATAAACGCTGATGTCAATAGAGATCGGTACAGGCGAAATAGTTGAGGAACTCGACGAGCCGAAAGTGCTGACGGGAAGCCGGCTCTCTGGAAAAGGCACTGGTGGCGGTAACCGAAACAACGGCGGCGGCGGCGATGACGGCCGCGACGACGAGAGTGCCGCCGAGCAACAGACATTTTCTCCCAACAAGTATAAAGTCCTGACCTGGTTCCTGCTGCTCGTCGTTGTGATGACATTTGGCGGGCTGATCTCCGCCTACGTTGTCATTGCTACTAACAACGTTGCCGAATGGCATCCGGCTGCGTTGCCAAGTCAGCTCTGGTTCAGCACGCTCGTCATAGTCGTGAGTAGTGTGACCTATGTCTTGGCCGAGCGGTCGACAAGGCGGGAGTTACAGGCTGACGCGAGAAAGTGGTTCCTGGCGACGACCGTTCTCGGCGTCGCTTTTGTCATATCCCAGTTGATCGCGTGGTTCGAGCTGATGCGGCAAGGGCTGTACATGCAGGGAAATCCGTACCTGGCGTTTTTCTACATTCTGACGTCGGTCCACGCAGTCCACGTAGCGGGAGGGATCGCCGCTCTTTCGACGGTGCTGCTGCGGTCGTGGTATCCGACCGCTGACGCCCTGAAGCTCGCGCATCGAAAAGCCCTTACTCAGGTCGTTGGGTGGTATTGGCATTTTATGGGCGGTTTATGGATCGTTCTGTTCCTCCTGCTCGGTTTTTGGAAATGATATGTTCGAGCTGCTGGGTTATTTTCCGCACTTGAACGCCACGCTCAATGCTCTGAGCGGCATTTTTCTTGTATGCGGATTCGTCTGCGTCATGCGCCAGCGAGTGCATGCTCACCGGTTCTGCATGCTCTCAGCGTGTTTCGTCTCGGCAGCATTTTTGGCCTCGTACGTAACCTACCACTCACTTAGAACATATTATTTTGGGCTTGGGCCGACGCGGTTTACCGGCGAAGGGCTGATACGGCCTGTGTACTTTACGATCCTCACGTCGCATACAATGCTTGCGATCGTGGTCGCTCCGTTCGTCATTTGGACGCTTTTAAGGGCCTTGAAAGGAAGGTTCGACGCTCATCGACGCCTCGCCCGTCTCGTGTTTCCGGTCTGGCTCTACGTGTCGGTCTCGGGCGTCGCGGTTTACCTGCTGCTTTACCAGCTATATCCTGCTCGTTGACCTTTCTTTACAAATATTCTCTTGAAACAGGCCGTTTTTGGTGATATTATTCAATTGTTGAAAAGTTGATCACCGAAGCCGTTCCTTGGAACGACGCGGGGGAACCAATGATATTGCGTGAAAACGTGATATCCGGGGCGAAGTATCCGGCCTTACGGATACGGGGGTAATCTTTCGCTCCTAGCCCGGCAGCTAACCTCGTAGGTGTGGCAAAGAAGTGAGACCGAGAGATTCAAGCCGTTTTGGCGCGATTTTAGGTAGCCTTCGCGCTCTGCTTTTTCAACAGTAAGCAGACATCCGGTCTTCTCAAAGGGAAAAGTCCCGTCAAGCAATTGGCGGGACTTTTTTTTGTGCGCACGCGGTCAAATTGTGCGGCGATCATCTGATAGTCGTCATCGGCAGCAGCTTGACGGTTTTAAGTACGACCTTGTCGTCTTTGTCGATCGTCAGACCTGACGGCTTGGACGTTGTCTTGATGGAGACCGTGTCGACCCTTTTTGATAGAACGACATCCTTTCGGACAGGGCCCGAGGCGGTTTTCACCTCGAGTTCCAGGGGGAGCCTGAAGGCGGGCGGTACGATCACGTCGGCACGCTGCGTCTGCGTGAATGTCAGCCGCAGCGTATGTGTTCGCGTGTTATAAGACTGTCCGACTGTGAGTCTCGGCGCGCCTGAATGATAGACCCACTGGTCGAAAAACCAGCCGAGGTCCTTACCCGAGGCTTCCTCCATGGCAGCCCTTAGATCGGACGACTCGACGTTGGCAAAGCGATGACGGGTCAGATAAATGTTCACTCCCTTCCAAAAAGCCTCGGTGCCCACTGACTCGCGAAGCATATGCAGCACGGCTCCGCCCTTGTTGTAAGTAACGGCCGAGACGTCGAACAACTTGTCGACATCACCGGCAAGCAAATTGAAAAGGCCATGACGGCGACGGGTGACGGCGTCATCGGTCAAGAACTCGCTGGCGTCCCGCCGGACCTTAGCGATGTAGTTGTCGCGTCCATTTATCCTTTCACGATAGGCCGCCTCCATATAGGTCGCGAAGCCCTCATTGAGCCACAGTTCCGCCCAATTACGACATGTGACCATGTCTCCAAACCACGAATGAGCAAGCTCGTGCGAAACGAGATCGACGACGATCTCCTTGCCAAAATCAAAATCGCCGAAGAAGATCTCTGTATCAGCCATCGTAGTCGCGGTTATATTTTCCATTCCGCCGAACTGAAAATGGGCGACGATCGTTTGGTCATATTTGCTGTACGGGAATTTGATGCCGGTCAGGTTCTCGTAAACGGCGATCATGTCCTTGGTCTTGCCAAAGGCATTGCGGGCAGTTGCCTCCTTTCCCGGATACACGTAAAACCCGAGCGGAACGCTGCCGTACGTGTCGTCCACCCGTGAGTATTTGCCTATCACGAACGAAACGAGGTAGGTCGAATGCGGAACCGTCATCTTGTAATGCCACGTGGCGGTACCGTTCCCGTTGTCGGTCTTGCCGAGAAACTCGCCATTGCCGACGACCGTCTCGTCAGTTTCCGCTGTGATGTACTCTTCCGTCGTCGCCTTATCACTCGGAAAATCAAAGCTCGGGAACCAATGACGTGCTTCTTCGGCCTCGCCTTGTGTCCATATTTGGGCAGAATGGTGGACGGTCTGTTCGCCGGTTTCGGCGTCGACGAAATAGACCCCCTTTCTGGGCGTTGCGGAGTATTTGAATCTGACCGAAACGGTCTCGTCGGGCAGGTAACTCCGGTCAAGCGTCACGTGCACGCTCGTCGGGCCTGCGTTATACGTCACAGAAGTACCCGACGGCTCGAGCGTAACGGACTCGAAAACGAGCCCGACGGCATCTAAGTTGAATTCGCGGAAATTTGCCGCAAGCGGCCTAAGGGTGACGGTCGTATCGCCGAAAACCTTTTTCTTCGAGCGGTCAAAGCTTGCCCGAATAGTGTAGTGCTGCACGTCGAAATTTGAAGTGCGGTTGAAGTTCGACCTGTTTGCGTTCTGGCCGGAAGCGAAAACGACCGCGAGCGTGAGCAACGCGGCCGAGAAGAGCGAGATTCGAAAAGACATGGATTTCATAAAAACGACCAAAACTACTTCTGAAGGTAATTACCGAACCACTCCAAAACATTCGAGTACCAAAAGGCCGAATTCTGCGGCTTGAGTATCCAGTGTCCTTCGTCAGGAAAGACAATCAGTTTTGACGGTACGCCCTTGACCTGAAGCGTGGTGAATAGCTGCAGGCTCTGGTCCACGGGAACGCGGTAGTCGAGTTCGCCTGCTGTGACGAGCGTGGGTGTTGAGAAACTCCTGGCGAACTTGTTGGGCGACCACCGGTTATAAAGGGTCGGATTGTCCCACGGAAAGCCCTTAAATTCCCAATTGGGGAACCAAAGCTCCTCGGTCGCCCCGGCCATGCTTTCGAGGTTGTAGACGCCAGCGTGCGAGACAAAGACTTTGAACTTGAACCGCGGGTCGTTGTTGTGACCTAGAAGCCAATCGATCATATAACCACCGTAGCTCGCTCCGGCGGCCCCGATCCGGGACTTATCGACAAAGGGCTTCTTTATCACGGCCGCCACGCCGTTCGTGATGTCGACGTAGGCCTTGCCGCCCCAATCACCGCTGATCTCGTTGACGAACTGCTGCCCGTAGCCGGTCGAACCTCGGGGATTGGGCATGAATACGATGTATCCCGCATTTGCATAGATCTGCGGATTCCAGCGATAGCCCCAATTGTCGCTCCAAGCTCCCTGTGGCCCGCCATGTATCAGAACGATCAGCGGATATTTTTTTGATTCGTCGAAATTTGAAGGCTTGAGGAGATAGCCGTGATTCTTGCGTCCGAGGGCACCAATCCAATTAACATCTTCGGCTTTGCGAAGTTTGAAAGCCGCGAGTCCCTCGACGTTAGCGCTCGTCAGCGGCGTAAACCCGCTTTGGTCGGTATTGATCCGAGCGATATCCGCCGGTGAGGCCATCGAGCTGATCAGGAAAACGAGAGTGCGACCGTCGGGAGTGAGGTTCAGCCCAGAAACGTAGCTTAGATCGGCGATATTCTTGACGAAAGTGGCGTTGCGGAGTCGGAGATCCGGCTCGACCGGAACGCTGAAGATCGGATTATGCCCGTTCTGACCTGCAGTGAAATATATCGTCTTGCTGTCCGGAGAAACGACCATTTCTTCGACCTGCTGATCGAATCCGCGCGTCAGTTCGACGATCTCGCCGCTCTGGGGGTTATAGCGCATGATACGCCAGCGGTCAGCTTCGAAGGTCGCCGTCGCCTGCGAGCGAAACAGCATATATTTGCCGTCGGGCGTATAGACGGGCGAGACATCGTAGCCTTTCATCGACTGCGTTATGTTCTTTGCTTCACCGCCGTTTAGGCTCTGGATATAAATGTCGCTGTTCGTTGACGTGGCTTCGATCTTGTCCGGGTTTCTAAGATAAACAATGCTGCTGCTATCGGGCGAAAACGTGTAGTCCGCTCCGGAAGCCGCCGCGTACGGCGGTGAGTCAAAGTCGCCGGGCGTGAGATCGCGAGTCGGGCCTCCTTTAGCCGCAACGAGCATCACATGCGTTCGCTTCTGGTCGCGCCATTCGACCCAGTGCTTGAAGAGCAGACGTTCCGTGACGTGGGCCTTGACCTTGTTCTGCTCGTTCTTTTCATCGAGAGCCTTGTTACAGTCATCCGTTGTGCACTGCGGATAAACGTCGGAACCGAATGCGATCCACACACCGTTGGGCGACCATACCGGCCCGCCGGCGCCGGATGATATCTTGGTTACCTGTTCTTTGTCTCCGCCGTCGGGCCTCATCGTCCAGATCTGCCCGCCGGTAACGAAAGCGATCCGCTTGCCGTCCGGCGACCAGCGCGGACCCGAACTCGAGGACGTCCCGTTCGTAAGCTGCTTCTGAGGGCCGCCGTCGACGGGTACGCTGTAGATCTGGTTAACGACGCGGTTAGCGTCGCGATTTACAATGCCGACGGTATAGAGGACCGTCTTTCCGTCCGGGGAAAGCTGCGGGTCAGCGACCCGTTTTACGTTCAAGAGGTCGTTTACAGAGAACGTGAGTTGCGAAAATGCCGGAAAGGTAGATACGAGGACTGCAAAAACAAGGATCAATATTCGTTTCATGATAATCACCGAGTTAGGTTGTTTGGTGTAACGCGCCTGTATTATCTCATAGAATTTTGGAAGTTCGTAAGCATCGGATAATATGAACAAATGAAGCTCCTAATATTGATATCGCTCTGTATTTTCGCGTGTTTATCTGCATCCGCCCAGGCTCCTACGCCGACGCCTACGCTTTATTCGGACGAAACGACCACCAACATGTCGCGGCTGCAGAAAGCCGCGCTCGAGAGCGATTATGCTCTTCGACAAGTTGGATATTTGTCCAACAATATCGGAGCGCGACTGTCGGGCTCTGCTCAGGCGGCGCGGGCTGTCGAGTATGTTGCGGAACAGATGAGGGCGCTCGGTCTGGAAGTTCGCCTCGAGAAATGCATCGTCCCGCACTGGGTCCGGGGCGAAGAGCACGGCGAACTGGTCGAATTTACCGGAATGGCGCCGGGCACGATACAGAAGGTCGTCCTGACGGCGCTTGGCGGTAGCGTGGCGACGCCGTCCGCGGGCATCACTGCTGAGGTTGTGGTGGTGCGGAGCTTCGACGAATTGGCAGCTCTCGGCCGCGAAAAGGTCGCCGGAAAGATCGTCCTGTTCGACTATCGATTCGACCGTGAGATGGCTGCATCGGGCTTTGGGCTCGCCGCGTACGGTCAGGCCGTCGCTTATCGCGGCGGCGGCGCGTCGGCCGCGGCCCGTTTGGGTGCGGTAGCGGCGCTCGTCAGGTCGGCTGGCGCTTCTCAGAACAGGCTCGCCCATACTGGCCTGATGCGATACGCTGACGGCGTCGAAAAAATTCCGGCGGCCGCGGTAACATTCGAAGACGCCGAGATGATAGCGAATCTGTCGAAGTCGGGC
>JBGAVC010000126.1:0-3908 GCA_044228265.1 Pyrinomonadaceae bacterium
CGTTGCCGAAGATGAACGACGACCGAGTGCGATCGGTCTTTGGGGGACCGCCGCGAAACATCGCCCGATAAACGTGATTAGGGATGCCCCGCAGATTGATCCAGAATTCGTGTAATGCTGAATAGCCTTCTGCTTTCATGGTCTACACCTTTGTTCCAGTTTTTACAGTTGCTTCCTCGTCGATCGTAAGAACAGCTCCGTTTTTTGAGACCTTAAGCCAGGGTAGCGGTGTCGGAGCAGGCCCTTTTCTTACAGTTCCATCTTTCTGAAAGCCCGACCCGTGGCAGGGACAGTCAAACCCGGCGGAGCTCGTCTTAACGATGCATCCCAAATGCGTGCAAACGGTCGAGATAGCAAATACGCCATCAGCATCGCGAAAGACCGCAACGTTTCGCCCCGGCGGTACGAACGCTTCGCCCTCCGGATGGGTGTCCGGTAACGCCACATTAAATTTCTTTGCTGGAGAAGCCGACACGGCTGCCTTTGGAAGTTTCAGCATTCCGAAGATCGAGAGTGCAAATGCCGCCGCCATCGAACCCAGAGCGGCGAGCCCCAGAAAATCCCTCCGCGGCATCGGTTCCGGATCAAAACGTGATTTCTTTTCACTCGGATGTGTCGTCATAAAGAACTCCAATTTGTTGAAAATGTGACTCGTTCCATCGAGATGGCATCGACCGGGCAGCGGATCGCGCAGAGAGCACAGCGAATACAGCGGTCCTCGTCTTTCAGGATCGCCGAGTTCTCAGTCAGATCTGCGTCCTCTCCAAGTGAGGCACCTATCATCGAGTCGACCTCGGTATCGAACTCAAGCCTATCGAGCGAGATCAGCTTCAAACATTCGGTTGGGCAAACGTCCGCGCAGCCACCACACAGTACGCATCGGCTGCCATCAAACACCGGCGTTACTCCACAATCTAGGCAGCGTGACGCCTCGCGCATGGCCTCTTCACGGCTCCTCAACGCGGCGGATCGATTCGTAGCCGCGTTCACGACGGTATCGGTCAAGAACGACATGTGTTTTGACCAATTCATGCTCGAGCGCATTACCGGTCAGGTATTGATAAACGGAACGCGCTGCTGCCTTGCCGGACGCGACGGCGTCGATCAGCAAACGCGTTCCGTGAGCGAGATCACCGGCGACAAAGACGCCCTTTGCAGTGGTCTGCAGCGTGATGGGGTCAACCTTGAGCCAGTCGCCTCGCATTCGCTCAACGTCCTGTCCGCCGTCCTCCAAAAATGAAAGGGCTGGTGCTTGGCCAACAGCGAGAAGGACGGTGTCGCAGGGAATTAATTTCTTTTCATCATCATCGTAGAGCGGTGAGAATTTTCGATCTTCGTCGTAGACCCGCAAGCATTTGCGAAACGCGACGCCGGTGACTCTGCCTTTTTCGTCGCGAACTACCTCCGTCGGTCCCCAACCGTTGCTTCGCTTAATCCCTTCTTCGTCGCCCTCAACGATCTCGATCGTGTCCGCGGGCATTTCTTCCGCACCTTCAAGCGAGATCAGATGTACATTCGCAGTCTCGAAAAGCCTCGCGGCCGTACGTGCCGTATCAAAAGCTATCTGGCGAACGACCGACCTGGCGACGTCATATGCAACGTTTCCACCCCCAATGACTACGATCTCGCGGCCCATATCGAGGTCTTCGCCAAGTGAGACAGCTCGAAGCAGATCTACGCCTCCGATCACGCCCGGGCCATCCTCACCAGTCAAGCCAAGGCCGCGGGATGATTTGGCGCCGACCGCTATGATCACCGCCGCAAAATCCTCGCGTAGCTCGGCAAAAGCAATGTCTTCACCAACTTTTACTCCGCACCTGATCTCGACGCCGAGTGCCTCGATAACGGCAATTTCTTTTTCGATCAGTTCACGAGGCAAGCGATACGCCGGAACCCCGACCGCGAGCATTCCGGCTGCAACAGGCTCGATCTCAAAGACGACCGGCTTAAATCCCAGTAGAGCCAAGTCATGAGCGGCGGAGAGTCCCGCCGGGCCAGCTCCGATGATCGCGATCTTTTGGCTATCACCTTTTTCGATCGAACTGTTGGTCGCGGATCTTAAGAGAGCCGCCATCTCCTCAGCATCTGCGGCGACGGGCGGGATAAAATTCCTGATCGAGTCCAATACTTCACTCGTCGGCCTCGCCTCCGGCCCGAAGTGATCACATGCAAATCGCTTGAGTGCACGAATTGCGATCGGTCGGTCCTGTCCGACGAACATGCCGTCGTCATTTACTTTGGGGATTTTTCCGCGGCGACAGGCGATCTCGCAAGGGGCTCCGCAGATGCGCCCGCAGATCGAGGCAAAGGGATTGGGACCACGGGCAATTAGGTATGCTTCTTCAAACCTTCCATCGGCGATTGCCCGAACATACCCGCGTGCGTCCGTATGAACGGGACACGCCACTTGGCACGAGATCAGGTTTTGATGGTAGTTCGCGTCCGGGACGTGAACATTTAGCCGCATCATAGTTTTCCTTGTCACATAATGTTTGAAACTGCTGGAATGCTATGCGGGTTGCGGTTGCCAAAATATGACTTAAGTCATATTCTGAGCAATATTTTTAGCCGCCGATCGAACTCATCGACCGCGAGGAATACTCAAATGTAGGGGAACCAATGGTATGGCCGGATGTTTTTCTTGCGACAGCAAAATGAATAAGGTCGGCGACTTCGGTTCGCGATCCGCCGCTTCTTAGCAAACGTCGTACATCATATTCTTCAGTAGAGAAAAGACACGTTCTGATATGCCCATCGGCCGTCAGGCGAATTCGCGAACAGTCGCCGCAGAAGGCATTCGTCACCGGAGCGATCAGGCCGATCTCCCCGCTTGTGCCGTCAGCAAAGCGATACCTCCACGCGGTCTCACCTCTGCGAGACTGGTTTATAAGGATTATTGGAAAGGCCGAATTTATTTTTTCCCGGATCTCGGCAGCCGAGACGAGGTGTTTTCGATCCCACATATGCCCGCTATCGAGGGGCATGAATTCGATGAATCTGACGGTTAAACTGTTTCTTCTTGCAAATCGAGCAAGGTCGACGATCTCATCGTCGTTTCGGCCCCGGATGATAACAGCGTTGACCTTTATATTAGGATAACCGGCAGATCGTGCGGCCTCGATCGAGTCGAGCACGTCAGAGAGTTTGTCGGAGCCCGTAATTGAGCGAAAAGTGCCTGGTTTCAGACTGTCCAGCGAGAAGGTTATCCGGTTTAGACCACTTGATCGTAACTGGGCAGCTTTATTTGCGAAGCTACTGCCGTTAGTGATCATCGCGAGTTCTTGAAGGCCAAGGGGTTTAAGACATGCAAGTTGAGCTATAAGTACCCCAAGGCCCTTCCTGACCATCGGTTCGCCGCCGGTCAGTCGTATCTTTTCAATCCCGAGCGAGACGAAAACATCACAGAGAAAGTGTATCTCGTCAAAGGTCAAAAGATTCGGATCACTGGAGGTGCAAGGGGCCGGATCAGGATCGCAATAGAAACATCGAAAATTACAGCGGTCCGTAACTGAAACCCGTAGGTCTTTGACTCTTCGATTGAAGGAATCAATCAACATTTCCCCTTCTTCCGCCGCTCTTCTAAATGGTGCGTCTAATTTACAGTCTTGACCCTACTTGTGTTGCCCTCTGCCAATCTTCTTGGCCGAAGTTCTATTCCGGATCTCTCTCGACAACATTAAAGGTCGCACTCCTCACGGCGAGAAAACATGATCTGCGTCATATTGACGCAATCCTGTGAACGATATATTTCCTGTTTCTGACGCCGGGACCCCTACCGAAAAGTAGTGCGGCGAAATCGTGGATGAGGTGCTGTTGTAACGCCCTTGAAATATTGTCCACCACGGTGGTTTATTAATGAGCCAGAACAACTAAGATTGCCGGTGGTTTGCGACATTTATTGTTAATAA
>JBGAVC010000040.1:0-32673 GCA_044228265.1 Pyrinomonadaceae bacterium
CCTTTGGCTGACGGGCAAGTTGAACGACATCGGCATAGAGGTGATGCTGAAAACGATTGTCGGCGACGATGGATCGCGGCTTGAGGAAGCGGTCCGCGACGCGATTAAACGCTCAGACGTAGTGATAACGACCGGTGGGCTGGGGCCAACCGAAGACGACATAACGCGTCAGTACACTGCTGCCGCCGTCGGCCGTGAGCTCAAATATCATACCGAGATCGAGGAGCATCTGCGGCAGCGTTTTCGTGCGTGGGGGCGCGAGATGCCGGAGATCAACAAACGCCAGGCGTACGTCATCGACGGGGCCGAGATCTTGCCGAACCCCAACGGATCGGCGGCCGGTATGCTGGCCGAGATCGAAGGCAAACTCCTCGTGATCCTGCCCGGCCCGCCACGCGAGAATCAGCCGATGTTCACGGGCCACGTTCTCGGGCGTCTAAAGGAGCGAGCAGGCGAGTTTCACGTCCGCAGACGTTTATTGCGTGTTTCCGGAATGGGCGAGTCCGCGGTCGACGAGATAGCAGCACCGATCTACACGTCATATCCGAGCGTGCAAACATCTATCCTCTTCAACAAGAGTGAGGTCGAGCTTCACGTCGCCGCCCGCTCGACGGACGCGGACGAAGCCGCGAGGACCGCTGATGAGGTCGCGGATAAGTTGGCCGCGGCATTGGGGAAGGCGGTCTTTTCGAGAAGCGGCGAGACGATGGAAGAGGTCGTCGGGCGGCTGCTGACGGAACGCGGCGAAACGTTGTCGGTCGCCGAAAGCTGTACGGGTGGGCTTGTCGGCCGTCGGATAACCGAAGTGCCGGGCTCGAGCGCGTATTTTATGGAGGGCGCCATCACTTATTCGAACGAGGCGAAAATTCGGACGCTCGGCGTACCGCTAGAGGTTCTGGAGGCTCACGGGGCCGTCAGTGCCGAGTGCGCCGAGGCGATGGCTGAGGGGATGCGTGCGTATGCAGGCACGGACCACGCGGTCTCGGTCACGGGCATTGCCGGGCCTGACGGCGGCAGCGAAGAAAAGCCGGTCGGGACCGTATTTTTCGGATACGCCGGGCCGAGCGGCGTCAAATCGCTGAAACTAACGCTTCCCGGCGACCGCTATCTCATCCGATGGCGGGCGAGCCAGGCCGCGCTAGACTTCCTTCGACGGCAACTGATCAAGGAAAAAGATCGTGTTGATCATGCCCATAAAACTACCTGAATCGGCGTTCCCGATGAATTAACTCTTGCATTTTCAGGCCGTTCAGACGAAAATTGAGATGGCAATCCTACCCCACGCTCCCAAAACAGCGTGAAAATTTGGAACTTACTGTGAACGCCGGCGTGTTTTGAATGTCGGTATCTTTATTTTTCTCGATATCCGTCCATTTTTTGCGGAATAAAACGATATGAAAAGATCGAACCACCTGCGCATCTTCTTGAGCATTTCCATACTTTTCGCGATGCTTTCGCCGGCCTGGGCACTGACGCTCGGCGACGGTAAACGGCACTTTAAGGAGGGCATGAAACATGAAACAGCGGAAAACTGGGACAAGGCAGCCGAGGAATTTGCACTCGCGGCGTCCGAAAATCCCAAGAATCCTGAGTACAAACTTCATCTGATGCGGGCGCTCTTCAACGCATGCCAGATGTATATCAAAAAGGGCGTACTGGCTGCGGGTGAAAAGGACTATGAGGGCGCGTATTTGCTGTTTCGAAAGGCATATGCGTTCGATCCGACCAACGAACTTGCGAAATCCGAGATGGACCGGATGGTAAGGCTGCAGCAGGACGTGGTCAATGGTACAAAGGACAAGACCGACAAGAAAGATGCGGACGCGCAGGTAAAGATGGTCAAGACGGCGTATAACGGCGGCTCGACGACGGCGCCGCAGATGCCGCAAAAGCTTGAAAAACTACGTGACTTACCCTTCGGGAACGGCATCGATCTGCAGTTCATTATCAAGGAACTTGCAAAGGACCTCGATCTCAACGTACTTTTCGACACCGCATCGTTCCGCACGTCTGGACGCAAAACGAACATCGAGCTAAAGAACGTAACCGCTGCCCGGGCGCTCGACTACATCTTTCTGCAGGAAGGGCTCTTTTTCCAAAAGGTGGGCCCGAGGACCATCCTTGTGGCGAATTCGGATCAGAGAGTCAAGTTTCAGCAGATGGTGCTCAGGACTTTCTATCTTGCGAACGCCGCACCTAAAGACATCCTCAAGGTCGTGCAGACCGCTATTCCCGCTCAGCCCGGAAGAAGCCAGACGATCGTTCTGACTGACGACGCGACCAACAGTGTGACGATCCGCGATACAGAGGAGAATATCCGATTGATCGGCCAGTTGATCAGTTCGCTGGATAAGGACCGTGCCGAGGTCGTGATGGATGTGGCAATTTATGAAGTGAACAAGAGCGATCTGCTGCAGTTCGGCAACCAGATCGGCTCGACTGCCGCGGGTGCAAGCCTCTCGAACCTGGGTGGTTTTCAGCTTCCCAAGGTGACCGCTGGTACCGCGGGCGCGATCGCCGCAGCTATGCCGTTTGCCAATATTGCGTCCTCGAGCCTCGCATTTGGGCTGCCGGTGAGCAACCTGATCGCGCTGCAGAACCGGTCGAACACGAAGTTGATAGCCTCGACCCAGATCCACGCCTTCAATAACGAGGATTCGTCTGCCACGATCGGCCAACGTGTGCCGGTCCGCACCGCCCAGATATCTGCCGGAAATGTCGGCGGAACTGTCGGCGGCAACAATGGCTTTCTCTCGGATGTTATCAATTACGAGCAGGTAGGTTTGACTTTGAAATTCAAGCCGCTCGTATTTCCTAATCAGGATGTCCAGGTCGCGATGGAGATCACCTCCAAGGATGTGGCCGGTGCACAGACCCTTACGCCGACATTTACCGAACGAACGATCAAGGGCACCGCGAGGGTCAACAACAACAAAACGCTTCTGCTGGCGAGTGTTGCCCAGGGTGTCGAAACACAGGGGCGTTCCGGCTTGCCGCTGCTTGGGCTCATTCCTATTCTTGGACGCCTGTTTTCGGCGCCGACCAGAGATAACCGCCAGGTCGATATCGTCATAGCCGTCACGCCGCGCGTGATCCGCGCGCCGGCCATTTTACCGGAGGACGAGATCGAAAGGCCGACCGGCAGCATGATGGTGCCTACGTCTAGTTCGCTCGAAGCGATGATCGTTCAGGAAGAACTTGACGAAAAGCTTGCAACCGCACGCAGATTGCCGACAAACTCGGAGGTGCAGCTGCCCGACCAAAAGCCCGAATACGTGCAGACGAACACCGGTGCCGCAGCCACGGCCGGCGTTACGGCACAACCGCAGCCTGATGCGGCCGTAAAGCCTATCGATACAAGCGTGAAAACGCTGAAACTAGATCAAACGGCCGATGTGGTCAAGCAGCCGGAGGCAGGTGCCGAAGCGGCAAAGCCCAGTGCCGAGATGACCATCGACCCGCTGCCGGAAATGAAGGCCGGCGAAAAACGGAGGGTCGCTGTCAAGGTCAAAGGAACGGCCGATTTCAGGTCGGCGGTGCTGGGACTCAATTTCGACGAGAATAAGGTCGCCATCCGAGCGGTTGCCCTGGGAGATGTGTTTGGAGAAAGCGCCAATACACAGGTGACGCCGTTCTTTAACCAGGGAGGCAAGCTGTTCCTATCGCTGTCAGGCAAAGGCCAGAGCGTCATTTCGCCCAATGGCACGCTTGCGTATGTCGAGATCGAGGCCCTCGCCGACGGCAAGCCTGTGATAACGTTTGAAAAGGATATGGTCAATTTTCTGACGGCCGAGGGCAAGAACTTCGCGGTGAAATTGGACTAACACGATGCACACTCTCCGCATCAGGCTATCTTCGGGGTCGGCAGGCTACAGCCTGTTAGAGCTCGTATGCACTCTCTCGGTCCTGGCGATACTCGTCATGGGCACTATACCGATGGCCGAGAAAACCGTCAGGCGGCAGAACGAGCTGCGGCTCCGCGAGGAGCTGCGGTCGATACGCAACGCGATAGACGAGTTCAAGCGAGACAGCAACGGAGCGTGTCCGCAAGGCGCGGTCGTTACCGGGAATCCGGCGCAGGTTGCCGGGAACATTCCGACGGACCCTCGTTCCAGGGTCGTGATCGACGATTGTACGATCTTTGATTCAAGCAATTTGGACCGGTATCCGCCGTCGCTCGAGAAATTGGTCGAGGGTGTCAAGGTCAAGGGACGCGGGATAAATGCTCGCGGCGGAAGCGGTTTGAGCGACGGGTCGCCGCAAGCGACCGAATTGAATCAGGACCAGGAACTAACGAAGGTCTATCTGAGATCGCTGCCGGTGGACCCGATGACCGGTAAGTCCGATTGGAAGCTTCGTTCGTCGTACCAATCGGCAGACTCTGATACGTGGGACTCGATCAACGTGTTTGACGTGCGGTCGGCATCGGATGAAGAGGCGTTGAACGGGGAGAAATACAGTGACTGGTAGGTGCGGCAGCAAAAACGGGCGACGAAGGCAGCGTGGTTTCTCGCTGCTCGAACTGATGATCGCGATGCTCATCATGATCATCCTGATCTCGGTCGCGGTCCCGACCTATCAGCGGAGCGTTCAGCATGCCAAAGAGATCGTACTGAGCGAAAATCTCTGGCAGATGCGTAGGGCGATCGACCAGTATTCGGCCGACAAAGGCAAGCTTCCGAGATCGATCGACGATCTCGTGCGGGAAAAATATCTGCGGGAAAAGCCGATCGATCCGATCACCGATAATACCGAGTGGGACGAAGTTCAAGGCGAGGACACGAGCTCGCCAAACGCCGATTCGGGATTGAAGGACGTAAAGAGCCTGGCAGAGGGCGAAGACAGCGACGGCAAGGCTTATAACAAATACTGAAAACATGCTCTCATCCATTTCCAGACCAAGCTACCCGAACGCTGCCATCGGATTCGAACGCAGCAGCGTGACGGCGATCGCATTGCAGAAACAGGGACGGCGCCAATACACCATCCGCCAGGCGGCGACCGTTGATCTGCCGCAGGGGCTGCTCACGCCGAGTTTTTTTGACCGTAACATTTCGAATGAGGCAGAACTCGGCGAGTGCATCGTCGACGCGATACAAAATGCAGGGCTTCTGAATCAGGCGCGTTGGTCGGTCGCATTGCCGAGCGACACCGCAAGATCGGCGATACTAACGCTCGACGCTGAGCCGACAGCAAAACAAGAATCCGAGGAGATCATCGATTGGAAGGCCGAACAGAGTTTCGGTGCTCCGGCCGCGGAATTACGTATTCTAAAAAAGAAGATCTCTCCGAGCCGCGACGGCCGGCCGCGATATTTCGCCACCGCGGTCAAATTGGCCGTGATCGACGAATATGAGACGGTTTTCGAGAGTCGCGGATGGCGGGCAGGTCTGATCCTTCCACGGGCGCTGGGCGAGGCTAACTGGCTGATGGACGACCCGAACCGAACGGATTCGCTGCTGATAAGTGCGCAGGAGAACGGATTTACGGCCCTACTTCTTCGAGGAGAAGAGCCTACTGTAATACGCTCGGTGACATGCCAGCCGGGTGAGATAGACGACGAGGTGTTCCGACTGCTCATGTTCTACAACGACCGCGTCGGTGCCGAAGATGGCAACGCTCTTGACAAGGTACTGTTGATCGGCAGCTCGCTCGTTCCCGCCAAGATCACGGATATTGCTACCGAGGCGCTCGGGCGAACGCTACGTGTGCTTACGGCCGCCGATGTGGGACTGTTCCTTCCCGATACCGCATTCAAATTTGACGAGATCGCGGCTCCCGCTGGACTTGCGGCTCTCGCATAATAATCCAAAACGGATCCCGTTGAGTCTCTGGCGATGAGTGAGGCGTTTGTGATCCGTCGCACGTCTTTGCGTACTTCGCGTTCTTTCCGCGAGATATAGGCCTCTTTCGCGCCTCGACGCCAGGAGCACGGAGAATTGCTGGGGGGAAAGCGGCCCGATAAGCTGGACCCACGTCAGCGCCCTTGCGGTTTGAAACTTTATTTTAGAGAATACCGTATCTGACTGGCGTAGATATGACGAGTGAGGCAATTCGATCGGACGGTATTCGGGCCCTTGCCGACGGCGCGTTGGTCACGTTTGCGATTGCCGGCCGAACGGAGGGGTTTGAAGAACTTGTCCGCCGTTACCAGCGGCCGATAACCAGTTATGTCTACCGCATGCTCGGCGATTACGAATCGTCGCTCGACGTCACACAGGAAGTATTCATAAAAGTCTACAATTCGCTTGGCAAATACAGCTCCGAGTACAAGTTTTCAACTTGGCTCTACCGCATCGCGCATAACGCGGCAATAGACCATATGCGGCGTAATTCGCTAAACGCGATGAGCATCGAGGCCGAAAACTCCGACGGGACATATCAGCTGCAGATCGAGAGCCAGTTGCCGTCGCCGGAGCAGGACCATGAACGCGGCGAATGGAGGTTAGAGATCGACGCAGTAGTTCGCTGCCTGCCGCCGGCATATCGTGATCTGATCCTGCTAAGGCACTCGCGCGAGCTCAGCTACGACGAGATCGCCCAGGTCACCGGGCTCCCGCTTGGGACGGTCAAGAACAGGCTCTTCCGAGCCCGGGAGATGATGCGCCAGGTATTCCTGGAACGTGGATTTACGGGATTTTGAAGATGGAAACGGGGCACACAGATCAAGTTTACATCGGGTGTCCGTCACCCGAGATCGCCGCGTATATAGACGGTGAGCTCGATCCCAACGCTGAGTACGTGCTGGAATCTCACGTGAGCGGCTGTGATACATGCTTGTCGGAGCTTAATTTTCAGAAACATTTCCTTAACCGGTTGGACCAGACGCTCAAAGACGGCGACGCGATCGATCTGCCGTCCGATTTTGCCTCGACGATAGCCATCCGGGCCGAGAGCAGTGTTATCGGCTTAAGGGGATCGCGCGAAAGGTTTCTGGCTGGGATGGTTTGCGCGGTCTTTGCCCTTTCCATACTTGCCCTGCTCACCTTGGACTCAGGCGTACTCGCGTCTTGGGCCGCAAGTGCCCTGGAAAAAGCGGCGGCCGTCGCTATACTGTTCTCTCGTCTGGTCTATTCTTTTTTCTACGGCACCGGAGTGATCCTCAGGTCGCTTGGCGGCCCCTACCTGTTACCCGGCAGTGTAATGCTGATTTCACTTGGCGCGTTCGCCGTGATTTTCGTTTCGATCACCCGGGTGATCTTTCGAGCCCGGCGCACTTAGACTACCGAGAGGTGGAACATCCTATAACCACATCCATATTTCCGATCGGCCGAGCCGTCTCATTAAGAACGTGGGTTGGGTTTGCGTGTCTATTGCTGACGATCACCGGCTCTCTTTATGCAAAGCCGGAGATCTCGACCTCAGACGACGAAAAAACGCTGTTCGTTGACGACGCACCTGAAACCGAAGTGATCGCCATTTCCAAATCGGTCGTCATCAGGAAACACGCAAAAGGCGTCTTTTCATTCGGCGGCGACGTTATTGTCGAAGGAAGGGTGGACGGGGACGTAGCCACGATCGGAGGCTCGGTAATTCAAAAAGCCGACGCCTATATCGGCGGAGATATTATCGTTATCGGCGGATCTTACAGGCCCGAAAGCCAGACACCGAAGCGTGAAGCGGGCAAAGAAACGATCCTCTTCGGGATCTGGGAAGAAGAGCTTCGAAGCGTTGCGCAGAATCCGAGCCAATTGTTCGCACCGACCTTAACATGGGCTTTCCTTGCCCAGCGGCTGCTGCTGGCGCTCTTTTGGTTCATTCTTTCGATCATCCTGACAACCATTGCACCGGGTGCCGTCGGTAGGGCCGTGGCAAGGATCCAACTTTCGACTTTGAAAGTCTCGGCATTTGGTTCGTTCGCATTTGTGGTCACTATGATCGCGATCGTCGCGAGCATCAGTGTATTGCCAAATTTTTTGAGCATTACCCTGGGTCTGATGGGCATGGCGCTATTGTTTTTTGGATACGTATTCGGGCGCGTGGCCCTGCAGATGTTCGTTGGTAAGGCAGTTCAAAAACACCTTTTCTCCGAACACGTTCGCTCCGAGACGCTCGCTACGCTCCTTGGCGTGCTAGCACTTACGCTCGTTCTTTCCATCCCGTTTATCTGGGTCCTTGGCCTGTTCTCGATATTCGCCGTCGGTATCGGCCTGATACTCACCGCACGCACAAATGTGTCCTGGCAAAAGACGTAAGTCGAATGCTTGCACAAGTTTACATTTCTTTACAAATTTGACCGAACCTAGCTGATAGAATTGACGTCATAGTAATTATGGCGGGCAACTTTTGGTAATGCCCGTGCGTAAAGACTACCTAGGAAGCAATTAATAAGATGGTTCGCAATATTATTGCAGTTTGGGCATTGCTCATTTTTGGCCTTGTTGCTGCCGCCGGCGGCCAGACCCCTGACGCGGCCCTCAAGCCGACAGTGGTAACCGGCGATGTGGTATCCATCGATCCAGCAAAGATCATCATAAAGGTAAAGGATGGTTCGATCGACGTTGTACTGACCTCCAAGACCGAATTCAAGCGTGTGCCGGCGGACAATCCGAAAATGTCCGCAGCCGTAGCGGCCGCCATAGGCGATGTCGGGGTCGGGGACCGGGTCGCGGTCACCGGGATACTTTCGTCTGATGGTAGATCGATCCCGGCACGGGCCGTTTACCTGATGACGAAGTCGGATATATCCGTGAAACACGCAAAGGAATCCGAAGCCTGGAAGACACGCGGAATCGCAGGAAAGGTAACGGCGGTCAACCCGGATACGAATCAGATAACCATTGAAGTAAGTGCCGTCACCGGTAATAAACCTACGGTCGTGACACCGAAAGACTCGGCTAAATTTCGCAGGTACGCCCCAGACTCTGTCAAATACGACGAGGCCAAGGACAGTTCTATAGCCGAGATCAAACAGGGAGACATGCTCCGTGCACTTGGTGACAAGAGTTCGGACGGTTCGAGTTTTACCGCAGAAGAGATCGTCAGCGGCGCGTTTCAGACGACCGCTGGCACTGTAAAGTCGGTTGACGTTGAAAAGAATGAGGTGATCGTCGTCGACCTGCGGACCAAGAAGGAAGTAACGATCGCACTCGGCGGTGCATCGGTGCTGAAGAAATTTCCGGCCGAGATGGCCGAACGATTGGCAGGCTTTCAGGCGGGTGGCGCCGGCGGCGGATTGAGGCCGCCCGGACAAGGTCAAGCCGGCCCTCCGACGAGGCCTCCTGACGGTGCTCAGCCGCAGGGAGCTGGAGCGGGTCAGCCGCCTAATGGCCGCGGATTTGGCGGCGTACGTGGCGGCGGTGGCGGTGTCGACGACATGCTTGACCGTTTTCCAAACATTACTGCCGCCGATCTAAAGGCCGGCGATATGATCGCCGTATCGAGTTCTAAGAGTGCTGGAGTCGCGGCACCGACCCGGATCAACGCGATCAAGCTGCTCGCGGGTGTCGAGCCGTTTCTGAGAATGGCCCAGGCTGGGAACGGACGCGGACGCGGCCAGGGTGTCGATACCGGATTTTCGATACCGGGGCTCGACAGCATAGGTTTTCCGTAAAGAGTTTTGTTTATTTTGTAGGTTTGGGACCCACACCTTAACCGAGGTAGGACTAATACCAAGGTAATTCATCATGAAATTTATACGAACCATACTTTTATTGGGCGCGGCCGCAGTATTGACGGCGACCCCGGCATTCTCGCAAGCGACGGGAAGTTTGACGGGTTCGGTGACCGACGCTCTCGGCGCAATACTTGTGGGTGCTTCGATCACGGTCGAATCGTCCGCCGGGGTCAAAAAGACCGCGGTGACAAACGCTCGTGGCGAATACTCCGTCACGGGGCTCACCCCCGGCAAATACACCGTCAAGGCGATCGCTCCCAAGTTCGCTTTGTACGAAAATACGGACGTCACGGTCAGTGCGGGTGAAAAGACCGATCTGATCGTTGTTCTCACGGTCTCCGGAGTTGAAGAGCAGGTCGAGGTGGCCACAGACAATACGATATCGACCGACGCCGATTCGAACTCGAGCGCGACCGTCATCAAGGGAAAGGACATTGACGCGCTACCTGACGATCCCGATGAACTCGCGGCCGCGCTGCAGGCGCTGGCGGGTCCTTCGGCCGGGCCGAACGGCGGGCAGATCTATATCGACGGGTTCACGGGCGGGAGCCTTCCTTCGAAGGACTCGATCCGAGAGATCCGAATTAATTCGAATCCTTTCTCCGCTGAATACGACCGACTTGGCTTTGGCCGCATAGAGATACTTACTAAACCCGGTTCCGACAAGTTTCGAGGTTCGGCGTTCGGCAACTTTAACGACGAGAGCCTTAACTCACGGAATCCTTTCGCGGTGAATCGTGCTCCCAGCCAGATGAGATTTTTCGGAGCCAATTTCTCCGGCCCGATCCAGAAGAAGAAGTCGTCGTATTCGTTCGAGATCAATAATCGCGATGTGGACAATAACGCCATCGTGAATGCGGTGATCCTCGATCCTTCGCTGAACATCACTAATTTCAGTCGCGAAGTACGGGTGCCGAGCCGTCGATTTTCGTTGGGCCCGAGGATCGATTACGCGTTGAACGACAAAAACACGCTTGTCGTTCGATACAGCTTCGACAAAAATAGTGCCAAGAACCAGGGCGTGTCGGACACTTCTCTGCCGTCACGTGCATACATTTCGTCGGGATTTGGGCATGAACTCCGGGTCACGGAAACGGCCATACTCAACGCAAAGACGGTAAACGAGACGCGTTTTGAATATTCGTACGACAAACGGTCGCAGACCGGCGACTCCACGATCCCGACGATCAGCGTAGCTTCCGCTTTTACGGGAGGCGGCTCGTCGGTCGGCAACAGCTTTAACAGAAACAAGACCTGGGAATTGAATAATTTCACCTCGACGTCGTTCGGCAAGGGGATGGCCCACTCGATAAAAGTCGGCGGACGGCTTCGACATGTTGATATAGACGACAGGTCGGACAGCAATTACGCCGGTTCGTTCGTTTTTGCCGGTTTTGCAGAACTCCGTTCTCCGGCGGGCTGCACTCCCGTGAGTGCTACCTGCGTCGTTGTCGCACCTGCTGTTACATCGATCGATCAATACCGGCAAAAATTGCTTGGCATTACTAACGCCACGTATAGCAACTTTAATCCCACGCAGTTCACGCTTACGACGGGAAATCCGCTTGCCTCGGTAAGTCAGACTGAAGGCAGCCTTTTCTTTACGGACGATTGGCGTTTTTCTCCGGCCCTGATGCTCAGCTTCGGCCTCCGATACGAGAACCAGACCAATATCAAGGACGGGCTCAACTTCGCACCGAGATTCGGTTTTGCATGGTCGCCCGGAGCGGGCGGAGCAAAGGCGCCCAAGACGGTGTTCCGGGGAGGAGCAGGCGTGTTCTTTGACCGTTTCGGAATAAACAACACGCTGACGGCGCTACGGTTTAACGGGATCAACCAGTTGAGCTTGGTGGTCAGCGCGAACGAGACCGATCCGGTCCGCCGCGCGGCGGCGTTGACACTGCTCGCTCAGCCTGTGTTTAACGCGAACGGCACGGTAAGCAACCTGCCCACCGCGGCTCAGATACTCGCTGCTTTGCCGGTCTCGAGTACGATCCGTAACGTCGCACCCACGCTTCATACGCCGTACACGACCCAGATCGCATTGGGTGTCGAGCGCCAACTGCCGTTCAAGACCACGTTTACGGCCTACTACATAGGTTCCAAGACGCTCAATGTGATACGCGCGGTCAACATAAACGCACCGATATGCCCGCTGCAGATCGCCTGTAATAACGCTCCGCGTCCGCAGCCTACGCAGGGAAACATTTTCCAGTATGAGTCGAACGGGCGGAATATTCAGAACCAATTGATGTTGGCCGTCAGAACGACGATAAACACCAAAATGTCCTTCTCGGCAAACTACCGTCTCGGATTTGCCAAGAGCGACACTGACGGAGGCTCGCCGGCTTACAGCTACGATTTCTCGGGTGAATACGGGCGATCGGGCGGCGATGTGCGTCACTACTTTACCGTTTTTGGCAACTTCACGCTGCCATGGAACATTTCGTTCAACCCGTTCGTCATCGCAAGCTCTGGACGGCCTTTTAACATTACGAAAGGTGTCGATCTGAACGGTGACTCGCTTTTCAACGAGCGGCCAACCTTTTCCGAACTGAATACGCGTTGTGTTCAGCTGAATCTGAACGCACCGTATTGTGCTATCGGGACTAACGACCCGAACGCGATCATTCCGCGAAATTACGGCGAGGCCCCTGGATTTTTTGTCGTCAATTTGAGGGTTGGCAAGAATTTCGGGTTTGGCAAATCACCTGAACGGGTCGCCGACGGCAATAACCGCGGAGGCGGAAATCGCGGCGGCGCCGGCGGCGGCGGAATGCCCGGTGGAATGATGGGCGGTATGCCCGGCGGCGGCGGCGGCGGCCCACGAGGCGGCGGAGGTGGAGGCTTCGGCGGCTTTGGGGGCGGCGAGGCTCGCAAGCCTTACAATCTGAACGTTGGCATCAACTTTTCGAACCTCTTCAACAACGTCAACTTCAACGCTCCGGTCGGCAGCCTCAGTTCCAACCGATTCGGCCAGTCGACGAATATCTCCGGAGGTTTTGGCGGATTCGGCGGCGGAGGCGGCGGTACGGCAAACCGCAGGGTCGAGCTCCAGATGCGGTTCAGTTGGTGATCATTCGTTCAAATGCCTTGGCTTGGATAGATGGGCGGCCCTAGCGGCCGCTCATCTTTTGAACTTTATGGGCCCCAATAGCGTATCATTCCGCATGAAGAAAGCTGCCATTTCCTGCCTGTTCATCGTGACCTGTGCCTTACTCGCGTTCTCGCAGAATGGG
Source organism: Pyrinomonadaceae bacterium (assembly GCA_044228265.1). Taxonomy (GTDB): domain Bacteria; phylum Acidobacteriota; class Blastocatellia; order Pyrinomonadales; family Pyrinomonadaceae; genus OLB17. The sequence continues at coordinate 12,856 of JBGAVC010000040.1, forward strand.
CCGGCCAACAAGCCGCCAGAAATCTCAAAAGTCGCCTCAAGTAGTGACAAAGGGCCGGCCGACTTTGCCAAAGCGACACTCGCCGCCCACGGAGGCGACAAACTCAAAGGTATCAAGACGCTTTTGATCCGCGGCAGCGTGGACGTCACGACCTCGGCGTTCAACCAGGCCATACCATCGACCTTTTATACGGTCATATCTGGAGACCGGTACAGTTTTGAGATCAACAATCCGCTGCAGCCGCTGAAACAGGTTTATGACGGACGTCAGCTTTATTCTTCTATTCAGGGTTTTTCGCTTCCTCCCGTCACCAGCCTCGGATTTCCGCTGTTGCCGCGGATCGGAGACAATGGGTATATAATATCGGCTTTGCCGGAGCCCAAGAGAAAAAAGCCCGGGTTCAGGATAACGACGCCTGAAGGCTATTACACCGACTTCTTTGTGGATGAAAAAAGCGGGCAGGTCAAAGGGTACGAATCAAGCTACGAATACGACGGACGTACGATAACAACGTCCGTAGTCGTCGATAAGTGCCTGCTTGTGGATGGCGTGCTCGTGCCGGAGAAATATTCTCAGCGTTTCGATCTAGGGGCCTTGACGGCTTATGCTGATTTCAAGGCCAAGCAGATCCTCGTCAATTCCAAACTTGACGATGACGTGTTTGCGATACCTAAATAGCGGATCGAGCTTTGCCGAACCGGCTCTGTTTCCACCAGTCGATCGTCTGTCTAAGTCCGTCTTCCAGTCCAACTAATTCGCGATAGCCTAACCACTCGACGGCTCGGGTGTTGTCTGCCTGCGAGTCCCTTACATCGCCGGATCGCGCCGGCAGATACTCAGCCGAGACCGAATCCCTGCCGGTGATCTTCTTAAGGACTTCCAATAGCTGGTTGAGCGTTACCTTGTCCCCATTGGCGATGTTCAGCGTTCGCCCGACACCGTCCGACGCGAGAGCAGCCCGAATGTTCGCGTCGACGACATTTGCTACGTAAGTAAAATCGCGGGTTTGCTCGCCGTCTCCGTAGATAACCGGCGTTGTTCCGCTGAGCAGTGCATCGATGAACCGCGAGATCACGCCCGAGTAAGCCGACGATGGGTTCTGACGCGGCCCAAAGACGTTGAAATAACGCAGCGACATCGTCTCGAGGCCATAGACGTTGGAAAACGCCCGGCAGTAATATTCGCCCGTGAGTTTGGCCGCAGCGTACGGCGAAAGCGGATCGGGCTGCATCGTCTCGACCTTGGGAAGGACCGGCTGATCCCCGTACGCGGAGCTGGACGCCGCGTAGATAAATCGCCTTACGCCATGCTCGCGGGCTTTTACCAATAGGTTGAACGTTCCGTCGACGCAGACCCTATGCGTCCGAACAGGGTCCTCGACAGAGCGGGGGACGCTCGGTATCGCTGCTTCGTGAAAAACGAATTCGGCTCCAGCCATGGCCTTATCGACCGCCGCGGGATCATTGATATCGCCCTCGACGAGGTCGAACGAGCCCTGGATCTCGTCGAGATTTTCCCGGCTACCGGTCGAGAAATCGTCGATTACCGTGACCTTGGCTCCCTGCCGAATAAGTTCCTCGGCAAGGTTTGACCCAATGAACCCGGCACCGCCGGTCACTAAAACTTTTGATGAAAGTGTCATCTTCCTAATACGCCCTTCGGCTCGGAGCGAATCGATATTACCTTCCTACCCCGACATAATCAAAGCCCATCTCACGCATCTCGGAGGGTTCGTAGATGTTCCGGAGATCTGCGATCCTCGGCGCGGCGAGAAGTTCCTTTACCCGGCTGAGATCGAGAGCCCGGAACTGGTTCCACTCCGTCACGATCACCATCACATCGGCACCTTTGATCGCATCGTACTCGTCCTCGGCGTATTCGATACCCTGAATGTAGTGGCGGGATTCGTCCATAGCCACCGGGTCGAACGCACGCACGCTGGCCCCCTGTTCGAGCAGGGAACGGACGATGTCGATCGCCGGCGACTCTCGCATGTCGTCGGTCTCCGGTTTGAACGAGAGGCCAAGCATTCCGATCTTCTTGCCCTTGAGGTCGCCGACGAGGCCACGGATCTTTGGGATCATGGCGTCACGCTGGCGTTCATTCGCTTCGATCACAGCGTCGACGATCCGTGTTTCGACACCGAACTGATCAGCGACCGTCGTCAGCGCCCGCGTGTCCTTAGGGAAGCACGATCCGCCGTAACCCGGCCCGGGATGGAGGAACTTTCGCCCGATCCGGTTATCCATACCCATGCCGCGAGCGACGTCATGCACATCGCAGCCGATCGCGTCGCAAAGATTTGCCACCTCGTTTATGAAAGTGATCTTTGTTGCCAGAAACGCGTTGGCGGCATACTTGATGAGTTCGGCGGCCTCGAGCGAGGTTATTACGATAGGCGTCTCGATCAAGTATAGTGGCCGGTACAACTCCTTCATTATTTCTATCGCCTTTTCTTCGTTGCTTCCAATTACAACGCGGTCCGGCCGCATAAAATCGGATATCGCCGCACCCTCACGCAGGAATTCGGGATTCGAAGCAACTCCAAAATCGGTCTCGACCGACAGGTTTGAGCTCACAAATTCGCGCAGCCACTTGCCTGTGCCGATCGGGACCGTCGATTTGGTGACGAGCACTTTGTACCCATTCATCGCGTCGGCAACGTCGAGGGCGGCCTGGCGATAATAGCTCATATCCGGCGAACCGTCGGGTTTTGGCGGTGTTCCAACGGCGAGGAAGACGACAAGCGACCGTTGAACGGCTTCGCGGATGTCGGTAGTGAAATGAAGCCTTCCAGCTTGTGTATTTTTTTTGACGATGTTGTCGAGGCCGGGCTCGTAGATCGGTATGATCCCCTGATTGAGTTTTTCGATCTTTGTCTGGTCGACGTCGACGCACGTAACGTCTACGCCAAATTCTGCGAAACAGGCCCCGGACACCAGTCCGACGTAACCAGTTCCGATCACTGCTATGTGCATATAAATAAATGTCTCAAGATATTATAAAAATGTTGAATTAAATAAACGAATGCGGGCCACGTAAAAGTACATGACCCGCAAACTCAGAAAGAACGTTCAAAAAGGCTCAACGAGTAGGACTTACGACGATAGAACTGCCTCCCAAGGTAGTGTCATTCTCGTGCGTTCCGAGGAAGATGGCTGCACCCGCGACACCGGCCGCAACGAGGATCAGCCACGGCCAACCGGCTATCGCGACCGGCGGAGCGGAACCCGGACGAAGGCAAGGCTTACAACCAGTCTGCGTAAGGTCGCCGGCCGTCGCTGTCGTTCCGGCGGCAACCTGCTTATCGCTGGTGCCCTCACGCATGGTGACGAGCCCTGAGGTAGTGTCCACGTGGATGTGCGAACACTCGACCTCGATCATAAAATTGTTGGCCTGTCCGGTGTCACCGATGACCGTTGCGTTCTTGGTCGCCATTGTAGTGGCCACGCCCGCAGCGTTCGAGACACGGTACTTGCCTTCGGAAAGCGTACCAATAATGCTGCTCTCAGAGAAACTTAACGTAAGGCTTGAGTTCGCAAGTATTTCAATTCTACCCGATTTCCCAAGGCTCACTATCGCGCTCGAATCAGCGCCCGTTACGATCTGGCTGCCCGAAAGAACGGTCGAATTCGAAATCGCAGGCTGGCCGTTGACGGTCACGTTACCCGTGACGGTTATTTCACCGGCCGTGTCCTTGGGCAAGGCGAAAGCTACCATCGAATAGACACACCACACGGCAGCGAGCGTGATGAGCGTAGTTAATTTACGAAAACTGTTTTTGCCGAGCATCTGAGTTAATTTCCTCCTGAATCATTCCTTAATGGATAAACTGCCCACGCGAGTAATCTCTCTGAAGGTTAGGGCAGGTCAAAAAACGTTCAACGGGTCGGGCTGATAACGGCACCGCCGCCACCCAACGCGAAATTGTTGCTTCCCTGCGAAGCTCCTACGACGACGCCGGTTGTAGCCCCGGCAAAGACGAACGCCCACAGCCACCATGCCGCGTCACTTGCGTCACACTCCTCTTTACCGTTCTTGTTAGCATCGACGCACTTGCCGTTCGAATCGCGATAGTCATGGTCGTCGCTGGCACCGCCTGCCGAAGCAGTTTCGCCGGCTCCCAGGTCCATACGTTTACCGCTTACTGTGACTTGGATCTTTTGGTTCGATCTTAGGACGTTCAGAGTTCCTGCGGTGAGTTCGATCTTTGCAGAGTTTGAATCAAACGAGAGGGAAACATTGGACCCCGATAGTAACTGGATCTCGCCTGCTTTTCCCATATCGATCGTGGCCGTGACTCCTTCGGGCGTGGTAATAGTGCTCGAAGAAAATACGGTCCTTCCGTTCCTTGCGGCTTCGCCATTGACAGTGGCAAAAGGCGTTGCACCGTTATCGGTCCTTCCCGAAACTATCAGTTCGGCTGACGCACGATCAGTGTTTGCCAAGGCAACCATCGAATACGTTGCGGTCAACGCGATCAGCAAGCAAGACGAAACTGCTTTGCGAATCAACAATTTACTGCTCATAGTTTGTCCTGTGCTTTAGTCTCAATTCCAGATTCGGTCGAACCATACAGACCAATAAAATTTTTACACGACTTAATGCCTAATGTCAATAAAAACGACAGATAGGGCAAAAAATCCAAAAAAGCACATTTTTTTCCGGCAGTCGATCGCGACTAAGCCAAAATTACACAACCAGTTATACCACATGCAGACATCAATTCAAACGCCTACAAAAAGAATGTGAGGTTATCGCTGAGGATGTCCCGCTCCCGCCGCAATCTGGACAAACCTGGCAAACAAATTACAACATAACTCGACCATCCTTATCGAGGTATCGCAGGGAATCCTCCGTTTGCAATGCCTAAATCCGAGGTCCCGTTCGTCAATACCGCCGCCGGTGTTGCCGACAACCGCATTTTTTGTTTTAATTTGTCGGCTGAGACCAATTTTTCCGGAGAATCGATCCATGAAGATCAAAGTACTGCTGCTCGCCGTATCCTTGCTCGTAGTTTCCGCTTGTTCGAATGCCCCAACGCAAAAACGGACAAAGATAGGGTTTGCTATGGCGACGGTCAGGGAAGAACGCTGGCAGCGCGATCGGGATGCTTTTGAAGCAGCGTGCAAACGGTTGAATATAGACTGCGTGATAACCGTCGCCGACAATAGCCCTGACCGACAAGCCAATGATGTGGACAACTTGTTGACCCAGAAGGTGGATGTACTGGTGATCGCGCCGCAAGATGCCACACAGGCGGCGTCGATGGTCGATAAGGCAAAGGCCCAGGGCGTACCGGTCATCAGTTACGACCGACTGATCAATTCCGACAAGATAGACCTATATATTTCACACCAGGTTCCCGTCATTGGCAGGAAGATCGCTGAGTACGCGCTGCAGCACGTTCCAACGGGAAAGTATGCAATGGTTTATGGATCTCCATCGGACAATAACGCTTTGATCATGCAAAAGGAGCAACTCGCAGTGCTCCAGTCGGCGATGGATAAGAAGGAGATCACGAAAGTATGTGAGCAGTTCATCAAGGACTGGAAGAACGACCTGGCGATGAACTTTGCCGAGGACTGCCTGACTAAACAGAACGACGACGTACAGGCATTTGTCGTATCAAATGACGGAATGGCGGGCGGCGTGATCTCGGCGATATCGAAACGCGGCTTGAATAACATTCTCGTTACTGGGCAGGACGCCGGGCTCGAAGCGCTTCAGAACATCGCCAAGGGCAAGCAGTCAATGACCGTTTACAAGCCGATCATTCCCCTTGCGAATGGGGCCGTAGAGGCTGCTATCAAGCTCTCGAAAAAGGAAAAGCTCGACACAAAGCCGTTCATGAATGACGCGATCGGCAAAGAGGTCCCGGCGATCTTGCTCGAGGTCACGACGGTCGATAAGACCAACCTGATGGACACGGTCATCAAAGACGGCTATGCGAAGTATGATGACGTCTATAAAGACATCCCGGAAGCGGATCGGCCGAAACGTCAATAGCAACACGTTAGATCCATAGAATGCGAAGGATCGCACTTGCACTGGACCTGGGCGGCACCAACCTGAGGATCGCCGCGGTCGACGCCGACGGCAACATCTTGCACCGGGTTGCCGAAGCCACTGTAAAGACCTCATCCGGAGACGAAATAACCGGACAAATAATAAGACTTGCGAATGAATGCAGAGAACACGTCCGACTGGTCGGTGATGTTTTCGCGCTCACCGCCGCAGTGCCCGCCACTATCGAACAGTCCACGGGGATCCTGAGGCAACTTCCCAATTTACCTGCGCTCGAAGGTGCAAGCATCCGCGATGTGCTGAGTAGAGATCTTGGTCTGGACGTAATTCTCGAAAACGACGCTAATGCGGCAGCATACGGCGAGAATTGGCTGGGAGCATCACGAGGTGTCGACGACTCGATCTGCTTAACACTGGGGACCGGTGTGGGCGGCGGGTTGATACTTAACGGCCGGCCATTCCGCGGCAAAGACGGCACAGCCGGCGAGATCGGGCATTTGGTTGTCGAACCGGAAGGCGTAAGCTGCGGATGCGGCGGACGCGGGTGCCTCGAACAGTATGCTTCAGCGACCGCGTTAGTCCGTATGGCGCGTAAAAACGGGCTAGATGTTTCAACCGCCCACGAGTTGGCACGGTCAGCAATGGCGGGTGACCCGCGTGCGGCCGCCGCCTTCGATCAAATGGGCTACTATCTCGGTGTCGCCCTGAGCAGCCTTGTGAATCTTCTCGACCCCGAGATCGTCGTGATCGGAGGAGGTGTGGCAGCGGCCTGGGAACTGTTCATCGGCCCGGTGAGGCAGCAGATATCCGAAAGGGCGTTTCGCCTGCCTGCGGAACGTGTTAAGATTGTCCGCGCCCGATTAGCGGACGATGCTGGAATACTCGGCGCGGCCCGGTTGGCATTCGAGCAAGCGCGTGAAACTTGATCTAACCCGAAAAATATAGAACCAGTATGGACACTTATCACAAGGTCTTAGCAAGGATCTATGAAGAGACCGGCGGCAAGGAGCTGATCGAAATCGACCTCGCCGATCTGTTGAAGAAGGAAGGCTATTTTCCTAGCTTGGAAGAGATCTCCAATCATCTGAAATCGGAAGGTTGGGTGACCGAAACGCGGCAAAACGTGGTGAGGATAACTCACTGGGGAGCGGCCGAGGCGAAACGGGCCGGCACTTCTCGGCCTGACGCCGCCCGCGCGGTGGAACGTGACGGACGCCGCCTATTGACCGAGACACGTGAATTCTCCGTCCTGATCGAAGAGTTCCTGGCTGATCCCAATACCGAACGAGTTTCGGCAATTCGCAAGAAATTTGCCGAAATGGAGAAGATGGTTGGCGGCCTGACAGCCCCGTGACGATCCTTTGCTTGCAATTTTGGTAAATCCCGGTATAGAATAACTGTTTGCCGCGATGCGTAGTTTCGGACGTGTCAAGTGGGTTTCGTGCCCACTTTTTGTTTTGGTATTGAAAAATGGCTGTAAGTGATGCGATCGCTGGACAGGTTCGCTCGATCGCAGAGGGTGCGGCGGCCTCACAAGGCGTTGAATTGGTTCATGTAGAGATCCTCGGGGCAAAGCGCGACTCGGTGGTCCGCATCTACATTGACAAGACTGGCGGGGTGACGCTTGACGATTGTGCCCGCTTTTCTGCTGCCGTCGAGGCTGAGCTTGATGCGTTGGACCTGATACCGTGGGCATACGTCCTTGAAGTATCTTCGCCGGGGATCGAACGCGGGCTTTATTCTCTGTCGGACTTTGTAAAGTTCACAGGCGAACTCGCCCGGATCCGGACAGCGACGGACGTCAACGGACAGCGGAATTTCTCGGGCCGGTTACTGGCAGTCGAGGACGAAGTGGTCGTTATTGAAGACCGATCAAGCGGGGTGACGCGGATACCGTATTCAGACGTTGTAAAAGCGAACTTGAAAATGGACCTCGGAAAGGAACTAAAGGGACGTTCGGCCGCGTAAACGACGGTCAAGGTGTAAGAACATCGGAAGACGAACGGTTGGATTATGACTTCATCGATAGGACAGAGTATTGAGGTTTTGTGCAACGAGCAGGGGCTCGACCGCGACATGATCATCGAAGCGATGAAAGAGGCGGTGCGTGCCGCGGCGCGTAAACAGTTTCGCGCTCATGACAAGACCGGAGAGAGCATTCAGGTCGAGTGGAACAACGACGAAGGAATGATCGAGATCTCCGCACAAAAGACCGTTGTCGAAGAGGTTGAGAATGACTCCGAGGAACTGTCTCTCGAAGAAGCTCAGGAACTAGCGGGCGAGGATATCGAGATCGGCGATCAACTGCTCATACCTTTGCCGAACGAGGAAATGGGCCGCATCGCGGCTCAGACTGCCAAGCAGATCCTGGTTCAGAAGGTACGCGAAGCGATCCGCGAAAAGGTCTATGACGAATACGTCGACCGGAAAGGCGAACTGATCAATGGCACCGTCAAGAGGTTTGAACGCGGCGACATGATCATCGACCTGGGAAATAATCTAGAGGCTTACGTTCCTCGCAAAGAACAGTCGCGGGGGGAGATGTGGAACCAGGGCGAACGTATCCGCGTCGTCATCGTGGATGTCTCCAAGGATCAGAAGGGCCAGCAGATAATGGCGTCGCGCGCTTCGGCGGAGTTGCTTAAACGGCTGTTTGAGATGGAGGTGCCCGAGATCTATGACGATACGGTCGTCATAAAATCGGCTGTTCGGGAACCCGGCGACCGTGCCAAGATCGCCGTCGCCTCAAATGAGAAGGACGTCGATCCTGTAGGAGCCTGTGTGGGTATGAAGGGTTCGCGCGTTCAATCCATCATCAAGGAACTCCGCGGTGAAAAGATCGACATCATCGAATGGTCGGACGAGCCGTCGGTATTTGCGGCAAATGCTCTGTCACCGGCCAAGGTTTCGCAAGTCCGGATCACGGATATCGTGAACCGCCAGATGGAGGTCATTGTGGGCGAGGACCAGCTTAGTCTGGCGATCGGCAAGAAAGGCCAAAACGTGCGGCTGGCCGCACGGCTGGTGGGTTGGGATATCAAGATCGTCAGCGAGGAACTGCTCAAGAAAGAGATCGCCCTCAAGATGGGTAAAATGATGGCGTCCGGCGAGGCCGTGCCTATAACGGCTCTTGAAGGAGTGACGGCACCACAGGCTGAAACGCTCGCTGAAAAGGGCATTACGGACGTTGAAGCTTTGGCTGCAGCATCGGTCGACGACCTTGTCGATTTCCTCGACGTGAGTCTTGACGAGGCAGAACGCATCCTTGGTTCTGCTCGATCAATTGTCGAGGCTAAAAATGCGGAGGTCGAAGGGGACGAGGTCACTGTCGACGCTGCCGCGGATGAGACGATCGCGGAAAAGGAAGTTTCGGAAGAGACTGGAGAGTTGGCCCCGGAGGATAAAGAAGCTGTTGAACAGCCGGTGGAAGAACAGGCCGAAGAGGCCTCGGAGTAACTTTCTTGCGCCGCCGGTCGCGGGGCCGGCAACTTAATCTGACGGCACTGTTAACGAGTCTCGAATTGGTAGAACATGACAATTAGGAAATCGGTTCGAATCTACGATCTGGCACGCGAACTCAAGCAGGACACAAAGCGCGTGATGGAAGATCTGCGCCGCGCGGGTGCTGACGTGAGTGTTGCGTCAAATTCCGTGAGTGCCGAATTTGCTGAGAAGGTTCGTAACAAGTACTTTCCAAAAACCGAGGTTGCGCCCAAGCGCGCGATCAAGGTGATCAAGGCAAAGAAAGACGAGGCTCCGGCGGCCGAACCGGCCGAAACAGTCGAAGCTCCCGCCGAAGTCGCCGCTCCAGAAATTGTTGAGCCGGCCGCTGAGCCTGTCGAAGTGCCTGAAGCCGCCCCGGTGGAAGCTGAAAAGGCGGAACCGGCTCCGGCCGTGAAGGTCAAAAGACTGGTTGTTTCAAAGGCGAAGCCGGCGCCGACCCCGGAGGCCGAATCTGTCGAACCCGTAACTGTAGAAGCCGCCGGGAGCGTCACTGCACCTGTTGCGGACGAATCTATAGCCGAACCGGCGGAAGAGGTGGCAGAGCAGGTCGAAACTGCTCCGGACGTTGTTCGTCCTGCCGGAACCACTGTCAAGACTCTGACCCTCACGCGTTCCGCTCTCGAAAAGGGCATCAAGCCCGGTGACAAGCTGGTCACCGACGCTCCGACCAGGACCGGCCGCCTGCTTGGCGACCAGCGGACCGTCGATGTTCGAGGTCGCACCCAATTTCGAGGCACGCCCGGTGAAACGGCCGCTCCGCAGCTCACATACACGCCGCCTGCTGATCAAAGACGCCGGCCCGGCCGTTCCGGCGGCCGCAAGACGCGGGATGATAAAGGCGGGAGGTTTGCCGAACGCGATCTGGACGCACCGCGTCAGAGATCTATTGAAGAAAGAATACTTGATCAGGTAGGCACGGTTGCGGAAGGCGGGCTCAAGAGCGTCAAGCTCACTGAGGGAGCTACAGTGCGTGAATTCGCCGAGGCTCTCGGCATCACGCCTCGCGATATCGTGCAACTACTTATTAAACGCGGCGTCTTTGCCACGCTTAACCAGCCGATCGGCGAAAAAATGGCCATCGAAATGGCTACCGAATACGGGTTTGACCTCAGCTTCGCGCCGTTCGAGGAAATGGTCATCGAGCAGGAGTTTGAGGAACTGATCGCGGCGGACGCCGACGATCTCGAAGTGACACGAGCACCGGTGATAACCGTGATGGGCCACGTGGACCACGGAAAGACCAGTCTCCTCGATGCTATCCGGTCCGAAAACGTCGCGGAAGGCGAGGCAGGCGGCATCACGCAGCACATCGGTGCATACAGCGTGATGGTGCCCAATGCCGACGATCCCGATCATCCCCGTCGAGTCGTTTTTCTCGACACGCCCGGCCACGAAGCGTTTACAATGATGCGGGCCCGCGGTGCCAAAGCGACCGATATCGTCATCCTCGTGGTTGCGGCCGACGACGGCGTGATGCCGCAGACGATCGAAGCGGTGGACCACTCGAAGGCGGCCGGGGTGCCGATCATTGTCGCTATCAACAAGATCGACAAACCTGACGCAAATCCCGACAAGGTCAAGCAGGGCCTGGCTGGCCTGGGTTTGCAGCCGACAGATTGGGGTGGTGATACAGAAATGGTTCCCGTCTCGGCCAAGAAACGGGAGAATCTCGACCTGCTGCTCGAAACGGTACTGCTTCAGGCCGATATCCTGGCACTCAAGGCCAGTGAGACGCGCCGAGCATCCGGCGTTGTGCTCGAGGCCAAACTAGACAGAGGTCGCGGAGCGGTGGCCACTGCGCTTGTCCAGCAGGGAACTCTCAAGGTCGGTGACCCGTTCATCGTGGGTCAATATTACGGCAAAGTACGGGCAATGTTCTCCGACCGCGGTGTCGCGGTCGAATCTGCCGGGCCGGCTACGCCCGTCGAGGTATTAGGGCTTCAGGGCGTGCCTCAGGCCGGTGATACATTTCAGGTTGTTGCGGATGTTGAACGAGCACAGGACATCGCCCAGCAGCGTCAGATGCATGCCCGGCAGGCCGCGATGCTCAAAACGACAAAACGCGGCATCGAGTCGCTTGGCCAGGCCGAGATCAAGGAATTGCTCGTTATTCTCAAGGCGGACGTACAGGGATCGGTCGAGGTTCTCAAATCGACCCTCGAGAAGCTTTCGACAGAAAAGGTCAAGGTGCGTGTTATTCGTGCAGGAGTCGGCGCGATCAACGAGTCGGACGTTCTGCTTGCTTCAGCGACCCAAACCGAGGCGTCGGGCACCGCGGTCGTCATCATCGGGTTCAACGTTCGGCCGGAGGCTCGCGTTGCTGACATCGCCAAGCACGAAGAGGTCGATATCCGCCTGCACTCGGTGATCTACAAGGTCGAAGAAGAGATCAAGGCGGCCATGATCGGCATGCTCGACGCGATCGAGAAAGAGGTCATACTCGGAAAGGCACAGGTCCAGGAGATATTCAAGGTGTCGAAGATCGGTACGATCGCCGGTTGTCGTGTGATCGACGGACTTATTCGCCGTCAGGCCAAGGCCCGGTTGATCCGTGACGGCGTCGTGATCTGGGAGGGCGATATTGCGTCGCTCAAGCGGTTCAAGGAAGACGTCAACGAGGTCAAGAACGGTTTTGAATGCGGTATCAGCCTGGTCAATTTCAACGATCTGAAGGTCGACGACCAGATCGAGGCGTTCGTCATCGAAAGGATCGCCGCGACCGAGCTTTAGGATTATGCGTCGTCCGGAAAGATTTGCCGAGGCGTTGCGCGAAGAGATCGCCGAGGTCGTGGGGTTCGAGTTGGATGATCCCAGGATCCAGTCCGCAACAGTGACCGAGGTAAACGTTTCCAGTGATCTGCGGGATGCCAAGGTCTATGTCCTGATCAATGGAAGTGAAACTGAGGTCAAAAACGCGCTCTACGCGTTGCGACAAGCGGCGACATTCATCAGGCAACAGGTAGCGATGAACCTCGATCTTAGGTTCGCTCCCCACGTACATTTTATTCGCGATACGGCCGAAGAGAATGCGGCTCGGGTCAGCTCGCTGCTCGATGAGCTGGCCAGTCACGGGGAATTTGAAAAATAGGAAGGAACGGTCCGTTCGGCGTATACCGTCATTTCGATGAGTATATATTAGACCGTCCGGATCATAAGAAGTCTTAGTGTTAAGTCAAGTAGTAGAGTTAATTGAAAACAAGAGCGATTTTGCGATCACTACGCACATTAAGCCGGACGGCGATGGCGTTGGCTCATCCCTCGGGCTGTGCTGGCTTCTCACCTCGTTAGGCAAAAAGGCAGAGGTGGTCGTTCATGGCGATATTCCATTGTCTTACCGCAGCCTGCCGGGTGCCCACGAGATCCGAAACATAACAAAGATCGACAAGGCTTATGACGCGATATTCGTTATCGAGTGCTCTGACATCGATCGACCGGGAATCGCCGGCCTAAACGACGAATTCACGGTCAACATAGACCATCACGCGACGAGTGAGCATTTTGGAACGATCAATTGGATCGATTCGACGGCCTCGGCGGTTGGCGAGATGATCTACAACCTGTGCAAGGCGATCGGTGGGCGGATAACAAAAGAGATCGCTGAGTGTGTTTACATGGCGTTGGTGACCGATACGGGCTCGTTTCATTTTCCAAATACATCGGACAGAACGTTGAAGGTCGCTTCGGAGCTTATTCGCGCCGGAGCCAAGCCTGAAAAGATCGGTCAAGCGGTTTACGCTAATTATCCGTGGTCCCGGATCGAGTTGATGCGGCAGGTCCTCGCGACCGTTCGCCGCGATCCGACTGGTCGCGTTGCTTGTCTTCGGCAGACGCTCAAGATGAAGCAGGAGTCCGGTGCCATGGATGGTGACAACAACGGATTTGTAAATATTCCGCTCGCGGCCAAAGACGTCGTTGCCGCCGTTTACATGCGAGAGATCGGGCCTGAACGATTTCGCGTGAGTCTGCGTTCCAAAGGCGACATCAATGTCGCGAAAGTCGCTGAATCGTTCGGCGGCGGAGGGCATAAGAACGCCGCGGGACTCAGCATCGAAGGCGATTGGGACGGGGCTGAGGAACGCATCGTCGGTGCACTGACAGAAGCTATCGACAAGTCCGCCGAACAGTGATTGTGAGAAGGGCTCTTGAAGAAGCCCGCACGTAGTAAGAGCATTCGTGGTCATTAGCCGATGCCCTACTGCGTGCGGGCTTCTGCATTCGGTTGTTATAATACTCAGCGATGCCCGAAAAACGGTATAAATGGCGACGCGAGGACTATCGCGAGAACACAAAAGGCCTGCTGATGCTCAATACGGGCGACGGTAAAGGCAAAACGACCGCGGCGATAGGTGTTCTCGTGCGCGCCGCGGGGCGCGGACTTCATTGCTGCATGATCCAGTTCATGAAGTCGCGAAACGACCGCTACGGCGAGCACGATTCGTTCGAAAAACTCGGCATCGAGGTCTACACGATGGGCGACGGCTTTACGTGGGACACGAACGACAAATCTCAGGACATCAAGACATCAGAGGAAACATGGGCCCTTTGCGTCGAAAAGATGCGGAGCGGCGACTACGATCTGCTTGTTTTTGACGAGCTGCTGTATGTGCTTAGTTACGGTTTCCTCGACGTCGATGCTGTGATTGCCGAGATCCGGGAAATTCGGAAAGCTCAGCCGCACTTGCATCTGATCCTGACCGGCCGCAACGTCGACAACGCGCTTCAAAAAATGATCGACGAGGCCGAGCTTGTTACCGAGATGCGCGAAATAAAACATCCATTTCATGTGGGCATATTTGCTCAGCAAGGCATAGAATTTTAAGCGACGGGAAAGGCTCGTCGGTCTCGATGAAACTCTAATTGAAAGGAACGATCGAAAAACGTAAGGCCTCGGGCGTCGTCGATCACTTAGCGTTGGCCCTGACGACGTTCGGTGTCGGGTATATTCCCGGTGCTCCCGGAACGTATGGCTCCGCGGTCGGTGTGTTGATATACGTTGGAGCGTGGGAGATACTCACGCTGCTGAGCAGGTCTCCACGGGAACCTCGCTGGGTCTTCTTTGATTTTTTGATCCCGGCCGTGGTCAGTGTTTTGCTGACCTTGTTTTGTCTTGCCGGAATTTGGGCCTCGGGCCGTTCGGCCGCGATCTTTGGTCGGGAAGACCCGCCGCAGGCGGTCGTGGACGAGGTAATGGGACAACTCATCGTCTTCTGCTTCGTACCCTTTGGCGTTTCGTGGGTGGTCATCATTCCTGGATTCATTCTTTTCCGTCTGTTTGACATCTGGAAGCCTTATCCTATACGAGCTTTTGAAAACCTCCCGGGCGGTTTGGGCATATGCGCCGATGACATCGTTGCGGGCATCTACGGCGGCGTTTGCCTCTCAGTTTTCTACGCCTTAATGTTGTGGGTATGATCTATCACGTTCTGCCTGGCGATGCTCAGGTCGCGGAATTCAAGCAAACTGGCATCCAGGGCGAATTGATCATCTGCCGTGAGGTATTGGTGGCGGGACCCATCGATGCCGAGGACCTCGATCGGTTTTGGCAGCAGCGTGCGACGTTCATCGCCAACGGTTATGGCGAGGACGAGATCGACTATCACGAAAAAGTCGCTGACCCTCTCAGCAGACTTACCGAGATCACTGACACCGATGAAGTAAACCTGTGGTTCGAATACGAACTATTCTGCAGCGTCAACATGTGGTTCTGCTTGTCGTTGATTGAGCCTACGGGCGTTGCTACTTACAGGATCGAGCCCTTCGGGTTAGACGAATCGACACGCTGGGAAGGCTTTGGCGGCTTTACCGCGGATAAAATGCGAGAAGCGTACGAGCATCGGCGCAAATTTACTGACGCGGAAGTGAAGCTCGGAGCGGACCTCTGGCAAGCATATCGCATGCGGAGCCATCGTCGGCTAAAGGAACTGGTGTCGGGCGAACATCCGTCTTTCCCATATCTCGAGGAGGTTGTCGCTGCCGCACTTGAACAGGATATTCGACCTCTCGAGGCACTGCGTAAGATCGCAGCGCAAGGCGAAACCGACTTTGGCCGAATATTTACCGAGTTCAGAAAGAGTGAAGGTGTTTACGGTTATGGCGACACTCAGGTGCGTGACCTCCTAGCCCAGATCTTTACGTGATCGGTCTACCGCTTGGACCAGCCGCTCGGTTACCACTTCGTTCCTGGGCTGAAATATCCATCCGCGTCTCCAGAAATAGAACAACAATAACAGCGTGATCACGAGCATCGCTCCGAGGGTCGCGAAATAGCCGTAGCGCGTTTTCAATTCGGGCATGTAATCGAAATTCATTCCGTAGATGCCAGCGATAAGAGAAAGCGGCAGGATGATAGCCGACACCACGGCGAGGGTTTTCATTATCTCGTTCGTCCGGTTCGACACGACGGCAAAGTGAATGTCAAACATACCGCTGATCAGATCGCGGTACGATTCGGAAAGGTCGGAGATTCGCAGCAGGTGGTCGTGAACATCTCGAAAATAGGGAAGCACGCCCTCCGGTATCTGCGGAAATTCGCCGTGCGAGATACGGTAAAGCACTTGGAGCTGACGCGCTGAGATCCTCTTTAGCCGTGCGACTCCGCGTCGTATTTTCAAGATGTCCTCGAGCGTCTCACTGTCGTTCTTTCTCATCGCGAGCACGCGCTCCTCGAGAGCGTTGATCTCGACGTCAAGGGCATCGACCAGAGGCATATAGTGGTCGACAAGGTGGTCGAGGACCTGGTGCAGCAGGTACGCTGGTCCGCGCTGGCAGCTAAACGGGCTTGTGAGGATCTGGCGTTTTACTTCCTTGATCGAACTGAATGGCTCGCGATGAAAGGTGACCACAAAGTTCTTGCCCAGATAACCGTCGAGTTCCTTGGTCGCGAAATTTGACGGTGACACCTGCTCTGGTCGCACGCCGTGGACGATGAAATACAGGTAGTCCGGAAACGCCTCGATCTTTGGCTGGTTTCGGGTCTCGATACAATCCTCGATCGTTAGGTAATGGAACTTGAATTCGTTTTTCAAGACATCTTCTGCGATCGCAATGTCTTCGGAGGTCTCGCCCCGAAGATCGACCCAGACGAGGCTCGTTTCGTCAGCCAGGAGGCCGGCGAGTTTTGAACGGTCATTAAGCTTTTCTACGCTCTCGGCGTTCTGCCGGTAAACGTAGATCTCGATCGCTTGTCGGTCCTTCGACATTGCCATTGCTGAGCCAGTTGTCAGATTATCGCACCGCCGCGAGGTGCGAGGCAATCACGACTTGTTCTTTGATTCTGTGCAGCCCGGACGGTTAAAATCGATGCAATGAAGGAAATGGAACGTATGTCAGAGGCGGATATCCACGCCTTTGGGATCGAGATCGTCTGTGGACAGCTCGAACAGGCGGAATGGGTGATCGAGTCGGCTGACGTCTTTGCCGACCGGACGACCCAGCCGCAGATCGTCGCGCACAAAGACGGAGAGATCGGTTTTTTTGTGGTCAGGACCGACGTCTATCCTAACCGGGGCCGTATCGAGGGCGAAGAGGTGTTTCAGACGCTGGTAAGACACGCGATTGCACACGGTGCGAATTGTTATTTTGCGAGTGTCGGCATCGCCAACGCCGACGGCAAGACCGAGAGTGAAATGTCCGTTCCTTTGAAGGGTGCGCCGTATCACGTGACCTTTGACGGCCTACTGAAAATGGAGCTTCCTGAAGAGGTGCGCGTGTGAACAAATCTCGGTTGGAAGCGTTCTCGGACGGAGTGATGGCCATTATCATTACGATCATGGTCTTAGAGCTCAAGATCCCGCATGGTGACAGCTTTGAGGCGATCAAGCCGCTCCTTCCCGTTTTCTTAAGCTATGTTCTTAGCTTCATTTATATCGGTATCTACTGGAACAACCATCACCACATGCTCCAGGCGACGCGGCGAGTGAACGGACGTATATTACTGGCAAATCTCAATTTTCTGTTTTGGTTGTCACTGTTTCCATTCGCGACCGGCTGGATGGGCGAAAATCACGTTTCGTCGCTGCCGACCGCCGTTTATGGAGCAGTTCTTTTGCTGGCTGCTATCGCTTACACGATACTGCAAATGACGATCATCAAGCACGACGCCGACGACGAATCGACGCTTGCACGGGCTATCGGATCGGACGTGAAAGGCAAATTCTCGATGATCTGTTACGCGTCTGCGATCCCGCTCGCGTTCTTTAATCCGTGGATCTCAAACGGCTTATACGTACTGGTTGCCGCGATCTGGTTCATTCCCGACCGCAGGATCGAGAAGGCGCTTGAAAAATAAAGAGGCACAAGCAAGCCCTCGCCCGCTTGTGCCGTGCTCTGCGTGAGCAGCCAGCCTAGAAAATAAATCTCAACAACAGGAGCAATCCCATCGCCCCGAGGATGGAGAGGATCCAGCCGGCAGTATAGTTCTGGTCCTTCCAGATGGCCCGCCCGACGAAGGAACCGATGAGCGAACCGCCCATGCCGACGAGGGCGGTGATCAGCCAACCGAGCGGCCCACTAGCGATCGCTTCCTTGCCGGGAAGCAGCAGACGGGCGATCACGCCAATTATCAATCCGACCAACAATTGCCAAAGAATATGCATAGTTTTCTCCTTTTGATGACCGATCGTTTGAATTGAAGATATGGCTTCTTTGTACTACAACTAATTTGAAACCACAAGCTGCCAACCTACAGCATAAAAACGAAATAATGAGCAAGTAAGTTCGACAAATCGGCTTCCGTTCCGATCGCCCGGCTCACCCGTTCCTCACGCAAACACTGTGTTCAAGGACCAAATCGGGCCTCGACGATGTTCCCGCGTCGAACGCCGAACCTTTGCGTCAAGCGCGGATAGGTCTCGTGCTCAGGCTCGAGGCCGTCGACGTCGAGCAGCATTTCGGCTTCCGCGATAGCTGTGAGTGGCCCTTCGATCTCCATGAACAAGCCGAAAGGTAACTCGTCGAGCACTACTTCGACGGATCTGAACCGCCATTTCCGTCGACGCTTCTCGTAAATCAGACGTCGCTCGAGCCCTATCGAGTCAAGGATCGCTGCGATCGCCTCGGCGTCGCTCACTTCTGATTCGTGCTCGATCTGCTGTTTGACAGGAAGTTCCGATCCGATACGTTTTTTGAATGTCAAAACGGAGCTGTCCGCGGTCCGTCTGATACGGACCACGGCGTTCTGTTCGTCGAGTGCCGGGCCGCCATAGATCGTATTTTCTTCGAGGTCCTCACCGACATACTCGGCTTCGAGGCGAATGAGAGACGCTCGTACCAGTTCGCTCTGTTGCGGCGTCAAACGAAATTTCTTTTCGATCTCGATAGCCATGGGGTCCTTTCAAACATATTTTGCCGTCAAGGCTGCCGGATCCATTTCCATACTTCGGGGATCGTGGCACGCTTGCCGTACATCAGCATGCCGACGCGATAAACACGTGACGCAAGCCATACAAGGGCTACGATCGTAGCGAGGTTAAGAGCTATCGACATCAATATCTGCCAGAGTGGCGGCATACCGGCAAGTATCCGAACGGGCATCGTGATCGGCCCGAGGAACGGCAAAACGGAGACCCAGAACGACATGTCCGAGCCCGGGTCGCGAATAACGACGAAACTGAACATGTAGCCGACCACAAGTATGAGAGTTACTGGAAAGGCGAATTGACCACCTTCCTGAACGGTCGTGACCATCGAACCGATCAAAGCGTATATGGAAGAGAAGACGAAGTAACCGAGCAGAAAGAACAACAAAAAGTAGCCGATCATCAGCGGCGTAATGCGCGGGAGCGAGCGCAAAAATCCGGACGGATCAGACTGTGCGGAGAGATACCCCACCACCGAACCCAGCGATATGATCCAGATAGCGAGCTGCGTCAGGCCCGCAAGTCCGACGCCCACCAGCTTGCCCAGCATTAACTCGAACGGACGAGCCGATGAGAAGAGTATTTCGGCAATGCGCGTATCCTTTTCCTCGACAACGGCGCCCATTATGACCTGCCCATAGATGGCAAGCGTGATGTAGATCATCAAGCCGACGACGAACGAGCCGGCCATCAGCATTTCGCTGTTGGTTTCCTGGCCCTTGTCGTCGAGCCCCTTGGAATCGAGCACGATGCCCGTACTGAGTGCCTTGAATTGTGCCTCGCTGATCTTCGCATCGGTGAGCCGCTGAGACCAGACAGCACGATCCAGCGCGTCCTTTAGAGCGTCATTGGCGACAAAATCGCCGCCCTTTCTAGAGCGGTACTCAAATTGTGCGTCCGTTGCCGAAATGTCTGCCGGTATCAACAGGTA